>JAFGXY010000024.1 GCA_016936395.1 Paracoccaceae bacterium | reverse complement strand
GGGCTTGCCGCGTTTCTGGGCTGCGAGGTTGCCTTGTTTCTGGCGCGAATCCCGCCACGCGATGCGGTGCAATATGTCTATTCCGCCTGTGTCATGATGCTGGAGCGTGGCCACAAGTTCCGCGACGGCGACACCATGGGTCTGGAAGGATCGAGCGAAAAGCTGCGCATCCGGTTTCTGGGCGAGGGCGTCTGTGGCGTGCAGACCGATGTCTGGGCCCTGCTGCACCCGACCTTTCCGCTGGATGAAGAGGACATGTTCGGCCCGCGCCTGATGCGCCCGGCACCGCAGGACACCGACAACAATCGGCGCGGCGAAGATGGTTGGCTGAAGAAGAAACTGACAGGTTTCTTTGCGCGCAGCTAATGGACGGGCGGGCTCTGACTTGCGGTGCCGCAAGCCATGACGTATAGGCCAGATCAAGACAGTTGGGGCGGTCCTGCACCGCCCCTTGTTGCATTGGTCGCGGAGAGTTCATGGCACGGCGCAAGAAAGTCTATGAGGGCAAGACCAAGATCCTCTATGACGGTCCGGAACCCGGCACCCTGATCCAGTATTTCAAGGACGAAGGCATCGCCTCCGAGGCCCCGGTGACGACTGCCGCCAAGGGCACCGAAGGCAAGGGTGTGCTGAACAACCGCCTGTCCGAGTTCTTCATGACCGGGCTGAACAGCATCGGCGTGCCGACGCATTTCATCAAGCGGCTGAACATGCGCGAACAACTGGTGCGCATGGCCGAGATTTTGCCGCTGGAAGTTGTGGTGCGCAACTTTGCGGCTGGCGAATTGTCGTCGCGCCTTGGCATCCCGGAAGGCACCGCCTTGCCGCGTCCGATCGTCGAATATTACTACAAGGACGACCGGCTGTCGTCACCGATGGTGGCCGAAGAACATATCGTGGCCTTCGGCTGGGCCAGCCAGCAGGATCTGGACGATGTGATCGCCCTTGCGCTGCGGGTGAACGATTTTCTGTCGGGCGTTATGATGGGCGTCGGCCTGCGTCTGGTCGATTTCCGCATCGAGGTGGGCCGGGTCTGGGAAGGCGATTACATGCGCCTGATCGTGGCCGACGAAATCAGCCCCGACAATTGCCGGCTGTGGGATATGCGCCCGGTCATGGATCGCGGTGATGGTCAGCCGGTGGCAGAGCCGGGGCCGCTGGCCGATGTCTATACCGAACTGGCACGCCGGCTTGGCGTGCTGCCCAGCAATGTGACGCACAGCCCCAAGCCCACGCTGATCAATTAGCTGACCCCGCGCGAGCGGCGGGCCGGGCTGCGCCTGGTTGGCGCGCCGCAAGGCCCCCTTGCCCCAAAAGGGCGGGGGCGCTAAGGGAGAAGCGCAAAACCACACCAGCCCAAGGGGACTGCCATGAAAGCCCGTGTCACCGTCATGCTGAAAAACGGCGTTCT
Source organism: Paracoccaceae bacterium (assembly GCA_016936395.1). GTDB lineage: Bacteria > Pseudomonadota > Alphaproteobacteria > Rhodobacterales > Rhodobacteraceae > Pseudotabrizicola. The sequence goes on along the minus strand of JAFGXY010000024.1, from coordinate 31,492 downwards.
GGATGTGCAGGGCGAAGCCGTGCGCCATGCGCTTGGCACGTTGGGCTTTGCCGGGGTGACGGGTGTGCGTCAGGGCAAGGTGATTGAACTTGACCTGACCGAAACCGACCGCGCCCGAGCCGAGGCTGATGTCAAGGCGATGTGCGACAAGCTGCTGGCCAATACGGTGATTGAATCCTACCGCGTCGAGATCGTCTAGGCTGGGCTGATCGCTTCTTTCGGGCGCTGGTCAACCGACGCGCCTGCTGGTGTCAGCCCCTCGCGCCGCGTCACCCGCAGCCGGATGCCATCGCGCGACCGCACCGTCAGATGCGCCACCGGCACAGGGTCATCGCCGGTGATCCGGTCAAAGCGGAAGGCGCGCACCAGTTGCGCAAGCAACAGCGGCCCCTCAACCATGGCAAAACCTGCCCCGGTGCAGACCCTTGGCCCGGCCGAAAACGGGAAATAGGCATCGCGCGCACAAACCCGGGTTTCCTCGCGCGCCCAGCGATCCGGGTCAAAGCCGTCGGGGTTGGTCCAGAGCCGTTCATGCCGGTGCACATGCCAGGGTGACAGCACGATCTGCGCGCCGGGCCGGATGCGACGCCCGCGCAGGTCTTCGGGGCAGGTGTTTTCGCGCACCATCATCGGCACTGGCGGATAGAGCCGCAGGGTTTCGCGAAACACGTCGCGGGTGAACTTCAACCCGGACATGGCGGCAAAATCGCAATGCTCGGGCAGGGTGGCGGCTTCCATGGCCACGCGGTCTTGCACGTCGGGGTAGCGCGCCAGCAGATAGAGCGCCCAAGCCAAGGCCGAGGCGCTGGTTTCATGCCCGGCCAGAAAGAAGATCGCCACCTGATCGACCATTTCTTCGGTGGCAAACCGCGCGCCGGTCAGCGGATCGGGCGTCTGCATGATCTTGGTGGCCAGATCGTCGGGCGCGGTTCCGGCAGCAATCCCTTGGGCGCGCTCTTCGGTCAGCGCGGTGATCAGGCCGCGGATCTTTCTGGCCGACCGGGTGGTTGCCTTGCGATGCATTCGGGGAAACCAGCGCGGCAGGGGCAGGAAGGCGGCCAGGTTAAGCAGGGGTTGCGTGCGTTGGTAGGCGCGGAATTCGTGAAACACCGCCTGCGCCACGGCGTTTTCGATCGGGATCGAAAACAGCGTGCGAAAGATCACATCCGCCGCGGCATGGCTCATTTCCGCCTCGACCTCGATCACGCCGGGCTGCAACCGCCCGACCGAGGCCATCCCTGCATCCCACATCGCCGGAAAGGTATCGCGCAGCCGCCCGCCTTCGAACGCGGGGTCAATGATGCGGCGCTGCCGCTTCCAGACCTCACCATTGGTCACGAAGACCGAATTGCCAAGCAGCGGGTTCAGGCCTTCACGGATGCGGTTCGATTTCGGGAAATCGTCAGGCCGGCCTTTCAGCACAAGGTCGATCAGCGCGGGGTCATTGCACAGATAGCTGCGAAAGAACGGTGTGCGAAACTCGGCCATCCACGCCCGATACAGCCGGGCCGGTTGCGCCGACAGAATGTCTTCGCGAAACAGCCGCAGATAGCGCAACAGCGACACGCGATCCGGCCGGGGTGTGGGTTTTGGCGGACTCATACCACAGCGTTAAACCTGTTGACGGCCCGTTCAATGCGGCTTTTCGACGGGGGGCGGCCGGCATAGCGGTCAGCCAGCGTCAGCGGCCCGGCGGTGATCTGGAAATAGTCATAATCGCGGGGCCGATCAAAGGCACACAAGTATTGGAAATGCAGCCGGAAAAACCGCCAGCGCAACTCTGCCCAGCGTTCGGGCGACAGGGTCTGCGTGAACGCGGCCGACAGCACCAGCGGCCAGCGCTTGCCCGCAGGGGCCACGCCCGAGACTGCGACAGGATCGCACAGGGCAAAGGCGCAGCCGTCGCCGGGGGCGGTGACATCGACCCAAGCCAGCGCGTCGCTGGCCGACAGATAGGCCAGATCGCCGCGCAATTTGTCTGCACGCGGCAGGAAGCTGACCATCGGCACCACCTGACCCAAGGACAAGAACCCCAGCGGCGGATGCGTGGCGGGAAGCCCGTCCCGGATCAGATCCGCCAGGATCGACACCCCCAGATGCGCGCCCGAGGAATGGCCGACCACCAGAACCTCATCCAGATCCTGATCCAGCGCCTGCCGGATGATCTTGCCAAAATCGAACATTCTGGTCGCAAGACCTGGCGGAGTCGCGCCGTTCAATTGTGCGGAATAGGCATAATCATGCATCAGGTAATAGGCGAACACCTTGTTGTCCCTGGCCTTGAACCAGCGCAAGACGAACGGGACCGCGATCAGCCCCAAAAGGCCAAGGGCAGGCTGCGTGACGGCCGCGATCAGCGTGCCCAGACCCCAGCCAATCAGCAGCGCACACAGCAATTGCCCGATCAGGAATGCAATCGGATAAAGCGCGGCAATCACCGGGCCCTTGCGCAGTTTCATCAGCCGGAACAAGGCCCCCGACACGATATAGGCCCAGGCGGTGCGCAGCATCTGCATATAGGTGGCGGGGATCGAGTTTGACATGCTGTCGCGCACGATGTCCGACCAGACCAGCACCTCGATGTCAGCCTCGGTCTGCCGGCCGCCGATCCGGCTGCGCACCCTCCAGCCATAAGGGCCTGCGATCTTTTTGGGCGCAAGGTCAAGGGTATAGCCCGAGATTTTCGCCTGTGCGCTGCCCTCTTTGCGATAGAGCTCGCGGTAGCGGCGCGGGGGGATCGGGTCATAGCCGGGAATGTAGAACACGCGGCGACGAAAGGTCGTGTTGCCATCCTCGGTCGCCTTGGCTGTGGTCATCCGCCCCTCCTGTTCTTGAAGTCTAGGCGGGATTGCGGGCGAAAATAAGGGTAAAACCGGGTCAGCCCAGCATCGGGATGCCAAGCTTGTTGAAAATCTCCAATAGCCACCAGCTGAAATCGGTGAAAGCCCCGGTCACCAGCGCAAGGCCAACGACCAGCAACAAGATGCCCATGGTGCGCTCGATGATCTTCATGTGCTTTTTCAGCCGCGCCATCAGCCCCATCGAGCGTTCGACAAACAGTGCCGCCAGCAGGAAGGGCAGGCCAAGCCCAAGCGCATAGACCGCCAGCAGCATGGTGCCGCGCTGAACCGACCCTTCCTGCGCTGCAAGGCTGAGGATCGCGCCCAGTTGCGGGCCGATGCAGGGCGTCCAGCCAAAGGCAAAGGCCAGCCCAAGGAAATAGGCCCCCACCGCCGAGCCGCCCTGTTCGCCCGCATCCAGCCGCGCCTCACGGTCCAGAAGCGGGATGCGGAACACGCCAAGGAAATGCAGGCCAAACACCATGACCAGAACGCCCGAGATGCGCGAAAACAGCACCTGATTTTGCAAGAAGAACGCGCCAAAGGCCGAGGCGGTAAAGCCCAAGAGCAAGAACACCGTGGACAGGCCCATCACGAAAAACAGCGCTGGCAGAATAACCCGGCGTCGCGCGATGGCATCGCCCTTCATCTCGCCCATCGAAATGCCGCCCATATAGGCAAGGTAGGGCGGCACGATCGGCAGCACGCAGGGGCTTAGAAACGACAGAACGCCCGCTACAAGCGCGATCATCATGGCGGGCAACAGCCCCGCGTCGATCAGGTCAATTCCAAACATCAAGGCACCCCTCTGATCTGTCATAGCCGCCTTGGCCCGATCCGTCACGGGGGCGGGGCGTCACATCAGCGTGGTCGTGATGAAACATGCGGCAAAGGAAACGGGCGGCAGGTTTCCCCGCCGTCCGATGTCTTCAGCGACCCAACGCCCACCAGCCTTTGCGCTTGGGCTTTGGCGGGCCGTCCTCGGCCTTGTCCATCTCTGGATCCGGTGCCAGATCGGGCGCGTTCGCGGCTGCCAGACCGGGGTCGGGCTGCATGGCCTCCTCGGGCAGCACGGCTTGCGGCTCTGCCCGTGCCACTGGCTCTGGCGCTGCCTGCTGCTCTGGCGGTGCCGCTTGCTCGGGTTCTGCCTGTGGCTCGGGCTGGGCTTCTGTTGCGGCAAGGCCAGTCACGTCATCGCCGGCGGACACAGGAGTAACCTGTACCGGATTGTCCGTTCCCTGAACGGCCCCCTGATCGACCGAAACATCGGCAACAGCTTCCACCTTAGGCTTGCGGGTCCGGCTGCGCGTTGGCTTCTTCGGCACATCGGCGTCCGATGATGCGGCCGGGGCTGGCGCTGCGTCTGCTGCAAGTCCGCTCGCGGCCTCGCCAGTGTCAGCCTTCACCTTGCCACGCCCGCCGCGGGTGCGGGTGCGCTTGGGCTTTTCGGGCGCATCCTCTGCCACGGCTTCAGCCTCGGTCGCATCCGCCTCGCTGCCCGCATCGGCTTCGTCTGCGGCACTGTCATCTGGCTCGTCTTCGCCGTCGTCGTCCTGACTGGCTTCACCATCGGTGCCGGTCCCAGTGGTCCCGGGCTTGCGGCGGCGGCGGCGACGGCGCTTTTTCTTGGTGCCGTTGCCATCCGCCGTGCGGGTCTCGCCCTCTGCCTTGGCATCAACGGCATCGCCGTCGGTATCGCTGTCGGTGTCGTCGTCATCCTCGTCTTCGTCGAGAGGAAAATCTTCGTCATCCTCCTCGGCGACGGCAGCGCCCATCAAGCTGGCATTGCCCGAAATCACCGACCCCGGTTCTGGCACCACGCGCAGCGCGGTCTTGAACTTTTCGATGGTGTAATCGGGGCTGATCATGCTCGGGTCGGCTTCAAGCCGGACCGACATGCCATAGCGGGCCTCGATCAGCGCAATATGTTCGCGCTTCTGGTTGATCAGATAGTTGATGATCCCGACCGGGGCCTTGAGCAGAACCTCTTTGCTGCGCTTGCGGGTGCCTTCTTCTTCCAGCGCGCGCAGCACTTGCAGCGCCATGCTGTCGTCGGACCGGATCAGCCCAGTGCCGTGGCAATGCGGGCAAGGCTGGGTCGTGCTTTCCAGCATGCCGGGGCGCAGGCGCTGACGGCTCATCTCCATCAGGCCAAAGCCCGAGATGCGGCCGACCTGAATGCGGGCACGATCGGTTTTCAGCTTGTCTTTCAGCTTCTTCTCGACGGCAAGGTTGTTGCGCCGTTCTTCCATGTCGATGAAGTCGATCACGATCAGACCGGCAAGGTCGCGCAGGCGCAACTGGCGGGCGATTTCCTCGGCGGCCTCAAGGTTGGTCTTGGTAGCAGTATCTTCGATCGAGCCTTCCTTGGTGGCGCGGCCCGAGTTCACGTCGATGGCGACCAGCGCCTCGGTGATGCCGATGACGATGTAACCGCCGGATTTCAACTGCACCACCGGGTTGAACATACCTGCCAGATAGCCTTCGACCTGATAGCGCGCAAACAGCGGCGTCGGGTCGGAGTAGGCCTGCACCGCCTTGGCGTGGCTGGGCATGATCATCCGCATGAAGTCTTTGGCGACCCGGTAACCTTCGGCGCCTTCAACCAGAACCTCGTCGATCTCGCGGTTATACAGGTCGCGGATCGAGCGTTTGATCAGGTTGCCCTCTTCATAGATCGGGGCGGGGGCGATGGATTTCAGCGTCAGCTCGCGGATCTGTTCCCACAGCCGCATCAGGTATTCATAGTCGCGCTTGATCTCGGCCTTGGTGCGCTTGGCGCCTGCGGTGCGGATGATCAGGCCGGCGCCTTCCGGCACCTCGATCTCGCCCGCGATTTCCTTCAGTTTCTTGCGATCCACCGCATTGGTGATCTTGCGGCTGATGCCGCCGCCACGCGCTGTGTTGGGCATCAGCACGCAATAGCGGCCCGCCAGCGACAGATAGGTGGTCAGTGCAGCCCCCTTGTTGCCGCGTTCTTCCTTGACAACCTGCACCAGCATGATCTGGCGAACCTTGATCACTTCCTGGATTTTATATTTGCGGGCGCGGGGTTTGCGCGGCTGGCTGATCTCTTCGGCCACATCCTCTTCGGCGATCGACTCGATCTCGTCATCGGTCTCGCTGGCGTGGTCCATGGCACGATAAGAGGTGTCGCCATTGCCATTGCCGTTCTCGGTGCCGCCGTCCTGCGACGGTGCGGCGTGATCGTGACCTTGATCTTGCGATTGATCGTGGTCAGCCGGTTCGGCAGAGTTGACCAAGGCATCGGCACCGGTGTCGTCGCCCAGATCGACCACGTCCATCCCGGACGGGCCGGTGGTGACCGCGTCGTCGCTGTGGCTGTCCTCGGCGCGTGGCTTTGGGCGCGGCGTGCGGCGGCGTGAGGGACGGTTTTCTTCCTCTTCCTCGGCGCGGGCATAGGCGCGCTCTTCTTCCAGCAGCGCTTTGCGGTCGGCGACCGGGATCTGATAGTAATCCGGGTGGATCTCGGCAAAGGCCAGAAAGCCATGCCGGTTGCCGCCGTAATCGACGAAAGCCGCCTGAAGCGACGGCTCGACCCGCGTTATCTTGGCAAGGTAGATGTTGCCAGCAAGCTGGCGTTTGTTGACGGTTTCAAAGTCAAACTCTTCAACCTTGTTTCCGTCCACCACCACAACCCGAGTTTCCTCGGCGTGGGTGGCATCGATGAGCATTTTCTTAGCCATGTTGGTCCATTGCGCCTGAGCCACATGTTTGCCCCTGGCGGACCAGAGGCGGTGACATGCGGGGGAAGGCGTCTTGTTCGGGCGGATGCGTGCGAAACGCATGACGGCGGTGTGCCCCGTGGGCACCCCGCGCCGTCCATCGTCTTCATCGCGCGCTTCATCGCGGTTCACATTTGAAGGGCATCATACCCTTCACCTTAAGAAATCCCGTGAATCCAAAGGTTTCCGGGAAATGACAACAGCCTTGCGGCCGATCCGGCTGCCTGACAGCGGCGCGTGTCAACGCGCCAGGAGTTGAGCAGAGAATTTCGTCGCAGTGGAAAACCCGCTGCGCATCTAGACCCTAATGGCAAAGTCTTGGAAAGAGCAATGGCAATTTCGGCGCGACGTGGCTGGATCGCAATCAATACTTGCTTGGAACATACAATTCCGGCGGCAGGACCGCGCGTTCGTAATCCGGATTGAACACGCGTTCGGGCAGATGGATCTCCTCGTGCGGCACCGGCTCGTAGGGGATCAGGCTGAGCAAATGGTCGATGCAGTTCAGGCGTGCGCGCTTTTTATCATTGCCTTCAACGATATACCACGGTGCCTCGGGTATGTTGGTGCGCGCCATCATGTCTTCCTTGGCCTTGGTATACTGTTCCCACCGCACGCGGCTTTGCAGGTCCATCGGCGAAAGTTTCCACTGCTTCATCGGGTCATGGATGCGCATCAAAAACCGCATCTGCTGTTCTTCATCGGTGATCGAGAACCAGTATTTGATGACGGTGATCCCCGAGCGCACCAACATGCGCTCAAATTCGGGCACGTCGTGGAAGAATTGTTCCACCTGATCTTCGCTGGCAAAGCCCATCACCCGTTCCACCCCGGCGCGGTTATACCATGAGCGGTCAAACAGCACGATTTCGCCGCCTGCGGGCAGATGCGGCACGTAGCGCTGGAAATACCACTGGGTTTTTTCGCGGTCCGATGGCGCGGGCAGGGCGACCGCACGCACCACACGCGGGTTCAGCCGCTGGGTCAGGCGCTTGATCACGCCACCCTTGCCGGCGCTGTCGCGGCCTTCAAAGATCACCACGACCTTCTTCTTGTGATATTGCACCCAGTCTTGCAGCTTGATCAATTCCGACTGAAGGCGGATCAGGTTGCGAAAGTAGGTATTGCGATCAATGGTTTGCGGGTGTTTCTGGCGATAGATCCGCGCAATTTCCAGCGACAGTTGGGCGTCTTCCAACTCAAGCTCGAAATCCTCGTCAAAGGTGTCGGCCAGTTCAGCCTCAAGCCAGTCTTGCGCGGGGGTGGTCACGATGGGCACCTTTCGGTTAATTGCCCCTTTTTCTTACCCCCGCCTGTGTAACAACACCGCGACAGGGTCAGGTGTAATCCTGTCGTTGCAAGCCATACTTCGCCATCTTTTCGTTCAGCGTCCGGCGCGGCAGGCACAATTCGTCCATCACCGCGACGATGCTGCCCTTGTGGCGGCGCATGGTGTTGTCGATCAGCATTTTCTCGAAGCTTTCGACATATTCTTTCAGCGGCTTGCCTTCGGTCGTCATCGCCGGACCCGAGGCTTCGTTGTCGGCCATCAGCAGGCTGGCAATCGATCCTGACCCGCGCCGGTTTTGCAGCACCGCGCGTTCGGCGATGTTGACCAGTTGGCGCACATTGCCCGGCCAAGGCGCTTGCAGCAATTGGGCTGCCTCTTGTGCAGTCACTTGTGGGGCCTCGCAGCCGTATTCGTCGGCGAATTGCTCGCTCATCCGGGTGAACAGCGTCAGGATGTCTTCGCCGCGCGACCGCAAGGGCGGGCACAGGATGGTCATCGCACCAAGGCGATAGAACAGGTCTGCGCGCAGAATGTCTTCCAGCGTCTTGTCGGGCGCATGTTCGTTGCAGATGGCAATGATCCGGGTTTCGGGCGGCATGCCCTGATCGTTGATGAAGGTCAAAAGCCGCGCCTGCAGCGAGTAGCTGAGCGATTCCACATCCTCAAGGCACAGGGTGCCGCCACGCACCTCTTCGACCAGCGGCAGGGTGCCATCCTCGGCCGGGCCGAACAGCTTGGCCGAAAGCTGGTCTTCCGACCATGCGGCACAGGAAATCGTCGCAAATCGCTTGGAGGCCCGCGGGCCAACCGCATGCAGGGCATGCGCCACAAGGGTCTTGCCGGTGCCGGTTTCGCCGTCGATCAGCACATGGCTGTCGGCCTGACCCAGATCAAGAATGTCCTCGCGCAACCGCTCCATCACCGGGCTGGAGCCGATCAGTTTTTTCATCAGCACCGACCCGTCCGACAATTCACGGCGCAGGGCGCGGCTGTCCAGCGTCATGCGGCGGGCTTGCGTCGCGCGCTTGGCCAGTTCGGTCATCCGGTCCGGGTTGAAGGGCTTTTCCAAAAAGTCATAGGCTCCGACCCGCATCGCCTCGACCGCCATCGGCACATCGCCGTGGCCGGTGATCATGATCACGGGCAAGCCTGAATCCATGCTCATCAAGCGCTTGAGGAAAGCCATGCCGTCCATGCCGGGCATCTTTATGTCGCTGACCACCACGCCCGCGAAATCGGCGCCAATGCCTTTCAGCGCCTCCTCGGCACTGGCATAGGTTTCGGTGTCAAAGCCCGACAGTGCCAGCCATTGGCTGATCGAGGCCCGCATATCGGCTTCGTCATCGACGATGGCCACTTTCATCGCACGTGACATGAACACCTCATTCTGCAGCTTCCCGTTCTTTTTTCGGCCCGATCAAGGGCAATTGCATTTCAAACACCGCACCGCCGGTTTCGCCGTTGCGCGCGGTCAGGCGGCCACCCAGATCGGTCACGATGCCGCTGGAAATGGCCAGACCAAGGCCGACGCCTTCGCCGGGTTTCTTGGTCGTGTAGAACGGCTCGAACAGGCTCTCGAGATCGGCAATGCCGTGCCCATTGTCGCGCACCATGAAACTGGCGGTCTCGCCCCGGCTGAGGAGCAGATCAATTTTCGGATTTGGCTGGTCCTTGGTGGCATCCAGCGCGTTGCGCAGCAGGTTGATGATCACCTGTTCCAGCCGGATTCGGTCGGCCAGAACCATCACCGGCAGCCGCGGGATGGTGCGGGTGATCTTGACCACGCGCGCCTTCAACTGCGGTTCCATCATCGCAAGCGCCGAGCTGATGGCTTGGCGCATGTCCACCGGCTCGAAGGCCTCGCCGCCCTTGCGGGCATAGGATTTGAGTTGCCGGGTAATCGCGCCCATCCGCTCGATCAGATCGTCGATGCGCTGGAATGATGACAGGGCCTCATCCGGGCGTTTGCGTTGCAACAACAGCCGCGCACCGGCAAGGTAGGTCTTCATCGCGGCCAGCGGTTGGTTCAACTCATGGCTGACCGCCGCCGACATTTCGCCCAAGGCCGCCAGTTTGGACGATTGCGCCAGTGTCAACTCGGCCACGGCAAGGTCTTTTTGCACCCTCTCACGTTCTGCGATTTCACGTTGCAACCGATCGTTCAGCCGCCGCAATTCAGCAGACTCGCGCTTGAAGGTCAGGCTTTGCGACCATGCCTTGCGCGACAGGGCGTAAAACGTCAGGGCAAGCAGAATGGCAAAGCCCATGATTTCCAGGGCAAGGATACCGTTCACCCGCTCACGCACGGAATCATAAGCGGTAAAGGTGATCATGCGCCAACCCCGAAATGGCACCCGGGCTTCGGTCTTCATCACGGCTTGACCGGAAACATAGGCGTCGGGTGGATTTTGCGCCCAATCGGCGGTGGCCTGGATCGCGCGGCCAATGGCCGTGGTCGCGTCGCGCGATGCCAAAGCCTCGGCCACGGGCAGACCGCGCCAGCGCGATTCGGTGGCCAGAATGACCGTGCCTTCGCTGTCGGCGACCAGAACCGCATCCTGAAACCCGGCCCAGGCACGTTCATATTTCATCAAATCGACCGACACCGCGATGACGCCCACGGGCTTGCCATCCACGATGATCGACCGCGAATAGGTAAAGTCAAAGCCGCCCGCGGCGTGCCGGACAGCGGTAAAGACGGTGTCGGTGGCCCTTAGGGCTTCGACATAAAACGGTGCGGCCCGATAGGGTGTGCCCAGAAGGTTGCGATTGGTGGCGGCCACGGCGCGACCGTCGCGGTCCAGCAGCATGATGGAGGCCACGCCAATCTGCGACTGCACCTTGATCAGACGTTGCGAGGTTTGCGAAAAGTTGCCGCTGCGCAGCGCCTCGGCCAAGGCCGGATCAGAGGACAGCAAAAGGGGCACGACCGAGGTGCGCTGCAATTCAGAAATGATGTTGCCCGAATACAGTGCCAGCCGCAGATCGGCCCGGTTGCGCGTGGTTTCCGAAAAGCGTTCGGTCATCCAGCGGTTGGTGACCAGAACCACAGCCACGGCCAGCACCACCAACAGCGCGACCACAAGTTTGACGCGCCAGGAAAGCCCCTGCGCCTCGTCGTCTTGGGTTGGTTCTTGCGATGTGTCGGACATGACGCGAAGTCTAGGCTCTGACCCCGATGGCCTCAAGTCAGGGGCGTTCAGGCAAGCGCCATCCCGCCCATCAGGCTTTTGAACAGCGCGGCCCCATCGGTCAGGCCGTGCGCCGCCTCGCAGGCCCGTTCCGGGTGGGGCATCATGCCCAGAACCCGGCGGTTTTCCGACAGCACACCCGCGATATCGGCCATCGAGCCATTCGGGTTCTGCGCATAGGTAAAGGCAATGCGGTCTTCGCCTTGCAAGCGCGCCAAGCCATCGGCATCAATGGTATAATTGCCATCGTGATGCGCGATCGGGATGGTGATCTCTTGCCCGCGGCCATAGGCAGCGGTGAACGCGCTGTCGGTGCTGGCCACCCGCAGGGACACGCTTTTGCAGACGAATTTCAGCCCGGCGTTGCGCATCAAGACCCCCGGCAACAAGGCCATTTCCGTCAGCACCTGAAACCCGTTGCAAATGCCGATCACATACCCGCCCCGCGCTGCATGGTCCTTGATGGCCGCAGCGATAGGCGATTGCGCGGCAATCGCGCCGCACCGCAGATAATCGCCGAACGAAAACCCGCCGGGAACGGCGACCACGTCAATGCCATGCGGCAGATCGTGGTCCTTGTGCCAGACCCGTGACACCCCGAATCCGGCCTGTTCAAAGGCGGTTGCAAGATCACGGTCGCAATTCGACCCCGGAAAGGTAATGACGGCGGCTTTCATGGGGCTGTCTCCCTGACGATGCACTGCTTTGCCCATAGCGCAAGCCGCGGGCGGCTGGAAGGCCGCTGTTGTCAGGCCCGGACGATTCAGGCCCCGCGATAATGTGCCAGAACGAACACCCTTATCGCCGAGGCCAACCCTTCATCGCCGGTGCGTCCCGCGTCTATCCGGGCCGCGAGGGCGTTGATGGTCTCGCCCTTTTCGGCGGCAATGGCCCGCAAGGCATCCCAGAACGCAGGTTCCAGCGAGACGCTGGTTCTGTGGCCAAGCAAGGTCACTGAGTGCTTGATCGGGCGGCTGGTCATGTCCGCCGGGGGACTTCTTGCCGGTCTGCAAAGCGGATCGGGTCATTGCCGATCGGTGTGGTGTCGCGTTCAACCCCTTCGTTCGCCTTTTCAGGCATTCCAGCCCTCTGTGCCGAACAGGCCGTCGCGGACAAGGGCGCGATCTTCGCTGCCTGGTTGCAAAAGCCGGTTTTCGGATCATGCGGCTCTTGCAAGAACTGTATCTGTGAAACCTGATCGACGCAGCCGGGTTGGTGTGCGATCCCGCCTTTTGGCTGGCGCTTACGCAGGATGTTGTTGACGTCGGTTGCGGGCATCAATTCCACCCTTTGACTGTAACCGAACCCTACACCGCCCGCGCCACGCCCGGCAAGCGCACGGGTGACAAGACACCCGCAGCAGGGCAAAACCACACGCTGACGCGCCGCGGTTCCGTCCCGAATCAGCAGCGCACAACGCCATTCGCCGGGCAAGTCACCGCGCATGCGTGCTTTGTTGCAGGCCGTTCAGCCAACACGTTGCGGTGAAAAGAAGACCCTTTCCGGTATCAGTGCAACGTGCCCCCGGAAACCTCTCCAGACATTGGGGCAAAGACCGCGTGACCGGCGCTGGATCAGCCTGCGTCATGTCGCAGCCAGTCAAAAAGCACGTCCCACCCCACCCCGGTTTCTGTCCAACATGTGGCAGGCTGTGCCACGGTTTGAAATATGGCTGTCATGTCACCGTTATACCATCCGGTCATAGGAGGCGTACAGGTCTGACCAAGCCTAGTCGCACCGCTAACAACGAGGACGAAACCTATGAAAATCTCTTTGCTCAAGACACTCACGCTGAGTGCGTTTCTGCTTGGCTCGACGGCCCTTGTTGGCTGGTCGGGAGAAAAGCTGACCATCGGTGAGGTCACCGCCCTGGTGGCTGAGGCATCCACCGCCGATGACGCGTCGGAAAACAGCGTCGATGGCGCATCGGGCGACACCGCTTTTCCGTTCATCTCGGCGATCAAGCCGCTGGCCACTGTGGGCGAAATTGACGCCACAACCGGCATGGCGCTGACCGGCTACCCCGATGGCAACGCCGCCTGGCTGGCCGACAACGATACCGTGCGTCTGGCCTACCAGTCGGAAAGCTATGCGACGATGTCGCACCAGACCTACGCACAAAAGTTGCTGTCGGGCGCCACCTTCACCGGCAGCCATGTCCACACCATTGACTTTGACCGCGCGGGCCTTGCCGACTTCCTGGGCACCGATGCCCCGGCCTCCAGCATCGTCAAGGCCTCGGGCCACCTGTACAACCGCGTGTTCAACGTGTTTGGCGAGGAAGTGATGCCGAAGGCAGATGGCGGCAAGTGGGGTAACCAGACCCTGCCGGATGGCACCTTGGTGGACTTTGCCCCGGCGATGCAACTGACCGAGGCTGACTTCTTCGTGAACTCGTTCTGTGGCGCCTATTATGAAAAAGCCAATAAATACGGCGCGGGCGTGGGCCTTGCCGATGATGTTTGGCTGATGGCGGAAGAGTGGAACATCGAAGAAATGTTCCAGACCAAAGACGCCAACGACAAGGTTCTGGAGACCCTCGTGGATACCAAGGACACGATGGGCCTTGCCTCTCTGGTCGTGGATATCGCCAACCAGACCGCCTACACGGTTCCGGCCCTTGGCCAGACCGGCTATGAAAAGCTGCTGCCGATCAATCCGGGCCACCCCGACTATGTTGTCATCGTTCTGGCTGGCTACAATTTCGATATCGAGCCGGCCCCGCTGAAAATCTACGTCGGCCGCAAGGGTCTTGATGCTGCCGGCAACCCGGTCGCTGCCGATGCGTCCGAGCGCGACCAGTTCCTGGCGCGCAATGGCTTGCTGCACGGCAAGATCTATGGCCTTGCCCTTGCCAACGAAACCTTCGCGACGCTGGGGATCGACAAGATCGACACCGCCGAGAAGATGATGGATGCCTATCTGACCAACGCCGACGCACCTGCCACCTTCCCGGCCGTGTTTGCGCCCACTGCTTACCAGTGGGGCGGCTTTGACAAGCCGGTGGCTGTCAAGGACACCGAAATGCTGCGCTGGCAGATGGCCGAAGAACAGCCCGCCGGTCACGCCTTCTTTGTCGGCGACAGCAAGACCGAGCATCCGGCGGTTGACCCCGACATCACCAAGCACCGCTACATCCAGAACATGACGAACAAGGGCGGGCTTATGGGCTTTGACTTCGGCGATCTGGGGGCCGTTTTCACCGCTGCCAACGGCGCCCTGCCGGCCACCCTGCCGGTTACCGCAACCCGGATCGTTGCCGCTGTCGACGGGGCGCTGACACTTGAGGTCGGTGACAAGGGCGTCAAGCACGGTGGGGCTGGAACCCATGCCACATGGGAAGACGGCGCTGCCAAGACCGAGGCCCCCGATGGTCTGATGTGGGTCAAGGCCGCCGATGCCGACGTGCTGCTGGTGGATGAAGACTCGGGCAACGAGTTCGGTGAGCGCAAGTTCGCCCTGGTTCTGGACCCGGCCACGTTGGCCCTGAAAGAGGCTGGCAAGGGCTACTTCCTGGCCATGGCCGGTGGCAAGGAAAACCCACGCGCCGCCAACAAGGTCGCGGCCTATCCGGGCACCTTTTCCAAAGGCACCTCGGCCGAGTTTTCGGGCAGCTGGAACATGACCGCGCTGTTGGCCAAGAAAGCCGATGGCAGCTTCTACACCGCCGAAGAACTGGCCGGCCCGGGCGAGGCTGCCGTGAATGCCAGCCTGCCGATCAATGAGCAAAAGCTGATCGGCGTGGTGCAGCACAAGGGCGAAAGCGGCGGTGCCGTGGCAGAGGTCAAGGCCGACCAGGGTGGCCAGGTGTTCATGTTCTCGCTTAACCTGCCGATGTAATCGGCTTTAGGCAAAAAGGGGGCCGCGCGACAGCGCGGCCCCTTTCCCATCCATTTCCCCGCCCGGATGTCTCCCGAGGATCCCCCCATGAAATCGAACTTTCGCACCGCACTTGCGTTCGTCCTTCTCGCCCAACCCGGCCTTGCGCAAGAGGCCACCCCGCAGGCGGTGGCCCTGCAAGATGCCGCCGCGCAAGCCGTCTCGCCGCATGACATGGGCAGACTGTTGTTTGAAACCAACTGCGTGGCATGCCACGGTGCCGACGCCAACGAGGGCAAAAGTGGCGATATCCGTGACGTTGATTTTCGCACCGTCCGCAAGGCCACCGGCGGGGGCTATGAAGACATGCCCGAGTTTTCGCTTACCGATGCCGAAATGCAGGCAATCGTCAGCTATCTGAACGCGCTGAAGTCGTGAAAAACAGCCTGTCCGCCCCAAACCGGGCCACGCACTGAGATCATCCATGCCTGCGTTGCCGGTGTGGCGCAGGGCGGATGTGAACCGAAGCGTGCAAAAGGGGTGACCATGAAGATCAGCCCGCGCGACCTGATCAAGGCCACGATCAACGTCCTGAACCAAGCGGCAGTTGCCGACCCGACGGCGACGATGGCTGCGGTTGCCCGTGCCATGGTCTAGGCGACCGGCTTGATCACGACCAAGACTGCTGTAAGTGGTTGCGAGGGGGCGGCTTGAATGACACCGTGCAGCATGACCAACGTGGATTTCTTCATCGGGCGTCGCCTCCGGCAGTTTCGCTGGCTCAACGGCGTCAGTCAATCTGATCTGGCCAGACGGGTGTGCACCGAGACCGCGCAGATCGAGGCCTACGAGAGTGGCAAAATCCGGGTCTCTGCTGCCCGCTTGCTCCAGATCGCACAGGCGATGGATCTGCCTCTCTCTGCGTTCTTTGAAGGCATGCCCGTGCTCCCGGAGTCAGGACATGCCGTTCCGCGACAGGCGCCGAGCACAGGTGAAGCCCGGATGCTCTTGCATTTCAGCCAGATGTCAGACCAACAGCAGGCGGCAATGCAGAACATGTCGCAGGCCATTGCGGAACCTGTTGCCCAGACCGGGACCGCCTTGCCAGATACCGGCGCCTTCTGGCGGCAAGAGAGCGCCACGTGAGTGCCGATCTGATTGATCTTGGAGGTGAAAGCCGCTCGGCAGAGAGCTTTGTCACATTCCTCGATCAGATCTGTGAGCGCTTCGAACTTGATCATGCGGCCTATGCAGGAACCGACCCGATCTCGGGCACTGTTCATGGTTATGCGAACTACCCGTACGACTGGAAAAGCCACTATCGTGAAAACGGCCTGCACCGGATCGACCCGACGCTGCATGTTGCCCGCCGGTCGATTGCGCCCGTCGACTGGAGCCGACTGGACCGCACGTCAGACTTTGAGAAGACCTTTCGCGATGCGCATGACTTTGGCATTACGGACCGCGGATTGACCATTCCGGTGCGCGGCCCCTATGGCGATATCGGCATGCTAAGTGTGACCCGCGGTTGCGGCGTCGACGAATGGGAAACACTTGCCGCCCGTGTCCTGCCGGCGCTGCAATCGGTGGCCGTGCATATGCATGATACGGTGATGCGGTCGGATGTGCTGTCACGCGCGTTACGCTATCCGGCGCTCTCCAAGCGCGAGCGCGAGATCCTGCAATGGATCGCGGCAGGCAAGTCGCAGCAGGATATCGGTGACATTCTTGGCATTTCGCATCGCACCGTCGAGGTGCATCTGCGATCGGGGCGCGAAAAGCTGTATTCGCTGACCACCCCGCAAGCCGTCGGCCGCGCCATCATGCTGGGGCTGATCTATCCGCTGTGATTGCAGTTTGCGCTGATTTTACGGGATTCCCCGCATAGCTTTGCCCTGCCATGCAGCCTAAAGTTGTTGACACAAGGCCACTCATGTCAGGGGAAAGATATGATCATTGTTGTCGATGCGCTGAATAAGGATCGTTTTGGTGATCTGCTGGACGAAATGTTTCAACTGCGTGCAAGGGTATTTGGAGACCGCCTTGGGTGGGAAGTCGAAATCATAAACGGGCGGGAGATCGACCAGTTCGATCGGCTGGACCCGGCTTATGTCATCGGTCTGGATGACGATGGCCATGTCGTTTCCTGCGTCCGCGCACTGCAAACGACCGGGCCGCACATGTTGTCGGATGTGTTTCAGGTGTTGCTGGACGGCGAGCCGCCGCTGCGAAGTGCGACCTTGTGGGAATCGACCCGCTTTTGCGTTGATACCGAGCGGCTTTGCCGCGATGGCAACACGATGAAGGCAGTCTCGATGGCGACCTGTGAGTTGATGATCGGCTCGCTGGAATATGCGCGCCGCTCGGGCATTTCCGACATCATCACCGTGATTGATCCGGTGGTGAACCGTGTGCTGAAACGGTCCGACAATGCGCCCTATGACTATGTCGGATCGACCAAGCAGATGGGCAAGGTGCCGGCCATGGCGGCCCTTCTGGATTGCACCGAAGAGCGCATCAACCGGGTCCGCGCCTTTGCCGGGATCACCCATGACGTCTTTGTCGCCGATGACGTGGTGCGCGACATGCTGGATGCGCGCCATGCACGGTCGGTCGCAGAAGCGCAAAGCGCGACGGAATGGCTTGCGACGGTGTGCGAACTGGAACGGCCGATGCCAGCGGTGCTGCCCGAGGACATTCAGAGTTACTGCCGCGCGCAGATCGAGAATGCCCAGACCGCAGAGGAACGCGCCGCTGCCTTGCGTCTTGTCGATGAACTGGTGCGCCAACGCATCCACCCCGCCGTGCATCAACTGGTGTCTCAAAGCTAGGACCCTTCAGGGGACAGCTTGTTCGTGGCCTTGCTCATGATGCTTCATCGCCCTCAAGAGTTTGCGCCTCGGACAAGCCCGGCCCGGTTCATCACCCCCGCGCCATAGCCACTGGCAGGCGGTGTGACGAAAGTTTACACCACCTGAGTGGCCTGCACCGTCAGCTGCTGCCTGGTCACCTTCGTATCTGGCGCAGCCTTCAACGCGCCGGACGAAAAGCGATCGCGTGAACGCCGCCGGCACCAGACAGACCCAAAGCCGGCATCCGAAAAATTACGCGGGTAAGGGGCGACATGCCGCTTGCCTGCACCTGATCGCCAGCGGGCGTCACGCAGGGCCGATCTGACCTTGGATCAAGCGGATGTCTGCACCTTCTGATCGGTTGCATTGCGGTTGAAGCAGACCGCGACGGGTGAATTCAGGCGATGGGCGGCATCAGGCCGCTGGATGGCCGACATGTCGTGTAGCGACCGCAGCCGACTGGCCGTCCGACAAACCTCCGGGCAGCCGCGACCCTGAGCCGTTCTTGGTTCTCCGCAAGACTCAGACCGCGTTGTCACATGGCCGACATACAGGCCGGATAATGGTCGCCGAATGCGATGCAGGGCGGAATGAAAGATGAGGCATCGGACGCTTTTCTTATCCGGTGCTGATCTTGGTCGGCCGGACGGTCAGGCGAGATGCTTGGTCAATTTTCTTGAACGAAACCTTGCTGAAGCGGGTCACCTGCCTGGCACCAGAAGCCATCCATGGCGGCAGTGGCGCGGCTGGTTTTGGCTGCAAGGCCGACAGATCAATCGGGTGATGCACATCAAAAACCGGGTCCAACAGGATCTTGCAGGCGCGGCGCGACGCACAGGGATTGATGGCAGCCCCAGCGAACGATTCATCAAGGCCAGGATCAGGACAGTTGACAGGTTGACCGGCATCAAGACTGGCGCTTGGGACGCAGGCTGCGCCGCGATCGTTGCGGATATGCACGGCATGCCGCGTCTGGTCGACCGGGCCGCACAAGCAGTGCGCGCCTTGCGCGGATGGGTGAACGGTTCAGTCGGCGGTGCGCCACGACCGGGACAGGTACAACAAAGGACGCTTGAGTAATATGACGCAAATGCCGAACTTCTCCGAACAGCTCCGGTCGGCTGTTCAGCAAAACGCAACCCTCGAGCCGACGGGCATGCTTGAACGGGTGTTCGCCTATCTTTTTGAGGGGCTGGTCTATCCGCAGATTTGGGAAGACCCGGTCGTGGATATGGAAGCCCTGGCGATTCAGCCGGGAGAGCATCTGTTTTGTATCGCATCGGGCAGCTGCAACGTCCTGTCCTATCTGGTTGCCAAGCCGGCCTCGATTACCGCCGTCGATCTGTCGCCGGCGCATGTGGCGCTGGGGCGGTTGAAACTTGTGGCGGCCCGGCGACTGACACAGGATGCATTCTTTGATTTCTTTGGCCACGCAGACCGCAAGCACAATGTCGCCGTCTATGACCGGGAGCTGGCGCCGCATCTTGATGCGCAAACCCGGGCCTATTGGGAAGGCCGGGTGTTCGGTCGGCGCCGGATTTCGATGTTCGCGAGAGGCTTTTACAAACAGGGGCTTCTGGGGCGGTTCATCGGGGTTGTCCACGCCACGTCCTGGGTGGCACGGCTCGACTACAAGCCGCTGTTGCAGGCACAAAGTCTGGAGGAGCAAAAGCAGTTCTTCGATGCCCGCATCGCGCCTTTGATGGACGCCGGTCCTGTCCGCTGGCTGGCGCGGCGCCGGGCCTCGCTGTTCGGCCTTGGCATTCCACCGGCACAATATGACAAGCTTGCCGCTGACGGCGGCGGCGACGTTCTTCCGGTGCTCAAGGAACGTGTGCGCAAACTTGTCTGTGATTTTCCGATCAGCGAGAACTATTTTGCCTGGCAGGCCTTTGCCCGCCGCTATGAGCCCGACACGACCCGGTCCTTGCCGCCCTGCCTTCAGCCGCACAACTTTGCGGTCGTCAGCGACCATGCAGACCGGGTATCGGTTCATAACCGCTCGCTGACCGACCTGCTGGCCGAACGCGATGCGGCATCGGTCGATGCCTTCGTTTTGCTGGATGCGCAGGACTGGATGAGCGATGCCCAACTCAACGCGCTTTGGTTGCAGATCACGCGCTGCGCGCGTCCGGGGGCCCGCGTGATCTTTCGCACCGGCGGGGCGGCCGATATCTTGCCGGGGCGGCTGATGCCTTCGTTGCTGGACCGTTGGACCTATGCAGCCGATGTGTCCACCGCATGCTTTGCCCGTGATCGGTCGGCGATCTATGGCGGCTTTCATCTTTATCGGTTCGGGGGGGCGTGACGATGACCAACGCGCTGTCGCATGCCGACCTGATGGACCGCACCTACCGCCACCAGCGGCTGATCTATGACATCACGCGGCGCTATTACCTGTTGGGCCGTGACCGGCTGTTGCGCGATCTGGCCCCCCCCAAAGGCGCGCGGGTTCTTGAGATCGCCTGCGGAACCGGGCGCAATCTGGCACGTGTCAAAGCCCTTTATCCCGACTGCGACCTGTTCGGTCTGGATATTTCTGAAGAAATGCTGCGCTCGGCCCGCGCAAGGCTGGGATCGCAGGCCAAGCTTGTGCAGGCCGATGCCACCGACTTTGACGCTGGCGCGCTTTTCGGGACAAGCGGTTTTGACCGCGTGGTGCTGTCCTACAGTCTGTCGATGATCCCGGATTGGCAGCGCGCCCTGCGCCTTGCTGCCGCACAGTTACGCCCGGGTGGGGCGCTGTATGTGGTGGATTTCGGGCAACAGAACGACCTGCCGCAGTGGTTCCGCGGCCTGCTGAACACCTGGCTCGCGCGCTTTCATGTGACACCAAGGGTCGACCTTGAGGCGCAGTTGCGCGACTTGGCAGTTGAACACAACGGCAGC
The DNA here is from genome assembly GCA_016936395.1 of Paracoccaceae bacterium. GTDB lineage: Bacteria > Pseudomonadota > Alphaproteobacteria > Rhodobacterales > Rhodobacteraceae > Pseudotabrizicola. The sequence goes on along the minus strand of JAFGXY010000024.1, from coordinate 10,864 downwards.
CTGAGGTTTGAACATCTGTATCGCACCTACGCACAGTTCGGCATCCTGACCCGGTCCGATTGAGTCGGGCGGTTGCCGCCAAGGTGGCTACTGGTGTTGCGGGATGGCCAGGTGCAACGCATTGCCTGCTGCAACAGCATTTGCCGCGCAGGAAGCCCCCCTGTTCATGGTGTGGCGAGCCGTCCATCTGGCGCGCCCACAGTCTTAGCCATGTCAGGCGCATGTTCCCCCCGCGGCCTTCCGGGCGCAGGTCACGGAACTTTTTGCAGGCCAAGGCAAAGCGCGTCTGCGCCGGCGCTTGCCACATCGCTGACACCCCGCACGGGAATGGTCGGCAGTCGACATCTGTCAAATGATCGCATTTCACGGCGCGCTTGCCGCACTTGGTTTCCCGATTGCAAAAAGAAGGGCAGGGCAGCCAGCAAGGCGAAAGCAGTTCACGTCCCCCACGCTCGGTCAAGCCGTTGCGATGGCGCACTATTCTGGGGCGTTCAGATTATAAGCCCATGAAGATGGCATACTTGCGCCATGATTCAAGGGGACGCAGGCCATCCTTCGGCACTCAGACCGTCATGATAGTTTCACATAACCGAAATAAACGCGTCAACATTCCGCTCTAGTCGGATGAAAGGCCAACACGATTGGCCGCGAGACACTTTAGGAGAGTCACATGAAATCCATGCACATCACGGCATCGGCCATGGCGATCATCGCCGTTTCGGTCACCGCAGCCGCTGCACGCGACCAGGTTCAGATCACCGGTTCCTCGACCGTTCTGCCCTACGCGACCATCGTTTCGGAAGCGTTTGGCGAAAACACCGACTTCCCGTCGCCTGTCGTTGAAGGTGGCGGTTCGGGCGCTGGCCGCAAGAAGCTGTGCGAAGGCGTGGGCGAAAACACCGTTGACATCGCCAACTCGTCATCGCGCATTTCCAAATCCGACATCGAGCTTTGCGCGACCAATGGCGTTTCCGAAATCATGGAAGTCCGCATCGGCTATGACGGCATCGTGTTCGCCTCGGATGTGAACGGCCCGGAATTCGCTTTCACCCCGGCTGACATTTACAGCGCGATCGGTGCTCAGGTTGCCAAGGACGGCGCTTTGGTCGCAAACGCCAACAAGGTGTGGTCGGACGTCAAGGCTGACTTCCCGGCCCAGAACATCCTGATGTACATCCCCGGCACCAAGCACGGGACCCGTGAAGTGTTCGACGAAAAAGTTCTGATAGAAGGCTGCAAGGAAACCGGCGCGCACGCTCTGTTCGCCGCTGTCGCCGAAGGCGCTGACGACAAAGCCAAGGCTTCTGCCGCCAACAAAGAGTGCATGAAGCTGCGCACCGACGGCAAGTCGGTCGACATCGACGGCGACTATACCGAAACCCTGTCGCGTATCGACGCCGACAAGAGCGCCATCGGCGTGTTCGGTCTGTCGTTCTACCAGAACAACACCGACAAACTGCGCGTCGCGACGATGAACGGTATCGTCCCGACGACCGAAGCGATTGCCAAGGGCGAATACCCGGTCTCGCGTCCGCTGTACTTCTACGTCAAGAAGGCCCACATCGGTGTGATCCCCGGCCTGAAAGAGTATGTCGAGTTCTTCGTGTCGGACGATATGGCTGGCCCGAACGGCCCGCTGGCCGCCTACGGCCTGGTGTCGGACCCGGAACTGGCTGCGACCCAGGCTGCCGTTGCCGCCGAAACCCCGATGGCACCGCTGGAATAATCTGACCTTGGACGGGGGCCTATGGTCCCCGTCCGCCTTTTTGTGACCGACCCGAACTTATCATCACAGGCGCTCCACATGACAGTCCTCCTGCTCGTCGCAATTGTTGTGGCCATTGCTGTTGCAGCGTTCCTTGTGGGAAGACAGCGCGCGCTGACGATGGCGTCCGGCAATGTTCGTCAATTGCATTCCCTTCCAAATTATTACGGTTGGCACGCCGCCTTGATGGCGTCCATTCCGGCTTTGATCCTTCTTGTCGGCTGGCTGGTTGTGCAGCCTTTCGTGCTGGAAAGCCGCACGCTGGCATTTCTGCCCGAAGCCGTGACCAGCGATCCGGTTGCGCGCAAATTGACCATGGCTGATGTGCGCCGGGTGGCGGGCGGTCTTGATGTTGCGGTCCGCGCTGGTGCGTTGACCGAACAGCAAGCGTCAATGATCCGGACTGAACTGACCGACGTCCGCTCGCGCTTGGCCAGTGTGGGTGTGGCGCTTGGGTCGGCCGTGTCCAGCGAAACCCTGCGCGCTGCGCAATTCTATCGTGCTGCGGCGCTCAGCGGCTCGACATTGCGCAACGTCCTGACGCTGATCGTGGCGGTAGGCGGGCTTGGCTATGCGTTCTGGGCGACGAAACCCGCCTTCCGGGCCCGCAACCGGGTGGAAGCGTTTGTGAAAGGGTTGTTGATCGCATCTGCCTCCATTGCCATTCTGACGACCGTGGGCATTGTGTGGTCGATGGTTGCCGAAAGCCTGAACTTCTTCTGGCAATATCCGGCGGCGGACTTCTTCTTTGGGCTGACATGGAACCCGCAATTCAGGGGCGGGTCCGAGCTTGGGTTCCTGCCGCTGCTTTGGGGAACGCTTTATATCTCGTTCGTCTCGATGATCGTCGCTGTTCCGCTGGGCCTGTTCACCGCGATCTATCTGGCCGAATATGCCTCGCCCAAGGTGCGCGCCTGGGTCAAGCCGCTGATTGAGGTGATTGCCGGTATTCCGACCGTGGTGTTTGGTCTGTTTGCTCTGGTGACGGTGGGTCCGATGTTGCGCGATTACTTTGCCCAGCCGCTTGGGCTTGGAAATTCGGGATCGTCGGTGATGACGGCTGGTCTGGTGATCGGCATCCTGAACATTCCGTTCATCTCGTCGCTGGCCGACGATATCATAAACGCCGTGCCGCAAGCGATGCGGGATGGGTCTTATGGGCTGGGTGCGACAAAATCCGAGACGGTCAAGCAGGTCATCCTGCCTGCCGCGCTGCCGGGGATCATGGGGGCGGTGATCTTGGCCGCAAGCCGCGCCATTGGCGAAACCATGATCGTGACCATGGGGGCCGGTGCCGCCGCAAAGCTCAGCCTCAACCCGTTCGAGGCCATGACCACAATGACGGTGAAAATCGTTGGTCAGTTGACCGGCGACACCGATTTCGCCGCGCCTGAAACCTTGGTGGCCTTCGCCCTTGGGATCACGCTGTTTGTCATCACGCTGGGCTTGAACGTTCTGGCCCTGATCATCGTCCGCAAATATCGTGAGCAATACGAATGACCGATATCTCCGCCCAACCCATGCCTTCGCAGAGTGCTGCGGCCTCGATCATGGTCGGCAGCAAAGGGATGAAGAAACGCCACGCTGCCGAGGCGCGTTTCAAAGCCTACGGTGTTGTCGCAATCGTCTTTAGCTTGGGCGTCCTGGCCTTCATGCTGTTCACGATTTTCAGCGATGGCATCAGCGCGTTTCGTCAGGCGCAATTGACCTTTCCGGTAACGATTGACGCGGCCGTGGTCGACCCGACAGGGACACGCGACCGCGACACGATGGCAAAGGTGACCACGTTCAGCTACGCCAAGGTGCTGAACAACAGCATTGTCGCGGCCTTGCTTGCCAAGGGTATTCCGCAGGAAAAGGTGTCGGACAAGGAACTGGGGGAAATGGTGTCAAAATCGGCACCGGCGCAAGTGCGCAACATGGTTCTGGCCGACCCGTCGCTTGTCGGGGAAACGGTTACCATCTCGGTCTTTGCCAACGGGCGGATCGATGGCTACTTCAAAGGCCGCGTGACCCGCGATACCGCGTCACGTGACAGCAACGTATCCCCGGCCCAGCTTGATCTGGCCGATACCTTGCGCGACGCAGGCATTCTGTCCTTGGGTTGGAACAGTCGCTTCCTGACCAATTCGGACTCGTCCGATCTTCGCCCGGAAACGGCGGGTCTTGGGGTGGCGATTCTGGGGTCGCTTTACCTGATGTTTCTTGTGCTGGTCATCTGCGTGCCGATCGGCGTCGCCGCCAGTATCTATCTTGAGGAGTTTGCGCCGAAGAACCGCTGGACCGACATCATCGAGGTTAACATCTCGAACCTGGCAGCGGTTCCGTCCATTGTTTTCGGTATCCTTGGCCTTGCGCTGTTCATCAACTTTGCCGGCCTGCCGCAATCTTCGGCCATGGTCGGAGCGCTGGTGATCAGCCTGATGACCCTGCCGACGATCATCATTGCCAGCCGGTCATCTATTCGCGCTGTCCCGCCGTCGATCCGCGATGCGGCACTTGGCGTGGGCGCATCGAAAATGCAGACGGTATTCCACCACGTCTTGCCCTTGGCCGCCCCCGGCATCCTGACCGGAACCATCCTTGGTCTGGCCTCGGCCTTGGGCGAAACCGCGCCGCTGCTGCTGATCGGGATGGTCGCGTTCGTCGACAACTATCCTGGTGCCCCGATCGCAGGTTTCTTTGACCCTGCGACAGCCCTGCCGGTGCAGGTGTATTCTTGGGCGTCCCGCTCTGACCCGGCCTTCCTTGAACGGTCATCCGGCGCGATCATCGTGCTGCTGGTGTTTCTGGTCATCATGAACGTGACCGCCATCATCTTGCGCCGCAAGTTTGAGCGTCGCTGGTAAACCGGGATCCTGACATGAACGATATGACACAGTCGAACGTCGACGTTGGCGCCGCAAAGGTCAAGATGCAGGCAGAAGGCGTGCAGGTTTACTATGGCACGACCCATGCTCTCAAGGACGTAAGCGTCAATATCCTGGACAAGGTTGCCACGGCATTCATCGGCCCGTCGGGGTGCGGTAAGTCCACCTTCCTGCGGTGTCTCAACCGGATGAACGACACGGTCGCTTCGGCACGGGTGGAGGGCAAGATCACGCTGGAGGGGCAGGACATCTACGATCCGAAGGTTGACTCCGTGCAGTTGCGCGCTGTGGTCGGCATGGTGTTCCAAAAGCCCAATCCGTTTCCAAAGTCGATCTATGACAACGTCGCTTATGGGCCCCGCATCCACGGCCGGACATCGTCAAAGGCCGAACTGGACGAGATTGTTGAGACTTCGCTGCGAAAGGCCGCTTTGTGGAACGAGGCGAAAGATCGCCTTTCAGCGCCTGGAACCGGTCTCTCCGGGGGGCAGCAACAGCGCTTGTGCATCGCGCGCGCCATTGCAACCAACCCGCAGGTCTTGCTGATGGACGAGCCCTGCTCGGCGTTGGACCCGATCGCGACAGCACAGGTAGAAGAGCTGATCGACGAATTGCGCCATCAGTTTTCGGTTGTCATCGTCACCCATTCGATGCAGCAGGCCGCCCGGGTCAGCCAGAAGACCGCGTTCTTCCACCTTGGTAATCTGGTGGAATATGGCGATACCGATCAGATTTTCACCAACCCGCGCGACCCGCGGACCGAAAGCTATATCAGCGGTCGCATCGGGTAAGACCTGGCAGGGTTGGGTGCAGTCAAGTTGGCGGGTGGCAAAGGGCTTTGGCCGTGGCGTGCCGGGCAATCTGGTGCATCTGACGCTGCTGGCGTGCCTTGTGGGTCGTGGGCGGTCTGCAAGGGGCACGATCTGAGAACCGCAGGCGCGATGCGCGACCAGATGGCCAGCCCACCGTTCTGCGATGCCTGAACCGCAGAGCTTGGCCTTCGGTTTCGTATATTGGACGGCACATGCAGGCCGCCACGGACGCTTAGCCCCGCCGCAAAAGCAAAATCTTGCCCCGGATTCCCGGACACAAGGTGGACAAAGCTCTTCTGAGGATGAACAGACGCAAGCGGATTGCCCGAAATTGTTGCGTCTGTGAAAAGATGGTGCCCCCACCAGGACTTGAACCCGGGACCCCTTGATTACAAATCAAGTGCTCTACCAGCTGAGCTATAAGGGCGCGCGGCAAGAATTAGCAACAGATCGCCAGTCGCACAAGGCCCAAGCATGACCGGCGGCGCGTTGCATTGGTCTGCGGTCGACATCAGGGGCCAGAACCAGACCGGCGTCAGCCGGTGTTGTAAGGCTGGTTGGTTGTGTGGGCGGTTCACCCTACGCAGACGGGGGTGTTGGCGGCGGACGGTTTGGTTTATTCTGCATCGAAAGTTCAACTTATCCAGCTCCGAGGCACAATGTCCGCCGTTCAGCCCAGCCTGCAGCCCGCCGATGGCGGCTTTCGTTTTGACAATTCCTGGGCCCGCGATCTGCCCGGCACCTATGTGGCGCAGGCGCCCAACACCGCGCCCGCGCCGCATCTGTTGGTGCTGAACCGCGGTCTTGCGGCGGACTTGGGTCTTGATGCCGATGTGCTTGCCGCCAATCCCGGCTGGTTTGCCGGGGGCAGCCTGCCGCTAGGGGCCCAGCCTTTGGCGCTGGCCTATGCCGGGCATCAGTTCGGCGGCTTTTCACCGCAACTGGGCGACGGCAGGGCGCATCTTTTGGGTGAACATGTCGGCCCGGATCAGCGGCGGTGGGATATCCAGCTCAAGGGCTCGGGTCGCACCGCGTTTTCGCGGGGCGGTGATGGCAAGGCGGCCTTGGGGCCGATGCTGCGCGAATACCTGATCTCTGAGGCGATGGCGGCCCTTGGCGTGCCCACCACCCGGTCCTTGGCGGTGGCCTTGACGGGTGAGGATGTCTGGCGCGATGCGGGGCGCCTGCCCGGCGCGGTGGTAACACGGGTGGCGGCCAGCCATATCCGCGTCGGGTCATTCCAGTTCTGGGCGGCGCGGGGCGAGACAGGCAAACTGCGCGCCCTTGCCGATTATGCGATAGCCCGGCATGACCCCGATCTTGTGGGTGAAGACGACCGATACCTTCGGTTCTTCGACCGGGTGACGCAGCGTCAGGCACGGTTGGTGGCGTTGTGGATGGGGCTTGGCTTTGTGCATGGTGTGCAGAACACCGACAATGTGGCGGTGTCGGGCGAAACCATCGACTATGGCCCCTGTGCCTTTGTCGACGGCTATGCTCCGGGCACGGTGTTTTCGTCGATCGACCGGACCGGGCGCTATGCCCTTGGCAACCAGCCACTGATCCTGGGCTGGAACATGGCCAAGCTGGCGGAAAGCCTGCTTTCGTTGATGGATGATCCGGACGCAGCGGTAGATGCACTGAACGCAACGCTGGACGGCGTGGCGGCGCAGTATCACAGCCACTGGCTGGCGGTGATGCGGGCCAAGCTGGGGTTTGTGGGGGAAGACCCTGCAGACCTTGCGCTGGTGCAAGGCCTGCTGACCATGATGGAGGCCGCAGGGGCCGACTGGACGCTGACCTTTCGCCGTCTGGCCGATGCGGCTGCGGGCGATGCCACTGGCGTGCGGATGCTGTCTGCCGACCCGGCCGCGCTGGATGCATGGCTGCCGCAGTGGCGCGCCCGGCTGGCCCCGGATGCAGCGTCGCGGATGCGGGCGGTCAACCCGCTGGTCATCCCGCGCAATCACAAGGTCGAAGAGGCGCTGCAAGCCGCCGAACAGGGCGACATGACGCCGTTTCACGCGCTGCTGGCACAGGTGACCGACCCCTATCGCGATGGGCCGGGCCGCGAAGCCTTTGCACTTCCCGCGCCATCAGGCTTTGGCGATTATGTCACCTTTTGCGGCACCTAGGCTTCAGACCCTACCGGGCTGGCACCCTGGGTCAGCCGCTCGGCTTTCTTGCGCACCAGAACGGTGCGCAGATCATGCATCGCCAACAGCAGGGTGTCGGTCACGTCTTCCAGTTGTGCGTCGGATGCCTTGGACTGCGCCCATTGCGTGACAAGGTTCATATGGTCCACCGCGCGGTGAATATCATCGACATCGCGCGCCGCCAGAACCGCCACCCGCTGTGCCATCCAACCGGTGATGATCGCGGTTTCCTCGGGCGTCAGTTTGCGGTCGCCATGCGGTTTGATGCTGCCGTTCTTGATGTTGGCGATGGCGATCTCTTCCATCTCGATCCGGCGCTGGCGGTTTTCGGTATCAACCTTGAACACCGCCGCGCCATTTTCACGAATCCGGAAATAATACTCGGGCAGATCGCCGGCCATAATCTCTCCCTTATGTCAGCGCGGCGCAAAAGCGCTGGATGCGGCCACAGGCGTCACGCAAGATGTCATCCGACGTAGCGTAGCTGACACGGAAATTCGGCGATACCCCGAAGGCCGCGCCAAACACCACCGCCACGCCGGTTTCTTCAAGCAGGGCCGTGGCAAACACTTCGTCATCGGTCAGGATCGTGCCGGTGGGGGTGGTCTTGCCGATCAGGCCCGAGATGTCGGGGTAGACATAGAACGCGCCTTCCGGCGTCGGGCAGGTGATCCCCTCGGCCGCATTCAGCATCGACACCACCAGATCGCGGCGGCGTTCAAACACGGCGCGGTTTTCGGCCAGAAAACCTTGCGGGCCGGTCAATGCCTCAAGCGCCGCATACTGGCTGATCGAACAGGGGTTCGAGGTCGATTGCGACTGGATCGTTCCCATCGCCTTGATCAGCGCCACCGGTCCCGCTGCATAGCCGATGCGCCATCCGGTCATGGCATAGGATTTCGACACGCCGTTGCAGGTCAGCGTGCGGTCATAAAGCCCCGGTTCCACCTGCGCCGGGGTACAAAACTGGAAATCGCCGAACACCAGATGGTCATACATGTCATCCGACATGATCCAGACATGGGGATGACGCAGCAGCACGTCGCACAGCGCGCGCAACTCATCCCATGTATAGCCCGCCCCGGTGGGGTTCGACGGGCTGTTGAAGATGAACCACTTGGTTTTCGGGGTGATCGCGGCTTCTAGCTGCGCCGGGGTCAGCTTGAAGCCGGTCTCGATTCCGCAGGGCACCGCCACCGGGGTGCCGCCCGCCAGCAGCACCATGTCGGGATAGCTGACCCAATAGGGCGCGGGGATGATCACCTCATCGCCCGGATTGCAGGTGGCCATCAGCGCGTTGAACAAGATCTGCTTGCCACCCGTGCCGACGCTGACCTGCGCGGGCGTATAGCTCAGGCCGTTTTCGCGGCTGAACTTGGCGCAGATCGCGGCCTTCAGCTCGGGGATGCCATCGACGGGGGTGTATTTGGTGCGCCCTGCGTCCATCGCCCGCTTGGCCGCGTCCTTGATGTTTTGCGGCGTGTCGAAATCCGGCTCGCCTGCGCCAAGGCCGATCACGTCGCGACCCTCGGCCTTCAGCTGCGCCGCCTTGGTGGTGACCGCGATGGTGGGCGACGGTTTCACGCGCGCCAGCGTGTCGGACAGGAAGGGCATCACCGGCTCCGGATTTGTCATTTTCAGCGCAACGTCTTATGGTTCCCCCCGAACCCGATCAAGCGATATCACCAGACAGGAGAGGCGAGATGGCGGAAAAAGACGCGACCGAGGCATGGTTTGGTGCGGATGTGGCCACGTTTGGCGATCGGCTGGTGGGTGCGCGCGAAGCGGCGGGTCTGTCGCAGGCCGACCTCGCGCAGCGACTGGGCGTGCGTCTGACCACGGTGCAGGCATGGGAGGACGATGCGTCGGACCCCCGCGCCAACCGCCTGCAGATGTTGGCGGGCATGCTGAATGTGTCGATCCGCTGGCTGCTGACGGGCGAAGGTGATGGGCTGGATGCGCCATCCGCGCCGGGGGTGTTGTCTGGCTCGGCGCAGGCGGCTCTGGCCGATCTGGCCCGGATGCGCGCGCAAACCCTTGCACTTTCGCTGGAAATGGGGCGGATGGAAAAGCGGTTGCGGCATTTGCTGCGCGAGGAGGTCTGACATGACGGAAACGCCCGAGGCGCGGCTCAAGCGCCTGTCGATGCGGTCGTGGCGCCGCGGCACCAAGGAAATGGATCTGGTGCTGGGGCCTTGGGCCGATGCGCATCTGGCGGGCTTGTCGGCCGAGCAGCTTGAGATGTTCGAAGCACTTCTGGCCGAGAATGATCAGGATCTGATGGCGTGGAGCTTCGGTCAGGCCGCCGCCCCCGAGGCCATTACCCCGCTCTTGCACCAGATCACCGACTTTGCACGCGAGAGATTGCGTAAGGTTTGAGGCAAAACCGGCCCTAGTTTACGAAATGTTTGTGGTTTGTGCTGATTCTGCCCCTGTTCTTTTGAAAGGCGGAGTTAGCCCATGTCACATCAAGCCCCGGTTCTGGATGGTTCCCACAAGGTTCTGACGGTCAGCTATCTGGAAAGCCTTGCTCTGGTCGAACGGCTGCATCGCCTGCTTCTGGATGTGATCAAGGATGAATTCGAACGTCTTGCCATTCTTGAGATCAACTCGGTGCAGGCGCTGTTGTTGTTCAACGTCGGCGAGAATGAGGTGACGGCGGGGGAGCTGAAAAGCCGTGGCTATTATCAGGGAAGCAACGTCAGCTATAACCTGAAAAAGCTGGTCGATCTGGGCTATATGCACCACCAGCGATCAGAACTGGACCGCAGGTCGGTGCGCGTGCGGCTGACCGAAAAGGGGCGGCGGGTGCGGGGTGTGTTGCACGATCTGTTTGCCCGCCACGCGGATGTGCTGTTGAAAAAGTCGGTGATCGACCTTGCAGGAATGGAGGACGTGAACCATTCGCTCAAACGGCTGGAACGGTTCTGGACCGATCAGATCCGGTATATCTACTGATAGGTAGATAATCGTAAATAATCGTTGATTTGTAGTGGGTTGGCGGCTAGGTTGGACACTAAATCGGACACTATAAAGGCCGACAGCATGTCCTATCCAGCCGCCACCCTCAACTTCCTAAATACAAAGAAAAAGTGGTATGTCTTTGTCACTGTCCCCCCAGAACTCAGGGCAGCCTTAGGCAATCAGACACAGATAAAGCGTTCCACAGGCACAGCTGGTCTTGTCGCGTATTTGTGCCGCTCCCATTGCTCGTTTAGGCCACCTGGCGTTCGAAGGCCAAGGGGCTTTTTCCTCCCAACG
>JAFGXY010000002.1 GCA_016936395.1 Paracoccaceae bacterium | reverse complement strand
GGGCACTCCCAAAGCCGCAATCCGGTCCTGCACCGCGCCGAACGGCAGGCCCTGCACATGATGCCGGGTCAAGGGGAACAGGTCTTCGGAGTCAAACTTGGTCGGTGCCGCGCCGAAACTGCCGATGTCAAAACCCGCGATCAACTCGTCCAGCGACGACGCCAGTTCCACCGGCTTCGACGACCCCAGCCGCGCCATCAGGCTCAGCAGCGCCATCGGCTCCACCCCCCGCGCGCGCAGGTCGCGGAGCGACAGGGTGCCAAGGCGTTTCGACAATTCCTCGCCCTGCGGCCCGGTCAGCAGCGAGTGGTGCGCAAAGCTTGGCGGCGTGCCGCCCATCGCTTCCATGATCTGGATCTGGGTCGCGGTATTGGTCACATGATCTGCCCCGCGCACGATGAAGGTCACGCCCATGTCGATGTCATCAACCGACGAGGCAAAAGTATACAGCACCTGCCCATCGGCACGGATCAGCACCGGGTCGCTGACGCTTGCCGCATCGATCGAGATCGGGCCAAGGATGCCATCGGCCCATTCGATCCGGGTCTGGTTCAGCAAGAACCGCCAATAGCCCTCACGCCCCTCGGCGCGCATCCGGGCGCGTTGATCCTCCGACAGGTGCAGCCCCGCGCGGTCATAGACCGGGGGCTTGCCCATATTCAGTTGCTTCTTGCGCTTGAGATCCAATTCCACCGGAGACTCGAACACTTCGTAAAAGCGGCCCTTGGCCTTCAGGTCTTCGGCAGTGTCGCGGTAGCGATCCATCCGCAGCGACTGCCGCTCAACCCGATCCCAGTGCAGGCCCAGCCAGTCCAGATCGGCCATCAGCGCGTCAACATATTCCTGCTTGCTGCGTTCCTGATCGGTGTCGTCCAGCCGCAGGATGAAGCGGCCACCCGATTTGCGGGCGATCATGAAGTTCATCAGCGCGGTGCGCAGATTGCCGACGTGAATATATCCGGTGGGCGACGGGGCAAAGCGGGTGGTGGTGGGGGCGGTCATCGGGGCTCTCCTGCAACCATGCTTCCCTGTCACAGGCTCCGGGAATTGTCCAGTTTGCCCAAGGCGCCTTCCGGGCCGCTGTTGCGGTTCCTATATCGGGTGCATGACCCAGACCCCGCCCGGCGCCATCGCCCCCGACCTTGCCCTGATCGAACAGCTTGCGCATGGCGCGATTGCCGGTCTGCCCGGCCCTTACCGGGCCGCCGCGACCGCCATCCGCCTGCGGATCGAGGATTTTCCGCCGCCGGAGATTCTGGAGGCGATGGATATTCAGGACCCGTTCGAGTTGACCGGGTTGTATGAGGGCACGCCCTTGACCGAACGCTCGGTCAGTGACCCGCCGCATCACCCCGATGTGATCTGGTTGTTCCGCCGCGCGATCCTCGACGAATGGGCCGAGCGGGGCGATGTGTCGGTGCAGGACCTGGTCACGCATGTTCTGGTGCACGAACTGGCGCATCATTTTGGCTGGAGTGATGACGACATCGCCAGGATTGATCCGTGGTGGGAATGATCTTGCACAGCCAATAGCGCATCAGCGCACAGCCGATGACGCCGCCGTGAATGGCTTGTGGGGCGGGGGCGGCTATCCTTGCCACCAATCGAAATTCAGAGGAGGTTTCTGATGACCCAGCCCAAGCTCTCGCGTCGATCCGCACTGTTTGCCGCCGCCGCTGCGCCCTTTGCGCCAGCCTTGCTGACCCGCCCGGCCTTTGCCGCCGCCGAGATGAAAGGTGCAGCAACCCCCGGCTTCAACCGCTTCAAGCTGGGCGCGTTCGAGGTGACAACGCTGCTGGTCGGATCGCGCACTGGCGACAAGCCGCAAGAAACCTTTGGCACCAATGCCACGCCCGAAGAGTTTGCCGCACTGTCGGCGGCGAATTTCCTGCCCGTGGACAAAAGCCACACTTTCTTCACCCCGACCATTGTCAACACCGGGTCTGAACTGGTTCTGTTCGACACCGGCCTTGCGCCGCAGGCGATCACCGGCGTCTTGGCCGCCGCAGGCTATACCCCGGATCAGGTTGATGTCGTGGTGCTGACCCATATGCACGGCGACCACATCGGCGGCATGGCGGGCGACGCGGGCGTGACCTTTGCCAACGCGCGCTATGTGACCGGCGCAATCGAGCACAACCACTGGAGTGCTGCCGCAAACGAAGGCTTTGACGCCAAGGTCAAGCCGCAGAACGACAAGATGACCTTCCTTGACGATGGCGGCGCGGTTTCCCCGGGCATCACCGCAATGGCCGCCTTCGGCCATACCCCCGGCCATATGGCCTATATGCTGGAAAGCGACGGGCAGCGTCTGGCGCTGACGGTGGACGCTGCCAACCACTACGTCTGGTCGCTGCAAAAGCCCGATTGGGAGGTGCGCTTTGACATGGACAAAGCCGCCGCCGCCGCGACGCGACGCGCGCTGTTCGGAATGCTGGCCGCCGAGCGCGTGCCGTTTGTCGGCTATCACATGCCCTTCCCCGGCGTCGGCTATGTCGAGGCCGCGGGCGACGGCTTCCGTTACGTGCCAACCAGCTACCAGATGATGCTGAACGGCTAAGCTGATCGGGGGCGGGTGATCCGCCCCCGTTTTCGGCGCCTGCGGCATTGCCGACACGACCCAAGCGGATGTTTTGCAGTTGCGGCAAACAGGTGCTTTTCGGCGGCTGATGTTGGCGGTAACGTCGCGCCGACACAAAGGACGCGCCCCCACCATGCAAGCCCCCATTCTGACCGTGACGCTGAACCCCGCGCTGGACATGGCGACCGAGGTTCCCGCCATCATCCCCGGCCACAAGCTGCGCTGCACCGACCCGCATCTGGACCCCGGTGGTGGCGGCCTGAACGTGTCGCGCGCGATCAAGGCGTTGGGAGGCGACAGTCTGGCGCTGGTGGCGATAGGCGGGCTGACCGGCGACCGGCTGGCCGGGCTGATCCGGGCCGAGGGCGTGACGTTCCTGTCAATCCTTGGGCCGGGCGAGACCCGGCAAAGCCTGAGCGTGACCGAGGCGTCAACCGGAAAGCAATACCGCTTCATGCTGCCCGGCCCGGTCTGGGGCCCGGCCGAACGGGCGCGGGTGTTCACCTTGCTGGCGGCGACCGCGCGACCGGGCGGCTACAGCGTGATCTCGGGCAGCCAGCCGCCGGGGGTGCCAATCGATTTTTCGGCGCAACTGGCCGCCAGCATGGACGGCAGCCATGTGGTGCTGGATACCTCGGGCGCGGCCTTGTTCGAGGTGGTGAAGAACCCGGTGGGCGGCTTGGCCGTGCTGCGCATGGATGGTGAAGAGGGCGAGGAACTGGCGGGTCACAAGCTGGAAACCCGCAAGGACACCGCCGATTTCGCCGCCGATCTTGTGGCGCGCGGCGTGGCCAAACGGGTGATCATCGCGCGCGGGGCTGACGGCAACATCCTGGCTGATGGCACAAGGCGGCTGTTTGCCCCGGCCCCCAAGGTCAAGGTGAAATCCACCGTGGGCGCAGGTGACAGCTTTGTTGCGGCCTTTGTTCTGGCGCTTGCCCGCGGGCAAGATTCGGCCCAGGCGCTTGCCATGGGATCGGCGGCAGCGGCGGCAGCGGTGATGACAGACGGCACCGCCCTGTGCCGCGCCGAAGACGTGATGCGCCTGATGCACGAAGCGACCGCAGTCGAGGTTTGAGGCAAAGCCTCGTCCGCCCGATCCTTGGGGCAGCAGTCTTTATTGCCTGACAAGTCCCGTGCCGGCCCCCCGCCGGGCACTGCACCGGCGGGGTCGGGCTGTTTGTGGTTGATCCGACCGCCACCGAGGCTTTCGGCGAAACCCAAGCGCAAGCCCCCGCCATGGAGGCAAGCATGATGCGCGACCAAGTTTCCCGTGACAGATTTCCGCGATGATCCCCCTGCCGCCCGCAAAGGGGCCGAAGGGCAGCCCTCATTCCCGGCCGCACAGCACCGCGCCCACCGCGCCTTGCGCAAAGCCGCCCCGTCGCCGCGCAATTAACAAGGGGCGCGGCAGGTTGCCCTGTCGCGCCCCCGTCCCGGCCCGTAGGCAAGGATCATTCTTCGGCGTTGTCTTCCGAACGCAGGCCCGACGGGGCCGCGATGTTGGCGATCACGAAGTTACGCTTGATCGTTGGCACCACACCTTCGGGCAGGGTCACGTCCTGGATGTGGATCACATCGCCGATGGCCTTGCCGGTCAGGTCAACCGTGATGTGATCGGGGATATCGCCCGCAGTCACTTCCAGTTCCACTTCGGGGCGCACCACGGTCAGCGTGCCGCCACGTTTCAGGCCGGGGGCCAGATCGTGGTTGATGAACGTGACGTGAATGAACAGGTTGATCCGCGACGTGCGACGCAGGCGCATCAGGTCGACGTGGGTCGGAAGATCCTTGACCACATCGCGCTGCACACCGCGGCAGATCACGCGGACGTCTTCCTGACCTTCAACCTTCAGGTTGAACAGCGTCGACAGGAAGCGGCCTGCCTTCAGCTTTTTCAGGAGGTAGTTGTATTTGATGTTGATCGGCAGCGGGTCCACACCGCCACCATAAACAATACCGGGCACGAGTTGCTCACGACGAGCTTGACGGGCGGCCCCCTTGCCTGTCCCCATCCGTGCCTCGGCGATCAGATCAGGGATCTCACCAGCCATTGCAGTTCTCCATATGATAAGTCCGCCGCCCTCCAAGGGTGCGCGGCGCGACCGGGGGGCTATAGCGGGGAATCAGCGCAGGCGAAAGGGCAAATCGCGCCGGTCTTCGGCCAATGCGCGTCGCAGGTTGACTTGCCGCCGCCCTGCCCCGCGCCTAGGGTGCCGCGAAGACCGGAGTCCGCCCATGACAAAGACACTTACCGTCGCGCGGGCGCCTTTGGCGGCGTTTGCCGCCATGGGCTTGGTCTGGGGCACCTTTGCCGCCGTCCTGCCCGACCTGAAGACCATGCTGGGGGTGGATGAGGCGCGGCTGGGGGTGCTGTTGCTGTTCACGCCACTGGCGGCGGTGACGGCCATGCTGCTGGCCCCCGGCTATGGCGCAGCGATGGGGCGGCTGGCATTGCCGGTGGCGGCGGTGGCGATGGGGCTGACTTTTGCGTTGCCGGGACAGGCGGCAAACCTTGTGCTGTTCACGTTGGCCATGATGGCGGCGGGTGCTGCGACCGGGTTGACCGATGTGCTGATGAACGCCCGTGTGGCGCAGTTGGAAAACACCCGTGGGCTGCATCTGATGACGCTGTGCCATGCGGCTTACAGCTTTGGCTATGCCGGGGCTGCGCTTGGTACCGGCCTGATGCGTGGGGCCGGGTGGGGGCCTGCCTGGGTGATGGGCACCATGGCGCTGGTGGCGGCGCTGTTTGCGCTGACGACATGGGAACCCGATGGCCAGATCGACGGGTTGCGCAAGCCATCGGGGCCGGGCGTCGCCGGGTTGGGGCTGATCCCTGTGCTGGGCGGCGGGGTGGTGATGATCGCCTTCATGACAGAAAACGCGGCCGAGGCGTGGTCGGCACTGCATATCGAAAAAACCCTTGGCGGCAGCCCCGCCGAGGGCGCAATGGGCCCTGCCGCCCTGGCGCTGACCATGGGGTTTGCGCGCCTGGTGGGGCAAGGTCTGGCAAGCCGTGTCGGGCCGTTCCGGCTGCTGATCGGCGGCGCGCTTCTGTCGGCCTGCGGCGCGCTGATCGCCGCCGCCGCCACCTCGCCCCTGATGGCCTATGCCGGGTTCATCGTGATGGGCTTGGGGGCTTCGGTCCTTGCCCCCACCGCCTTTTCGCTGGTGGGCAAACTCGCCCGCCCCGAGGCGCGCGCCCGTGCCGTGGCCCGCGCCACGCTGTTCGGCTATTTCGGCTATTTCTTCGGCCCGCCCATGCTCGGCTTTATCGCGGGCAGCTTTGGCCTGCGCATGGCCTTTGTCTTTGCCGCCTGCCTGCTGGTGTCGGTGCTGGTGCTGTCGCCCCTGATGCAGCGCGCGGGGCGCTGATCACGGCGGCGGGATCAGGCCTGCCAGTCGCCCTCGAACCCCTTCGGGATCAGCAGGTTGTGGCGGCCAAGGTCGGCCACGTTGCGTTCACCGCACAGGGCCATGGTGGTGTCCAGTTCCTTGCGGATCACCTCCAGCGATTTGGTCACCCCCGCCTCACCCATGGCCCCCAGGCCATAGACATAGCTGCGCCCGATCATGGTTCCTTTGGCCCCCATGGCCAGCGCCTTCAGCACGTCCTGACCCGACCGGATGCCGCTGTCCATATGCACCTCGATCTTGTCGCCCACCGCATCGACAATCGACGGCAACGCGCGAATGGCCGACAGCGCGCCATCAAGCTGGCGTCCGCCGTGGTTGGACACGACAATGGCATCCGCCCCGACCGACAGCGCATTGCGGGCGTCTTCGGCGTCAAGCACGCCTTTCAGAATGACCTTGCCGCCCCACATCTCCTTGAACTTGGCGATGCGCTTCCAGTCCAGCGTCAAATCGAACGCTTCCGCCGTCCAGCTTGACAGGCTGGACGGGTCGGTGACCCCCTTGGCATGGCCGACGATATTGCCAAAGAACCGCCGCTTGGTGCCCAGCATCTCCAGCCCCCAGCCGATCTTGGTGGCCAGATTGGCAATCGACTGCGGCGTCAGCTTGGGCGGGGCCGACAGGCCATTCTTCAGGTCTTTGTGGCGCTGGCCAAGAATTTGCAGGTCAACCGTGATCACCAGTGCCGAGCAGTTGGCAGCGCGTGCGCGTTCAATCAGCCGGTGCATGAAATCGTCGTCCTTCAGGGTATAGACCTGAAACCAGAACGGCTTGGTGGTATGTGCTGCCACGTCCTCGATGGAACAGATACTCATGGTGGACAGGGTGAAGGGCACGCCGAACTTTTCCGCCGCCTTTGCCGCCTTGATTTCACCATCGGCAGATTGCATGCCCAGCAGGCCGACCGGGGCAAGCGCCACCGGCATGGTCACCGGCTGGCCGATCAGCGCGCTTTCGGTGCTGCGGCCCGACATGTCGACCGCCACCTTTTGCCGCAAGCGCAATTGCGCGAAATCGGACGTGTTCTCGCGGAAGGTCTGCTCGGTATAGCTGCCCGATTCCGCGTAATCGTAAAACATCTTGGGGGTGCGGCGCTTGTGCAGGCGCTTCAGATCGTCGATGCAGGTGATCACTGGCATGGGCCGCCCCTTCATGTGGTAAGTCGGTGTTACCAATCCGCGCGGTTTGGCGCAATTGTAAAGGCAGGTCGGCAAAGCCTGTTTCCCGCGAACCGCATTTGCGCTAGCACCCGCGACAGCAAAAGAGGTGGCGCCATGACAGCATCGGTTTTCATTGACGGCGAGGCAGGCACAACGGGGCTGCAAATCCGTGACCGACTGCTGGGGCGCGACGATATCCGTCTGGTTCAGGTAGACCCGGCCCGGCGCAAGGATGCCGATGCCCGGCGCGCGGCCTTTGCCGAGGCCGATGTGGCAATCCTGTGCCTGCCCGATGAGGCGGCAAAGGAAGCCGTGGCGCTGTGCGCGGACCTGCCCACACGGATCATCGACGCCAGCACGGCTTACCGCGTCAACCCCGATTGGGTGTTTGGCTTTGCCGAACTGGCGGCAGGCCAGCGCGAAAAGATTGCCGCCGCCCGCTACGTAACCAACCCCGGCTGCTGGTCCACCGGGGCGATCGGCATCCTTGCACCCTTGGTGGCTGCCGGGTTGGTGGCGGCAGATGCCCCCCTGACCATCAACGGCGTGTCGGGCTATACCGGCGGCGGCAAGGCGCTGATTGCCGAGTTCGAGGCGGGCACTGCGGGCAACCATTTCGTCTATGGTCTGGATCACAAGCACAAGCATCTGCCCGAGATTGCGGTGCATGCCAGACTTGCGCGCCCGCCCCTGTTTATCCCGTCGGTCGGGGCCTATGCCCAAGGCATGATCGTGCAGATCCCGCTGCATCTGACCACCGGCCAGACGCCCGCGATGATCGAGGCCGCCTTGCGCGCGCATTACGCGGGCCAACGCTTCGTGCAGGTGATGCCACCTGATACCGTGATGCCGCGCGCCAACCCCGAACGGCTGAACGGCACCAACCGGATGGAGATTACCGCGCACCCGTCGGCGGACGGCGCGCGGGTCGTGCTGCTGGCGACGCTGGACAATCTGGGCAAGGGCGCCTCGGGTGCTGCGGTGCAGAACCTGAACCTGATGCTGGGCATGGATGAGGGCGCCGGGCTGTAGGGCCACCGCTTGCCGAAGGCTGGTGCCCGCTGAAACGCCTGCGAGTGAACCGACGTTGCCGACCCTGACCCGGAATATGCAGACCCTGCCGCCGCATCCCATTGACTTTGCCGCCAAAGCCGCTTGAAACGATGCAAGGCGCCGGGGGAGGGTGGGCGTGCGACACGGGTTTCCTCATGCGGAACGGGGTCAGGTGATTGGCCTGCTGGGCGGATCGTTCGATCCGGCGCATGAAGGACATGTCCACATCACGCGTGAGGCGATCAAGAGGCTGGGGCTGGATCAGGTCTGGTGGCTGGTCACCCCCGGCAACCCGCTTAAGGCGCGTCAGCCTGCCCCGATGGCCGACCGCATCGCGCGGGCGCGCGCGGTGATGCAGCACCCAAGGGTCAGGATCACCGACCTTGAGGCGCGATTGGGCACCCGGTTCACCTATGCCACGGTGCGGCGGTTGCAGGCGGTTTATCCCGGCGTGCGCTTTGTCTGGCTGATGGGGGCCGACAATCTGGTGCAGTTCCATCGCTGGGACCGTTGGCGCGATATTCTGCGCAGCGTGCCCGTGGCCGTGCTGGCCCGGCCCGGCGCGGGCGTGCAGGCGCGGCTGTCACGCGCGGCACAGGCTTTTCGGTCACAGCAGCTTGACCGTGGCGAATGGCTGGGCGGCACCCGTCGCCCGCCGGTCTGGGCTTTCATCAACCTGCCGATGAACGCGGCCAGCAGCAGCAAGATCCGCGCGCAAGGTGACTGGACGGCAGAGCCCGCCAAGCGACCGGGCGCAGAACCACCGGGCGCTGGAAAGTGATCACCGGATGGTTGCCGTGCGCGGCCGGTTCTGGCTAAGATGTCGGCGCAAGGGGTTGGGCGGGCATGGTTTCACGGCGGCACATTCTGGCGGGGCTTCTGGCCTGTGGCGCATCCCCGCTTTTGGCCGAGGCGCCGATAACGTCTTCACCGCGGCCGGTGTCGCGCTCTGGCAAGCCGCAGCCCAAACTCGTGGCGCTGGATCGCCTGATCACGGCCGCCAATCTGGGCGCGGCGGCGGTCAGCTACATCGTGCTGGATGCCGCCACCGGCGAGGTGCTGGACAGCCGCGCCGCAGATACCCCGCTGCCGCCCGCCAGCGTGGCCAAGGCCGTGACCGCGCTTTACGCGCTGGAGCGGTTGGGGACGACATTCCACTTTCGCACGCGGGCGCTGGCGACGGGGCCGGTGGTCGCAGGTATCGTGCAGGGCGACATCGTGCTGGCGGGTTCGGGCGATCCGACCTTGCAGACCGACGCTTTGGGCGATCTGGCGGCAACGCTGGCCGCGCGCGGCGTAAAGGGGGTGACCGGGCGGTTTCTGACTTGGGACGCGGCCTTGCCAAAGGTTCCCCGCATCAGTGCCGATCAGCCGGTGCAGGTTGGCTATAACCCGGCGATCGGCGGGCTGAACCTGAACTTCAACCGGGTGCATTTCGAATGGCGGCGCGGTCAACAGGGCTGGACCACTGCAATGGACGCGCGCGGCGAACGCTTTGTGCCGCCGGTGCGGATGGCGCGGGTCAAGGTGGTGCAACGCGACGCCCCCCTGTTCACCTATGACAGCGCCGGGGCCAGCGAGGACTGGACCGTGGCCTCCGGGGCCTTGGGCAAGGGTGGCAGCCGCTGGTTGCCGGTGCGCCACCCCACCGCCTATGCCGGCGAGGTGTTCCAGACGCTGGCCCGCGCGCAAGGCATCACCCTGCCCCGGCCCGAGGTGACCACGACCGAACCCACGGGTCAGGCGCTGGCCACCAGCCAAAGTGCGGCCCTGCCCGAGGTCTTGCGTGACATGCTGCGGTTTTCCACCAACATCACCGCCGAGGCCGTGGGGTTGCGGGCGTCAGGGGCCGCCGATCTGGCCGCATCGGGCCAGGCGATGACCGCTTGGGTGCAGGCGCGTTTCGGCGTGACCGCGCGCTTTGTCGATCACTCGGGCCTTGGGTCGGCGTCGCGGGTCTCTGCGGCGGACCTTGCCACCATCCTGCGGCAGGCTCGGTTGGCGGATGCCGGCTTGCAGCCGTTGCTGCGCAACATGGGCCTGCGCGATGCCAAGGGGGCCGAAGTCAAGGATCACCCGGTGCGCGTGCTGGCAAAAAGCGGCACGCTGAACTTTGTCTCGGCTTTGGCCGGGCATGTGGTGCCACCCAAGGGCCGCGAGTTGATTTTCGCGATCATCATGGGCGACATCGCCCGCCGCGACGCATTGACCGAGGCCGAGCGCGAAAGCCCGCCCGGCGGCAAAGGCTGGACCCAGCGGGCGCGCACCCTGCAACAGCAGTTGCTTGCCCGCTGGGCCCAAGCTTACGTCTGATCAGTTAAAGGCGCAGCCGGTCTTCACGCCCAGCTTGCGAAACACCATCGCCGCCGGGCAGAACCCGGTGAAAGCCGATTGCAGCATGTTCACACCGATAAACGCGGTGAACCAGACGAAATTGGTCGAAACGGTCAGGGTCAGGATCACCGAAAGCAGGATCATGGCACCGGCAAAGGCAAGAACGGCACGGTCAAGCGTCATGGCAAGGCCCTTTCAAGGCTGAAGGAATGCGCAGCGTGTACCACCGGTCTGCGAAACATTCAATGTCGGGAATGTTTTCACAGACAGTCCAGACCATGCGGCAAGCCGTCCATTCTTGAAGGATCGACCACAGACCGGGCCGATGGTTGCCGCAAGTGGCGTCGTGCCCCCCTAAGCCTTCAGATGCCGGACCCTTGCGCCCCATTCGATCGCGGCGGCATGCAGGCGGTCGATCGCCAGTTCCTCGCGCACTTCCTCCAGCATCCGCAATTCCATGTCGCGCAGCAGACCATCGGCCGACACCACATCACAGGCCAGCGCATAGGCGGTTTCGCGCAGCCGTTCGGGAAGCGCATCCCGGATCAGCCCGAACAGGGCATCGAGGCCGTCTTCTTCCTCGAACAGGTCAAACACGGTCTGGCTGACGGTGCGGATACGATCGGCATCATAGGTGGCAAACACCGGGATATGGTTGACGATCCTTTGGATGGCCACCAGTTCCGAGGTGCGCATCTGCTCATCCGCAGCCGAAATGGCAACCATAACCGCAACAAGAGCGTCTTGCGGAGACAGCGATGGGGGCGTGTCGGGCATGGGGTATTCCTTTTGCGGTTGCGGCGAGAATATTGACGCGGGCAGGTTCCGGCAATAGAGGACGTGGGTTTCCCGCGCATTGGGGCGTGGGGCGTTTGAGGGATGAAAGCAATGTCTGCTTTGCGTGATGCGGCGATGAAATCGAAGGCCTGGCCCTTTGAAGAGGCCCGCGCCATCCTGAAACGCTATGAAAAAGCCCCGCCCGCCAAAGGCCATGTGCTGTTTGAAACCGGCTATGGCCCGTCGGGCCTGCCGCATATCGGCACCTTTGGCGAGGTGGCGCGCACCACGATGATCCGCCGCGCGTTCGAGGTGATCAGCGACATTCCGACGCGGCTGATCTGCTTTTCTGATGATGTGGACGGCATGCGCAAGGTGCCCGAAAACGTGCCGCAGCAGGACATGCTGCGCCAGCATATGCAAAAGCCGCTGACCAGCGTGCCCGACCCCTACGGCGAATATGACAGCTTTGGCGCGCATAACAACGCCATGCTGCGGCGGTTCCTTGATACCTTTGGCTTTCAGTATGAGTTCATTTCGGCCACCGAGTTCTACAAATCGGGCCGGTTTGACGAAACCTTGCTGCGTTGCGCCGAACGCTATGACGCGATCATGGCGATCATGCTGAAATCCCTGCGCGAAGAACGCCAGCAAACCTATTCCGCCTTCCTGCCGATCCACCCCGAAACCGGGCGGGTGCTGTATGTGCCGATGAAGCATGTCGATGCGGTGCGCGGCGAGATCACCTTTGACGACGAGCAGGGCCGCGAATGGACCCTGCCTGTCACCGGCGGCCATGTGAAACTGCAATGGAAGCCCGATTTCGGCGCCCGCTGGGCCGCGCTGGACGTGGATTTCGAGATGTATGGTAAGGACCATTCCACCAACACGCCGATTTATGACGGCATCTGCGAGGTCTTGGGTGGCCGCAAACCCAACCACATGACCTATGAGCTGTTTCTCGACGATCAGGGCCAGAAGATCAGCAAATCCAAGGGCAATGGCCTGACCATCGACGAATGGCTGACCTATGCGGCGACCGAGTCGCTGTCGTATTTCATGTATCAAAAGCCAAAAACAGCCAAGCGGATGCATTTCGACGTGATCCCCCGCGCGGTGGATGAATACCATCAGCAGTTGCGCGCCTATCCCGATCAGGATGTTGACGGGCAGGTGAACAACCCGGTCTGGCACATTCACGGCGGCACCCCGCCGGACTCGAAGATGGTGGTGCCGTTCTCGATGCTCTTGAACCTGGCCTCCGTGGCCGGGGCCAAGGATGCACGCGGATTGTGGGGCTATATCCGCGCCTATGCGCCCGAAGCCAGCCCTGAAACCCACCCCGATCTGGATGCCGCGGCGGGCTTTGCCGTGCGCTACTTTGCCGACAAGATTGCGCCGAACCGCGTCTTCCGCCTGCCGACCGACATCGAGCGCGCAGCGATGTTGGACTTGCGCAGCCGCCTTGCCGCATGGGATGGCGGCCACGACGCAGACGCGCTGCAAAGCATGGTGTTCTCAGTCGGCAAGGACCACGGGTTTGATCCGCTGCGCGACTGGTTCAAGGCACTCTACGAGGTGCTTCTGGGAGCTTCGGACGGTCCACGCTTTGGTGGATTCATCGCGCTTTACGGCGTGCCCGAATCCATTGCGTTGATCGACAAGGGGCTGGCGGGCGAATTGCTGGCAGCCTGATCGCGCCACAGGGCCCACCAGTCAACCCAAAGCGTGGCGACCTCGGTGGGGCCGCCCGCAAACAACCTCTGCGCAGCGGGCAGGGCCGTCCGCAGGATGGCGGCTTGCGCCTCGCACGCCCGATGGTCTGCCGCATCTGCCAGACCAAAGGCCAATGTCGGGGCCATTTCGGCCACATGCCCGCGATAGACACTCAGATCATGGTGCGTGCCCAGTGCCTCTCCCAGCGCATCGGCCTCGGCAATCTGGGCGTCCATCAGGCTGGGCCAGAACGATTGCATCAGCCGTGCCTGATACCACAGATCCTTGACCCGCTTGCGCAGATCATGAACCGCCTCGGCCTCTGGATCCTTGACGGCATGGACCAAGGCAAGTTGACCACGCATCCGCGTGCGCGCCAAGCCCTGTATCAGCACCCGGTCAGCCTTTCCCTTGACCTGCCAGCGGTCCAGCCCGTCCCGCACCTTGGCCAGCGTTGCGCGAAATGCGCTCAACCGTTCGGATTGATCCGGGCAAGCCTGCGCCGCCGCAAGCCGCACCTGCCAGTGCGCCCGCAATTCGGGTGCCGCGTCGGGGCCAAACAGGCTGTCATGGGTTGCCAGCATCACCTCGGCATCGCGCAGCCCGCCGATGCCCTGCGCCGCATCGCGCAACAGCGCATTGACCGCGCTGCCCATTGGGAACCCCGCCTTCACCAACCGCAAAAGTGCGCGGATTTTCTTCACCCGCTTGCGGACATCGTGGATCATCCCCGCCGCATCGACGCTGTCGGGATGCGCCAGGGCGGCGTCCAGTTCCTCGGCAACGATCCGGCGCAGCGCGTGGGACAAGGACCGATCCGGTTCAACAAAACGATAGGCCATGAAATCCCCTTGATGCACATTGCGCCCAGCCTACACCATAACACGGGAGGCGACAGGAGGATGCACCATGCGCACGATCACCGCGTTTTTGCCCACACTCAGCCTGACACTGACCCTGTCCTGCCCCGCGCAGGCACAAGAAGGCGATATTCAGTCGGTGATACGATCCCAGACCGAGGCCTTCTTGCAAGATGATTTCGCCACCGCCTTCACCTTTGCCAGCCCAACCATCAAGCGCCTGTTCGGCACCGCCGACAACTTTGGCACCATGGTGCGACAAGGCTATCCGATGGTCCACCGCCCCGCCGATGTGAAGATGCTGGACCTGCGCAACATCGACGGCGTCCTGCGGCAACGCGTGATGATCACCGACCAAAAGGGACGCACCCATCTGCTGGACTATCAGATGGTTGAGACGGCAGAGGGCTGGCAGATCAACGGCGTGCAACTGCTGCCGTCGGTCGGGGCCGGGGCGTAGCAAGGGGGCGCTGCCCCCCAAGGCGCACGGCGCCTCACCCCCGGAGTATTTCATAAGCAGCAAACCACAGACGGCGGTCCTGGATTTGCTGCTTGGAAAATACTCCCGCGCGGAGCGCATTCAAGGGATCGGATAGCGCGCCAGATCGCAACCGCAGCTCGACACGGCAGTCGATGGCAATGCCCTCCCCGGGGGCTCGATGCCCCCGGGGAGGGCACCTTTGGTCAGGTCAGGCTGCGCAAGACGCGGTTGACATGGCCCATCTTCCGGCCGGGTTTGGCATCAGCTTTGCCATAAAGGTGGATCTGGGTGTTGCGCTGCTGCGCCAGCGCAGGCACGCGGGTGACATCTTCGCCGATCAGGTTTTCCATCACCACATCGGCATAGCGGCTGCCGTCGCCCAAAGGCCAGCCGGCGACGGCACGGATATGTTGCTCGAACTGGTCCACCGTGCAGCCTGCTTGGGTCCAGTGGCCGGAATTGTGCACGCGTGGGGCGATTTCATTGACGATCAGCCCGCGCGGGGTAACGAACAATTCCACCCCCATCACCCCGACATAGTCGAGCGCGGTCAGGATGCGGGCGGCGATCAGGACGGCGTCGCTCCGCTGCGCCGCCGACAGGCGGGCGGGGATGGTGGTGCTGTGCAAGATGCCGTCGCGGTGCACATTTTCCCCCGGGTCATAACAGGCAACCGAGCCATCGACACCCCGCGCTGCAATCACGCTGACTTCGTGGCTGAAGTCGATGAAACCTTCCAGAACCGCCTCGGCCCCGTTCATCGCAGCAAGCGCGGTCGGGGCATCTTCGGGGGTACTGATGCGGGCCTGGCCTTTGCCATCATAGCCCAGCCGGGTGGTTTTCAGAATGGCGGGGGTGCCGATCCGGGCCAGCGCTGCATCAAGCGACGCGCTGTCGGTCACGCGGCCGTAAGGGGCGGTGGTCAGGCCAAGGCTGGTCAGGAAATCCTTTTCGGTCATCCGGTCCTGCGACACGGCCAGCGCCCGGCGATTGGGGAGGATCGTGCAGAGCGCCTCGAGCAGGTCGAGCGCGGCGGTGGGGATGTTCTCGAACTCATAGGTGATGACATCGACGCTGTGGGCAAAAGCCGTAAGGGCGGCGACATCGTCATAGGGCGCGGTGGTCACGCGGGCGGCGACATGGCCTGCCGGAGGGTGGGCGCCCGGTTCATAGATGTGGCACATAAATCCAAGCCGACTGGCCGCGACCGAGAGCATCCGCCCCAACTGCCCGCCGCCCAGAATGCCGATGGTCGCGCCCGGGGCCAGCGGGTCAGTCATCCTGTGGCTCCTCGGGGATCGAGGCCGACAGCGCCGCGCGCCAGGCATCCAGCCGGGTGGCGAGGGCTGGGTCAGAGAGCGCAAGGATCGCGGCCGCCATCAGCCCGGCGTTGGCTGCGCCCGCCGCGCCGATGGCCATGGTGGCAACGGGAAAGCCCTTTGGCATCTGCACGATGGAATAGAGACTGTCGACACCCGACAGCGCGCGGGTCTGCACTGGCACGCCGATCACCGGCACACGGGTCTTGCTGGCCATCATTCCCGGCAGATGTGCCGCGCCGCCGGCTCCGGCGATGATGACCTTCAACCCTCGCCCCGCGGCATCACGGCCATAAGTCCACAGCCGGTCGGGTGTGCGATGGGCGCTGACAATCCGTGTCTCATAGCCGATCGACAGCTCATCCAGGATCAGGGCGGCCTCCTTCATCGTCGGCCAATCGCTTTGCGACCCCATGATGATTCCGATCTCCACGGCCATTCCCGGCTCCCCCGCATGTTTGCAGGGGCGATTACGACAGGACAGGGCCGGGGGCAAGCGTTTGACGGCGGATCAGGCGATGATGTCGGGGATCAATTGATCCTCGATCTTCACGATCTGGTCTTTCAGGGCAAGCTTCTGTTTCTTCAGCCGACGCAAGGTCAACTGGTGCGGGCGACCCGTCGCTTCCAGCGCATGGATGGCTGCATCCAGATCGCGATGCTCGCGCCGAAGCACTTCAAGCCGGATCAGAAGCATATCTTCGAAATTGAGTTCGCTTGGGGCGTTCATGTCATCTGCTCGGGCACTGAGTCGTTTTTGACTGTCACGCAAGAATATAGGGAGTCGCTGGCCTTGCGGGAAGGATTCTGCCGCAAGGCAAAGTTGTTTTCGCCAGTGCAGCCTTCGTGGACCAGCGCCGTCCTTCGGGTCTTGCGGGACGCGCGCCAAGGCCCCATATTTTGACAAGGAGAGGGTGCCCGACGCGGGGCCCGGCTCCTTGGTTGTCGCTTTAAAAAGGGCACAGGACAGATGACGAAATTGAGTTTTGGGGCACATCCCTTTCTTTTGGGGTTCGAGCAGTTGGAACGACTGGTGGAACGCACCGCAAAAGCCTCGGGCGAGGGCTACCCCCCCTTCAACATCGAGGCCACATCGGAAAACGCCTATCGGATCACGCTGGCGGTTGCCGGGTTCCGTGAAAATGATCTGGCAATCACGGTCGAGGATCGGCAACTGGTGGTGCGCGGTCGACAGACCGATGACCCGCAGGACCGCGTGTTCCTGCATCGCGGCATTGGTGCCCGGGCGTTTCAGCGCAGTTTCGTGCTGGCGGATGGGGTCGAGGTGGCTGGGGCCAGCATGGAGCATGGCCTGCTGAACATCGACCTGAAACGGTCAGTGCCCGAGGCGGTGGTTCAGACCATTCGCATCAGCAACAGGTAAGGGGGAAGCCATGGCAGAAAAATTGAACGTCGAAGCTGGCACCGCGCGGCAGATCGTCTATGTGCGCCCTGTGGTCGTGGCAACCCTGTCCGAGGATTTGCGCGCCCAGATTGGCCCGATAGAAACGGTGTATTCTGTCAACCGCCCGGATGGCGAGCGGGTGGCGCTGGTGCGTGACCGGGGTCTTGCGTTTTTGCTGGCCCGGCAACATGACCTTGCCCCGGTCAGCGTGCACTGACGCAAAGGTCAGGTGCCCAGCAGCGCCCACGCCTCCCATGCGCGCAGGCAGGGGCGGGCCGTGGAGCCAAAAGCTGCGGGATCTTGCTGTAATTCCGGGAACAGGGTCATCACCTCGGCGCGGGTGCTGTCGGTCAGAACCGACAGGGCATAGGCGTTGGGATGATAGCTTTCGGTGGCGATGCCTTCGGAAAATACCAGTTCATGCGTGTCAAAAAGCAAGTGGACATAGTCCACGCTGGCGCAGGGCATCAGGCGAATGGTCGTGCCATTGACCAGATGCACCGCCGCCGCCAGGGTCTCGGACACGCCGAACAGCATTTCCGCGCGCCAGCCTGACAGCAGGACGCGGTGCTGTTGCGACAGCAGCAGATCACGACTGTTGCCAAGCGTGCCTGCGCTGATCAGCACCGGGGCGGCCGCCCCCTGCCCCGGCACCTTGCGGCGCGCGATCCATCGTACCGGGCAAAAGCCGTGGTCGACGGTCAACACCAGATCACCGGGTTCAATGTTTTCTACCGCAATCAGACCTTGGGCGGTGTGGATCAGCGTTCCGGCCACAAAGCACAGGAAAGCTTCATCCCGGGTCGAAACCCGGCTGTGGCTGTATTCGACACCGTCAAACGTGCCAAGCGTCAACGATTCAACATGGCTGTAGTGGCCATCGATGGGGATTTGAGTGTCAGCCAGCCGTACCAGATAGCTGCCGTCATCCAGCAACCACACCGCCAGAGAGACGGTATAAGGGGTGCCGTTGAACACCATCGATCCATCGTTGTAATTCGCGATCTCGCGAACGACATGGCTGGTGCCATTCACGATCACCCGATCATTGGTGCCCCTGCTGACATCGTCGGTGTCCGAGTCGGCGATCCGGTCATCACCTTTGGCGTCACGCCAGGTGATGCCGGTAATGGTGGACGGGTCGATCGACAGACCGTTGCCATTTACCCTCAGATTATCCGGGTTCATCGGCGAAAACCCCGGCCAAGGGGTTGTGACGTGCCAAGCCCAACTGTTTATATCTGCCATTTGCCAACCCACCGCAGTCTTGCGAATGTCTCGGCCCGCACCATGACAGCTCTTGGTTGACAAAGCGTTTCTGCAGTCAGTGGCACATCGGCCCGACCGTTTGGCATGGCCGGCATCAGGCATCAGTGGCCCGCCAGAAACCTTTCGGCATCCAAGGCGGCCATGCAGCCCATGCCGGCGCTGGTTACAGCCTGCCGATAGATGTGGTCGGTCAGATCGCCCGCGGCAAAGACGCCGGGAATGGCGGTGCGGGTGCTGCCGGGCTCTACCTTCACATAGCCGCCCGCATGCAGTTCAAGCTGGTCCTTGACCAGTTCCGACGCGGGCGCATGGCCGATGGCGACGAAAAAGCCGTGGCAGGGCACGTCCTTGATCTCGCCCGTTTGCAGGTTGCGGGTGCGCACGGCGGTGACTGACAGCGGGGCCTCGGCGCCCAGCACTTCGGTCACTTCCGAGTTCCATAGAAGCTCGACCTTGGGGTTCTTGAACAATCGGTCCTGCATGATCTTTTCGGCGCGCAACGAATCGCGCCGGTGGATCAGTGTGACCTTGGTGGCGAAGTTGGTCAGGAACAGCGCTTCTTCCACCGCCGTGTTGCCGCCGCCGATCACCACCACCTCGCGGCCGCGATAGAAGAACCCGTCGCAGGTGGCGCAGGCCGACACGCCAAAGCCCTTGAACCTTTCCTCGGACGGCAGGCCCAGCCATTTTGCCTGTGCGCCGGTCGCCAGAATGACGGCATCGGCGGTGTAGGTGGTGCCGCTGTCGGCCTGCGCCGTGAACGGGCGCTGCGACAGGTCCAGCGCGGTGATGTAGTCGCTGATGATCTCGGCCCCCATCGCGGCAGCATGGTCCTGCATCCGCAGCATCAGGTCGGGGCCCTGTACATGGCTGTCGCCGGGCCAGTTCTCGACCTCGGTCGTGATGGTCAATTGCCCGCCGGGTTGCAGACCCTGCACCAGAATCGGCTGCAACATGGCGCGGGCCGAATAGACCGCAGCCGTATAGCCAGCCGGACCAGAGCCGATGATCAGAACACGTGTATGCCGAATGTCGCCCATGATGCCCTCAAATCCTTGCTGCCTTCGATATAAGCGGTGAAGGCAGGCACGAAAAGCCCCCAGCCCCACGCGGGGCCTTGCGACAAAAAGCTTCGCAACGCGAAAGACCTGCGAAATAATACTGCGCCACGTTGAAACATTGTTGCGCCAAGATCGGGGCAAGCCTACATACGCGAAAAACAGGAGGCATCCATGGCCATATCCAAGCTCGACCCGATTGACCGGCACATCCTGGCCGAGTTGCAGGCCGATGGCCGGATGACCAATGTCGAACTGGCCAAGCGGGTGGGTATTTCGGCGCCGCCCTGCCTGCGCCGGGTACGAACATTGGAAGAAGCGGGCTTCATCAAGGGCTACCACGCCGACATTGATGCCCGCGAGTTGGGGTTCGAGGTGCAGGTTTTTGCAATGGTCCGGCTGCAGAGTCAGGCCGAAGCCGACCTTTCAACCTTTGAATCCCGCTGCCGGGCATGGCCGCTGGTGCGCGAATGCCATATGCTGAACGGCGAGATTGATTTCATCCTGAAATGCGTGGCCCCTGATCTGTCAAGCTTTCAGGGCTTTCTGACCGGTGACCTGCTGAAAGCCGAAAATGTGGCGAATGTGAAAACCAGTCTGGTGATCCGCTGCGCCAAGGATGACCCCGGCGTGCCGTTTTCGGTTCTGGAGGCACGTTTGGCAAAAACCGCCTGACCGGGGCGCGAACAGCAAAAAGCGGTCCCGTTGGCGTGCCAGAGGAGCACCGGAACCGCTTTTGCAAAGCAACGATATGTCTGGTCAAAGACGCCCCGAAGGGTCCTACACCGAAGACCAGTCCTGCCAAGGTGGCAGGTAATCGCGATGCCGGGAAAATGGCAAGATGACGGCGCGTCGTCAAAGGTTTTCCTTAATTGACGACAATTCGCGAATTGGTTGTGGCAAGAAGCCCCACACTGTCCCCACTCTGGCCACAAAGCCACCGCCACCCCTGCATTTGCGCGATTCGCCGTCGCAAAATGCGCAAAGGGCCGCAACGATGCGGCCCTTTCAAACGGTGTTGAAGTTCTGTTGTCAGCGCGCGGCGATGGCCCGGGGCGAAAGGCCCCCGGGAGCCGCTTTCAGCGCCTCGGGCTTGCGGCGGTTGCCACGTTGCCAGGGCAAGGCGACCTGCGGCTCAAGGCTGGCAGCGATCACGGATTTCAGCCAGCGGCGTTCTTTTTTCATGCTCGGTCTCCTTCTGGAACTTGCTGCCGCCGAATGCGCTCGACGTTGAGTCAAATTTGATCCGCCTTTGCGGCGGGCAAATGGCAGCAATTGTGAAAGATTGTGGAATTGGTCTGCACCGGCCACACGAACTGTGGCAGTGGCAAATGACGCAACACGTGCAGCATTTCCGGGGTTTGCTCTACAAACGGCAGATTTAACGATGATTGTTTCAGAAAAATGTGGCGCGGACTGCCATTGTTTTGCCAAAACTTACAGGCGAATGACCGAAATCAGGCGGCCATAGTCGGCCTCACCGGCATGGGTGGTGCGCCGAAACGAAAAGAACCGCTCGGCATCATGATAGGTGCAATGCCCGGTCCATGCGGCATGGCCCACCCCAGCCTCGCGCAGACGGTGCAGGCCAAAGCCGGGCAGATCAAACAGCATCCGGTCGCCTTTTCCGGTCGCAAAAAAGCGGCTGTAGGCGGGGTCGGCGTCGGTGAAGCTGTAAAAGAATTCCGGCCCGACCTCATAGGCGCCTTGGCTGATGCAGGGGCCGATGATGGCGCTGATGTCTCGGCGATGGGCACCCAGACCCTCCATCGCGTCAACGGTCGCCTCCAGCACGCCCCCGACCGACCCGCGCCAGCCGGCATGCGCTGCGCCTATCACGCCCGCCCTTGCATCGGCAAAAAGCACCGGTTGGCAATCGGCGGTCAGGATTGACAGTGCCACGCCGGGGGTCGCGGTGACCATGGCATCGGCATGCGGGCGCACTGGCACGGGGCCGGTCACCGGCACCACCTCGGCGGAGTGGATCTGATGCACCCCCAGCAGATGATCCAGCGGCACCCCCATCGCTTCGGCCACGCGGGCGCGGTTGATGGCAACGGCACCGGCAAGATCGGTTGACCCGGTGCCGCAGTTCAACCCGGCAAAAATGCCCGAGGATGCCCCACCCTTGCGGGTGAAAAAGCCGTGCTGCACCGGCAGCGCGTCCGAGGTGATGGGGGCAAGCGTCATGGCGTCAGGCAAATCCGGGTGGCGGGGGCGATCCGGGGCGATACAGCCCCAGCACTTTGAATACCGAACCCATTTCATCGCGATGGGTCAAGCGGCGATGCGCCGCCCTGTGCGATTCAAGGGCAACCCCGGTCAGCCCTGCCGCCAATCGTGCCGCGCGCGCATCAATGCCAAGCCGGATCAGAAACGCGCCCTGCTCGGCGTAAACACAAGGCAAACCCGCACCAGCCGCGAGGGCAGCGAAATCGACATGCGCCGTCAGGTCTGCCAACCCCGGTTCGGCCAGAGGGTCGGCAAAGGCGTGCTGGCGCAGGGCCTGAAACGTGTCGCCAGACGTGCCCCAACTGCCATAATCGACGATCAGTGCCGCCCCGCCATGCTGTCGGATTCGTTGCCCAAGGCTGTGCAGATAGGGGTGTGCGGCTGGGCAAACCTCGACCACCTGTCCGGGCCTTGGAGCACGGAAGGCGGCGCTGTCGGGCACGTTGCAGATCGGGTCGGACAGGCCAAAGCCAAGGGCGCCATCCCGCAAACCGACCAGACGCTCGCGCCACTGCGCCCCGTCGTGGTGGAACTGGTGGATCGGAAGGGCATCGAAAAACTCGTTCGCCAGCAGGAACAGCGGTTGTTCCGGCAGGTCAGTGATGGCCGCCATCCAGTCGACGTCAGCCCCCTGCAAGCGCGCCTGTTGCGCCGCGCGCAAAGTGGGCGAGGCTTCCAGCAGCCGCACCTGCGCCCCCGCATGAAAGCCCGGCACGCTGCGGGTGGCGCGCAGGACATCGGCCATCAAGGTGCCCCGGCCGGGGCCAAGCTCTGCCAGCGTGAACGGGCTGGGCGATCCCTGATCCAGCCAGCTTTGTGCAAGCGCCAGACCCAACAGCTCGCCGAACATCTGGCTGATCTCGGGGGCAGTGGTGAAATCGCCCGCAGCCCCCAGCGGGTCACGCGTGGTGTAATAGCCGTGCTGAGGATGCAGCAGACATTCGGACATATACTCGGCCAGCGTGATCGGGCCGGTGGCCGCAATGCGCGCAGCGATGATCTGCGCCAAGGGTGTCACGGATGGCGTTCCGGGTGGCGTCATGCCGGGCGGGCGCGCAGCAAGAACCATAGGCCGACCACGATCATCGGCAACGACAGGATCTGCCCCATGGTCAGCCCCCAGCCCGCAATATGCCAGGCAAGACCCAAGGGGTTGCCATCAGAGATGAACTGCGGATCGGGCTGGCGAAAAAACTCCACCACAAATCTTGCGGCGCCATAGCCTGCGAAGAACAGCCCGGCAATCGACCCCGGGCGTTTCAGCCAGCCCCGGCGATAGGCCAGCCAGACCAGCGCCACGCCAAGCAGCAGGCCTTCCAGCGCCGCCTCATACAACTGGCTGGGGTGGCGGGCGCAGATACCCACCACACCGGGGCAGGTTTGTGCCGCATCGCCGGGAAAGGCCACGCCCCACGGCAGGGTTGTCGGACGCCCCCACAGCTCGGCATTGATGAAGTTGGCAATGCGGCCCAGAAACAGGCCCAAGGGTGCCACCATCGCCATGATGTCGGCGGCCTTGAGCATGGCAATGCCTTCGCGCCGACAAAAGATCAGTCCGGCCACGACCACGCCCAGAAAGCCGCCGTGAAAGGACATGCCGCCCTCCCACACCTTCAAGATGCTGGCTGGGTTGGCGAGGTAGAACCCCGGCTGATAAAACAGCACAAAGCCAAGTCGACCGCCCAGGATGACGCCGACAATCACCCATGTCAGCAAACGTTCCAACTGATCGGGCGTCATCGGCGGGGTGCCGGTCCACAGCGCCGGACGCTGCACCGTGGCCACCGCCAACCGCCAGCCGCCGATCAGCCCGACGATATAGGCCACGGCATACCAGCGCAGCGCAAAGGTGATGCCGAAAACCTGAATGACAAAGATCTCGGGCGAGATCTGGGGAAACGGAATATAGGCCATGGCACCTTCCGATATGAACACCTGCGTTGTCGGCAAGCGGCACGGGGAAGTCAATCTGCCGCGCCGCCTTGTGAACCGCCCGTGGGACAACATATAAAAGGTCAACCGTGCAAACAGGGATAAGCATCATGCAAAACCGCAACAAGTTTTTCGACGATATGAGCCATCTGATGACCAACGCCATGGGCGTGGCCCAAGGTGCCAAGACCGAGGCCGAGACGGCAATGAAGGGGTTCATTGATCGCTGGATGGCCGACCGTGATTTCGTGACGCGCGAAGAGTTTGATGCCGTGCGCGCCATGGCCGTGAAGGCGCGGGAAGAAAACGCCAGCCTTGAAGCCCGGATCGTCGCGCTGGAAGCAGCCTTGGCATCATCCCCAAAGAAGAAGTGATTGGCCGCTTGGCCGCACCCGTCAGCCCCATCGGCCTGTGCCGCCGGGCAGACGGGAGGCGCAGCCATCAGGGCCAGATTGCCAGCCGCAACGGCCGGTCCCGCAAGGTGACCAACGTGCAAGGCGGGGGCTGCACGGCTCTTGCCAATCTGGCTTTGACGGGGCGCAGGTCCAATCACCGGCGGACCCGTTGGAGTGCGGTTCAACGCGCGGCCTGAGGGATGATCGCAAGAGCTTGATCCTTTTCCGCAACTCCCTACACTGCCGCCCGATCGGCTGTTTGGAGTAGATGAATGTCCTTGTTGAAATCCCTTTCTTTCGTCGGCACTCTGGTTCTGGGGGCCGGTAGTGCCTTGGCGGCGTCCTGCTCAGATACCGGCGGAAACTACGAAGCGTGGAAACCCGAGATGGCCGCCGAAGCCCGTGCCGCCGGGGTGGGCGCGCGGGGGATCGCGGCATTGATGGGGTCAAGCTATTCCAAGGCCACGATTTCAGCCGACCGCAATCAGAAAAGCTTCAAATATACGCTCGACAAGTTCATGCAGGTGCGCGGCGCCGACACGATCGTCAGTCAGGGCCGGTCGCGCAAAGCCAAGAATGCCAAATTGTTTGCCGCGCTGGAGGCCCAATATGGCGTGCCCGCGGGGGTTCTGCTGGCCATCCACGGCATGGAAACCGGCTTTGGCGGTTTCATGGGCGACACCAACATCGTCTCGGCCATTGCCACGCTGACCTATGATTGCCGCCGCAGCAGCTTTTTCCAGCCACACCTGATCGGCGCGCTGAAACTGGTGGATCGCGGGTCGCTGACGGCGCAATCGGTGGGGGCAAAGCATGGCGAATGGGGGCACACCCAGTTCTTGCCGGGCAACGCCCTGCTGTATGGGGTTGATGGCAATGGCGATGGCAAGGTTGACCTGAACAACGTGACCGATGGCCTGGCTTCGACCGCCAATTTCCTGCGCAGCAAGGGATGGCGTCCGGGCGCGGGATACCAGCCGGGCGAGCCCAATTTTGCGGTGATCCGTGACTGGAACTCGGCGTCGGTCTATCAACAGGCCATAGCCATCATGGGCCAGCGTATCGACCGCTGAGCGAGATTGGTCGGGTTCGGTAACTGTTGCGCCAGACCGTGACAGCAGTGGCCGTTCGGGGAAGATTTGCTGGCGACAGCCTGCCAATTGATCGCGTCGCTTTGTCACATGATTGAATCCATCTTTCGATAAGGCTGGCAGTGAACGGGCGGGCCTGTCCCCCTCTTTGCTGCCATCTGGGCCTGTCCCCGGCCTTAAGCAGCCCCGCCCTTTTTGCCCCCGGACTGGCATCCGGTCCGGGGGTCTTTTTATCAGAAAATAAGCGGACTCTTTGCAGTTTGAAGCGGGCCGTACCCTGCGCGGAGTGTCCCGACTGCGGATGTTTGCCCCAATCCAAGGGTTTACTTGCCGCGGCAAAAGCCCTATCGGCTGCCTCCTTATGGCAGGGGGCAGGATCGTGAGCACGCTGGTTTGCGGAGTGGATTTCGGCACCTCGAATTCAACCGTGTCGGTGCCGGATGGCGCAAACGCACGGCTGATTGCACTGGAAGGTGACAGCGTCACCTTGCCGTCGGCAGTATTCTGGGATGCCGATGGCGCGCCGCCGCAGTTTGGCCGCGCGGCGATTGCGGCCTATGTCGAGGGCGATGATGGTCGCCTGATGCGCGGGCTGAAAAGCACGCTTGGGTCGGACCTGATCCACGAGAAAACCAAGGTCGGCAACCGCGCCATCGCGTTTACCCAGATCATCGGCGCGTTTTTCGCCCATTTGCGCGCAAGGCTGGAGGCCGTGCAGCCCGGCACGCGTCACGCCATTCTGGGCCGTCCGGTGCATTTCGTCGACGACGACCCGCAGGCCGACCGCGCCGCGCAGGACGTTCTGGAAATGATCGCCCGCGCCCATGGCTTTGACACGGTTGGCTTTCAGTTTGAACCGATCGCGGCGGCCTTGGATTTTGAAACCTGCATTACTGACGAACAGCTTGTGTTGATCGTCGATATCGGTGGCGGCACCACCGACTTCTCGGTGGTGCGGCTGTCGCCTGATCGGGCGCGGGCGGCGGACCGGGCAGGTGATATTCTGGCCAACCACGGCTTGCGGCTGGGCGGCACTGATTTTGACCGCCTTCTCAGCCTTGCCCACATCATGCCGGAACTGGGGCTGGGCAGTCTGGTGCATGGTGGCAAGGCACCGATGCCGCTGCATTATTTCCACGACCTTGCAAGCTGGCACCGGATCAACGCGCTGTATGGCCCGCAAACCGCACGCGCGATCAAGGAGTTGCGCCAGCGTGCCCTGCGCCCCGACCTGCTGGACCGGCTGCTGGGCGTGCTGGAGGCGCGGGCGGGTCACGGCCTTGCGATGGCGGCCGAGGCGGCAAAGATCGACCTGTCAGGGCAGGCGCTGACTAAGATTGCGCTGTCGGCGCTGATCGGCGGCCGCGACAAGCCGCTGTCGCGCACCGGGTTTGAAGACACGGTGCAACAGGCCACGCTGCGCCTGACCATGGGGCTGGCCGAGGTGTTGCAGCGCGCAGGCACCCCGCCTGCGGCCATCGGAACGGTGTTCATGACCGGTGGGTCTTCCAGCCTGCCCATCTTGCGCGAAACCGTCGCGCGCTGTGTTCCGGGTGCGCCGATTGCCACCGGCGACATGTTCGGCAGCGTTGGCACCGGGCTTGCGCTGGATGCCGCCCGGCGGTTTGCCTGACCCGGCGGTAAGGCTTGCCAGCCACCCCAACCTTCGCCCATTATGCGGCGGTTTTGGAGAGAAAAGCGATGCGCAAGTTTCTGGTCGTGCTGGATGACAGCCGAGAATGTCTGAACGCCATGCGTTTCGCCGCGCTGCGGGCCGCGCATACCGGGGCCGGGGTCACCATTCTATCGATCATTCCGCCAGAGGAATATCAGCACTGGATGGGCGTCGCCGACCTGATGCGCGCCGAGGCCCGAGAGCGGATCGAGGCGCATTTCGAGGTGTTCGCGAAATGGATGCGCGACAAACAGGGGGTGAACCCCGATCTGGTGATCCGTGAGGGCGACCCGGTCACCGAGATCCTGAAACTTGTCAACGAAGACCCCAATATCGGGATTCTGGTTCTGGGGGCGGGCAGCGACAAGTCGGGGCCGGGGCCGCTGGTCTCGCAGATGACGAAATCCTCGGGCAGCTTGCCGGTTCCGGTGACCATTGTTCCGGGCGAGATGTCCAAGGAGCGGCTGGAAAGCATCACCTGACGCGCGAATGGGTGCAGCCGGACCCTTGTCCGGCACGCAAGGCGGCATTGTGCGTTTCGCCCTGTTGCTGCATCGCAGCAAGGCCTACCTTCGGGACAGGGAGAAGCGAACAAAGGAAATACCACAATGGCCGCTCTCAGATCACCCGCCGCCAAGTTCAAGAATGCCACTCCAGTGCTGGGCTTGCTTGCGGCACAGTCTGCAACCGTCGATTATTGCACCACCGCGGCAACCGACCTGTCACACACCAAACTGCGCGACCTTACGCCGCTTGCGGCGATGTATGCCTATTTCGGGGCAGATGAGGCTGTGAACTGACAGGCACACAGGTTGACTTGGCCTGCCCCAAGGCGCATATCCGACTAGAACCGTCGGAGATAGCCCATGTTCATCCAGACCGAGTCGACCCCGAACCCCGCCACCTTGAAATTCCTGCCCGGTCAGACCGTGCTGGAGCTTGGCACTGCTGATTTTCCGACAGCCGAGGCTGCGGCCAAGTCGCCTTTGGCCACCCGCATCTTTGCCGCGGGGGGGGTGGCGGCTGTGTTCTTCGGAACCGATTTCGTGACCGTCACCAAGGCTGATGACGCCGATTGGCAGCATATCAAGCCGGGCATCCTTGGCGCGATCATGGAGCATTATCAATCTGGCGCGCCGGTGATCGAGGGGGAACAGTCGGGTGGCGGCCATGCCGAACACTCGGGCGAGGATGCCGATATCGTGCGCCAGATCAAGGAATTGCTGGACACGCGCGTGCGCCCGGCCGTGGCGCAGGATGGCGGCGACATCACCTTCCACGGGTTTGATCGCGGCGTGGTCTATCTTCACATGCAAGGTGCGTGTGCAGGCTGCCCGTCTTCGACCCTGACGTTGAAGATGGGGATCGAAAACCTGTTGCGACATTACATTCCCGAAGTGCTTGAGGTGCGTCCTGTCGCCGTCTGATGCTGTTCTGGCCTTTGACACATCGGCGGCGCATTGCGCCGCCGCTTTGCTTTTGCCGGGAGGCGGCTCCCTGATCCGCATCGAGGATATGGCCAAGGGTCAGGCCGAACGGTTGCTGCCGCTGTTGGAAGAGGTTCTGGCTCAGGCCGGTCTGACGTGGCAGGCGCTGTCGGCGCTTGGCGTCGGCACCGGGCCGGGCAACTTTACCGGCGTGCGGATCGCGGTTGCGGCGGCGCGTGGCCTGTCGTTGTCGCTTGGCATTCCGGCAATCGGCGTCACGCGGCTGGAGGCTTTGGCTTATGGTCTGCCCCGCCCGATCACCGTGATCGAAGATGCGCGGCGCGACGAGGTTTACGTGCAGCGGTTCGACCGCGCAGAGGCTGGTGCCGCGTCCCTGGCCCCTGCCGTTGCCTTTTCGGTTGACGGGCCCGTCACTGGGTCCGGGGCCGCACTGATCGGGCTGCCTGCCGTGATACAACCGGTTCCGCTTGTCGAAGCGATTGCCCGTATTGCCGCCTTGCGCATCCGTTGCGGCACAAAAACCCCTCAGCCACGACCGGCGCCGTTCTATCTGCGCGGTGCCGACGCCGCCCCGCCCAGTGATCCGCCGCCGGTGATTCTGGATGCCTGATCCGGGTGCCCTAGCCGCGCTTCATGCCGCCTGTTTCACCACACCGCGCCCGTGGTCGGCGTCCGAGATCGCAGCGCTTCTGGCTAGCCCGCATGTGTTCGTGATCCGCGAATCGGCTGGCTTTCTGATCGGTCGCGCCCTTGCCGGCGAGGCCGAGTTGCTGACCCTTGCCGTAGACCCGGCACAACGCCGGCAGGGCATGGGTGCAAGACTAATGGATGGCTTTCTGGCGCAAGGTCGGGCGCGCGGGGCCGAGACCGCGTTTCTTGAGGTCGCTGCCAGCAATGCGGCGGCCCTTTCGCTGTATCAGCAGGCCGGTTTCGGCGTGGCGGGGCGCAGAAAGCGCTATTATGCCGCCCCGGATGGCACATTTGACGATGCACTGATCCTGACGCGCACCTTGTGAAACCGGCACGCGGTGTTTGCCCTCGCGTCATTCTTGATCGCCAGATCAAAACCACGGCAGCGCTTTCCAAATGGCACTT
Organism: Paracoccaceae bacterium; assembly: GCA_016936395.1. Taxonomy (GTDB): domain Bacteria; phylum Pseudomonadota; class Alphaproteobacteria; order Rhodobacterales; family Rhodobacteraceae; genus Pseudotabrizicola. The sequence goes on along the minus strand of JAFGXY010000002.1, from coordinate 37,570 downwards.
GACCCTGTGCTGCGACCCTGACCTAATTTGCCATAAGGCCGGAGCCTACCCCCGATCGGGTTGCGACACGGCAAGAAAAACGAAACGTTACAATGACAACCGGGAGAGTCTCGATGACCATGATGAAACAGCTTTTGGGCGCAGCGGCGGCGCTGGCCCTGACCGCTGGCATTGCCAGTGCCGAACCGGCGATCATCTTTGACCTTGGCGGCAAGTTCGACAAGTCCTTCAACGAGGCCGCCTTCAATGGTGCCGAGAAATGGGCCAAGGAAACCGGCGGCACCTACAAGCAGTTGGAAATGCAGAACGAAGCCCAGCGCGAGCAAGCCTTGCGCCGTCTGGCCGAAGCCGGGGCCAACCCGGTCGTGATGACCGGCTTTGCCTTCGGCGATGTGCTGAACACGGTGGCCCCCGATTTTCCGAACACCAAGTTTGCCATCATCGACATGGTGGTGGATCAGCCGAACGTGAAATCTGTCGTGTTCAACGAACATGAAGGCTCGTATCTGGTCGGCATGATGGCCGCTTTGGCGTCGAAAACCGGCACCGTCGGCTTTATCGGCGGCATGGACATTCCGCTGATCCGCAAATTCGGCTGCGGCTATGCCCAGGGCGTGGTTGCCGCCAACCCGAACGCCAAGGTCATCCTGAACATGACCGGAACCACCCCGGCGGCATGGAACGACCCGGTCAAGGGCGCGGAACTGGCCAAGGGCCAGAAATCGCAAGGTGCGGACGTGATCTATGCCGCTGCGGGCGGCACCGGCGTGGGCGTTCTGCAAGCGGCGGCCGATGAAGGCATCCTGTCGATCGGTGTGGACAGCAACCAGAACTACATGCACCCCGGGAAGGTTCTGACCTCGATGGTCAAGCGCGTAGACAATTCAGTCTACGCGGCCTTCAAGGAAGGCACCGAGATGACCACCGGCATCAACGTGATGGGTCTGGCCAATGATGGCGTCGCCTATGCAATGGACGAAAACAACGCAGCTCTGGTGACGCCAGAGATGCAGGCGGCTGTTGATGCGGCGGCGGAAAAGATCAAATCGGGCGAATTGGTGGTGCACGACTACATGTCCGACAACACCTGCCCGGCCGCTTCGTTCTGATGGACGCTTTGGCGAAAAACATGGGGCGGCGGGCAACTGCCGCCCCGTTTTCCATCGAGTTGAAAGGCATTTCCAAAGCCTTCGGCCCGGTGCAGGCCAACAAGGATATCAATTTCGCGGTGCCGAAAGGCACGATCCACGGCATCATCGGCGAAAACGGCGCCGGGAAATCGACCCTGATGTCGATCCTCTATGGCTTCTACAAAGCCGACTCCGGCCAGATTTTCGTCAACGGCCAGTTGACCACCATCCCCGACAGCCAAAGCGCCATTCGCGCCGGGATCGGTATGGTGTTTCAGCACTTCAAGCTGGTGCAGAACTTTACCGTGCTGGAAAACATCATTCTGGGGGCCGAGGACGGAGCCCTTCTGAACACCTCGCTGTCCAAGGCGCGGCGGGTGCTGCGCGAACTGGCGCAGGAATATGAACTGGATGTCGACCCCGATGCGCTGGTCGAAGACCTGTCGGTGGGCCATCAGCAACGGGTCGAGATTCTGAAGGCGCTGTATCGGCAGGCCGACATTCTTATCCTCGACGAACCCACCGGGGTGCTGACCCCCGATGAGGCCGACCATCTGTTCCGCATCCTGAAGGGGCTGAAGGATCAGGGCAAGACCGTCATCCTGATCACCCACAAGCTGCGCGAGATCATGGAGGCGACCGACAACGTCAGCGTCATGCGGCGCGGCACCATGGTGGCCACGGTCAAGACCGCCGAAACCAGCCCCGAGGCTTTGGCCGAGCTGATGGTGGGCCGCAAGGTGCTGCTAGAGGTGGACAAGGGCACGCCCAACCCGGGCAAGGTGGTGCTGTCGGTTGAAAACCTGCGGGTGCGCGATGAACATGGCGTGGAACGACTGAAGGGCATCAGCCTTGAGATCAGGGCGGGCGAGATTCTGGGCATCGCCGGGGTGGCGGGCAATGGCCAGTCGGAACTGCTGGCCGCCCTTGGCGGGATGATGTGGGCCACGGGCCGGGTCACCCTGAACGGGGCCGAGTTGCCGCTGTCAGGTGCCGGGTCCGATGGTCAAAGCCGACGGGCGGCGGGCATCGCGCATGTGCCCGAAGACCGGCATCACCACGGTCTGATCCTCGATTTCTCGGCCTGGGAGAACATGGCCTTCGGCTATCACAACGCGCCGCAGTATCAGAAAAATGCCCTGTTCATGGACAATGACGCCCTGATTGCCGACACCGAACACAAGATGGCCGAATATGATGTGCGCCCCCCGATCCCGTCGCTTGCGGCCAAAAGCTTTTCCGGCGGCAACCAGCAGAAGATCGTCGTGGCGCGCGAGATGGAGCGCAACCCCGACTTGCTCTTGATCGGCCAGCCGACGCGGGGGGTGGATATTGGTGCCATCGAGTTCATTCACAAGCAGATCATCGCGCTGCGCGATGCGGGCAAGGCCATTTTGCTGGTCAGCGTGGAGTTGGACGAGATCATGTCGCTGTCAGACCGGATTGCGGTAATGTTCGACGGACAGATCATGGGCCTGCGTGACCCCGCCACCACGAATGAGCGCGAGTTGGGCCTGCTGATGGCGGGGGTGGCCGGATCGTCTTCGGGAGCGGCGGCGTGATAACGGCGGTCGTCCAACCCGTGACCGCCCCCCACCCCATCCCTCCCCACAAGGGGGAGGGGGCCATCGGGACGGCCAACCATCGAACCCGTGCCATGCCGTCTGGGGCTGCGCGCCTCCCTTCCCCCCTGTGGGGAGGGGTCGGGGGTGGGGGGCCGGTGTCACACCTCGCCTGCCCCCTTCTGCTGACAAGAAAGGCCACCTGATGGACCGTTTGCCACGCTGGGCCGATGTCGTGCTTGTGCCACTGATTTCCCTGCTGTTCGCCGCGATCATTTCTGCACTGGTGCTGCTGGCCATTGGTCAAAGCCCGGTCGAGGCGTTCAAGGTGATGGCGACGGGCGCTGTCGGGTCGGCCTATGGCTGGGGCTATACGCTGTATTACGCGACCAGTTTCATCTTCACCGGGCTGGCGGTGACGGTTGCCTTTCACGCCGGGCTATTCAACATCGGCGGCGAAGGGCAGGCGCAGCTGGGGGGCCTGGGCGTGGCCCTGGTTTGCCTGTCACTGCCATGGCCGCATTGGACACTGGCGCTGTTGGCGGCCACCGCCGGGGCGGCGCTGTTTGGCGCGGCATGGGCGGCCATTCCGGCCTATCTGCAGGCCAAGCGCGGCAGCCACATCGTGATCACCACGATCATGTTCAACTACATCGCGGCAGCGCTGCTGGTCTATCTGCTGGTCGATGTGCTGCGCCCGGCGGGGCAGATGGACCCGGCCTCGGCCCGCTTTCCCGTCGGGGCCAAGCTGCCTGCGCTGAATGACATTCCGGGCTTTGATCTGATCTTCACCAAACCTGTGCCCGCCAATGTAACCTTGTTCGTCGCCCTCGGCATGGCCGTGGTGGTCTGGGCGATTTTGTGGCGCACCCGGCTTGGCTATCAGATGCGCGCCTTTGGCAAGTCAGAGGCAGCCGCGAAATACGCCGGCATAAACCCGGTCCGGATCACCATCATCGCCATGCTGCTGTCGGGCGCGTTGGCCGGAATGATGAGCATCAACAACGTGATGGGCGAGGCCGAACGGCTGCTGCAAAACTCATCCGAAGGCGCCGGCTTCATCGGGATCGCGGTGGCCCTGATGGGCCGCAACCATCCGATAGGCGTGGTGCTGGCGGCACTTCTTTTCGGCTTTCTTTATCAGGGCGGCGCGGAACTGGGGCTTTGGACCAGCATCCCGATCGAGATGCGGATCGTGGTGCAAGGTCTTGTCATCCTGTTCACCGGCGCCTTGGATGTTATGGTGCGGATGATCCTGCAACGCATCTTCGGGCTGTTTCGATCCTTCAAGGCGGCAGGGGTGGCATGATGGACTATGCAACGCTTTTGCAAGTGCTCGACACCACGCTGCGCCTTGCCACACCCTTGCTGCTGGCCTGCCTTGCGGGGCTTTATTCCGAGCGTGCAGGGATTTTCGACATCGGGCTGGAGGGCAAGATGCTGGCGGCTGCGATGGCCGCGGGGGCCGCGGCCGCGCTGACCGGGTCAGCCTGGGCAGGTTTGCTGGCGGGGATCGGCGCATCGCTGGTGTTCGCGGCCCTGCATGGCGTGGCGTCGATCACGTTCCGTGGCAACCAGTTGATCTCGGGCGTGGCGCTGAACTTCCTGTCATCCGGTATCACGGTGCTGGTGGCGCAGGCCCTGTTCCGCCAAGGCGGGCGCACCCCACCCCTGACCGGCAACGCGCGCTTCAACCCGATCACTTTGCCGGGGGCAGAAGCGCTTCGGGACATTCCGGTGATCGGACCCCTTTATTATGAGGTGATCTCGGGCCACTCGATTCTGGTCTACATGGCCTTCTCGATCGTGCCGCTGACATGGTGGGTACTGTTCCGTACCCGGTTCGGCCTGCGCCTGCGCGCGGTGGGCGAAAACCCTGCAGCGGTCGATACCGCAGGCGTGTCGGTCGTGGCCCTGCGCTTTGCCGCAGTGGGCATCACGGGCATCCTGTGCGGGCTGGCCGGGGCCTATATGGCGACCGCGCTGCAAGCCGGTTTCGGACGCGAGATGACAGCAGGGCGCGGCTACATTGCCCTCGCGGCGCTGATCTTCGCAAAATGGCGTCCGGTGGCGGCAATGTGGGCCTGCCTTCTGTTCGGCTTCTTCCAGGCCCTCGCCCTGCGCCCCGACGTGGTGCAGGCGGTGGTGCAGGTCAAGGTGCCGGTGCCCTTCCTCGACGCCCTGCCCTATATCCTGACCGTTCTGGTGCTGGCGGGGTTCGTCGGCAAGGCCATCCCACCCCGCGCCGGAGGAGAGCCCTATGTCAAGGAACGCTGAGCGCGCCGCCCTGCAAATTGCCGCCGGGGGTTTCACACCCCCGGGTCTTGCCACCGCGAAAGGGTTTGCATCATGACACCTTTCCAAGACGCCCTTGCGATTGTCCGTGACCGTGCCGGAGATACACCCGTGACGCTGGGGCTGATCCTTGGGTCAGGGCTGGGCCATCTGGCGCATGCCGTATCGGGTGTCGCCATTCCCTACGCCGCATTGCCGGGCTTTCCGCATGCCGCCGTGTCGGGGCACAACCCGAACCTTGTGATCGGCGATCTGGAAGGTGTCCGCGTTGCAGTGTTTGGGGCGCGCGAGCATTACTATGAAAAGGGCAACCCCGCTGCCATGCGGCCGGCGCTGGAGGTGCTCAAGGCTCTGGGCGCGCAAAGCCTGATCCTGACCAATGCTGCGGGGTCGTTGCGCCCTGACATTCCCCCGGGCGATCTGATGCTGATTTCGGATCACATCAATTTCAACGGTCTGAACCCGCTGATCGGCGAGCCGACCGATGCGCGCTTTGTGCCGATGACCCATGCCCACGACCCCGCCCTGCGCGCCGCCCTTCGGGACAGTGCCTTGGCCGAGGGGATTGACATCAAGGACGGCGTCTACGCCTGGTATTCCGGGCCATCCTTCGAGACACCCGCTGAAATCCGGATGCTCAGGCTGCTCGGGGCCGATGCGGTGGGCATGTCCACCGTGCCCGAGATCATCCTTGCGCGTTTTCTGGGCCTGACCTGTGTGGCGATTTCCACCATCACCAACATGGCGGCGGGCCTGTCGGAGGAGAACATCAGCCATGAGCACACCAAGGCCATGGCCCCCTTGGGTGCGGCAAAACTGGAACGCATCCTGAGGCATTTTCTGCGGCTGCACCGGTAGGGCGGATCGTGGTTTGACTTCACCTGCAAAGGGGGGCAACCCTTCGATCTGACCGCCCCTCTGCGCGCCGGGCCCTGCCATGCAAATCTATCTTCCCATTGCCGAGTTGTCGGTCAACGCCTTCCTGCTTTTGGGGATTGGCGGCGTCGTGGGCTTTTTGTCGGGCCTGTTCGGGGTGGGTGGCGGGTTCCTGATCACGCCCTTGTTGTTTTTCATCGGCATACCCCCGGCCATTGCCGTGGCCACCGGGGCCAATCAGGTGGTGGCCTCTTCAATCTCGGGCGTTCTGGCGCAGCTCAAGCGCAAGGCCGTGGATTTCCCGATGGGATTTGTGCTGCTGGCAGGGGGCCTCGTCGGGTCTTTCATCGGCGTCTGGGTCTTTGCCCGGCTGACTGCCGCCGGGCAGGTCGATCTGTTCGTGCAGCTGTCCTATGTGCTGTTTCTGGGGGGCATCGGCCTGACGATGTTCTGGGAATCGGTCGGGGCCTTGCGCCGGTCCAGCAAACCCGGCGCGCCGATCCGGCGGTCGCATACGCACAACTGGGTGCATGGCCTGCCGTTCAAGATGAAGTTTCGCGCGTCAGGCCTGTATATATCGGTGCTGCCGCCCTTGGCCGTGGGGGCGCTGGTGGGGTTTCTGGCCGCCATCATGGGGGTTGGCGGCGGGTTCATCATGGTGCCAGCCATGATCTACCTGCTGGGGATGCCAACCAAGGTCGTGATCGGCACCTCGCTGTTCCAGATCATTTTTGTCACTGCATTTACCACCATCATGCATGCCGTCACCGCCAATACGGTGGACATGATGCTGGCGGTCTTGCTGATCCTGGGCGGGGTGATCGGCGCGCAGCTTGGCGCACAGGTCAGTGGTCGGCTTCGGGCGGAACAGCTGCGCATCCTGCTGTCGCTGTTGGTGCTGGGCGTTGCGGTCAAGATTGCCGCTGACCTGCTGTTGCGGCCGGCCGAGCTTTACACCATCACGCCGGGGGTGCTGCCATGATCCGCGCCCTGCTGTTCTGGCTGACGCTGTCCTGCCCCGCCTTCGCATCCGAAGCCATCGTGGCCGGGCTGAGCCAGAACCGCGTCGCGATCACGGCCGATTTCAACGGCTCCGAGATCCTGATTTATGGTGCGGTCAAACGTGATGCGCCTGCGCCCAAGGGCCCCATGCATGTGATCATAACGGTCGAAGGGCCAAAGATACCAGTCATCGTGCGCAAAAAGGCGCGGCGTTTCGGCATCTATGTGAACGACGAATCGGTTCAGATCAGCAGCGCACCCTCGTTTTACGCCGTCGCCACCACCGGGCGGCTGGCCGAGACATTGTCCGAGACAGAAAATCTGCGCCACCGCATCACCTTGCCGCTGGTGATCCGTCCGGTGGGCATCAGCACGCAGGCCGAAGATGCACCTGACTTTGTGGCGGCAACGATCCGGATACGCGAAAAGGAAGACCGGTATCGGCTGGAAGAACGTTCGGTTCAGTTCACCGAGGCCACGTTGTTTCGGGCTGATGTCGATCTGCCGGCCAACCTGAGCGAGGGCCTGTACCAGGTGCGGGTTTTTCTGACCCGGGATGGTCAGGTGGTCGACAGGTTTGACCAACAGATCAACGTACGCAAGGCGGGGTTGGAGCGGTTCTTGTTCAACATGTCGCGTGAACAGCCGTTAATTTATGGCCTGTTGTCGCTGTTGATTGCGGTGGTCGCCGGCTGGGCGGCATCGGCAGCGTTCAGGCAGATGAAGCGCTGAGCGGCGGGTGCGCCCGCCGCCACAGCAGATGCGCCGCAACGCCGCGTGTGGCGTTCATCGCCATCAGTGCCGCCCAAAGACCGTGGTTGCCGAACGGCCCCATCAACAGCCCCAAAAGCAGGGCATAGACCGCGACCGACAGCGCCACCACCTGAAGCATGGCGCGGGTCATCGTGGCGCCGATGAAGATGCCATCGTAGATCCAGCTTGCCACGCCGATCACCGGGGCGGCGATGATCCACGGCAGATAGAGCCGCGCCTCGGCGCGCACATCGGGGGCGGTGGTCATCAGCTCGATCAGCGCCGGCCCCACTGCGGCAAAGCCAAGCGCCATCACCAGACTGCCGCCCCAGCCCCAGGCCAACGACAGCCGTGCCGCGCGGCTTGCATCGCGGCCCGCCCGCGCGCCCACCGCCTGTCCGACCAGCGTTTCGGCAGCGGTGGCAAAGCCATCCAGCGCATAGGCGGTGATCGCAAGGAATTGCATCAAGACCTGATTGGCCGCCAAAGGCACATCGCCAAAGCCTGCGGACAGGAACATGAAGGTGGTGAACGCGCCTTGCAGCAACACGGTGCGCAACAGAATGGCGCTGTTGACCGACAGCATCCGGATCAGGGCCGCCCGGTCGCGCAACCGGGCAAGCGCCGCTGCAAAGGCAGGACCAAAGGCATCCCGGCACAGCCACAGGCCAAGGGCCAACCCGGTCCATTCCGCGATCAGCGACGCGATCGCCACCCCTTCGACCGACCAGCCAAGGCCCATCACAAAAATCAGGTCCAGCACCGCATTTGCACCGTTGATCCACAGTTGCAGGCCCAGAACAGCGCGGGTGCGCGCAATTGCGATCAGCCAGCCGTTGACCGCATAAAGCGCAATGGTGGCGGGGGCCCCCCAGATGCGGATCTGCAAGTAGCGCTGTGCAAGGGTCTCGACCTCGGGCGTTGCGGGGGCCGCCTGAAACGCGGCCCAGATCAGCGCACTTTGGGCCAGAACGATGACCATGCCTGCGCCCGCGGCAATCAGCAGGGCGCGAAACAGCGTGGCATCCCGCTCGGCCAGATCACCCGCACCATGGGCTTGGGCTGCCAGCCCGCCGGTGCCCATGCGCAGGAAACTGAACACCCAATACAGCGAGGCAAGGATCACCGCGCCGATCCCCACCGCCCCTATCGGCGCCGCCTGCCCCAACTGGCCCACGACCGCAGTATCGACCGCGCCAAGGATGGGAACGGTAACGTTCGAGAGGATGAATGGCCAACTGATCGCCCAGATCCGGGCATGGGTGATCTGGCTCATTCTGCCGGGCTGCCGGGCGGTTGCGGCATCAGGAAATGCCCGGTGCCTTGGGCAAACAGCCGGGCGCGATTGTCCTGCCATGCCTCGACATGCACCGACGCATAGCGCCGCCCCGACCGGTTGATCCGTGCCCGGGCGTAGGCATCGCGTGGCAGGCCTGCGCGCAGATAATCAACCGTAAAATCAATGGTCTTGGGCAGGCGGATCGGCGCAGTTGCTGCCGAGGTGTCCGTCTGGCCCGACTCCATCGCGTCCCACAGCGTGCCCCAGGCCAGTTCGATGATCGCCGCCACCTCCAGAAAGGCCGCCGTCACACCGCCATGCAGGGCCGGGATGCTGGGGTTGCCGATAAGCTTTTCGTCGAACGGCAGGATCGCGGTCAACTCATCTCCGCGCCGATCGAAGGTGATGCCCAGATAGCCGATGTAGGGCACCCCCGACAGCAACCCCGACAAGGCCGCATCCCGGCGTTGCTTGATCACCTGAACCGGTTCCGGGCGCTTCAGGGTCATGGCGTGGCCCCCTTGTGGCGGTCCAGCGTGAAGGCCCCGGTGGCTGCGGCGACGGGGCGGCTTTCGTCGGCGTCGGTGGCAGTGACCCGCACAAAGGCCACCGAGCGGGTGACGTGATAGCACTCCGCCCGCGCCAAAATGGCCTGCCCCGGTGTGGCCGCGCGGAAATAGTCGATCCGCAGGTCCAGCGTTGCGGTTGATGCTGGTGCCGTCGGATGGCACATCACCGCCGCCCCCGACGCCGTGTCCATCAACGCCGATACTGCCCCGCCATGAATCACCCCTGTGGTCGGATCACCGACAAAGCGCGGGTCATAGGGCATGGAAATGGCTGCCTTGCCATCGCCAAGGCTTTCAAACTGCATCCCCAAGGCGCGGGCATGTGGAATGGCTTCGATGAATTGGCGGGCAATACGGATCAGGTCGGTCATGAGATTCCCTTTCGTCCATATTCCCGCCTTCACCATCCGCTGCAAGGGGGCGCGGGGCACAAGCCGTTGCACCGGGGGGCAAGCACGCTTAGCCTGTTGGTTAGAGGAGTCCGCGATGCCCGACACAAGCCGCCTGAGCTTCAAGGAAATGTGCGCCCGGTTTGACGTGACCCCGCGCACCTTGCGGTATTACGAGTATATCGAGCTTATCGCGCCCGAAAGGGAAGGCCGTGCCCGGTTCTATGGCCCGCGTGAACTGGCCCGGATGACGCTGATCCTGCGCGGCCGGCGGTTCGGCTTCAGCCTTGAAGAAATCCGGCAATGGCTGGCGATCTACAGCCAGCACGGCACGCGGCCACAACTGGAAAGTTTCCTCGGGCTGGCCGACCGTCAACTGGCCGATCTGGAACGCCAGCAGGCCGAGCTGGAAGCCACGATCGCCGACCTGCGCGCCCTGCGGGCCACCACGGTTCAGGCCCTGTCGCAGGCGGGCCAAAGCTGACATCACGTCATCCAGAGGCGTGACGTGACGTTACACTGACGTTAACGTAAAGCACTCTGGTAGGCTGCATTAAACGGTCACATCTGCCTGCCAGACAGTATGTGACCCGAAAGCCGATGAAGATGATGCCAAACGACCTGATGACGATTCGCCAGATGTGTGACGCCTTTGACGTCACACCCCGCACCTTGCGCTTTTATGAGGCGAAGGAACTGCTGTTTCCGCAGCGGGACGGCACCCGCCGCCTGTTCACCCGCCGCGACCGCGCCCGTCTGACGCTGATCCTGCGCGGCAAGCGGTTCGGCTTCAGCCTCGAAGACATCCGCCAGATCCTGGACCTGTATGACCGCGACGGGTCAAACCATGCCCAGACCATCCGCACCTATGAACTGGCCCAACAGCGTCTGGCCCAGATGGAGGCGCAGCGCGCCGAACTGGACCTTGCGATTGCCGACCTGAAAGCCGAACTCGATGCGGGCGAGGCGATGATCGCCACCCTGCGCCGCGCCGCCGAATGACCTGCTGACAAAGACCGCACCGACGAACAAGGGAGAGATCGACCGATGCCAAGCTACACCGCGCCCCTCAAGGACATGCAATTCCTGCTGCACAGCGTGCTGAATGTCACCGCATCCGACACCCCCGGCTATGGTGACTTGGACGAAGGCTTTACTGCCGCCGTGCTGGAAGAAGCGGGCAAGGTGGCGTCAGACCTGCTGGCGCCGTTGAACGCCGTGGGTGACCGCGAGGGCTGTCTGCTGGAAAACGGCATGGTGCGCACGCCAACCGGGTTCAAGGCGGCGTTTCAGGCGATGAAAGACGGCGGCTGGACCGCGCTTGATTGCGACCCCGACTATGGCGGTCAGGGCCTGCCCTATCTGATGGGCACCGCGGTGGGCGAGATTTTTGTCAGTGCCAACATGGCCTTCAACATGTATCAGGGCCTGACCCACGGCGCTTATTCGGCAATCCATACCCATGGCACGGCCGAGCAGAAGGCCACCTACCTGCCCAAGATGGTGTCCTGCGACTGGACCGGCACGATGAACCTGACCGAGCCGCATTGCGGCACCGATCTGGGCCTGATGCGCACCCGCGCCGAACCGCAGGCCGATGGCAGCTATCTGATCACCGGCACCAAGATCTTCATCTCGGCGGGCGAACATGATCTGGCCGAAAACATCATCCATCTGGTGCTGGCCAAGGCCCCCGGCGGCGGCGAAGGCAGCAAGGGCATCAGCCTGTTCATCGTGCCCAAGTTTCTGGTCAATGATGATGGCAGCCTTGGCGCACGCAATGCGGTGTCGGTCGGCAAGATCGAAGACAAGATGGGCATCCATGGCAGCGCCACCTGCGTGATGAACTACGATGGCGCAAAGGGCTGGCTTCTGGGCGATCTGCACAAGGGCATGCGCGCCATGTTCACCATGATGAACGAAGCCCGTCTGGGCGTGGGCCTGCAGGGCTATGCGCAGGCCGCCGTGGCCTATGAGAACGCGCTTGCCTATGCCAAGGATCGCCTTCAGGGGCGCGCGGTGACCGGAGCCGAAAACCCGTCAGGCCCCGCCGATCCGCTGATCGTGCACCCAGATATCCGCCGCAACCTGATGGAGCAGAAAAGCTTTGTCGAAGGTGCCCGCGCACTGACCTTCTGGGCGGCGCATCTGATTGACCGCTCGGTGCGGCAAGGCGATGCCGAAGCCGAAGGGCTGGTGTCTCTGATGATACCGGTCATCAAGGGCTTTCAGACCGACAAGGGGTTTGAAATGGCCGTGCAGGCCCAGCAAGTTCTGGGCGGGCACGGCTATATCGAGGCTTCTGGAATGTCGCAATTCGCCCGCGACGCCCGCATTGCGATGATCTACGAAGGCGCGAACGGCGTGCAGGCGCTTGATCTGGTGGGCCGCAAACTCGCGCAAGATGGCGGCAAGCATGTGATGGCCTTCTTTGACGTGGTAAAGGCCGAATGCCAGGCGCATGACAGCGACGAGCGGATGAAGGGCTTTGTCGGACCGCTCAAGACCGCTTCGAAACAGCTTCAGCAGGCGGCCATGTTTTTCATGCAGAGCGGTATGAAGAATCCCAATGCGGCGCTGTCGGGCAGCTATGACTTCATGCATCTGATGGGCCATGTCTGCCTGGGCCTGATGTGGACACGGATCGCCAAGGCCGCCTACACCGCATTCGACACCGGGGCCTCGGACCGCGATTTTCTGGACGCCAAGATCGCCACGGGCCGCTTCTACATGGCCCGCCAACTGCCCGCCTGCACGATGCATCTGGCGCGGATCGAAACCGGGGCCGAAACGGTGATGGCACTGCGGACGGAAGCGTTCTAATCTGAACCTGTCACGGCAAGGACGATCTTTCTGCGAAGGATCACGCTGCCTCAAAGGGAGTTCACCCGATGCCCAAACGCTTCCGCCTGACCCGCCGCTTTCCCGTCGCCATGACCGAAGATGGCTATCGCAGGCTCAAACGCTTCTCGGCCGAAGCCGGACTGGACGAAGGCGAGGCGCTGTCGTTTCTGTTCGAACATTTCGACAGCGTCACCAACAAGGACAACCTGACCCACAGACTGCGGCTGTTCAATTCGGAACTGGAGGACAGAAAAGGCTGACGGCGCGCCCCTTGGTTGATTTCGGATGCCTCCGGCGGGGGTATTTGGGCCAAGAGGAAACGGCGGGTCAAGCGATGGGGGTGCCCCACCCTGAATCACCCACCGATCCTGTCGGTTTGTCAGGGCGGGGCGTTGGAAGCATCAGCTTCCCCTTGGGCGGTCATCGGCTCCCCAGCCTGTACCGCAGGACCAGAAGACCGGAACAAGGTTAAAAAAGCCTTATTCCTCTTGGAAGAAATACCCCACGGGGGTGCGGGGGTGTGAAACCCCCGCTTGCAACGGCAGGTCTGGGAGGGCCGATGGCAATGGTGGCGATGCTTTACTGCTTTGGCGAAAGTGGCAATGCCTACAAGGTGGCGCTGGCGCTGACCTTTGCCGAGGTCGACTGGCAGCCGGTGTTTGTTGACTTCTTCGGCGGCGAGACCCGGACCGACGCGTTCCGCGCGCTGAACCCGATGGGGGAGGTGCCGGTTCTGGTGGATGGCGACATGACTCTCAGCCAGTCCGGGGCGATTCTGGATTACGTCAGTTCCCGTTCTGGCAAGCTGGGTGGCCGTTCGGCCATTGCCCGGCGCGAGGTGTTGCGCTGGATGTTCTGGGACAATCACAAGCTGTCGGGGTTGGCCGGCAGCACGCGATTCCTGATGAATTTCCTGCCCGCCGACAAGCGCCCGGCCGAGGTGATTGCGTTCCAGCAAGGCCGTCTGAAAGCCGCCTACACCGTGCTGAATGACCATCTGGCCAGTCATGCCTGGCTGGTGGGCGAGGCGATCACCATCGCCGATCTGTCCTGCTGCGGCTATCTGTTCTACCCCGAACCCTTTGGCTTTGACTGCAAGGACTGGCCCCATATCGACGCCTGGCTGGAACGCATCAGCGCCCTTCCCGGTTGGAAACACCCCTATGAATTGATGCCCGGCAATCCGTCGGACCGGGCATAAGGAGACCATCGCATGTCAGACGCCTATATCTATGATGCCGTTCGGTCCCCGCGCGGCAAGGGACGCCCGGACGGGGCCTTGCACGAACTGACCTCGGTCGCGTTGTCGGCCAAGGTGTTGAACGCGGTCAAGGAACGCAACGGGCTGGACGGGCACGCGGTCGAGGATGTGATCTGGGGCAACGTCACTCAGGTTGGGGAACAGGGCGGTTGCCTTGCACGCTCGGCGGTGTTGCTGTCGGATCTGGACGAGCGGATCCCCGGCCTTGCGATCAACCGCTTTTGCGCCAGTGGGATGGAGGCAGTGAACCTTGCCGCCAACCAGATCAGGGGTGGCGCGGGCGCCGCCTATATAGCGGGCGGGGTCGAGATGATGGGCCGTGTCGCCATGGGAAGCGATGGCGCCGCGATTGCGGTTGACCCGTCGCTGGCGATGAAAACCTATTTCGTGCCGCAGGGCATTTCCGCAGACATCATCGCCACGCAATACGGTTTCACCCGCGATCAGGTCGATGCGCTGGGGGTGGAATCGCAGCGCCGGGCGGCCGCGGCATGGGCGGACAACCGCTTTGCCAAGTCGATCCTGACCATTCGTGACCAGAACGGCCTGCCGATCCTTGCCACCGACGAATACATGCGGCCCGGCACCGACATGCAGGCGCTTGGGGCGCTGAAGCCCGCGTTCAAGGACATGGGCGAGGTGATGCCCGGCTTTGACAGGATCGCGCTGATGAAATACCCGCATTTGGAGCGGATCAACCACATCCACCACGCGGGCAACTCATCCGGCATCGTTGATGGTGCTGCGGCTTTGCTGATCGGCAGTGCCGAGTTTGGCCGGGCCCATGGCTTGACGCCGCGCGCCCGCATCCGGGCGACGGCCAAGATCGGCACCGACCCAACCATCATGCTGACCGGCCCGGTGCCGGTGACCGAGAAAATCCTGCGCGATGCGGGCATGGCGATCAGCGACATCGACCTTTTCGAGGTGAACGAGGCCTTTGCCGCCGTCGTCTTGCGCTTCATGCAGGCCTTTGACGTGGACCCGGGCGTGGTCAACGTCAATGGCGGGGCCATCGCCATGGGCCATCCGCTGGGCGCCACCGGGGCCATCATCATCGGCACCTTGCTGGACGAGTTGGAGCGCAGCGGCAAGGGCGTGGGTCTGGCCACCTTGTGCATCGCGTCGGGCATGGGGGCCGCGACCATCATCGAGCGGGTGTGACCGGCCATGCAGGCGGTCCGCATCCTTCAGGACTATCTGGATGACATTGCCGCCGCGGTGATGAGCGATGATTATCCGCGCTATCGCGACGGCGTGGTGCTTCCGCTGCATCTGGTAACGCACACAACCAACCTGTCCGTCACCACCGAAGACGGGCTGCGCAGCGGCTTTGACGCCTTTCGCCTGATGCTGCGGACCCAGCGGGTGACCGATTACATCCGCCTTGTCGAAAGTGCCCAGGCGATCGACCAAGAGCTGATCTCGGGGCGCTATGTCACCCATCTGATTGCCGATGGGATGCGGGTCAATGACCCGTTCCAGTCGCAAATCACCCTGCGCCGAGAGGCCGGTCGCTGGCGCGCGGCCTCAATCACCAACGCCCTTGCCAATTCCCGCTGGCCACTTGTGATGCCCAGCCTTGCCAATACCGACCCTCTGAAAGGACCGGATCAATGACCGATTTCACCATGACCGTTGACGCCGATGGCGTTGCCACCATCACCTGGGATGTGCCGGGCAAGTCGATGAACGTGATGTCCCTTGCGGGATTTGCAGAACTGAACGCGCATGTCGACACCGCACTTGCCGATGCGACTGTGAAAGGGATCATCATAACCAGCGGCAAGAAGGATTTTGCCGGTGGGATGGATCTGAACGTGATCGCCAAGATGCGCGAAGACGGCGGGGCCGAGGGGATTTTCAACGGCGTCATGCAGATGCACGCCATCTTGCGCAAGATCGAACGCGCCGGGATGGACCCGAAGTCCCTGAAAGGCGGCAAGCCGATTGTGGCGGCCCTGCCCGGCACTGCCCTGGGCATCGGTCTGGAACTGCCGCTGGCGTGCCATCGGATCATTGCCGCCGACAACCCGCGCGCCAAGATCGGCCTGCCGGAAATCATGGTCGGCATCTTCCCCGGCGCGGGCGGCACCACCCGGTTGGTGCGCAAGCTGGGCGCGATGATGGCGGCCCCCTTCCTGCTGGAAGGCAAGCTGTCCGACCCGAAGGCCGCCAAGGCGGGCGGGTTGATTGACGAGGTGGTCGCACCCGAAGACCTGCTGTCCCGCGCCAAGGACTGGGTGCTATCGGCCAAAGAGGCCGATCTGGTCAAGCCCTGGGATGCCAAGGGCTACAAGATGCCCGGCGGCACACCCTATCACCCCGCGGGTTACATGACCTTTGTCGGGGCCAATGCCATGGTGCTGGGCAAGACCATGGGGGTTTATCCCGCCGCCAAGGCCCTGCTGGGCGCGGTCTATGAAGGCGCTCTGGTGCCCTTCGACACTGCGCTGAAGATCGAGGCGCGGCAGTTCACCTCCGTGCTGATGAACCCGTCCTCGACGGCGATGATCCGCAGCCTGTTCATCAATAAGGAAGCGCTGGAAAAAGGCGCGAACCGCCCCGAAGCCCCGGATCAGACCGTAAAGAAGGTTGGCATCATCGGCGCCGGAATGATGGGGGCAGGCATCGCCTATGTCAGCGCCAATGCCGACATCGAGGTGGTGCTGATCGACGCCGCCCAGGACGCGGCCGACCGCGGCCGCGCCTACTCCGAGGGGTTGCTGGACAAGGGCATCAGCCGCCGGAAGGTGACGGTCGAGAAAAAGGCCGAGGTGCTGGCCCGCATCACCGCCACCACCGATTACGCCGCCCTTGCAGGCTGTGACCTGATCGTTGAGGCGGTGTTCGAAGACCCCAAGGTCAAGGCCGAGGTGACGGCACGGGTCGAGGCCGCCACTGGCCCCGACTGCATCTTTGCCACCAACACCTCGACCTTGCCGATCTCGTCGCTGGCCAAGGCAAGCGCGCGGCCGGACCAGTTCATCGGCATCCATTTCTTCTCGCCGGTCGACAAGATGATGCTGGTGGAAATCATCCGCGGCAAACAGACCGGCGACCGGGCCGTGGCCAAGGCGCTGGATTTCGTGCGCCAGATCCGCAAGACCCCGATCGTGGTCAACGACGCGCGGTTCTTCTATGCCAACCGCTGCATCATCCCCTACATCAACGAAGGCATCCGCATGGTGGCCGAAGGGGTGGAACCGGCGCTGGTGGAGAACGCCGCCAAACTGGTGGGCATGCCGCTGGGTCCGCTGCAACTGGTCGATGAAACCTCGATCGATCTGGGCGTCAAGATCGCCAAGGCCACCCGTGCCGCCATGGGCGACGCCTATCCTGACGGTGCCGTGGACGAGGTGCTGTTCTGGATGGCCGATCAGGGCCGCATGGGCAAGAAGGCCAACGCGGGCTTTTATGCCTATGATGCTGCGGGCAAACGCGAAGGGCTGTGGGAGGGCCTGGCCCGCCAATACCCGGTCGCCAAGGACCAGCCCGACCTGACGCTGGTTCAGCACCGCCTGCTGATGGCGCAGGTGCTGGAGGCGGTGCGGGCTCTGGAAGATGGCGTGCTGACCGACATCCGCGAAGGCGATGTGGGCGCGATCCTTGGCTGGGGCTTTGCGCCATGGTCGGGCGGGCCGTTCGGTTGGCTTGATATCATCGGCGCGGCTCGGGCGGTCGAGATCTGCGCGGCGCTGACAGGTGCCTATGGCGCACGGTTTGCCGCGCCAAAGATGTTGCACGACATGGCGGCCTCCGGGGCCACCTTCTACGGCAAGACTGCCCTCAAGGCTGCCTAAGCCGAAAAGCCCGGCAGGTGCTGGCCCGCCGCGCGCAGGGCAGCACCTACCTCTTCGGCG
This sequence comes from Paracoccaceae bacterium, assembly GCA_016936395.1. GTDB lineage: Bacteria > Pseudomonadota > Alphaproteobacteria > Rhodobacterales > Rhodobacteraceae > Pseudotabrizicola. The sequence goes on along the minus strand of JAFGXY010000002.1, from coordinate 19,747 downwards.
ATCATGCAGGCCACCAGATGCCGGGCTTGCGCCAGCGTGTAGGGCGTGTGACCGGGCGTATGCCAGTCTGTCGCGTCGATTGCGGCACCGGGACAGGACAGCAGGACAGCCCGGCTGGCATACAGGATTTGCGGACTGGCAAATTGCACCTGCACCACGCCAGACCCGGCAGGCGGGCGGCAGCGTGTGATGCCGCGCCAGCCTTCCAGCGCCTGCGCCGGCAGCAAGGCGAAGGGATCGCCAAACAACACCTCGGCAAGGTCCGCTTCGATCAGCAGCTTCTGTTCCGGAAGCAGGGTTATTTCGTCGCGGTTGTCCAGTGCCCAAGGCGGCACCAGCACGGGCCAAAGTGCGGCCGGCCCTTCGGACAAAGCCAGAAGCTGAGCCCGCAAGATCGGCTGCGGTCCGGCGTCAAAGGTCATAACCTGCGTGCCCGGCGCCAGCTCCGAGGCAGGAACCCAACCTTGCAGGGTGGCAATGCGGGTGGTCGCAAGGATGCCTTCGGCCACGACCGAAGGCCCGGCCTGCTCTGCATGTTGCGACCCCAGCCAGACCATGCCCTGATCCTGTTTCCTGTCCGTTGCTGCCCGGATTTGGCGGAAAACGATACCGGCCAAGAATTTCCGGTACATTTGCGTCAAGGCTGCAACGAGGCCCGACCGCGGCGGAAGCATGGCAAACCGGTCAAGATCATTTCAACCCGTCAAAGCCATAGCCAAACCGCGCAATATCCTCGGCGCAGAGATCGGCGATCAGCGCGGCATCGGTGGCGCTGTAATAGCGTCGCCAATCGGCGTCGCGGTCAGACATGTTCGCGCGCGGCACCGCAAGACGAAACCCCAGATGCGCCTCGAACGGGGCAAGGTCTTCAGCCAAGACCTCCAGCCGCACGAACTGGCGGGCGCGCTCCATGCCCGCGGCATCGCGCATATAGGCGCCGTAAGGCCATAGCTGAAATCCGATCCGGGTTTGCGGATGGTTGAGAAAGCCCGAGAAGTCATGCGACCTGGCCAGACCCACTGACGGATGGGAAAATGACTGCGCGCGCAGCCAGTGGTAATAGCTGACCGCCCGATCCCATGGATTGCGCACCAATGTGAAGGTGAAGAAACTGGCAACGTCTTCTCGCGTCACCAGCCCGTCAATATCGGCCAGGGTGGAATGTTTCCACAGCCGCCCCGCCGCCTTGACGCCCTGTAACCGACCCTTGCGCGCCCGGGCTTTTGGCGTGTCGCCGATCAGGATGTCATCCTTCAAGGCCCGTGCCTCAAGCGCGATCGACAGCGCCGTGCCGCCGGTCTTGGGGATATGCACAAAGATGAACCGCCGCCCTGGGGAAATGATCATGCCGTGACCAGACGACGAGAGCCGCCCGCGGGGGCATCGAGCCCCCGCGGCCGGCGTTGCCACGGACCAGCACTTCCAGTCGAAGCCCTGAGGGTTTTGCTGCTTGCCAAATACTCCCGCCGGAGGCTTCGACGGATGCCGAGGGTCGCTCCGCGGGGAGTATTTTTCCAAGCAGCAAACATCGGCTCACACAGCGTTTGGCAACGGCGCACCCTCGGCAAAGGCCTTCAGATTGGCGACCGCCATCAGGCCCATGGCCGTGCGGACCTCCAGCGCCGCAGTACCCAGATGCGGCAGCAGGGCGACATTTTCCATCGCGCACAGGGCGGCGGGAACCTGCGGTTCGTGTTCGTAGACATCCAGCCCGGCCCCGGCAATGGCCCCGGTCTGAAGCGCTGCGATCAAGGCGGTCTCGTCCACCACATCGCCGCGGCTGATGTTGATCAGGAGAGCATGGGGCTGCATCAGCGACAGGGCATCGGCATTGATCAGGTGATGGGTTGCAGCCCCCCCCGGCACGGCGACCACCACGATATCGGCTGCCATCGCCTCGGCCATCGGCACCTGTCGGGCGGGCACGCCCGGATCGGCCACCGGCGAGCGGTTGTAAGACACCACCTGCATCCCGAAGCCCGCCTGGGCGCGGCGGGCAATGGCGCGACCGATCCGGCCCAAGCCAATGATGCCAAGCCGCTTGCCCGACACATGCATCCCCAGAAGTTGCGTCGGGTGCCAGCCTTCCCATTGGCCGGCGCGGACCAGCCGTTCGCCCTCGCCGGCGCGGCGGGCGGTCATCAGGATCAGCGTCAGGGCGATGTCGGCGGTGGCGTCGGTCACGGCACCGGGCGTGTTGCTGACGGCCAGACCGGCGGCCTGGGCGGCGGTCACGTCGATGTGGTTGTAGCCCACGCCGAAATTGGCCAGCAGGCGCGCGCGCGGGGCCGGCACATCGGCAAAGACATCTGCCTGATAGCGGTCGCCCAGCGTGGGCAGGATCAGGTCAAAGTCGCGCAGGCTGTTGCGCAATTCCGCCGCCGTCAGGGGCAGGGTGCTGGCGCGGGCGGTCACGTCAAACTGCGCGCGCGCGGCGTGCATCACGGCATCGGGCAAGGGCCGGGTGATCAAGAGCTTCATCAAAACATCCTTCCGCCATCGGGCACGGTTTGATCTGGCGTCAGCAGAACAACTTCGCCATCCTCGTCCGGCACACCAAGGATAAGGACTTCGGACAGCACTTTTCCGATCTGGCGCGGCGGGAAGTTGACCACGCCCAGCACCTGCCGCCCGATCAGGGCTTCGGGCGCGTAGTGGCGGGTGATCTGCGCGCTGGAGCGTTTCTCGCCGATCCCGGACCCGAAATCGACCCACAGTTTGATGGCCGGTTTGCGCGCCTCGGGAAAGGGTTCGGCGCGGGTGATGGTGCCAACGCGGATATCAATCCGCTGGAAATCGTCATGGGTAATCATTTGCCCAACTCCCGCCCCCGGTCAGCCGCCGCCTTGACCGCGCGGCGCAGCAGTGGCGCAAAGCCGGTTTCCGGGTCCATCAGAACCGACAGAGCCGCCGCCGTGGTGCCGCCGGGTGAGGTGACGTTGATGCGCAACTGCGCAGCCGTTTCCGGCGCGCGATACGCCAACTCACCGGCCCCGGTGACGGTGGCGCGGGCCAGTTGCATCGCCATGGCCTCGGGCAGACCTTCGGCCACGCCTGCCGCTGCAAGCGCCTCGATCAGGTGAAACACATAGGCCGGACCAGAACCGGACATGGCGGTGACCGCGTCCATCTGATGTTCACCGTCCAGCCGGACCACTTGGCCCACAGCAGACAGCAGGTCTTCGGCAAGGTCCAGATCGCTGGCGCTGGTGGCCGCATTGCCGATGATGGCGGTGATCCCGCGCCCGACGGCAGCGGGCGTGTTTGGCATGGCGCGCACGATGCGGGCTCCGGCACCGAACACTGCCTCATAACTGGCAATCGTGGTGCCGGCGGCCACGGTCAGGATCAACGTCTCGCCGCCACCCAAGCCCGCAATCTGCGGCAGGGCCTCGCCCATCATCTGCGGCTTGACCGCAATCAGCACAACGGCGGGGGCTTCGGGCATGCCATCGTTAAGGTGTATGCCCTTGCGCACAAGCCCCTTGACCCAGTCCGACGGTTGCGGGTCCACCACCCATGTCGCCCCCAGCGACAGGCCCCGGCTGATCCAGCCTTCCAGCAGGGCCGAGCCCATCTTGCCGCAGCCCAGAAGCACCAGTCCGCGGCGGTTTATCAGATCAAGTTGCATCATCATCCCCGTCTTTGCGGGGCAGAGGTTAGGCGCGACCGTAAGCCTCGGCAATGGCGACTTTCATCGCGTCGGCCGGGGATCTGTCGCCCCAGCCGACCAGTTGGAATGCCGGGTAAAAGCGTTCCGCCGCCATCACGGCGCTGGAAATCAGCCGGTCAATCTGCTCTGGCCCGGCAACCTGCCCGCCCGCCAGCACCAGACCATAGCGCCAGACCATCAGTTTTTGTTCTGCCCAATAGGTGAAAGCCCCGGTCCAGACCATGTCATTGCAGCGGTTCAACAGATCATAGAGCGCGGGCATCTTGCCTTCTGGCGGCTCCATCTCGAAGGTGCAGATCAGGCGCAGGGTTTCGTCCTGCGCCGACCAGGCAAGGGTCAGCGAATAGGTGCGCCATTGCCCTTCGACGGCCATGGCGATCTGGTCGTCGGTGATCCGGTCAAACTCCCAGTCATGGTGTTCGGCCAGCGTCTCGACGATGTCGATCGGATGCACGTCGTCGGTCGACAGGAATTCTTCGGTTAGTGACATTGCCCGGCCTCTTTATGATGCCTCTCGCAGGAACCAACCCACGAGATGCTGGGTGTCTGGCAAGCGCTGCGTATGCCCGACGCAACCCTTACTAAATATGGTGTTGCAGAAGCGATAGTCTGTAAAGTGATTTCTTGCGAAATCTTCTGTGGACAAGTGGGAGGTTGTTGTGGCTCGCCACGAGATCTTGCACAGTTTGACAAGCAAACTTGCAGCGGCGCACTTCTGGTGCGGTCGGTGGATGAGTGTCTTCAGGTGTTGAGCACTGACCCGATGTCAGGCTCCAGCACCTAGTTCACGGCATTGAAAGCTTCTGGCGCGCTCGGCAACTCGATCGCTTCTAGGGCTTCCTTCTCATGTTCATAGTCGGGGCACGTTTGCCGCACAGGGCCGGAAAAGGCACGCGCGATGCGGCTGCGCAGGTGCCTGCGAACCGTCTTCTTAGCTTTCGTGGACAATTTGGAACCATTATCTCGGAACTCGATGTGACCGTGCTCCTCCATCGTTCCCTCGGCTGCCCAGTAAGCAGACAGAGTATAGGCGGCGTCGCGGATTGCGAGAACAGACGCATATAGTGTCGAGTAATACCCTAAGTACCTTTGTGTCTCATGGGGCTCAAGATCACGGCCAAGTCGAGCGCGAAGTGTCTCGTTCATGCTATCAACGGTTCGACAACCAAAGGAAACCTTGTCGTCGTCCGACGGAAGAAGATGGCATAAGCCTACAGACAACTGGTAGACTTTTTCATCCACCGTAGAAAACTTGAACAGGGCGTCGACTGCAAGAGCGTTTTCAGCAGAGAACGCTCTCGGGTAAGCAATGGTCCGGAGAAGGCTAGTGTCATCCAGCATGCGAACTCTTCGACTCAGAAGAGGCGGAAAAGTCGGCATGCAGTTCTTTTAGCATTTCCGCGAACGACGACGCCCAATCTCGGCCAAAGTCTACTGATCGAATTTGGCAAGTTTGGACGTCTTCAGTCGACAACTCGACCTCGTGCCCGACAAGAGCAAGTAGTCGTTCAGTGCGTTCATCGGTCCATTTGAGAACAAGTCCGTCATCGTCTTCCGGGTAAACCTTGGGAGGGCTTGCGTCGCTGTTGTTCTCGAGCACGCCGACGACTGACACCGCAAATTTTGCGAGCTCTGGACGGATGCTGAGTGGATGCCCCTCTGGCAAACTCGCCATATCGGAGATCGTCCGATATACCTGCTCGTAGCGTGAACAGCGGTAATTGTTGAACCTGGCCGTCGAAACAGATGCCCCGGTAGGGAGCAGCACCGCGCTCCGGTCGTTGTCTGATGTGCGCGCACTTGAGATCCGACCTTGCCGAAAGATGCCATCTATGACGCTTATCTCGGTCATGTCGTCGGCTTGATGCGTTCTTGCCATTGTCATTAGTATCACCAGAGACTGAGGGCTGACCCGTTTTCATCCAGAACATGGAGCACCTGTTCCATGTAGAGCTTGAACAGGGATTTTTGTATGGCACTGTCAAGAATTCCCCGGTTGGGAACGACGTTCACATCTATCATTAGCGAGACTGCATGCAAATCACTCCGCAGCGCCTCATGCGTTGCAGCAATTCCCGGCTGATTTCCCACGACCACCTGCATGCCCAAGACATTGTATTTAAGAAGCCTGTTCACCACGGCTCCATCATCTGCCGTGGTTGGACGGTTCATTTGAAACTCGATATCACTTACGTTCTCCGCCGAAAGATCAGTGTGCGTCAGTCCAAATATGACTTGAGCTGCTTCAGCGTAGCTCGCAACCGGCATGACGAAACTGGCGACGGTCGCGTTCCGTACGACCCCGTTGAGATACTCGGAAATGGCGTTCGCGGCGCGAGCGTGCATCTCGGTGGCGCTAGCTTGGTCAATCGAAAGAAATGGCTGCGAAAAGTCAATTTCCTGCTGGAACGGCGTTATCGCCAGAGACAAACGCCCGGGCTGCACTGAAAAGGTCACAGTCATGCCGTCGATGTGTCCGGCTGCATGCGAAAGAAAACTGTTCCCCGGTCCGAGTGCTCTGTTGGTTTGGAAGTTGTCCGGATCGTGTCCGAAAGCAATTTTGAACAGGGTGTTTGCAGGGGTGACATTCAAGTCGGTAATGAACCAGATTGCCTGAATGGTTTGTAGCTTCCACATCAACCGGTTCTCCTGCCCGAATCCCACTGAAGCTAGCATCTACAGCACTCCTTGCAACATCGTAACCGCGCTTCGCGATGAGTTGACGCATCGTCAGCAAAGATGTGCTTCCGGCCCCACCTGCTTAGATCATTTGGAACCCTTCTCCCCGCGTTTAACGCCCCCTTTCACCCACCCCAAAAGTTCATGATCAGCAGCTCGGGCGCGACCTTTGCGCCCGACGCAGACGCGGTATAGGTCGTCGTGATCTCTTCCAGCCGGAACGCCTTGAACACCTCCCGCACGCCCTCTGTGTCGTTCAGCGACATGATGAAGCGGCCCTTGATCGTGGCCAGCTGGGCGGCCATTTCCTCGAACCGCTCGCGCCCGAACAGATCGCGCCCGTAGTAGCCCTCGCAGCCCCAATAGGGCGGGTCGAGGTAGAACAGGGTGTCGGGGCTGTCGAGCCGCGTGATGAAGGCGGCGTAGTCAAGGCAGGTGACGCAGACCCCGGCCAGACGGCTGTGCAGGGCCTCGAGATCAGGCTCCAGCGTGGTCAGATTGAACCGCCCGGCGCGTTCACGCGACAGGCCAAAGGTCTGGCCTGCGACCTTGCCGCCAAAGCTGATCTTCTGCAGATACAGGAACCGCGCGGCGCGCTGCATGTCGGTCAGCGTGTCGGGATCGACGTCCAGCAGCCGGTTGAAATTGGCCTGCGTCGTGATCTGGAACCGCAGCAGGTCAAGGAAGGCCACGTAGTGCTCCTGAAGCACCCGGAACAGCGTGTAGACCTCGCGCGAGCGGTCGTTGATGAACTCGGCCCGTGGACGTGATGTCCGTCGCAGGAAGATGCCGCCCATGCCGACAAAAGGCTCGGCATAGGTGGTGTGGGCATCGGCGTCGATCAGCGCGCAGATACGCTTGGCAAGGTTGCGCTTGCCGCCAATCCACGGCGCGATCGGGTTCACGGGTCGGGTGGTCGTCTTGGCGGACATGCGTCCCTCCGTTCGGTCTGGCGCGCGGGGCGCTCGATCGTGGGGGCTCGGTCTGGCCTCAGGATATTCAGCGCCTTGCAGCGCGGGCACTTGATGCGGATCGCAGCGGCGATGGCGTCCGGCTCAGCGCAGAATAGCAGACGGCGGCAGGTGCCGCAACGCACCTGCGAGTCGGGCGGAGTTAAGCCGATGTTCATGGGAATCGTGTCCTTCTTGACCTTGCCCGGCAACGGGCGAATGCGGCCATGAAGGTGCTTTGGTCGGCGGGGGCCTCTGTTCAAATAGACCCCGAACCGGGGGGCGCGTGTCCGCGCTGCCCCCCGGTCGTTCTGTTCAGGCCAACTCGGGTTCGCGGGGCAAAGCCGCATGGGGCGGCAGTGGAACCAGCCCTTCGCTTGCAGCGATCTGGTCGGGCCACAGGGTTTCCAGCGGCGCTTCTGCGGCGTGGGGCAGGATCAGGGTCAGGTGCAAGGTGCCATCCCGCCGCTCGATCTGGCCCGTGATCCAGATGCAGCCAAGGGTTTCGGCGCGGACGGGCATGCCCTCGACCACCCCGGACAGATCGACGGCCTGTCCGTTCAAGGTGATCGTTTCGCCATCGATTTCGGCAGTGAGGGCCGCATCCAGGCGGCAAGGCGACAGAGTCAGGATCATGTCAAATCTCCATTAGAACCAGCTGCCGAGCGCAACCAGGTGACAGGTGTCCCCTCGGCGCGCATTGGCGGTGTCGCGGGCGCTGAAGCTTGCGGCAGTCGTGGTAGGGTTTGCGTCCAGACAAACGCCAGACAGCACGGTAGCCACGGCCGTGCCCTTTATTACGGGGACGGCGGCAAAGGCTGCCGGGAACACCCAGGACGTAGCTGCACTGGCGCTGGCAACCATGCTTCGAAAACACCATTGCGTACCATCGGCCAACCGCACGTAGTTGCCGTTGGCATTACTCCCCCGCTCAATGACCGCGCCCGTCGGCACACCAGCCGCCTGAGACACGGCGCCCAGAATGCTCTTGCTGTCGTAGAGCATTCTCCACGGCCCCCAGGATGCGGCGGCCATGGACTTTCGAATATAGGTCTTCCCGTCATTTGGCATCGACAACAGCTGCGTGGTCTGATTGGCCGCCGGTCGAAGGACCATCACCACGTCTGCGGTAGTAGATTCATTGGGCAAGGTGCCAAGGGTTGTTCCCGCGGACACGAGGTAAATCCCCGCCGCGAGATCGAAACGGTCAATATTGTTCAGCAGAGGTGGTGATGAGCTACCAACACCAAAGTCACCCACCTTCAGCAGTCGGTTTGCGGTCATGTCGGTTGGGTTCTGGGTGACCGCCGTGCCGGTCAGCAGGCCATTCAGAACTGCGCCTGTGCTGCTGAGCGTAAGCCTGTCCCCTCCACCCGTGACGAATGCCATCACATTCGCTGCGACCCGACGCCAGCCGGTATCTTCGTCGGCTGTGAAACGCACAGCTGGCTGCACCAGACTTCCGTCGGGAAACTTGCCTTGCCCGGGACCATCGATCGTCGTCTGAACCGTGTCCAGCAGGGCCTGCAACTGTGACACGAACGGGGCCAGCTCGCCTTGGGTTGGCACGGCATTGTAAACTTGGCCGCTGCGTGTGGTGCCTTGATACGCCCGCGCAAGTGTCAGACTGGTGGCGGACTCGACCGAGGATACCAAAAGCGGTCCCTCGCCTGGAACCAGGATCATCCAGCCCGTACGCAGGACGCCCACCCAGGCGGTGCCCGCGCCGGTCACTGTGGCGCTGCCGTTTGTCAGCGTGATCGTGCCTGTCGAATACATGCTCAGAACTCCGTATAAGGGATAATGTAAAGGATGGGGTCAGGTGATGGCATCACAGCGGCTCATCCAATGGTCCCGGGGGACCAACCTCTCCGCTGATGAGTTCTCCCGATGTGGATGAAGTCGTGAGCGCGGCGACGGCCCCCCGCAAATAGGCCCGATAGACCGCGTAGTCCTGTTTCTGCTGGGCCGTCAGCGGCGCATCAGACAACTGCGTCCAGTCAGACCGGCGAAGATCCCGCCTGACGCGCGCCTTGATCTCCTCAAGACCATAGGTGCCGATGGGTGTCCCCCCCGGTGCCTGTGGAACGGAAAGCAGGGTGATCTGTTGATTGCTCGCGTCATAAAGCCAAGTCCCCGACGCAGGCATAACCCAACCCACGGGCGCCGCAATCGCAACCTCTCCCGCGCTGGCTTGGATGCTGATCTGCGCTTCAGGTGCGTCTCCCGATCTCAGTATCAGGTGCTGCGTGCCCGTATAGGGGGTTGCGCTGTAAACAATGAATTGCATGGCGGCCTCCCTTACCTTTTGAACTGTTGCGCGCGGAAGTAGCGGCTGAAGGCTCGCATGAAGCCATCCCAGCCACCGGTCACGGCGGGGTCAGCCCGGCGCACCTTCACCGAATAGACAGTGGGTCCGGTGCCGAGGTTGCGGTCAGTAAACCTGAACCCGGTCTGGCTTTGATTGCCCACGATTCCCTCGAACCAGGTGCACAGCAGAGTCGCGTCCCGGAACAGACTAATTTCGGCGACGGCAGCGCTGGTCACGTCCATCGCGCAATGAAAATCCAGATCGGTTTCAACCCCCTCGCGGGCAATCGTGACCTGCGCCGCTACAGCCCATGTCGGATAAGCGGGCAGTTGAAGCAGATAAGGCACAAACGTCCGCACCGGGATGGTGATGGCATTGCCCTTGATCATCAACGTATCGACCCGCAGATCGGCCACCAGCGCTTGCCGGGCAATCAGCTTGGCAATGAAAGCATCTTCAAGAATGGTGGCACCATTGACGATGAACTGATCCGAGGCAAGTCGGATGATCGATGCCGGTCCCGAAACCGGATCATCCGCCGCGACGATTTCAAGGCCCGCCGCCGCCCCGCCCGCCTTGACGCGCAAGGTATAGGTGGCCTCGGCGCGGCCTTCCAGCGTGGCAAGTGCAGTTTGCTGTTCGTTCACTGTCGCCCGCGTGGCTGCCAACCCGGTTGCCGGGTCATTCACCTGCGCCGACAGCACAAGGACCGAGGCTGCCGCCGCCGCAGTTTCCGAAGCCCGGACCGATGCTTCCGCCGCCACCGCGGCCGCCGCCCCGGCCGCTGCCACGCCCAGTTGCGTCTGAAGGCTGGCAATGGAAGTGCGGTCCTCATTGACCAGTGCCCGCATGTCCTGCTGGGCATAGGCAATGTCGGCCTGCGCCGTCTGGCGTGTCGCGCGACCCTGCAAAATATCGCGCAGCAGGTTCGCAGCCAGATCATCCGTCAGCTCCAGCGCCGCCCGGCTGTCGCTGACCGCAAGGGTCAGGCCGGGAGCATCCAGCGTGCCGAGGGTGACTTCCGCTGTCCCGACCCGGCTTTCCAAAGCATCGAACGTCGTCGTTTCAACGCGCAGCGCGATTTCGTCACTCAGGCTGTCAATTTGCAGCTCGGCATCCGTGACGCGCACCGAAATGCCATCCAGCGTGGTCGTGTCCGCCTTCAGGTCGATGGCACCCTCCAGACCGGATATCGTGATTTCCGCATCGCTGATCCGGCCGCGCAGATCATCGAGTTCCGGCAGATCGGCCGGGTCAAGCTGTGCCGCCGTTATCGCACTGGTCAGGTCCGAATAGGTGGCGCGCAGACTTATTTCCGACTGGATCGCGTCCAGCACAACCGAAACCTCACTGATCGCGGTGTCGATCCGCGCCACCGCCTCGATGCGCGCGCGGCCCGCCGTGGGATCGATGTAGATACCTGCATCGGCCATGTCGGTGCGCGCCTGAGACAGCTGCAGAGTCAGCCAGGCCAAGCGCTCGGCCAGCGTCTCCACCGCCCGACCTGTGTCGATCTCGCGCGGCAGCGACAAGGCCAGATCGTCACGAATGGCCGCAACATCACCCCCCACATCATCCCGCAGGCCCTCGATCAGCGCGGTCGCATTGGCCAGCACTTCATCCGCCCGCGCATCGGCAGCCCCGCGCACCGCCATTGCCTCTGTCAGCGCCTCTTGTACCGAGTTGGCAAGATCTTCTGCGCCCAGCCGCACGTCAAAGGTCGTGACCGGCACCCATGGCGTCCAGGGCGCGGGGCGGGTGTCGGACAGCACCATGGCCCGCACCTCGTAGCTGGTCAGCGGCAACACCTCGGACAGGATGACTTGTCCGGTCAGGATATCGCCGGTCGATCCGGTCCAGACAGTGGTCTGCGATGCGGCCAGCCGCAATTCCAGCGCCAGCCCTCGCGCTTCGCCCACCAGCGCGCCGGTCCAGGCACAAAGGATCGCCGGGCGGCGGTCAACGCCGGTGGCATCGCGCAGGACATGCGCCACTGCCGTAAACCCAGGCACCGTGACCAGACCCGCCGACACCGGCAAGATCGAAGGGGCGACGTTGGGCAGATAGCCGTCGGGGTTGAAATCGTAATCCGACGGGTCAGCCTCAACGATACCGAGGCGCGGACGCAGCTCACCCACGGGATCAGCGGTAAGGATGATTTCGAACAGTTTGGCATTGTAGCCGTTGCGCTCGGACGTCCAGGTCACGGCGTCCAGTGGTTCCAGCACACAGGCTTCGGGCGGCAGCGTCAGGCCATGGTTGCGCCAACGCCGCCCGTCCTTGGCCATTGCTGCGAGCAGTCGCTGCACCTGCGACCCCGAGGCCACGCCCGGCAGGCTGACCTCCTGCATCAGTCGGCGCGGCTGGCGCACCCATTGCCCGGTGTCGGCATCCCATTCTGTCGAGGCGTCTTCCGCCTCCCATTCCGCATTAAGATAGGCCGGGGCTTCGCGGGTTTCCCACAGGATATCCGGGTCCGGATAGCTGGCAGACAACGCATTGGCCGAATCCTCCAACCCCGGAAACGGGTCCATCTCTTGCGGGCGGGTCACAAGGATATCGCCGTCGGTGAAGAAATATACCGGCAGACCCACCCCGCCGACGCGGGTCTTGTAGACGCCGCCGATCTCGACGGTCTTGCCGCTGCAGCTGCGGTCAATCTCGTCACAAACTGTGGCAGGCTTGTCAGAGACGAGAATTTCAAAGCCGAACCGGAACTGCGGCTCGGTCCCGCCCTTGCCATCATCGACTGGCAGGTCGCACTCGTTCATCGCGGCGAACCAGTTGTCCAGTGGCAATTCTTCGGCAGCAGCCCGCGCGCCCCAGACGCCAAAACCCGGAATCTCGATCCCGCGCAGGATGTTGTAATGGATGACCTTGGGATTGTCGGTCTGTGCCCAGGTCGACCGGTCCGCCCAGCGGTGCGAGCCTGATCCGCCGACCGTGCTGTCGAGGCGCGGGTCATAGAGCGGGATGCCCATGACTTCCAGCCTGCGGCGCGGCTCGCCAGGGAATCGCTCGGCGTTGCGCAGGAAGGTCAACACAACGTACGGAATGCCGCGCCCGACCATGTCGGCGCTCCATGGCCGCTCGGGGTCTGCCCCGAACTTGGCCAGCAGGAAAGGGTCGGCCTCCGTCTGGCTGCCGTCACAGGCGCGCAGCCAGACGAAGCCGTCATACTTCTCCAGAGCAGGCGCGCCGAATCCCGATGTGTCGATGCTCTGCCGCCAGTCGCCCAGAAACCCCGGAAGGACGCCGGACAAGAGGTCCTCTCCTTCGGATCCTTCGGCGGGCGGGGCGGGATCGACAAGCGGCCCAAAAGTCACCCATTCATCCTCGATCCCAACCCGGGTCACCGTGGCACCAGGAACGTCGCCAAAGTCCATTACATAGGTCAGATAGGCGTTGGGCGGGTTGGACTCTGCTGGCTGGCTCATCGGCGGCGCGACAAGATGGCCGTTGGTGGCATAGCGTCCGACGATGAATGACAACGGATTGACGCCGCCCGTTGCCGTGAACTGCGACCGGATGCCGCTTTGCTGAGCGGCCAAGGCTTTCTTCATCTTGCGCTTCTGATAGTTCGCAATCGCGACGCTCAGCGCAATTTGGCCGACCACAAGGGCAACCCCGGCAACGGTTGCTCCGCCAGCGAACAGTCCAATCAGCCCACCGATCAAACCAGCGTGAGCCGGGTCTGGCCATAGCAGTAGAAGAAGTGTCAGAAAGATCATGTGCGCAACGCCCTTGTCATTGTGCTGCGCGGGGCAATACCAAGGCCGGACGGACCTAATGCATAGACGAATTCGCCCTGGACAACTCCGAGGCTGGGTCCTGCAAATGGATCATCAATAATCGCAACGTCACCGGGTGCAGCAAAAGCAGGGGCTATTTCATCCAGTGCTGCCTTAAACACAGCGATATGATCGGCGAAGCCATCCTTTCCAACAAGTATAAGGCCCTGGGACTTTGTGCGATACTTGCCCCGATAGGGCGCCATCGGGTCTTTGCCGCAGACCGCTTTGACTGCCCCGGATGCAAAAATCGCACAGTCATTCTGGCCAAAGCGATAAGGCTCTGAAGCACCGCGCACGATGTAAGTGGCAAGCCGCGATTTCCAGTTCCACAGCCTCATACCTTGCGCTCTCCCCAGACAACAGTGACGGTTCCCGACACGTCGACATGACGGCGGAAGTGATCGCCCGTACGCGCCTCGGCCAAGGCAGCATCTGACTTCTTGAAGGCCAGCGTCTGCGTCAGCGCCCGGTTGGCCGAAGCCAGCCGTATTTCGAGCGTTGCATCCTCATCCATAGCGGGCACCGGCATAAGGGCCCCGTCTATCCAGCCCTTGAACAGCCGCTCTGGCGCATCGATCAGTGCACCGCTGTCGGGATCGAAAAGCGCCCGATGAATTTCAACGGCTCCAAAGCGTGGATCGTAGCCACGAAATGCCGCGATGACCCGCTCGTCGATCGAACACAGGCGCAGCGTGGTAAAGCTGACATCGGTGCCGGGGGTCGATACGATCTCGTCGATCTGAAGCACGCCTGCGGCGCGGTAATAGGTGCGCGACTGGCCCCCGATGGCAAAGATGCGGTCGGCCTCGCCGCTCCACAGGCCAACTGTCTCAATTTCACCGGTCTGGCGATTTCGCGCCGCCAGATAGACAAGCACCCGCACCACGGACCCGCCACGCCGGGCCAGATAGGCGGCTGTGGCAGGGGAATAGACCTTCATGCCACCTGCCCCAGGGATTGCTTGAACCGGAACGTGAACCCTTCGGTAATCGTGCCGCGCGTGGTGCCGGTGACCACGCTGCCCGGAATCCGCCGCGCCAGAATGGACGGGCGGATCAGGCTGACCGCCGCCCCCAACACCACGCCGGGCCGGATCAGGGTTGAGACCTCGAACACCGGCGTGGTACCCGCTCCGTTCGCCGTGACCACCGACGTCAGAACCCGGTGCAGCGCCCGACGCCCACCGTCATAGGCCCAGCCGATCAGATCGCCGCGCGTCAGGACATAGCCCGCTGGCAGCGCCGACAGCGACAGCTCGCGCCCCGAGGCGGGGAGGCTGGCGATCACGGGCACCGCCGCCCCCAGAAGCGCGCCTGTCGGGTCCGCCGCCGGGGCAGGGCGACGGCGGTCATAGGCCCAGAACAGCCGACCGGCAGGCCGCAACAGATCCATCATCGCACTGGCATGCGCGGCCTCGGCCTGCGTCATGCGGGCCAAGGTGACCTCGCCCTCCCACAGCATCGGGGCAACATCGTCATCGATCGGCTCGCCCTTGCCGGTCATGTCGCTTATCACATGCTCGACCGGGTCCAGCATAAGGCTGGAAATCGGCAGCGCGCCCCACCAGGCATCGCGGTCCAGGGGATACGTCGTCACCACCGCGTCACCTCCGGCTGGTCCAGCTGGCGGCGGATGTCGTAAGACAAGCCGCTGCGGCGGTATTCGTCCAGCGCCTGCCGCATCCCCTTGCGTGCGGCCGCCTCGACCGCTGCCGGGTCGTTCGACCCGCGCGCATCGATCACCGGGGCGAAGGTCATGCTTCCCATGGGCGTGGGACTGGACGCCGCACCACCGCCCACAAAGCCCCCCGTCGCCATGCCCGGCGCGTTCAGCCCTTCCAGCAGGTGACGGTTGCGCCGCGTGGCGCGCGCGTTGACGACAAACTCGCCGGGGCTCAGCCAGCGCGGCACCTTGTCATCGGTCGGCCCGCCCGGGCCATAAACCATGCCGCCCTCGGCCAGACCGGCAAAAAGACTGCCGCCGCTGAACAAACCGTTGAACAAGCCGCCACCACCGCCGCCGCCGAAAATCCCACCGCCAAATAGCCCTTGCAGTGGCCCATTTCCCAAGAGCAACGCCTGCAGCACCGCGCGTTTCAGCGTGTCGATCAGGCGCTCACCCGCGTCCGCGCCGCCCATCAGCGCATCGACCAGCGCGTCACCCGCCTGTTCATTCGCCCATTTCAGGCTTTCGGTCGCGGCCTTCTCGCGCTCGCGTTGGACGATCAGCGCCTCGACCTGTTCACGCTCAGCCGCGGTCGCGTCCTTGAGCGCCTCGCGGTGGCGGATCATCTCCTTCTTGACCGGGTCCATTTCCCGCTCAAGCTCGATCTCGCGCTCCAGCTTTTCAATCAGCTCGGCAACCGCGTCGCGCTCTTCGCTCGCGGACTTCGCTCCGCCGCCACCCGCACCGCCCCGGCCTGCGCCAGTGGCAATCCTGTTTTCATTGCGAATTTGCGCAGCACTGCGGTTGACACCGGCCTGCCGGTTGAACGCCTCCCGGCCTTGCCCATACATCGCATACTGGTTTGCCAGATAGCCGCTGCCACCGGGTTGCTGATCTGCGATCCAAGCCCGCGCCTCTTCCGCCTGCTGGTTCTTCAGTGCAATCATGCCCGAGACAGCGTTCCAGATATTGCCCGCAATGCCCGCCGCTGCCGACGCCGTGGCAGACATCAGTCCCGGCATGCCCGCCGCCTCGGCGTTGAAGCCAACAGCGGCATCCCAGGCGGCAAGCGCCTGCTCGACCTGCTGGGCGGTTGCCCCGGCCGTTTCAAGTGCCGCCGCATAGATCTCGCGTTCCGCCGCCAGCCGGTTCTGCGCCACCAGTTCCGAGTCGCGCCCGAACAGCAGGATCTGGTTCTGGACCACCTCCTGCGCGCTTTGCACCGCAAGGCGCTCTTGTTCGGCGGCGATGACCTCGCGGATCGCCTGCTGTTCCTGAAAGCGGTACTCCAGCGCCGCCTGCGCCGCTTCAAAGCCGGGGAAGCGGCCATTGCCCTCGATCAGCGCGGTTTGCGCCTTTGCCTGTTCCGCGGTCAGCCGCTGAAGGCCAAGGATCAGCGCGTTGATCGCCTGCAGCGCCCCGTCTTCTTGAACCGAGATCCCGCCCGAAGCCTCGGCCGCTTCCTTGAACCGCTGCCGCAAGGTCTCGGCGGCTGCGATCTGCTCGTCCAGCGTACCGGCACTGTCAAGCTGAACGAAGGCGGCGGTGATCCCGTTGATCGCGCTCCGTGCCTCGGACGACCAGATGCTGAAATCGAACAGATCGGCCAGCTTCTTCTGATTGCCCACGCCGAAGGCACTGTCGTAGAGGTTCAGGCCAAGCTCGTCCTGAACGCCGCCGGAGACTCCCCGGGTGTTGCGTTCGGCCCGACGGCGCGCCAGCTCGGCCTCTTCGCGCAGCAACTCGCGCGCGGCCTCTGCGGCGGCCCCGAACTCTTCGCGCAGCTCTGCCGTGGACGCGGTCGCTTTGGTGTTGGCCTTGGCGACGGTCTGGTCATCGACGATGTAGCAAACCGCCCCGATGTCGGCCTTGGCGATCAGGTCACCGGCAGCCGAGTTGGCGAAGCGGAAGATGCCCGCCCGGTATTGGATCGGGGTCACGCCAGCGGTGGTCGACGACACGCGCTCTTGCGCGACGCCCACACCGAAGGAACCGGTCGCGGTGGCCCCTTCGATCAGGTCGCCAGCGGCGTTGCGCATCAGGATCGCCCCGGCGAAAACGGCCTGAGATGCGCCCAGAACGGACGACAGCAGGTCGCCCTCAAAGCGCGGGGTATTACGGTCAGCGGTCAAAGCAACCATCAGCGTGCCTCCTTCTCGGCATCAGCCTTCAGCGTGGCGGCATAGTCCTTGGTCGAGATGCCCAAGAGCTTCGCCGCCTCGACCTGGCTGGCATTCAGGGAAATCTCGCCCTCCTTCAGGGCGACGGGCGGGGTGGCGGTCATGCCGGTCGGCCCCAGCTTGGGCAGGCTTTCGATGGTGGTCTTGGCCATCGCCGGGTCTGCCATGTGCATCGAGACGTAATGGGCGCGGGTGTTGGCGCTCAGACCGGCGCGCTTGTCCGCGATGGCCTGATCGACAAACGCCTCGGCCTCGCGGCGGGCGGCCCCTTCGGTCAGGGCGGTGATCTGCGTCGCCTGTTCGGACACGGTGGCCTGCAGTGCCGTCATGGCCTCTTGCGCGGCCTGAAGCGACGACTGCAGCGCAGGGTCGGCGGGTTTGGTGGCGCGGATCGCGGCAAGGATATCCTCGCCGCTGGCGCTGGCCTGCAGCCCAAGGGCCAAGGCGATCTGTTCAAGCTGGTTCACTTGGGTTTCCTCTTCTTGGGTGTGGTTCAGGGCGGTCAGGCCCTTGAAGTTCGGGCGGTTGACCAGACTGGCGCGCGGCACAGCAAAGATGCGCTTGGCCTTGTCGTGAAAAATCACCGGGCTGATGGCGCGATACGCGCGGTCGACCACCATGGCGGCCCCCTCGCGGGTCCACTCCACCCGGCCCCAGATGCCATCGGCACGGGCCTGCATCTCGACAATCCAGCCTCGTGCCGGGGCAGGCATTCCTTTGTCCGTGGCGTGGTCCTGATCGAGGATCAGGCGGTCTTCCGTAGCAAAGCTCGCGGCAATGACGGCATCAGCGTCCTCAATGAAGTATGGACCGCGATTGTCATCGGTCTGGATGGCACCCTTGGTCGTAGGGATAAGGTGAATCCACTCCGGGGCCTGCGACGAGGCCGGGTCGAATGCCATCAAGACGGGCGAGAGGGATGTTTGGGTGTGCGGGGTCATGTCCGCACCATCGCGGATCACACCCGCCCGAAAAATCCGCAACGGCGTGCGGGGGGTTCGGGACTGGCCTTCAGATCAGCCTGACGCGAGGCTGCGCGGTGGTCAAGGCTGCTGATCTGCGGCGCTTTGAAGCCAGTCTTCAAGGGTGGCGATGATGTTCACCTCGTCGTCGGCAGACACGCCGATGAAGGGCCGCGCCGGGATGTTGCCCCAAGGGATCGGCGATCCGTTCGACATCGTGCCGAACGCGCCTTTGGCAGCACCAAACTGCATCACCGCCGAATAAATCAGGTTCGACCCCCAGCTGACCTGGCTGGCGTCGGCCTCGTGGAAGATCAGCTGCGACAGCAGACCCGAGGGGCCAAACAGCGGGCGCACATCCACGCGGTTGGATTTGCGCGCGCCATAGCGGTTCAGCGTGGTCTGAGACTTCGGTGCCCACTTTGCGCCGCTGGGTGCAATGCCCTTGGGAAAGCGGTCCTTGGTCGAGGTGGTCAGCAACTCGCCCAGGTCATTCATGACCGGCGTCATGTCGGTCAGCGCGGCCTCCAGCGCCAGCAGCGCCGCCTCGGCAAAGGACGTGTTGATCTCATGCTTGATCATGACTATCTTTTATCTGGGATGGCGACCACGGAAAATCCGGGATCCGTGACGTCACCGCAAGGTGCTTCGAATGAGGCGACCCGACCCTCCGTCATCCCACCATCCCCAAAAGCAGTGATAACAGACCACCCGTCAAACGACCCTTGATGTCGTCTGTATCCACCAAATAGGCAGACACGACTGCATTGAAGGTCAAACTCTCGCCGCGTCGATCTCGGCGGTAGTCCAGACGAACGGCAACCTGCGGTACCGCGCCACGGTCTGCCAGAAGGTAGATTAGCGCGCCGGATCGTTCATCGCGCAGAACTGCGGTCGGATTGCGCAGCATGCTGGCAAGTTCAAACCACTGCGCCCAGGTCAGGGCATCGCCTGCTTCAGCGTGGCGGCGGGCTTTTGGTCCGTTCATCAACCCAGCTCGCATCATGATTTCTGCCGTGGCAGGCTCGACACCCCGGTCGGCGAGCCGTGCGACGACATCGGAACCGAGAACTCCCAGAAGTTGGTCGTCCACGCGCTCGCCCGCCTGAACGCGCGCCACCCAAGCCCGCCAGCCAGCATCGATCTTCTCGGCCTGCTGTTCGCCAAAGCTTGCACCGACGCGAGCGGGCAGCCGCGGCAGCTTGGCCGCCACTTGTGCCACGGTATCGGCCACGCTCGCCCCCGGCGCATAGGCCCAGCCCTTGTCGATCCCCACCGGTGCCCCGGTCTTGGGGTTCAGCGCCGCCCAGCCGTCGGGCAAACGCTTGCCGGGCTTGCCGCCCTTGCGCACCGCGTCACGCTCCGACCGCGCGCCGGTGACAAAGCAGCTGCACCCCCAGCCATTCGGCGGGGCATGGCTGGCCCAGAACGGATGATCGGCAGGCAGGATCAACCCATCCCACGACAGATGCTCGAGGCGCGGCTCAAGGCTGCCACCATGGCGATAGATCAAAAGCGGGTAGCCTGCCCGCT
>JAFGXY010000023.1 GCA_016936395.1 Paracoccaceae bacterium | reverse complement strand
AGACCAGCACCACCTCGGGGCCGGCCGGATCGGCCAGCGCTGCGGCGGCCAGTGCTGCCACATAATCCACCTGAGCGATCTTGGGCGGGCCGTTGTCTGGCCGTGCGCCCTGCGCGGCTTCGGCTGCCGTCACGGCATCGGGGGTGGCGGTTGCACCCGTGCCGTGGATCGAGAACGTCGCGTGCCCGGCGTTCGCGGCGACCTCGGGGTTGATCAGACAGGCCGACCCCGCCGAGCCGCCGTGAAACACCGCCAGGCGCAGACCCGCTGCCGCCAAGGCCTCGCCAAAGGTCTGCGGTGCCACCAGCCGCCCGCCCCAGGCGGCGCGCGCCCGTGCCAGATGGTCGAAATCCGAGGTGTCCAGCGCTGTCCCGGCCACCACCTGCGGCTGGTGAAAGGCATTGCCGACAATGCCATGCTGGCGCGGCCAGCAGCCGCTGGACAGCGCCGTGGTCGCCACCCGCGTCAGCGACGGAAACACCGACCGCGCGCCCGCAAAGCGGGTGGCACTGTCGGCAAAATCGGCCAGCGTGGGCATGCGGCTGGCCACCATGTCGGAGCGCAAGCCATCAAACACCACGATCAGCAGGCGTTGGGCGGCGGCGGTCATTGGATGTCTCCGTTCAGGCGGGCGGCAAAGGCTTGGGCGGCGGCCAGCGTCGCGGCCTCGGCATGGGCTTTGAAATTGCGCTTGACCTCGATCACGATGCGGGTGTCGTCGCGCATCAGCGGCGCCAGCGTCGCCGCGAGTGCGGCAAAATCCACCGCCCCCATGCCGGGCGGCGCATGCATGTCGCCTACGCCAAAGAAATGCCGCTCGCCCTGCGATTTGGTGGCAATCGTGGCGGGGATGCCGGTGCTGTCGGAATAGTGGATGTGGCCGACATGCGGGGCAAGGGCGGCACACGCGGTCAGCATGTCGAACCCCAACAGACCTGCGCCCTGCTGGGCATGGCTGATGTCCAGACAGGCGATCAGCGCCGGATGCGCCACCGCCGCGATCTGGCGCGCCAGTGCTGCGGGGTCGAGCGAATACGAGGTTTCCTCGCCCGCGATCACCCGGTCATTGGGCGAGATGTTTTCATAGGCGATGGTCACGCCCTGCGCGGCGGCATGGTCGGCCAGACGGGACAATTCGTCCCGCTCGTAACTTAACAGGCTGTCGCGCCCGCCCAGCCAATCGCGCGGGTGGCAGCGGCCCGGATGCAGCACCACCACCTGCGCGCCGATCTCGGCGGCAAGGTCCATCGACACAAAGGCCGCGCGGCGGTGCAGGTCGGCATGGGCGCGGTCCATCAGGTTGATGGCGATCGGCGCATGCATCGAATAGGCCAGCGGGTGGCGCTGCATCGCCGCGCGCGCGGCGGCCACCTGATGCGGGATCAGCCGGCAGGCCACCACCAGATCCATGCCGGTGGCGCTGACCTCGGCCCCGGTGCAGCCGATCTGCGCCAGATGCTCCAGCCGTTCGGCAAAGGTGGCGACCGATCCTTCGGCCTCGCCGGTGTTGAACCCGGTTGCGATCACGCGCATGGCTGCTCCTGCTGTGTGGGTCGGGCGGGCAACGCCTGACCGTGGTTGAAATAATCGGCAAAGCCTTTGGCCGCCGTCACAATCTCACCCGCGCGGGCGTTGTAGCGGCCATTCAACTCGATGCCGCCAAAGGTGCCGGACCGCAGGCGCAACTGCGGCAGCAGCGCCTCCCACGGGATGGTGCCATCATAAATCGGGGCATGCATGTCGCCGATGCCAAGCGTGGCAGCGTCGCCATCATCGCCGGGGGTGCCGGGACGGCCGCAGTTGTCATGCAGGTGCAGGTGCCAGACCAAGGGCGACAGCGCGGCAAGCGCCGGGATATAGTCAAAGCCAAGGATGCTGGCCGACAGCCAGGCATGGCCAAAGTCAAGGCAGACCCCCACCGCCGGGTGATCCACCGCCCCGATCTGCTCGGCCAAGGCCAAGGGGTCGGCGCCATAGCAATGGCGGTCAGGGTTGGCGATCAGGTTTTCCACCGCCAGCCGCACCCCGGCCGCCGCCGCCAGATCGCCCAGCTTACGAAAGGCGTCCTGTTCCGCCAGCAGCGCCGCACGGCCCCTTTGCGCAAACTCGGCGGGCGGCAGGTGGCCGGAATGGATCACCATCGAATGGGCACCAATCAGGCCGCAAGCCTGCACCGAAGCCACCGCCGCCTGCCAGTGCAGCGGATTGGCCGTGTCCATCAGGTTGATGCCGTGGTTGGCATGCAGCACCGGGCGCAGGCCCGCATCCGCCACCATCTGCCCCACCGTGTCCAGCCACGCCCGGTCCAGCCGCCCGGCCACGATCAGATCCAGCCGCCGCGCGGTCAGTTCCACATGGCTGCACCCCACCTCGGCCCAGCGGCGCAGGGTGGCGGGCACAAGGTCGATGCGCCCGGCGGGCAGCGCGTTCAGGTTCAGGCCGATGCCGTCGATGATTTGGTCAGCGGGTTCCGCGGCCATGGCAGGTCAGTCCTCCAGCGATGGGTCAAGTCGGTTGCGCAGATGATCGCCCAGCATCGACATCGCGAGGGTGCTGAGAAAGATCACCCCCCCCGGCATCACCGCCAGCCACCACGCGTTGATCATGTAATCGCGCCCGTCGCCCAGAAGCTGGCCCAGCGAGGTCAAGGGCGGGCGGATGCCAAGGCCGATGAAGGACAGCGAGGTTTCAAACAGGATGGTTTCGGGAAAGTTGATGGTGACCTGCACGATCAGCGGCCCAAGGATGTTGGGCAGGATATGACGGGCATAGATCCAGCGTGGCGGTGCGCCCAAGGCATGCACGGCGCGGGCATAGCCCTGTTCGCGCGCTGTCAGCACAAGGCCGCGGGTGATGCGGGCATAGCGTTCCCAGCCATAAAGCCCCATCAGCAACAAGAATACCCACATCGCATTGCCCAGAAAGGCCAGCACCGCCATCGCCACGATGAACCATGGCATGGCCGCCTGAAAATCAATCAGCGCCGAGATTGCCTCATCCACCCAGCCGCCGCGATGCGCGGCCAGAAACCCTGCCGCCGTGCCCAACACAGCACCCAATACCGTGCCCAGCAGCGCCAGCGCGATCGAGGTCTGGGTGGCCACCAGCAGGCGCGATAACAGATCGCGGCCCAACTGATCGGTGCCCAAGGGATGCGCCGGGTCATAGCCCGCAAGCGGAAACGGCGGCTTCATCCGGCCCAGCAGGTCGGTCGCCTCAAAATCCCAAGGCATCAGCAATTGTGCCGCCAGCATGACCCAGATCATCAGCGACAGCCAGATCGCCGAGGCCATGACAAGGGCAGGCATCCGTGGCGTGCGGGATTTGGCCGGGTTGGCCGCCAGTGGCAGATCGGTCATGCGCGCACCCCTTTTGTCCGGCCGACCCGCACCCTTGGGTCGGCCCAGCCGTAATACAGATCCACCAACAGGTTGGTGGCCACCATGGTTGCGGCGATCAGGATCAGGATCGCCTGCACCACCGCCAGATCGCGCACCGCCACCGCATGCACCAACAGCCGGCCAAGGCCGGGCCAGGCGAACACCGTCTCGGTCACCACCGCGCCGCCGATCAACTCGCCGACCTTGAGCCCCAGAATGGTGACAATCGGCACCGAGGCATTGGGCAGCGCATGGGCAAACACCCGCCGCGCCTCACTTGCGCCCTTGGATTTGGCGGTCGTCATATAGGGTTTGGTCAGCACGTCGATCATCGCTGACCGGGTAAAGCGCGCCAGTTGCGCGGCAAAGGCGGTGCCCAGCGTGAAGGCGGGCAGGATCAGATGCGCCGCGCTGTCAGAACCCGAGGATGGCAGCCAGCGCAGATGCAGCGAAAAGGTCAGGATCAGCAGGATGCCCAGAAAGAAGTTCGGCATCGAAAAGCCGAACACCGCCGTGGTCATTACCGCGCGGTCCAGCGACGACCCGCGCCACCACGCCGCCAGAATGCCCAAGGGCAGTCCGATGGCCAGCGAAAACCCCAAGGCGGTGCCGCCCAGCAGCAGGGTTTTCGGCGCGCGGTCCATCACCATCTCCCATGCGGGCAGGTTGTTGCGCAACGATATGCCGAAATCGCCGGTCAGCAGCGCCGACCAATAGCTGAGGTATTGGTCCCACAGCGGCCGGTCCAGCCCCCATTTGGCACGGTAGAAATCGCGAACGGCATCGCTTGCGTCATCGGGCAACAGGATATCGGTCGGATCACCCGAGATCCTCAGAACGATGAAGACAAAGGTGATGACCAGCCACATCGTCAGCGCGGCGCGAAGGGATTTGATGGCCAGAAATTGCAGCATCATGCGGGCTCCCTGACGGACATCGGTGCCATGGCGGGACGCGGGCCCGACAGCATGGCGGCCAGCGACGGCAATCCCGGCTCGCCAGCCCGGTGACAGGCCACGTCGGTGGCCCCCAACGCGCGCAAGGCGGGGGCCTCGGCCGCGCAGCGCGGCACGGCCAGCGGGCAGCGCGGATGAAACCGGCAGCCGGACGGCGGGTGCTGCGGGCTGGGCGGATCGCCGGGGATCGCCACCCGCGCGCCGCGCCGCGCCGGGTCTGCCACCGGCACCGAGGCCAGCAGCGCCTGCGTATAGGGATGGCGCGGGCGGGCGAACAGCTCGGCCTTGGGGGCCAGCTCGACAATCCGGCCCAGATACATCACCGCCACCCGGTGTGCTACATGGCGCACCACCCCAAGGTCATGGCTGACGAACACATAGGCCAGCCCCAGATCGCGTTGCAGATCGTGCAGCAGGTTCACGATCTGCGCCTGAATCGATACATCCAGCGCCGATACCGGCTCGTCCAGCACCAGAAGGTCGGGGCGCGGGGCCAGGGCGCGGGCGATCACAACGCGCTGCACTTGGCCCCCCGACAATTCGCGCGGAAAGCGGTCCCACAGATGCGCGCCCAGCCGCACCTGCGCCAAGACCTCGTCACAGCGGGCCTCCGGGTCGGGCTGGCGGTGAATCAACAAGGGCTCGCGCACCTGGGTCCGCACCGTCAGGCGCGGGTCAAGGGCCGCGCCGGTATCTTGGAACACCATTTGCAGCCGGGTGCGCAGGGCGCGCCACGCGGCGCTGTCTGGCGCGGGCATTGCCGTGCCCTCGAACCGCACCACCCCGGCTTCGGGCGCGGCCAACCCCACCAGCAGCCGGGCAAGCGAGGACTTGCCGCAACCGGACTCGCCCACGATCCCCAGCGTCTCGCCGCGTGACAGGGTCAGCGACACGCCGTCCACCGCCAGAAAGCGCGGCGCAGGCCGGAACCAGCCTCGCCGCCCGGTGGCATAGCCCAGACGGACGCCCTCTGCGGCCAGCAGGGGCGGCGGCAACATCAACGCATCCACAGCAGCCTGTGACATGGCCTAAACCTCCTCGGACACGGGCACAGGCCGATGACAGGCCAGAAATCGCGGCGGCGATGCGCCGGGTATCTTCTGCGACAGCGGCACAGCAGCATCACAACCCGCGCCCACGCGCGAGCAGCGCGGTGCAAAGGCACATCCCGGCGGCATCCGGTCTGGCGGCGGCACGATCCCGTCAATGGTCGACAAGGGCCTGCCATCATGATCGACGCGCGGCAGCGCCTGCAACAGGCCACGGGTGTAGGGGTGGCGCGGGGTGGCAAACAGCGCGGCCACCGGCGCGGTTTCGACAATGCGCCCGGCATACATCACGGCGGCGCGGTCGGCTGCCTGCGCCACAATGCCCAGATCATGGGTGACAAAGATCATCCCCATGCCCAGTTCAGCCTGCAAATCGGCTATCAGGTCCAGAATCTGCGCCTGGATCGTCACGTCCAGCGCTGTTGTCGCCTCATCCGCGATCAACAGATGCGGCCGCCCGGCAATGGCAAGGGCGATCATCGCGCGCTGGTTCATGCCGCCGGAAAACTGGTGCGGATATTCCTTCGCGCGCCGTTCGGGTTCGGGCAGGCCGACGCGGCCCAACAGCCGCACTGCCTCGGCCCCCGCCTCATTCCGGGTCACAGAGCGGCGCAGGCGGATCGCCTCGGCCACCTGCCAGCCGATCGGGCGCACCGGGTTCAGCGCGTTGGTGGCATCCTGAAACACCGAGGCGATCAGCGCCCGCCGGAGCAACCGTGCTGCGCGCCGGGGGAGTGCCAGCAGGTCAGTATCCTGCATCACCACCCTGCCCTGCGCAACCGCGCGCCGGGGCAGCAGGCCGGCGATGGCAAGACAGGTCAGCGATTTGCCGCAACCGGATTCGCCCACCAGCGCCAGCGTCTCGCCGGCGTCAACGCAGAGCGCCACCCCCCGCACCGGTTGCACCGGGGTGCCGTCGCGGCGACGGATGGTCACGTCCATATCTTGCACGTCGATCAGCGGCATGGCGGGTCCGGGGTTCAGGGCAAAGGGGCGGGGGGCGGCCAGCACGGGCCAGCCGCACCCCATGGGTCAACCAAAAGCAGGCAGGGTCACTGCGCGCCGAAGGTCAGGTTGTAGGGGCGGAAATCCATGTAATAGAGGCCGTAAGGCTTCCAGTTGATTTCGGCCCGCATCGCGTAGGTCTCCAGCGGGTTGTAAAGGATGGTGCCGGGGGCTTCGTCCATCCAGATCGCCAGCGCTTCGCGATAGGCGTCCTTGCGGACGGCATTGTCCATCGAGGTCAGCAGAACGTTCTGCAACGCGTTGAACCGTTCGGGCGCGTTCCAGGTGCGCTCGGGGTATTTCTTGTTGTTCTGAACGCCCGAATCCTTGCCCCACTGCGGCACGAACGACCCCAGCGGATCGGGGAAGCGGTGGGTGTTCGACCACGGCAGGATATGCGCGCCCGGTTCGGCAGCCTGGCTGTTGTTTTCGCGCGGTTCCAGCTTGATGTTCAGCCCGATGTCTTTCCACATCTGCTGCATCGCCTGCGCCGCCTCAAGGCTGAGCAGATAGTAGTTCAGCCCAAGCCGGTAGACGATTTCCTCGCCGTTGTAGCCCGCCTCGGCCAGCAGGGCGCGGGCCTTGTCCGGGTTGTATTCGAAGGCCGGAAAATCTTCGACATAAATGCCATAAGACGGCAGTTGGTGGCCGTTCGGCGTATAGTTCTTGTCTTCCCAAAGCGCCTTGCGCAGCAGGTCACGGTCAATGCCAAGGCTGATCGCCTGACGCACCCGCTTGTCGGCCAAGGGGCCATAGGGGAACAGCCGCAGCACGTGGCTGTTGTCCAGCACGATGCGTTCCACCTTCAGGTCCGGATAGGACGTGATCACCTCGACCTGATCCGGCGGGATGTTGACGGCAATGTCATATTCGCCCGAAACAAGGCCCGCGATCCGGGCCGACACTTCGGGCACGATCTTGTAGGTGATCGAGGCGGCGGTGGGTTTGCCGCCGAAGTAATCGTCATGCGCCTCAAGCTTCAGGTATTCGCCATCGACCCATTCCACCACCTTGTAGGGGCCGGTGCCCACCGGCTTGCGGGCGAATGCCAGCGCGCCAACGGTCAGGTATTCGCGGGCATTGACGATCCAGAACGAATAGCCGGCAATGCGCTGTTCCATCAGGATATCGGGTTTTTTCGACACGATCCGCACGTTGTAGCGGTCCAGCGCGATCACATGGCTGATTGAATCCATATAGGTCTTGGCTTCGGCAAACAGCGGGGCCTGACCGCGACCCCGGCCCTCGACCAACGAGAACGCCACGTCGTCCGAGGTCATTTCGTCGCCGTTATGGAACTTGACGCCTTCGCGCAGCTTGAAATCCATGGTGCGGTCATCGACCCGGGTCCAGCTTTCGGCCAGACCGGGCACAAGGGCGGCCGATGTGCCCGAGCCGTCAGACAGGAAATCGCGGCGGATCAGGCTGTCAAACAGCGTATAAGTGATGCGCACCGCGACGTTGCCTTGTTCTTCGATCGACTCAAGGCTGCCGGGAAGGGTGTTGACGGCCACGACAAGGTCGGGGCGGTCTTGGGCTGCGGCCAGCCGGGGGGCGAGGCCCGGGGTAGCGATCAGCGCCGCAAGGGCGGCAGATCGCAAGAAACGTTTCAGGAAAGGTGTCATCGCTCTCTCTCTGGTTGGGCCTGCCGGTCGGTGAAACCTGCGGCAGGCGGGGAAACTGGGGGCGGCAGGTCATCACTCTGCCCCTGCGGGTTGAACCGCCGTGTCACGCGCGACGCTGTCGGCATGGCCCGGCACCGGGCCGCCCCGTGGTGGCAGGGGGGCGGGGTCATTGCTGGCCAGCGCGAAATGGCGCGGACCGACAGCCATCAGCGCCTCGCGCCGGGGCCGGGCGCCGCGCGGCAGGATCGCGGGCGGGGGTGGCGTCAGGTCGGGCATCGCGGTCATTGGCCCCCGCCTGGCAGGATCCGGCACCGGCACCGCCGCCAGAAGCCGCCGTGTGTAGGGATGGGCAGGTGCCGCCAGCACCCGGTCGGTCGGCCCGATCTCGACGATCCGGCCCGCCTGCATCACCGCAATCCGGTGGCTGACCCGTTCCACCACCGCGATGTCATGGCTGATGAACAGGAACGACAGCCCGTCTTCGGCCTGCAACCGCGCAAGCAGGTCGGTGATCGCCTTGGCAACCGACACATCCAGCGCCGACACCGACTCATCCGCCACGATCAGCGCCGGACGCACCGACAGCGCCCGGGCGATGCACAGCCGCTGGCGCTGCCCGCCGGAAAACTGATGCGCAAAGCGGGTCAGGGCCGCCGCCTCTAGCCCGACCTTTTCCAGCAGTTCCGCCGCCAGATCGCGTTGCCCGGCGCGGGTCACGGTGCCGTGGATCAACGCCGGTTCGGTGATCAGGTCGGCCACCGTCAGACGCGGGTTCAGGCTGGCATAGGGGTCTTGGAACACCATCTGCGCCCGGCGTCGCAACGGGCGCATCTGCGCCGCCGACAGGCCGGTCAGCGGATCGCCACACAGCCGGACCTCGCCCTGATCGACGCCGATCAGCCGCAGGCAGGCGCGCGCCAGCGTGGACTTGCCACAGCCGGATTCGCCGACCAGACCCAGTGTTTCCCCCCGCCCGACGCTGAACGACACATCGCGCACCGCGTGAAACTCGGACCCTGCCGCAAAAGGCGTGGCCCCCGGCAGCGCAAAGCGCACCGACAGGTTTTCCACCTCCAGCACCGGGTCAGACGGGCGCGGGGCAGCGGGCGCACCCGACCCCAGCCGCGGCGTGGCCGCCATCAGCATCCGGGTGTAATCGGCTTGCGGCGCGGCAAAGATCCGGGCCACCGGGGCTTCTTCCATCTTTTCACCGGCGCGCAGCACCACGACGCGGTCGGCGATTTCGGCCACCACCCCCATGTCATGGGTGATGAACAGCACGGCCATGCCGGTTTCATCCTGCAAGGATTTGATCAGCGACAGGATTCCGGCCTGCGTGGTTACGTCCAGCGCGGTGGTCGGCTCGTCCGCGATCAACAGGTCGGGCTGGCAGGCCAGCGCCATGGCGATCATCACCCGCTGGCGCAAGCCGCCCGACAATTCATGCGCGAACTGGCCATAGCGCAATTCGGGCTGCGGGATGCGGACCCGGGCAAATGCCTCCAGCACCGCAGCATGTGCCGCCGCACCGTCCAGACCGCGGTGCAGGCGCAGCACCTCGGCCACCTGCGCGCCCAGCGGCATCACCGGGTTCAGCGCCGTCATCGGTTCTTGAAACACCATCGCGATGCGGTTGCCGCGGATGCGGCGCATTTGCGCCTCGGAGGCGGCGGTCAGATCGGTGTCGGCCAGCCGGATGCGCCCGCCGGTGATCTGGCCGCCGTCGCGCTCGATCAACCGCATCAGCGCCAAGGCGGTGGCCGATTTGCCCGAGCCGGATTCACCCACCAGCGCCACGGTTTCCCCCGCTGCCACGGCAAAGCTCAGGCCGCGCAAGGCTGCGTGGCTGCCAAAGGCAAGGCTCAGGTTTTCAACCGACAACAGCGGCATCGCAGATCAGCGCCCCCGACGCGCTTCGGGGTGGGCGGCAAAGTCGGGCATCGGCGGCGTCCAACGGGTGGCACGCGGGGTCAAGGTCACGGCGAAGGGATCCAGCCCCGCCACCTGCCAGTGCACCCGGCCCTCGTCCAGTTCCAGCAGGCCCATCGCCCCGGCAGGCGCGCCCTGGGTGGTAAAGCTTTCGGTCAGCGATTGCTGGGTCAGATGCGCGATGCCGTCGACCGTGGTGACGGTGTTCCAATGCACATGGCCGGCAAGGCAGACCACCGGCACCCGCGCCTGCGCCAGTGCCGCCCGCGCCCGGTCGGCCATCGGATAGACCGATGAGGCCGGGTTATTCTGGAAGTAATAGTTGCCGGTCTGGCTGTGGCCTGACACCGGCACGTGACTGACCACCAGAAGCGGGCGATCGGCGGCCTGCACCGTGCGCGACAGCCACAAGAGATCGGCCTCGGTCAGCACAAAGCCACGGCGCTCGTCGCCGCGCCGGATGCGGCTGTCGGCGCGCCACAGCGCGATGCGCCAGCCGTCCACGTCATGCACCTCGTGCCCCAGCGACTGGCCAAGGATGGCTTCGTTTTCCGCGACCGACAGATGGTCGCGGTCGTGATTGCCACACAGGTGCCAGATCGGGGCCTGCACCGCGCGCAAGGCCTGCGCCACCTCGGTTTGCAACGCAAGGTCGGTGTCGTGGTCCACGTCCGAAATCCGGTCGCCAAGGTCCAGCACATGCGACGCACCGGTGTCGGCGGCAAAACGGGCAAAGTCTTCGATCAACCCCAGCGCCGCATCGCCGCGTTTGGTGGCAGAGGGCGCGCCGTGGTGGATGTCGGCGACGATGGCAATGCGGGTGGTCATGGCACGTCCTTTGATCGTTTCGAAAAACCGGCGGGCGGAAAGCCCCGCCCACCGGCAGTTCAGCGATGGATCACTCGACCGAGATCGAGCCGGCGCGGAAGTCGAGCACGTAGGGAATGTGGCCGGGCTTGGGGGCCCAGTTCACCGACCTGCGCATCGCCCAGGACTCGTAGGGGCGATAGAGCGGCAGCACCGCCGGGTCGGCCTTCATGTGCTCCATCAACTCGGCATAGGCGGTCTTGCGGCCGTCCAGCGTTTCGCCAAAGCGAAAGCGCTCCCATGCGGCCTCATAGGCCGGGGTGGTGTTGAAACGGCCTTCCGATTGCGACGGGCCACCCGGTGCCCACATCACCCCGAAGCTGCCAAAGGGGTCGGCGAAATACATCGGGTTCGACCAGTTGCGGGTCATCATTTCCGGGTCGTTGCCAGTCCATTTCGGCAGATCGCGGATCACGCCCTTGACGCCGACCGCGCCCCACATTTCGGTGATGGCTTGCGCCGCCAGCAGACCGTTTGTGTAATACGAGCCTTGGGTGTCGAATGTCACCTCGAACCCGTCATAGCCCGCCTCGGCCAGCAGCGCCTTGGCCTTCTCCGGGTCATAGCCGAAGGTCTTCAGCTCGGGCATGTACAGGTCACCGTATTCCTCCATCGTGTGGCTATCGGGAACATCGGCGCGGCCCAGCCACAGCGCCTCGTTCAGCGCGTTGCGGTCGATGGCCAGCGACAGCGCCTGACGGATGCGGGCATCCTTCAGCTTGGGGTGGTTCTGGTTCAGGATCATGACGTGGAACAGCGGCGTCAGCATGCCCTCGGCCTTGATGTCGGCATCGCCTTCGATCAGCGCCAACTGGTCGGGCGCGATGTTGGTGGCAATGTCCGCCTCGCCGGTTTTCAGCGCGGTCAGGCGCGAGGCGACTTCGGGCACCAGTTGCACGGTCACACGGTCCAACGGGGCGGCATCCCCCCAAAAGCCGTCAAATCGCTCCCACACCAGCTTGGTGCCCGGCACGAATTCGGCGACCTTGTAGGGGCCGGTGCCGACCGGGGCCAGGGAGAAGGCCTCGAAATCGGTGTCTTCGGCAACCTTCGGATCGCCCGACAGCGCCACGGTATAGTCTTGCGGGATGATGAAAACCTGTTGCAGGTTGATCAGGGTTTCCCACAGCGGCTCGGCGCGCTTGGCGTGGATGCGCACCGTGAAATCATCGACCTTTTCGGCCTTGGCAAAGTTTTCCAGCCGGTCACGGGCGCGCACCTGATAGGGCGCAAAGGTCGCCTGATACATCCGGTTCAGCGAGAACACCACGTCATCGGCGGTCATCGCCTCGCCGTTGTGGAAGGTCACGCCCTGGCGCAGTTTCAATTCCATGATGGTGGGCTCGACCAGCGTCCATTCGGTCGCCAGACCGGGCTTCCACGCGCCGCCGACCACCGAGTAATCCTTGTCGATCAGCGGGTCGAAGCTGTTGTAGTAAAACTGCGAGCCGACGTTGGAATGGTCGCGGCCGGGATCAAGATAGGTCGACATGTTGGCGGCGGCGATGGTGATCTCGGCGGCATGCGCGCCCGAGACAAGGATCAGGCCAAGGGCCGAGGCAGACAGCAGGCGTTTCATGGGCACTCTCCGGGTTGCGGTTTGGGTCAGGGGCCCAAGGCGGGCCCCCTTGGTGGTTCATCTTGAGCGCAGGCGCACATCGGCGCGGTCGCGGGCAAAATCGCCCAGCACCTGCACGACAAAGGTGACAGCCAGGATCAGCACCGACGGCGCCAGCACGATCCACGGTGCAATCGGCATGTAATCGCGCCCCACACCGACCATCGCCCCCAGCGTGGCGGTGGGCGGCTGCACGCCAAGGCCCAGAAACGACAGGCTGCTTTCCAGCAGGATGATGTTGGAAAACGACAGCGTCATCTGCACCACGATGGGCGAGATCAGGTTGGGCAACAGATGCACCAGCGCGATGCGGCGCGGCGTGGCGCCTGCGGCGCGGGCGGCCTCGACAAAGGGCATCCGCATCAGGCGGCGGGTTTCGGCGGCGATGATGCGGGCATATTGCTCCCACCCCGCCACGCCCAGCAGCAGGATCATCACGCCAAAGGACGACCCGAACAGCGCCAGCACGAACAGCGCCACAAGCGTGAACGGAATGGCGATCTGCATGTCGACCGCCGCCATGATCGCGCTTTCCGTCCGCCCGCCCGCCACCCCGGCCAGCAGCCCAAGCGTCGCCCCGATCGCAAGGCCCACCAGCGTGCCCAGAAAGGCCAGCGACAGCGTCAGCCGCAGCCCGTAAAGACAGCGCGCCAGCAGATCACGGCCCAGCTCGTCGGTGCCCAGCAGGTAGCCCGGCCTTGCCCCGGCAAAGCCCATCGGCGGCTTCAATCGCGACATCAGGCTTTGGTCGGTGGGGCCATGTTGCGCAAGCCATGGCGCAAGGACAGCGGCCAGCACCAGCACCGCCCCCAGGATCAGAACGACGCGGTGAAACGCCCCGAGGCTTCGCCAGAACGCAGGGCCGGGCCGGGCTGTGGCAAGCGCAAGGCCGGTCATTGCGCCTCCCCCGCCGCAGCGCGGCGCAAGCGTGGATCAGCCCAGGCATAGGCCAGATCGGTCAGCGCCGAGATCGCCAGCACCGCCACCGACACCACCACCACGCCAAATTGCAGCACCGGATAGTCGCGGCGGATGGCAGCGTTCACCAGCAAATCGCCGATCCCCGGCCAACTGAAGATCGCCTCGACCACCACCGACCCCGACGCAGCCAGCCCGGCAATCTGCAAGCCCACCACCGACAGGATGGTGATGCCGGCATTGCGCAACCCGTGGCGCAGGATCACCGCCCGTTCCGGCAGGCCCTTGGCGCGGGCGGTGCGCATGTAATCTTGCCCCAGCACATCCAGCATCGCGTTGCGGGTGAACCGCGACAGCGCCGCAATCAGCCCGGCCGACAGCACGGCGACCGGCATCACGAAATGCGCAGCCGTGCCATTGCCCACCACCGGCAGCCAGTTCAGCCAATAGGCGAAGACCAGCACCAGAAGTGTGGCCAGCACGAAATTGGGCACCGCATAGCCCAGAAAGGCCAGCCCCATCGCCAGATGGCCCGGCCAGCGGTCGCGCCAGATCGCGGCGACAATCCCCATCGGGATCGCCAAGAGCAGCGTCACCGCGATTGATGTCAGCAGCAGTTGCGCCGAGGGCCACAGCCGTTCAGCCACGATCTGCGCCACCGGGCGGCGCTCGATGAACGACAGGCCGAACTGGCCATCGGTAAAGGCGCGCAGGAAGGCGGTGTATTGCTCCCACATCCCACGGTCCAGCCCGTAGTAGCGGGTCAAAAGCACCCGGTCCTCGGCCGTCAGGCCCTGCGCACCGATCGATTCCAGCGGGTCACCCGACAGCCGGGTGGCCAGAAACACCAGGGTGACGATGGCCAGAAACGAGAGCGCCATCCGCAGCGCGGTGCGCAGAACCAGCGTCAACATGGCGCGTCCTTAACCAGCCGATCCGCCATCACGCCCCCATCCGGATCAGCCGCCGCCTTGCAGCATCCGGCGGCGGTGGCCTGTCGCAGGGAAAGCAGGGGTGGCAACGCAGGCATCAGGGTTACCCTTGCGAAAGCCGGTCGGGACCGGCGCAAAACAGGATCGGCGGGGCGCGCATCTTGCCCTGTTGGCGAAGATCGGCCCGATTCATCCGAATGACGTGACTGTTGCGCCTGGGCTGTAACCGGCCTGTTACGCCTGAAGCCTAAGACTTCGAAACATGAAGCAGATGCTTGCGAACACGGTTCCGGGTCTGACGATCTCGCGGTTGCGGGCGCTGACGGCTGTGGCCGACGAAGGCTCGTATGCGGCGGCCGCCCGCAGGCTTGGCCTGTCGCACACCGCTGTCGCCCAGCAGATCCGCGATCTCGAGCAGGTGTTCGGCCAGACGATCTTTGACCGCGCCAATGGCCGGATGCGCCCCAGCCCGATGGGGCGCGAATTGTGCGAGATCGGCGAACGCATCCTGGATGCCGAGCGGGAGGCCGCGCGCATTGTCGGGCGGCGCGATGCCTCGGGGCGGGCCAATCTGCGGGTGGGTCTGGGCAATTCGATGCCGGGCATGGCCATCATTGCAGCGGTGTGTCAGGCGCATCCGTCCCTGGCGATCACGCTGCACAGCGGGTCACACCGCGCGATTCTGGCGGCGGTGCAGCGGCGCGAAGTCGATGTCGGCGTCTTGCCGGACGTGCCGCATGACCCGCGGTTCCGCCGCCAGCCAGTGCTGCATCAAGACGTGGTGGCGATCGCCTCGGTGCAGTCCGGCCTGACCGACGGCAGCCAAATGCGTCTGGCAGACCTGATGGGCTGGCCGCTGATCTTTCGCTCGCGCGGCTCGTCGACGCAACGGGTGGTGGATGCAGCCCTTGCGCGCTCGGGACTTGCCCCCATGCCGCGGCTGGTGGCCGATACCCGCGATGCGGTGTTCGAGGCGGTTGTCGCCGGGGTGGGCATCGGGTTCATGTGGCGGCATGGCACGGCATCCACCGATCTGGTCCGCCGTCTTTCGGTGCCCGAACTGTCAAAGCGGGTCGAGGAGACGGTGTTTTCGCTGACGGACGAGCGCAATCCCACCACCGAGTTGTTTTTTCTGGCCGCGGCACAGGTGGGTGCCGGAGTCTAAGCCGGTCCTTGCTTTAATCGAGGCGACCTGCGCTGAAACAGATATGGATCGGAGGTATTGGCCAGCGCCCTTGCTGTCGGTCGA
The DNA here is from genome assembly GCA_016936395.1 of Paracoccaceae bacterium. Taxonomy (GTDB): domain Bacteria; phylum Pseudomonadota; class Alphaproteobacteria; order Rhodobacterales; family Rhodobacteraceae; genus Pseudotabrizicola. The sequence goes on along the minus strand of JAFGXY010000023.1, from coordinate 26,262 downwards.
TTTCGGCGGTGCGTCGGAAGGGTTATACCGCTTCGCACAAAGCCCGGGCTGAAACACATGGTCGTGATGGGGCCCAGTATCTTGACCCCGTTGGCTCTGGTCGGCAGGGCAAGCTTCTTCCTGCCATGACAACATTGCCGGCTCGTCCCCTCTCGCCAGCCCGGCGCCGGGTGCGGGCCTTTTTTGGTGCCAGCATTCGGTCTGGTGCCTTTCACTTTTGACTGCAAGGAAACCTGCCATGCCCCTTATCAATCTTGTCATCACACTGATCGTCGTCGGCGTTCTGCTGTGGGCGGTCAACACCTACGTTCCGATGGATCGCAAGATCAAATCCATCCTGAATGTTGTTGTCGTCATCGCCGTCCTGCTGTGGCTCCTGCGCATCTTCGGACTGCTGGGCAATCTGGGGTCGATCACTGTCGGTGGCTAAGACTGCGACCAGAATTGTGCTGTCGGGGCTGGTCACGCTGGCCAGCCTGCAACAGACCGGGCGGCCCCTGGACGCGGCGGTCAGAGCCGGTGGCCGAGGTTGTGGCCGAAGCGGCTGACAGCCTTGGGTTTCTGGGGCTCGTGGTCGCCCGGTTGGGGCCACGGCCCAGCCCCCCCGCGCGTCAGCGCGCTGACCGCCGGTGTCTGCAATATGCAAGAGGCCGGACGGACCGCCGCGCCCACTCATGCGGTGACGGGGTTCTTGCTCGGCACCGTGCTGGCGTTTCAGGGCGTCACATCGTTGCGCCAGTTCCGGGCCAAAGCTTTCGTGGTGGACCTGATCGCCATTTCCATCCTGAACGCTCGGGGTGCTGCTGAGCGCCATCATCGTGGCAGGGCGGTCCGTCCCGGCGTTTAGCCCGGCGATCGGATCAATGAAGATGCGCGAAGAGATTGACGCCATGCCCGTTCCGGCGCTGAAGCCGGTGGACCTGCGGGTGCTGCAACGGCGGCTGGCCTTGGTGATCTGGCTGCCGATCCTGGGATATGTTGCCAACATGACCGGGATGTTTGGCGGCAGGTTGCTGGCCGGCCTGACCAAGGCACCGGTGCTTGCCATGATCATCGCGGGGGCCGGCGCCACCGGTTCCGGCAGGTCGGGGCTGGCAGGTCGGGGCTGGCGCAGATGCGCGGATGACGGGCAAGGCAGCAACGCGCACCGCAGCGCGCAGGCACGCGGCGGCACCCGGTCCGCCGCCGCACCACCCTGCAAAAGCAAAAACGCACAGTGCGGTTCCTGTTGATGTTAACGTTTGGCAAATTTGTCAAAATTGTGTCCTAAAGCAGTCAAGCCAGTGTCATGCACGGTCGATACCCGGAAGGCTGAAATTTTTTTTCCGGAGGTGGATCATGACCAAACTTGCAATCACAGGCATTATTGACGGGCCGCTGACCGGCGGCATTCCAAAAGCGATTGAATTCTTCGCGCTTGAAGACATTGCCGACCTGTCGGTCTATGGCGTTGAAGCCGCAAACAACGGCGCGCCCAGCACCGGCGCCGAGTTTACCTTCCCTGCCGTCGCCGTTTCGAAAGGAACCTATATTTACGTCGCCAGCGAAGCCCCGGGTTTCACCGACTATTTCGGCTTCGCCCCGACCTATCTCAGCGCGGTTGCCGACATCAACGGTGACGATGCCATTGTCCTGTTCGAGGCAGGCACCGCGGTAGATGCCTTCGGCACCGCCGGACAAGATGGCACCGGCACGGCCTGGGATCACGTGGATGGTTGGGCCTATCGCGCGGCGGGCACCCTGCCGTCGGCGGTGTTTGACGCCAGCCAGTGGTCGTTCTCGGGCACCAATGCGCTTGATGACGCCACCTCCAATGCAATGGCCAGCAAGCCGTTTCCGCTCGGCTCCTTCATGGTTGCCGTGCCCCAGGCCCTTCTGATCAACGAAGTGCTGGGTTCGACCACCGGCACCGACGTGGAATACGTCGAACTGATCGGCACGCCGGGCGAGTCGCTGGCGGGCAAAAGCCTGATCATCGTCGAAGGCGATGCCGGCAGCTCGCAGGGCAGCTTTGATGCCCGCTATGACTTCACCGATGAAAAGATCGGCGACAATGGCTATCTGCTGTTGGGCAATACGTTGGTCAGCGCCCCCTATGGTGTAACGCCGAACGTCACGTTGCCGGGCAACTACATCGAGAACAGCACCTACACCATCGCTCTGGTCGAGACGGCTTCGCTGTCGGGGACCAGCGTCAGCGGCACCGAGGTGGTGCTGGACGCGGTGGCGGTGACCGATGGCGGCGCGGACGATCTTGGCTACTTCGGGGCCCCGGTGCTGGGGCCGGACGGGTCGTTCCTGCCCGCTGGCGTTGGTCGCGTGGTTGACGGCGTCGACACCAATACCGCGGCCGACTTCAAACTGCTGGATTTCAACCTGAGCGCCACCGTCAACACCCCCACCGCTGGCACCTTCGCGCCGGACGCGGTGATGGATGTCAAGGTCCACGATATTCAGGGCGAAACCAATCTGGCCGATGGCACGCTGGTCGGCGTGGCCGGTGCTGCCGACGAAAGCCCCCTGCTGGGTCAGGTGGTGCGCATTCAGGCGGTGGTCACGCAGGTGATGCCGGGTCTGGGCGGTTTTTACGTGCAGGAAGAAGACGCTGATGCGGACACCAATGACTTCACTTCGGAAGGCATCTTCGTCACCTCCAGCGCCGCTGTGACGGCAGGTCACTTGGTCACTGTCGAGGGCACCGTTGTCGAAGCGGGCGGCGAAACCCGCCTTGCTGCGACCTCGGTCAGCGTCGACTCAACCGCAAACGCCCTGCCCGACGCCACCGTCATCACCTTCCCCACCGCGACCGTGCTGCGCGACAAGGACGGTGATTACGTCGCGAACCTTGAAGCCTATGAAGGCATGCGGGTCACCATCCCGGAAGAGATGACGGTCAGCGAGTTGTTCCAGCTGAACCGCTTCGGCACCATGCGGCTGACCTCGGAAGGCCGGATCGAAACCTTCACCCAGTCGAATGCGCCCAGCGTGACCGGCTATCAGGACCACCTGAAGGATGTGGGGGCGCGGTCGATTGTCATCGACGACGGGTCCAACCTCCAGAACCCGGCTGACCTGCTGGTGCCCTTCCTTGGTGCCGATGGCACGCTTGACGGCGGCGATGTGTTCCGCATGGGTGACAGCTATGCCGGGCTGACCGGGGTTCTGAGCTTTTCCGAAGACAGCGCGTCCTTTAGCGAAGAGCCGGAATACCGCCTGCACACCCCGACCGAGGGCAGCCTGACCCAGAACAACCCGCGCACCGAGGCCCCGGCAGATGTCGGTGGCTCGCTTCGGGTCGCGGCGTTCAACGTGCTGAACTACTTCACCAGCATCGACGACAACACTGGCAAAACCGGACCGGACGGCACTCAAGAAGCCCGCGGCGCCAACAACGTGGCCGAATTCGAGCGGCAGGAAGCCAAACTGGTTGCCGCGATCAAGGCGGTCGCAGCCGACGTGGTTGGGCTGATCGAGATCGAGAATGATCCGATGGGATCAACCTCGCTGATCGCGCTGGTCTCGGCCCTGAACGCGGCGGGCGGCACCTATGCCTATGTTGATGCAGGGGTGATCGAGGGCGCCATAGGCGGCCTGCTCGAAGGCGATGCGATCAAGCAGGCGTTCATTTACGACTATACCACCGTCGAGCTGAACGGCGACTTTGCCCTGCTCGACGAAACGGTGGATGCGCGCTTCCAGACGGTAGACACGCAGCGCCCGGTTCTGGCGCAGACCTTTACCGAGATTGCCACCGGCGAAAGCTTTACCGCCGCCGTGGCGCACCTGAAATCCAAAGGCTCGGCGGTCGATGGCGACGTGGACCAGTTTGATGGTCAGGGTGCCAGTGCCACCGTGCGCACCAATGCCGCCATGGCACTTGCAGACTGGCTTGCCTCGGACCCGACCAACACCGGCGAGGACAATGTGCTGCTGCTGGGCGACCTGAACGCCTACCGGATGGAAGATGCGATCCAGACCATTCGGGCGGGGGCTGACGGCATTCTGGGCACCGCCGATGACAACACCGACCTTGGCGCAACCTATGACGCAGGCAGCATCAGCTATGTGTTCGACGGCCGGACCGGCACGCTGGATTATGCCTTCGCCTCGGCCAGCCTGGCCGGTCAGGTCAGCGGTGCGGCCTATTGGAACATCAACGCCGACGAGGCGCTGGCGCTTGACTACAACCTCGATTTCGGTCGCGATCCGTCGCTGTTCACACCCGACGCATTCCGTGCCTCGGATCACGACCCGATCGTGGTCGGCCTGACTCTGTCGACCGAGCCCGAGGTCTATACCCTTGAGCTGCTGCATCTGACCGATCAGGAAGGCTCAAGCAGTTCTGTCGTGTTGGCGGCCAATGCCTCGGCCATCCTGAACGCGCTGGAATTGCAGGATCTGGGCGCTGACGGTTTGCCAGACAACACCATCCGGCTGTCGTCGGGCGATGCCTTTATTCCGGGCGTGTTCTTCGATGCGTCGCAAGCCGTGTTCGGTTCGGCCGGGATCGCCGACATCCAGATCCAGAACGAGCTTGGGTTCCAGGCCATCGCCTTTGGTAACCACGAATTCGACAAGGGAACCGCCACATTGGCAGGGCTGATCAGCGGCTCGGCTGACGGTGACTTTGCGGCCTTGGAAGGCTCTACGCTGGAGGGTCTGGACTTTGCCGGCACCAACATGCCGTATCTGTCAACCAACCTGGACTTTTCGACCGATAAAAACCTTGCCCCGCTGCAGGTCGCGGGAGGTAAGGCCCCGGTCGGCAATGCAGTGACATCGTCCACCGTGATCGAAGAGGGCGGCGAATTGATCGGCGTCGTCGGTGCGACCACGCCGACACTGGGCCGCATCTCCAGCCCCGGCTCTGTCGGTATTGCCCCGGTCTGGGCGGGCACGGTGCCCACCTCGGCCGAGCTTGATGCGCTGGCCGCGGAAATTCAGGCCGAAGTCGATGCCCTGCTTGCCGCCAACCCGACGATGAACAAGGTGATCCTGCTGGCCCACATGCAGCAGATCAGCATCGAGCTGGAACTGGCCAGCCGCCTGTCGAATGTCGACATCATCGTGGCGGGCGGGTCGAACACCCGACTGTTCGATGCCGATGACCGCATCATCCCCGGCGACAGCAACCAAGGCCAATACCCGCTGTTCATCACCAACGCCGATGGCGGCGTGACGGCCGTGGTCAACACCGACGGCAGCTACAAATACGTCGGTCGTCTGGTGATCGACTTCGACAGCGAAGGCCGGATCATCGCCGACAGCTATGATGCCTCGGTATCGGGCGCCTATGCCACCGACGATGCAGGTGTTGACGCCGTGGGGGCCGAGGGGCTGGTGGACCCCGAGGTGGCCGCCATCGCCGCCGCCATCGAAGAGCAGATCATCGAAACCCAGAGCAATGTCTTCGGCGTGGCCAACGTGTTCCTGAACGGCAACCGGACCGGGACGGGCGATGACGGCAATCCCGATGGGGTGCGGTCGCAAGAGACCAACCTGGGCAACCTGACGGCAGATGCCAACCTGGCCTATGCCCAACAGGTGGACAACACGGTGCTGGTGTCGATCAAGAACGGTGGCGGCATCCGGACCTCGATCGGTGAAACCGTGGTGCCCCCCGGCGGGTCCGATTTCGTCCGGCAACCAAACGGCGAACTGCTGGACAGCGCGGGCAACGTGATCAAGCCCGAAGGCGGCATCAGCGAAGCCGACATCAAGGCGGCCCTGGCCTTCAACAACACCCTGTCGCTGGTCACCCTGACCCGCGCCGAACTGGTGGCGGTGCTGGAGCATGGGGTGGCAAACGTCGGCGCTGGTCAATTTGCCCAAGTGTCAGGCGTGCAGATCGCTTTCGACCCGACGCTGCCCGCAGGCGACCGGATCATCAGCGCCGCAATCACTGACGCCGATGGCAAGGACATCGATGTGCTGGTGAAGGATGGCGCATTGGTTGGCAATGCCGATGCCACTGTGCGCGTGGTGACACTCAGCTTCCTTGTCGAAGGCGGGGACGGCTACCCCTTCCCGAAAGGCCCTGCGGCAAACCGCGTCGATCTGAAAACGGGTGACGTTGGCGGTGTGGCGACCTTTGCCGAAACCGGCTCTGAACAGGATGCCTTTGCCGAATACCTTGCAGCGTTTTTTGCCACCCCTGACACCGCCTATGACGTGGCCGATGCCGATCGGACTGCAGACAGCCGGATCCAGAACCTTGCCTACCGCGACGATACGGTCATCGACGAACCGGAGTTCGAGTTCGTGTTCGGCACGGCTGGCCGTGATCGGCTGCACGGCAGCGAAGGCGCGGATATCATCATCAGCGGCGCGGGCAACTTCGATACGTCCGAAGGGTTTGGCGGCGCCGATGTGTTCTACTTCGGCACCGAGGCGCTCGACACCCGGCGCGAGCGCGACTCGATCCTTGATTATGAGGTCGGCGTCGACGCCATCGGCCTTGCGTCGGGGGTTGATGTTTTGTCGATCAGACAGGTCGGCAACAAGGTCGTTGTGTATCTTGACGGTCCGCGCAACGCCGATGACGCGATCTATGTCAGCGGCAACGGCGTGACCGCCTCGAACCTGACCATCCTGCACGACTATGACCTTCTGCTGGCGTAATGCAGACAGAACACTGAAAGGACAAACCATGCGTATGCTCTTTGCAACCCTCGCTCTGGCTGCCACGACCGCCTTTACGGCACTGCCCGCGGTCGCGGCAGTGCTGGATATCCCCGGCGCAACCGCAGACTTCTTGATTGCGCCCGCGGGTGATGCCGGGGACTTTCTGTTCGATGCCGAAGGCATCCTCAACGACGGAACCGACTTTCTGCCGGTTGACGTGCGCCTCGCGTTGATCTTCGAAACGGCGGACCCCTACGGCACCGCAACCGCCTTCGTTGATATTTCCGACATGTTCGGGCTGGTCTTCAGCGGCCTTCTGTCCTCCATCGGCTATGAGGAGGATCTGCTGAAACTGGTGTTCGCGGGCGCGGGTGCCGGCGTCTTTGGCGATGGCCTTTCGCTGGACCTGTTCTTTATCGATCCGGTTGGCAGCAATCCGCTGGCTGCCTTGGTGGACGGGGCCAGCTATGACATCGCTGCCTTGGGCCAGGATGTTGCCCCAGTGCCCCTGCCCGGCAGCCTGCCGCTGCTTGCAGGTGCACTTGGCTTCATGGTCCTGCGCCGCCGGATGGCGGCAAGGGCCTGACGCACCGGCAACCGCGGGTATGCGGGCGATCGGTATAAAGCGCGTGCCAGGGCAGGCTTCCCTGGCACGCGCAATCTTTGCTGCTGTTCCGCGCAACACTGACAAACCCGGCCGAAACAAACCAAGACACGCATCGGCAACACCTCAGGACTGGCAGGGGGAGTGATCTTCCGCTGCCGGTTTCGTTGTGCCAAAAGGCAACCCCCGCATGAGCAACGCCGCGCCAGATACCACGGATTTTGCGACACTGGCGCAGGCGCGGGCCGCATGGGACGCAGGCGACCATGATGCTGCACTGCGTGTCTTTGCCGCCGCCGTGACCGAGCGGCCGGGCAATCTGAGGGCCTTGCTTGAGACAGCGCGGGCACTTGGCGCACGGTTCCATACCGGGCCGGCCGCGCATCTGCTGGACAAGGCCCTTGAGGTTGCGGGGGATGATCCGCGGTTGCGCACGGTGGTTGCGGCAAGCTGGACCCATCTTTTTCGGGAAGACCGCGCCATCGGTCTTTTGGAATCCATTTCGCCACGCCCCGCCGCTGCCCGGGCCGAATTGGCAGCACTTTATGAACGCACGCATCGGCTGGATGCCGCCTTGGCCCAGATTGACGCCTGTCTGACCGACGCGCCGGACGCACCAGAGCTGCTGTTGGCCCGTGGTCGGCTGCTGCGCCGGATGGGCGAAGGGGCGATGGCCAAGCGCGATCTGGGGCGCGTTCTTGACATGGCGCGCGCGCCGCTTGTCCTGGCCGAAGCATGGACAGAGCTTTGTTTTGTTCACGACCGCGACGGCGAAAGTGCGGCGGCGGTCGCAGCCATCGAAAAGGCCCATGCGCTGATGCGCGCGCAACCCGGTGTTGGCCGTCTGCTGGCAAGGGCTGCCGCCAACAACCGCGCCATCACCACCCTGTCCCAATCCTTTCGACGGAAGAACCTGGATGGCTGGAGGGCCACGGAACCGGCCCCGGTGCCCGGCGCGGCCCGCATCGGACACCTGATCGGGTTTCCAAGGTCCGGCACCACGCTGCTGGAACAACGGCTGGACGCGCATCCGGAAATCGTCGCTTCACCCGAACGTGTGGCGTTCCTGCGCGATGCCCTGCCCGCCATGTGCCGTGCAGGCGGCGGACCACTGACACTCGCAGCCCTTGACGCAGTGCCACCGGCAGTGCTGGCGCGGGAACGGCACTTGTATCTTATGCGGCTGCAGTCAGCCCTGGGCGCGCCGATTGCCGGGCGACTGCATCTGGACAAGAACCCCAACCACACCGGGGTCGTGCCGGGCCTGATGCGGCTGTTCCCGCGGGGGCGCATCGTGGTTGCGCTGCGCGATCCGCGCGACGTGGTGACAAGCTGCGTGCTGCGGTCGTTCCGGCTGAGTGAATTCAGCGCCATGTTGCTGGACTGGCAGACCGCCGCCGAACTTTACGCGGTCGAGATGGGGGCTTGGCTGCGATACCGCGCCGAGTTGGACCCGGCCTGCTGGGTCGAGACGCGATATGAGGACGGGATCGACGATCCCGAGGCACAAATGCGCCGGGTGCTGGCCGCATTCGACCTGCCATGGGATGACGCCGTGCTGGATTACCGTGCCCGCATCCAGCACAAGGTCGTCAATTCACCAACACAAACCGAGGTCCGCCTGCCCGCCTATCGCACAGCAATGGGCAGGTGGCGGGCCTATGAGCCGTGGTTGCGGCCCTATCTGCCGATCCTTGACCCGTTCATCGACGCCTTCGGCTATCGCTGAAGGCGTCTTGGGCCGCGTGCGTCAAGCGCGACGCCGACGCAGCGCAGCCCCGGCCCCCAGAGCGGCCAGCAGCAAGGGCAGCGTTGCGGGCAATGGAACAGCCGCGACCGGGTTGATTGCGACGGAAGCATCCGTCGCGTTGAAACCAAGGCTGAAGTCCCCGGTCAGCACCATCAGCACCTGAGGGCCAAAGACCGAGAAATCGTCCGAAACGATCTGGAACAACAGCTCGGCGACCGTCGCCGACAAAGCGAAGTCCAGCAGGTCGCCCACAACCGAGCCAGCCGTGCCGTCAATGAACATCGACGCAACGGGCGCGACCATGTCGAAGCTGTCGCCGGTCACGAACAGATCAAACGCGCCCGAGCCAGCGAAGCCAAAACCCGCCAGCGGCATTCCGAAACCGTTCACGATCGCCAGGCTGGCGCCATCATCGGTGATCTCGGTGGCCCCGATCTGGGCAAAACCGACGCTCGGGTCCACCGTCAGACCAAGGGTTGCCGCCGCTGCCGGAGCGCCGGAGCCGACAAGAAACATGGTGGCCGCAACCAGCGCGCCAGACAGAAATCGGAACATGAACGTCTCCTTCAATGGTTTGCCGCGCCATCCGGTGCGGGTTTATCGATGAACAGGGCCCCGCCGCAGGGCAGGGCCAGATCGGTCTTGTCAGACCAAAGTGTCTGCAGGCTGCCAGAACAGGTCGTCCACAGCCGTGACACCGGTCAGGATCAACTGATCGCCATCGCCCGCCAAGGTGATGTGCAGGCTTGTGCCACGCGCCGCAGCCTTGACGATGTCAAAGTCCGGGTCGATGCCGAAGATCGTCTCGCCAACCTCGATGTCCGACACCCGGATGATGTTGCGCCCGCTGTCTGCACGGATTGCGGAAAAGTCGAAGTGATCAACCCCGGCCCCGGCCTGAATACGGTCCACTGTCCCGCCACCGGAAATGATCAGGTCAATGTCGTCGGTGCCTTGCAGGAACTCGTTGGCGGCCGTGCCTGTGACGATATTGATCGGGGGCTCCAGCAAGGTGACCACCACATCGTCGAAGGCCAGGTTCTCGGAACCCCAGGCGTAAAGCCCGACCGTGCCCGACGCCAATGTGCGGTCTTCGACCGGGGTGCCGAACACTTCCTTGCCGTCGATCCAGGTGCGGATTTCACCACCCTCGACCTCGACCCGCCACTGCTGCGAGACCCCCGGCGTATACTCGCCCCAGGCGCGGGCCAGGATCGTCTCGCGGCCGTCAAGGTGCCGGGTCAGCATCACCACTCCGGTCTGCGCGTCGGCCTCCAGCTTGTAGTAGTTGTCGGCGTCGGCATAGCGGAACAGAAGGCCGATCCCGTCGTCGTCATTGGGTGTCAGCGTCGCCTCGAACGCGTAATCGGTCCAGTCGCGCGCCCCCGGATCGTCGCGCAGCGCATAGGTGCCGTCCCGCAACACGTAAGGCCCGTCACCAGCGACCGAATAAGAGGCCGAGCCCGTGCCCTGCTGGGTTGATGCGATGTCCGAGCGTTGGATCAGCGCGCCGTTCTGGACAACCCAGTCCGACGGCCCGTTCAGTGTGCCTTCATCCACGATCGCCCAACCGGCAAGATCGCCATCGGCAAAATCGTCCTGCGCAAGGATCATATTGTAAGAAGCCGCCGAAACGGTCATCCGGTCTTCGGCAACCCGGCCCTCAGCATCAGTGACCCGCAACGTCACCGTGGTATCACCCCGACCCAGCATCAGTGTGGCGTTCTGGCCTGTCGCCACCACGTCGCCGCCAACCAGCCATTCGTGCGACACGATCCCGGCGGCGGACAGGCTGGCCTCTGCGGTGAACTCGAAGGCCACATGGCCGGAGTTGTCCAGATCGGCAGCCCAGCGACCTTCGGGTTCGGCAGTCAGCGCGCGCGCCGCCAGAGTGACCGGGTTGACCGACACGTTGTCGATCATCACACGGTCCATCGACCGGGCGATGAAGCCAACCGTGCCACCTGCCAGCGGTGCGGCATCGGTCACCGGCCCGTCAAACAGCGCCTCGTCATCCAGCGTGATGGTGATCCGGCCCTCCATGACCGCAATGCGCAGGTCCTGCATGGCGAAGTGACGGTAGGACCCGGTCTCGCTCGCCAGCACGGTTTCCACACCATTCTGCACCTTGACCAGCGTCCGCACGTCGTTTTGCTGATCCATCGTCAGGCGGTAGTGGTTCTGCGCGTCCTTATAGTAGAACAGGGCACCGATAGTGTCGTTGTCGGCAGGTTCGATGACGCTGTCGAACACATAGTTCGACCAGTCATCCCCGTCCTGCCACAGGATCACCTCGTTCGCGCCGTTCGATTGTTGATAGAGCGCCGCCTCGCCCACCCCGTTCGGGTTACCGAAGATCGACCCCTTGAGGAAGAACGACGTGCCCCCCACCGGTGCCGGACTGATCGCCTCGACCGATACGGCGCCGTAATCCACCGCGTCCAGCGCGCCATCAAAGCTCAGCTGGAATGCCGCAAGGTCGCTCGTTGCCGCGACCGGCCCATCGCTGTCCACGCCGCCAAGCGCCGCAATCGCAGCCGCGTCCAGCACCTCGGTGGTAAAGTGCACCGCGTTCAGGAACACGTCCGAAGTGTCGCCGTCGTTGTCGGACAACAGCAGGAACCCGGTATCGGCATTGATGCTCCAGCGCGAGCCGTTCGACACGTCGCTGTCGACCACCTGCGTATCAAGCAGAACGCCGTCGAGGTATTTGCTCAGCGTCTGCTGCCCGTTTGGTTCTGTCTGGAAGGTCAGCGCCACCCGGCCCCACTGGCCATACTCCAGTGCGCCGTCATAATTGCCCGAGATCCCAAGGCTGGCAGTCGCCCCGTCGTTGCGCAGGAACATCTCGCCGTCGCCCGCATTGGTCACATCGGTCTGGAACAGCGCGGTATAGCCGGACGTGGTGGGTGCCAGCAGCAGATCGAAGATCATCGTATAGCTGTTGATCAGCCCAGTCGCACCGGTCGGGGTAACCAGAATACCGCTGTCGGCACCCAGCGCCGGGACCGAGATCACGCCCGCCTGCCCGCCCATGCCGCCACCCAGCACCGTCAGGTCAATCGACGGGGTGCGCAATGTGCTGTCAAAAAGGTTGGGATCAATATTGGTGCCATCATCGTATTCGTCGCCGTCGGCAACCGCGACCGTGCCCTGACCAAGCGTAAATCCGGACCGGTTCTGGTCGCCCGCGGTCGAGACCCAGCTTTGCTTGTCAAGCAAGGTCCAGCCCTGAAACTCCACCGGATTGCCAATCGGCGTGCCGGAATTGTCGCGCGTCCAGCCGGTGGGAAGCGTATCGGTCCAGTCGGTGCCATCGCCGCCGCCTTCGGTCGGGCTGACGAAAGGTTGCAGCGCCAGATCCTCAAACCCCTCGGCCAGCAGGACCGTGCCGCTGCTGACAGCCGTCACTTCGATGTTGTCAATGGCCCACCACCAGTCGTTGCCGCTGTCGGACATCCGCCAGGCGAACTGGACCGAAGCCGCATCGGCGGGTGCCAGCACATCCAGCGTCACCGCTTCGTTGGCGCGGCTCAGCGAACTGTCGCCGCCCGAGGTCGCCGCGTTCAGGGTCAGCAGACTGGTGAAGGTCGCACCTTCATCGAAGCTGACCATCACCTCGCCAGTCTGACTGTCGTAGGGCCGGAAGCTTGAGTCGAAGGTCACCTGCAACGCGATCGGCTGTGCCCCTGTCAGCGACGGCAAGGCAAAGCCCACGTCGGTGCCCAAAGTGAACGGATCGGCCACCGGGGCCGCCGCGCCGCCCCAGCCATCCAGCACGCCGTCATCAAAGGTTTCCGCCAGCATGGCACCGGGAGCAGAGACGATCACCACCTTTTCGTCGAGCGACACGGCGCCGTTGACATCGGTCACCTTCAGCGTCAACCGGTTGGTCCCCGTGGCAAGTGCAACCGACAGTGCGGTCCCGTCGGTTTCGCCCAGCTTTTCGCCATCGGCCGTGAACCATTCATAGCGCGCGCCGGCGGTGTTGCCGATGGTCGCTGACGGATCCAGCAGGACCGCCGCGCTTACACCGTCGCCGGCCACGATTTCGGTTGGCCCGGCCTTGGCAATCGCAATCTGCTGGGGCGCGCCGAAATCGACGCCTTCGAACACTTCCTGATGGTCTGGGAATTCCTCGAAAAACGTGTCGAGTTCCACCAGTTTGGTGTGGGTGGTAAAGCGGTTGTTGTCAGGATCGACCACAACCAGACGCAGCGCGCCGTTGCCGCCGTTCGATCCGATGCCAACCGGACCGGCCCAGGCGCCGTTCTGATAGTTGACGAACACCTGATGCACGGCATCGCCCGTGGGCCCGTAGCCGATCACGGTCTGCGCGCCGCCGACAAAGTTGTGGCCGTTGAAGGTAAAGCTGATGTTGGGATACTTCGACGCGAATTCGCGCCAGCCGTCTTCGCCATCATTCACGTTGCGCGGGTTTTCACGGATGGCATAACCCCAGCCGCCATTGTCGGTGGTTAGCTCCTGCGTCGTCGGCACAACCCGGCCTTCGCCGCCATTCCACGAATGGGTGTCGATGATGACGCGGTGATCCAGATGCTGCTCGATCACCTCGCCGGCCCAGCGCAACACATCATCCGGCATCCCGAATTCCAGGCTGAAGATCAGCCAGTCCTGCCCGTCAGGTGTCTGGATCGTGGTGTAATGGTTGCGGATCGAATTGGCATAGGTGTTGCCATTGCCGAATGTATCGGGCCCGACATCAAGACCGTCATAGGTGCCGCCGCCCTGCGCTGCGGTCGCGCCAACCTGTTCGGCGGTAAAATAAGTGTCGATGTCCGTCTCGAAACTGAAGGCCGACGAATACCCCGGGCGCTGCTGGTCGTGGTTGCCGACGTTGGTGGTATAGCTGATCTTGCCGTCCAGACGCTCCATCGCGTCCTTGGCGATTTCCCACTGGCTGGTGGCCCCGAATTGCACGATATCGCCGACATGGATCGCATGGGCGATGTTCAGGCTGTCTTGCTGGTCCAGCATCCATTCCGTCATCCGGAAAAAGCTGTTGTCGCCAAGCGTCTGATCCGAGGTGTAATCCTGCGTATCGGGAATGATCGCAAAGACATAGGCATTTTCGCCGGCGACGATCGCGCGGAAGTTCTCGGTGATCGTCGCACCTTCAACCAAAGCGGTAACCACGATATCCGAATGGCCCAGTTCCAGCGCGTTCAAGCGCAGCGATGTTCCATCAATGACCGCGTTTACCACTGACCCATCGGCAGCGGTCACCACGAAATCGGTGGCATCCGCACCAAAGGCGGCGGCAAGGTCGATCACCTGCACAGTGCCATCGTCGCGCAGCAGCAGGTCGTCAATATTGTCCTGGGTCGGTGCAACCGGCGCTTCGTCGACCACCGTGCCCGAGGCAAAGCCGAACTGCACCGTCGCAGTATAGCCGTCAAAGCCGATCTGGAAGGTGGAGGGCCCGCCGGGGATCTGCAGCGCAATGGTCGGCGTGGTGATCGTCGAGCCGAAATCCGCGCCGTTTTGCGACCCGGCGTTGAAATCGTCCCATTCATCAGGGTCGGCAATGGCAACCACGCCCTGGCCAAGGGTAAAGTCAGCACGGTTCTGACCATCGGCCGACGTCCAGAAATCCGGCGTCGCAAAGGACCACCCTTGCCATTCCGTCGTGCCCTGCGGCATGCCGGGATCGTTCTCTTTGGTCCAGCCATCGGGCGGCAGGTCGGTCCAGCCCAGACCGGCGATGTTTTCATCCACCGCGGCGGTCAGCGATCCGCCCAAGCCGTCAAAGTTCTCGGCATAGATCACCGCGCCGCTCTGGTCTTCCAGCGCGATATTGTCGATGGCCCACCACCAGTCATTGCCGCCATCGCGCAGATTGAAGGCAAAAGCCACATCCTGCGCGTCTTCATCCACCACAAAGTCGAGTTCGATGGTTTCATTCACCCGGCTGAGCGAGCTGTCGCCGCCGGAATTGGCGCTGGTCAGCGTCAAGAGCGACTGGAACGCGCCCCCGTCGATCGACACCATCACCTCGCCCGTCATGCCGTCATACGGGCGGAAACTGGAGTCGAAGTTCAGGGTCAGCGTGCGCTGACCGGTGCCGGTGGCGGGCAATGGCAAGGCGGTGCCGGTTTCGGCCACAAACGGACCATCGCCATCCGCACCACCCAGGGCCGCAATGGCGGCAGCGTCCAACACCTTGGCCGACAGACCGAAATGCGCCAGATAGCCGCTGCCGGTTTCGCCGTCATCGTCGGTCATCAGCAAGAACCCGGATGCGGCACTCAAAGTGAAGCGCGCGGCGTCGACGATCTGGCTGTCCAGAAACACACCGTCGAGGTATTTCGACAAGGTCGCGGTGCCATTGCCCAAGTCTTGCACGGTGATGGCAATCCGGCTCCAGACACCGGCCGCAACGGCACCATCATAGTTGCCGCTGATACCGATGCCGCCGTCGCCGCGGATGAACAACTCACCGTCGTTGCCTTGACCGACATCCGTCTGCAACAGCGCCTGAAATCCGGCAAGGGCGTCGACGTTGATATCCCAGACCGCAGTATAGCTTGACAGATCGCCGGCGATTCCCGGCAGGCGCAACAGCACGCCTTCGGCCGGGGAATAGTCGGCATAGGCCAGAACAAGGGCGTCATCGCCACCGGGGCCTTCGATGTCGAATTGGGTGGCAAAACCGATGCTGCTGTCGTTCAGCGTGACCGGCGTGCGAAAGCCAAAACCGTCAAGGATCACCTCGGCCTCGCCGTATCGGACGAAGATATCCTCATCCGCGAAGTTGATCTCGATGGAGCCTTGAACGATGGACCCCGGCAGGAACCCTGCGGCATTGGGCAAGGCAATGGAGGCAGCAAGCCCCGCCACATCGGCAGGCGACGCCAGAACCGGGGAAAAGAAAATCCCCGAAATCGCACCGGGCGACGTCTCGCCATCATTGTCGTTAAGCAGCTTCAACCCGACACTTGGGTCGATGTCCCAACGGTCGGTGACGCCAAGATTGTGGGCGCTGCCGATCTGGACGCCGTTCAGATATTTGCGCAGCACCGTATCGCTGCCTTCTTGCGACACGGTCACGATCAGGCGGTTCCACTGGTCAAAGGCAAACGACCCGTCGAAAACGCCGGAAATGCCCACACCGGCCGTTCCGTCACCGTTGTCGCGCAGGAAAAGGGCGCCGTCGCTGGTGCCGGTCTGCAACAGGCTGGTGAAAGCCGCGTTTGGCTGCGGGATATAAAGATCAAGCCCGAGCGCCCAGGTTTCAAGTGCCGGCGCCCCGGCCTTCAGCGGGCGAAAGATCAGCGACTGGTCAGCCTCGGTTGCGGGAAAGCTGAAGATGGCCGGATCAACGCCCTGAATCGGCGGATATCCCAGTTCGCTGCCCAAACCGATGTTTGCCGTCCCGATCTGCCGCACCATCGCCGTTTCTCCATCTGATCCTGCGGCCATGCAGCCGCGAAATATCCGCCAAGGTTTCGCCGTAATGTTCCTTTGCGACATCGAACGGCTACTTGCGAAAAAGGCGCGGCACTTCTCAGGCGGGTGAAAGTTTCAAGAAATATGAATGAAGGGATGGTCACGCGCTTGCACGCGATCGGACAACGACCTGGACAATTCACACCAAGCGAACCAGTGACCAAGCCGCTTCGGCAACCGGAACACCCGGCAAACGCCAGGGCGGGTCCAACGTCATGACCCGCTCCAGCTTCCCGGCCAGGGCGTATCGGTTGGTATGCCACAGCCCGACCCTGTCGGCACCGGTCATTGTGTGTCGGCCTGCCGACCTAGCGCCGCTTGCGGTAGCTCTGCGGTGTCTTGTTGCCGCGCGGCCCGGTCAGCACCGGGGTGTTGGTCCGGTTTTCATCGGCCAGCTTGCGCCAACGGTCCAGCCGCGCCGCATCAAGCCTGCCTGCGGCCACCGCCGCCTGCACCGCGCAGCCCGGTTCATGCGCATGGGTGCAGTCGCGAAACCGGCACTCGGGGGCCAGTTCGGCGATTTCGGCAAACAGGACGTCCAGCCCGACCGAGATATCGCTGACATGCAGCGTCCGGATGCCCGGCGTGTCAATCACCCAGCCGCCCGCCGCGATCGCGTGCAGCGACCGCGACGTGGTGGTGTGGCGGCCCTTGGCATCGGCCTCGCGGATACTGCCGGTCAGTTGCGCGTCTTCGGGGGCTTTTTGCGCCAGCGTGTTGAGCAGCGACGACTTGCCCACGCCGGATGACCCCACCAGCGCCACCGTCTGCCCCGCGCTGCACCACGGCGCCAGCGCCGCAATCGCCTCGGGCGCGTGGGCGTTCAGCGTGACCACCGGCAGATCGCGCTGCAACGCCGCCGCCTGTGCGCGGTAGGGCGCAGTGTCGGCCACCTGATCGGCCTTGGTCAGCACGATCACCGGGGTGGTCCCGGCCTCATTGGCCAAGGCCAGATAGCGTTCCAGCCGCGCGGGGTTCAGATCGTCATTGCACGACGACACGATGAACAGCGTATCGACATTGGCCGCAATCAGTTGCGGAGCGCCACCGCCTTCCGTGCGGCGCTGCAATGCGGTCTTGCGCGCCAGCCTGCGGGTCAGCAGGTGGCTGCCCGATTCCACCAGCACCCAGTCCCCCACCGCATAATCCGCCGTGTTGGTATGCGGTGGCAGCATCAGCCGCACCGGGCCAAGGCCCGATTGGGCCGACATCCGGGCGCGATGCACGGTTGCCACCCGCATTGGCGCAAGGCGGTGGTCATCCGGGGTCAACTGGTCGGCAAAGAACGCCGACCATCCAAGGGCGGTCAGCACGTCATCGGGGTGCGATTGATCGGTCATGGCTGCCTGCATGGCTGTGCGCGTGCGCCGATGCAAGTCCTTCTGTGGAAGACCAAGACGACGGTGGCGGCCTTGTGATCCGCCACGCTCAGGCCAAGGGCGTCAGGAAAAATCGCACCATCCGGCCCAAGGCGTCGGGGTTAGTGCCATCAGTCCAAGCCCCCGCCGCGCGGCCACCTGACCGGGCGTGACCGCCGCGCACCGCACATCAGGGCGCAAGCCACTGCCCGGCCCAATGCGTCGCCCGCTCGAACCGGGCACGGCGGTGCTGCGGGCCAAGGTGAACCACATCCAGCGCCTGCACGGTGCAGCGCAGCACTGCAAAGGACGCAGCCTCCGGCTCTTTGGCGTAATCCAGCGCGGCGGCAATCCTTTGTCCCGGTGCAGGCGTTGTGCCATAGCTTTGCCGCGACGGATCGGGCACCTTGGCCCAGATCGCCGCGACCTCGGGGCCTGACAGCACGCTGACCGTGACCTCGACCCGGGTTTGCAGATGCGCCGACGCATCCCAGACATGCAGCGTGGCGCGCGGGTTGGCGCGCAACGACACCACCTTGGCCGAGCGCAGGTCGGTGTGGATATCGACGCTGCCCGCCAGCGGATCAGCCGCGCGCAACACCACCGTGCGGGCCTCGGGCCAGCCTTCGGGCGACACCGTGGCAAGCGTCGGGTGGCGGGCGGGCGCGTGCCGGTCACCCACACCGCGCACCAGCCGCGCCCAGACCTGTGCGTGCAGCCTGTGCAGATCGGCAGCCCATGGGTGGGGATCAACCGTCATAGCCGGTCATCTCCAGATAGCCCACGCCGCCATGGCTGCCCGCAATCGTCACCGGCCCTTCCCAATAGGGCACCGATGTCGCCATCCACGCCGCGCGGTTCAATGCCGTGACCGTGACATCCACCCCCCGGTCGGGCAAGCGCACCTGCCATTCCACCGGCACCTTGCGCCCTGCCACATCCTGCCGGACCAGCGGGGTCGCGGCAAAAGCCCCGTCGGCATAGGCGGTGGTGCGGCCATCGGCGGCGATCCACGTGGCGGCGGTGTAATCCGGCTGGCCGCGCAGCACAAACCCCATCAGCTTGTCGCCACTGTCGAACGACAGCGAAAACCAGTCCCAGCCGGTCTGATCGGCGGCAAGGGGTTGCGACGACCATTCGCGGTCCAACCAAGCGGTGCCGGTGACAGGCACCGGGCCATCGGGCAGGGTCAGCGTGCCCGACAGATCAAAGAACGGCTGTGAATAATAATTGCTGGCCTGGCCCGAGGCCGATTTCACCGAATAGCCCTGCTGGCCATGCAGCACCAACGGCCCGGTCGCGGTCAGCGCCACGTCATAGCCGAAATCCGGGCCCGAGGCCGCAAGCCGCAAGCGGTTGAAATCCGGCCCTTCCATCACCCAGTCGTCGATCCAAGCTGAAAACGGCGCCGCCTGTACCCCAGCCTGCCCGATGCCGCCGCGCGCCAGCCGCTCGGTCACGAAATGCGCATCCGGCGTGGTGACGGCGGCATGGCCCATCCACAGTTGCGGCGTGTCCCAGCCCTGCCCGTCGGTAGGTGCAAGCGCCGATCGGAACAGCGTCCATTGCAGGCCATAGGGCGTGCCATCCGGCCCGGTCAGGTTGGCGGTCAGATACCACCATTCGATGCGATAGTCGGGATGCGCGCCATGATCGGCCGGGAACTGCAATACGGTGTCCGGCTTTGGGACGGCAAACGCCCCCGCCTCGCTGCCCAACCCGGCAAACCCCTGCGCCAGCGCCTGCATCGGCAGGCACACCAGCACGGCCAACAGCTTAACGTTCATGACGAAACACCCCCAACAGGCGCGCGGGCGGCGTGCGCGACAATCGCCACGCAGGCCACAGTGCGGCCAATGCCGCCGCCAGCAAGGCAAGGCCCCCCAGACGCAGATAGTCCAGCCAGAACAGATACATCGGCAAACGCCAGCCAAAGGCCTCGACATTCACCACCGCCAAAAGCGCCCAAGCCAGCGCCAGCCCCAGCGGCAGCGCCAAAGCCGCCGTCAGCGCGGCCAGTACCACGGCGCGCAGAAGGTCCAACCCGGCCAGCCTGCGCCGTGTCAGCCCCAGCGCCCAGACCGGGGCCAGATGCGGCAGGCGCATCGCGGCCAAAGTCAGCAGGCTCATCAAAATGGCGAAACCGGCAACAGCAAGGGTCAGGATGTTCAGCGCGGTGGTCACGGTGAAGGTGCGTTCAAACACCGACAGCGACAGCGCCTTGATCGCCGCCTGATCAATCATCGCAGTCGGGGGCACGCCCGCCTGATCTTGCAACGCCTCACGCATGGCCCCAACCTGCGCCGGGTCCACCCGCAGGCCAAAGCGCAAGGCGGTCCCCTCGGGGAACTGCGCCCGAAACAGGCTTTCGGTCACGATCACCTGCCCCACCGGATTGCCATAGTCGCCGTAGATGCCCAGCACAGGCAGCGCCAATCCGGGCGCGACCGACACCAGTGCCCCAAGATCAAGGTCAGCCCGGCGGTACAGCTGCTCGTTGATCAGCACACCTTCGCCGCGCGCCAGCTTGTCCCAAGCCTGCGGCACCTCGCGCAGGAACCGCCAGGCATCGCGATAGGTGGCGTGGTCGCGGGCACCGTAGATCTCGGCCGGAAACCCTGCAACCTCGCGATCCAGCGACAGGATCGGCAGCACCGCCGCCCCCCGGCTTTCGGCCGCAGCTATGACCGCGGCCGCCTGCCCGGCATCCGTCGCGCTGACGTAAAGTTCCGACGCCAGACGCTGATCCAGAAAGCCGACGAAGGTCAGCCGGAACGACGACACCATCGTGGACACGCCGACATTGGCCGCCATCGCCAGCAAAAGCGCCATCAGCGCCAGCGACAGCCCCGGCACTTGCTGCCGGGTGTCGGCCCAGAACCACTGCGCCACAGGGCCGCGCGCCCCAGCCTGACCCCAGCGCAGGACCAGCGCCAGCACCGGCGGCAAGGCCAGCGCGCCGCCAATCAGCAACGCCCCCAGCATCCCGAACCCGGCCGGCAGCCCCTGCCCCCACAGCGCCAGCCCGCCCGACAGCGCCAAAAGCCCCACAGACGCCACCACCAGTCCCGGCCCCTGCCGCGCCATCACCCAGGCGCGCGGTTGCGCACTGGCCAGCAGCGGCATTCGCGCCAGCGACCACAGCGCGCCGCCCGCCGCCACCGCCGTGCCGCCCATCGCGATGCCCAAACCCGACAGCCACCACACCGGGCGCAAGGCCAGTTGCCCCGACACATCGGCGCCATACAGCCCGCGCAAGGTGGCCGCCACATCCGGCAGCAGCGCCGCCGCCACGACATAGCCCAAGGCCACCCCGATCAGCCCCGCAACAAAGGCCAGGGCCGCAAGCTCGACCGCCATCAGCGCAATCAAACGCCGCAACGGCGCGCCAAGGGCCCGCAAGGTGCGCAGCATCGGGCGGCGCTGTTCAAACGCCAGACCGATGGCGCCATGCACGATGAACAGCCCCACCGCAAAGGACAAAAGGCCAAACGCCGTCAGGTTCAGGTGGAAACTGTCGGTCAACCGTGCCACATCGCTGCCACCCTGCGGCGCGGTCTCCACCAGATCGGGGGCGACCTGATCCAGCGGACGGCGGGTCAGCGGTTGCACGGGAGCCACGATCAGCCGGTCAATCTGGCCTGCACGGTTCAGCAGCCGCTGCGCCAGACCGATATCGGTGATGGCAGTGTTGGGGGCCACGTCTGGCGCGATCACGCCTTGAGCGCCGGTCGTCGGCAATGCCTCCAGCGTGTCGGCGCGGGCGAAGATCTGCCCCGTGCCGGACAGGAACGCCCCCAGATCGGCGCTGCCATCGACCGGCACCGCCCCGATTCCGCCGGGTGCTGTCAGCGGCTCGATCCCCACCAGCCGCACCGGGCCCAGCCTGCCCTGCACCACGGGCGACACCAGCCAGCCCGCGCGGCGCAGCGCCACATAGGTGGCTTGCGCAATCGCCCCGCCATCACGCGCGGTGATCTGGGCATAGCTGCCTTCGCCCAGTGTTGCGGCGGCCGCATCATAACTGGCGCGCGCCTCGGCATTGATCGCCTGCACGCCCGACCACAGCGCGGTGCCCAGCGCCAGACCGGCCAGCAAGGTGAACAATTGCAACGGGTTGCGCCGCCAGTGCGACGCCAGCGCCGACAGGATGGCGCGGGTCATGCCAAGGCCCCGGCCCGCAGGTGCAAGCGCCGGGGCATCCGCGCGGCCAGCCGTTCGGAATGCGTCACCAGCACCAGCCCCGCGCCGGTTTCCGCCACCAGCGCACACATCAGGTCAAACACCGTGTCAGCCGTCGCCTCGTCCAGATTGCCGGTGGGTTCATCCGCCAGCACCAGCCGTGGCTGCGGGGCCAGCGTGCGGGCAATGGCGACGCGCTGCTGCTGGCCGCCCGACAACTGCTCGGGGTATTTGTGCAGATGTGGGGTCAGGCCCAGACGATCCGCCAATTCCCCTGCAAGGTCCGAGTCATGCCGTCCGGCCAGCCGCGCCTGAAACGCGATGTTGGCGGCCACGGTCAGCGACGGGATCAGGTTGAACTGCTGAAATATCACCCCCACCGTGCCCCGCCGCAGTGCGGCGCGACCGGCATCATCCAGCGGCGTCAGATCGGTGCCGTCAATCGCGACCACGCCCTGATCTGCGCTGTCAAGGCCACCGATCAGGTGCAGCAATGTGCTTTTGCCCGACCCGGATTCGCCGGTCAGCGCCAGCATTTCGCCCGCATCCAGCGCAAACGACACCCCGCGCAGCACGGCGGCCTCGGTTCCCGGATAGGTCTTGGTCACGTCGTGCAGGCGCAAAAGCATCGGGTATCCCTTCCCGCCTGACATAAGCCGCGGATCGCGGGCGAAAAGGGGGCGTGTTATCACGCCTGCCGCGCGGGCGGCACAAGCGACCAGTCAGGCCGTGCCGCGGGCGTGGTCCAGCCGTGCCGCAGCCGTGGTCAGCGCGTGCCACAAGGATGCAGCAGCAGACCGCATGCCCAGAACCGCGATCTGGCTTTCCGACCGGCGCAGGACAAAGACCGACATATGCTCCAGCCCGGTGCGGGTGGCCCGGCCCGGCCCGAAACCGGCAAGGTCGATGTTGACCAGTTTGGACAGCAGCGCCTCGATGGCGGCGGGGCCAGCGTCCGAGGTGATCTGGAACACCGCCCAGGCGTCGGTCTGGTCGGTGACAACGCCACCGGGCAGCAGGGCGGCAACTTCCGCCGCGAAATCGTCCGTGGCCCGGCCCGCGCCAAGGATCATCCACTGGTCGGGACCGCTCCAAAGCGCGCCGATGCCTTTCGTTTCGGCAAAGCCACCGGGGCCGGGCAAAGCCACGGCCTGTGGCGCGGCTTGCCCCCGGCGCAGGCTGAAGGACGCAAGGCCCACGCTGTCATCCTCGGCCAGATGCAGCGCGCCAAAGCGCGCCTGTTGCGGCTGCGTGGCGCCAAGGGCGGTGGTCGGGGTCAGATCAGTCACGCAAGCGCCCTCCGTCCGGGTCGATGAAATGCGGCGACACCACCCGCAGTCGCACGGCTTGGCGCTGCAACGGGTTGGCGGCGATGATCACTTGACCCATCCGCGCCGCCCCATCCGCCAGAAAGCCCAACCCGATGGCTGACCCCACATGCGGCGAGAAGCAGGCCGAGGTGACCCAGCCCTGATCGGTGTCGGTTCCCTGCGCCGCCCCTTCGGCAAACAGGTGCGATCCCGCCACCACCGGATCGTCCGTCTTCACCGGCTGCAAGCCCACCAGCACACGAGGCTCCGCGACCAACCCTTCGCGCCGGGTCATCACGGTGCCGATGGCGTCTTTCTTGGCCGAGACCATCCGCCCCAGCCCCAGCATCTGCGCTGTGGTCTGGCCGTTCAATTCATTGCCCGCCGCATGGCCCTTCTCGATGCGCAGCACACCCAGCGCTTCGGTGCCGTAAGGCGTCGCCCCCAGATCGGCACCCACGTCCATCAGACGCGCCATCAGCGCCGCGCCATAGCGGGCAGGCACCGCCAGTTCATAGGCCAACTCGCCGGAAAACGAGATGCGGAACAGCCGCGCCCGCAGCCCGCCGCACACCGTCAGGCTGGCGCAGGCCATGAAGGGAAAGGCGTCATTCGACAGATCAAACCCGTCTGCCACCCGGCCAAGCAACGCCCGCGCATTTGGCCCCGCCACCGAAATCTGCGCCCAAGCGTCGGTGGTGGAAATCAGATGCACGTCCAGTTCCGGCCACAGGCATTGCCGCGCAAACTCCATGTGGCGATAAACGGCCCCGGCCTGCGCCGTGGTGGTGGTGACGACATAGTGATCGTCGGCCAGCCGGGCACAGGTGCCATCGTCGAAGACGTGGCCATCTTCGCGCAGCATCAACCCATAGCGGACCATGCCGACCTTGAGGCTGGCCATCGGATTGCAATAGAGCCGGTCCAGAAACGCCCCGGCATCGGCGCCCTGCACATCAACCTTGCCCAGCGTTGTCACGTCGCAAAGGCCGACGCCGGCACGGGTGGCAAGCACTTCGCGGTCCACCGATTGCCGCCAATGGGTTTCCCCCGGACGCGGGAAGTATTGTGCGCGCATCCATGGCCCGACCTCTACAAACACCGCACCCTGGGCCTGCGCCCAAGCATGGGTCGGGGTCAGGCGGCGCGGGCGGAAATGTGCGCCGGTATCGCCGCCGCCCAACACCGACAAGGGCACCGGCGTATAGGGCGGGCGGTAGACCGTGGTGCCGGTCGCGGCGATGCCTTGCCCGGTCAGCTCCGCCATCACCCCGATCGCGGTGACATTGGCGGTCTTGCCCTGATCGGTGGCCATGCCCAGCGTTGTCCAGCGTTTCAGGTGTTCCACCGGACGCATGTTTTCGAGGTGCGCCAGGGTAATGTCCTTGACTGTCACATCGTTCTGGAAATCCACCCAAGCCCGGCGCTTGCCCGGAACGTGCCACAAAGCGCGCAGGTTCAGCGGTGCATCCTCGGCGCGCGGCAGGTCGGGCAAGGCAGCCTGCACCCCCAGTTCGGCCAACGCGGCCTGCGCGGCCAAAGCCCCCGACTGCAATGCAGCATGGGTTGTGCCCTGCCCCGCCGCCGCCCCGGCCACCGTCATGCCCGGCGGGCAGGTGCCCGGCAGGAAGGCTTGCGCGGCATCATTCCAGACTGGCCGCCCGCGCTGGTGCGATGCCAGATGGACGTTCGGGTTCCAGCCCCCCGACACCCCCAGCGCATCGCAGGTGATCCAGTCGCTGCCCTCGGCATGCGCCACGCGCATCGCGGTCAGGCCGCGCCGACCCCAGGTGTTGGTCACCTGCGCGGCACGATAGGTGCGATAGGGGCCGTGCGCCGTTGCATCGGCACGGGTGTCAACCACAGCGGCCACCTGAACCCCCTTGGCGATCAGGTCCAGCGCGGTGCGGTGGCCGTCATCATTGTTGGTGAAAACCGCCACCCGTTGCGCAGGGCAGGCGGCCCAGCGGTTGGCATAGGCGCGCAAGGCGCCCGCCAGCAAGATACCGGGGCGGTCGTTGTTGGCAAAGGGGATATGCCGCTCGGTCGCGCCTGCCGCAAGGATCACCCGCTTGGCGGTGATCCGCCAAAGGGTTTGCCGAACCCCTTGCCCCGGTGTGGGCAAATGGTCTGCCACGCGTTCGACAGCGCCATAAACCCCGTGATCAAACGCCCCCCAGACGGTGGTGCGCCGCATCAGCCGCAGGGTGGGCAGGCTGGCAAGCTCGGCCTCGACACCCGCGATCCAGTCGGTCGCCGGGGCATCGTTCAGAAGGTGGCTCTCGGCCAGCAGGCGGCCGCCAAGGCGAAAATCCTCATCCGCCAGAATGACCCGCGCCCCCGCCCGCGCGGCGGTCAGCGCTGCCGCAAGGCCGGCGGGGCCCGCGCCAATCACCAGCAGGTCGCAGTGCAGAAAGCCCTTGTCATAGGCATCGGGATCGGCCTGCATCGACAGGCTGCCCAGCCCCGCGGCGCGGCGGATCAAGGGCTCATAGAGCTTTTCCCAGAACGCCTGCGGCCACATGAAGGTCTTGTAGTAGAACCCCGCCGACAGGACGGGCGACAGAAGGTCGTTGACCGCCATCAGGTCAAAGGCCAAGGGGCCGATGTGGTTCTGGCTGCGCGCCTTTAGCCCGTCAAACAGTTCGGTCACGGTGGCGCGGGTGTTTGGCTCGGCCCGCGCGCCATTGCCCAAAGTGACCAGCGCATTGGGTTCCTCGGAGCCTGCACTGAACACCCCGCGCGGACGGTGGTATTTGAAGCTGCGCCCGACCAGCCGCACATCGTTGGCCAGCAAGGCCGAGGCCAGCGTGTCGCCCGGATGGCCCTGATAGCTGCGCCCGTTGAAGGTGAAGCTCAGCGTTCGGGACCGATCAATCACACCGCCGGACAGCCGGGTCATTTTGCCCCCCGCTGCGCCAAAGCGACATCACGGGCAAGCTCGGACCCCAAGATCTCATGCGT
>JAFGXY010000022.1 GCA_016936395.1 Paracoccaceae bacterium | reverse complement strand
GCGCCTTCGGCGGCGACGGTGATCGCGCCTTTGGGGGCGTGGTCGGCCATCGTCAGGCTTTCGATGCGGGCGATGCGCTTGATCAGCACCTCGTTGTTGGCCCAGGCGGCGCGTGCCGCGTCCTCCATGGCCGTGGCAACCAGAGCGAGTTTCAGCCCGGCTGGCACATGCACCTGCGCGCGGGCCGAGCGGATGTCGTCGATCAGGCTGGTGACCCAGGTCATTTCGGCCATTGCGGCCGCGTCGATCAGGCTGGCGGGCAGGTCTGGCCAGTCGGTATGGACCAGCAGCTTGGAGCGGGCGCCGGTGGTGGCCCAAAGCTCCTCGGTGATGAAGGGCATCATCGGGTGCAGCAGGATCATGGATTGATCCAGCACCCATGCCATCGTCGCCCGTGTCTCCTCCGCCTGATCGCCATCAAACAGCGGTTTGGCGAATTCAACATACCAGTCGCACACCTTGCCCCAGACGAATTTGTACAGCGCGTCGGCAGCCTGGTCGAAGCGATAATTTTCCAAGGCTTCCGTCACTTCGGCGGCGGCTTTGGCGGTTTCGCCGATGATCCATTTGTTCACCGTGGCCTGGGCTTCCGGCGCTGCAGATTGGGTGCTGTGCCCCTCCCACACATCGTTCATCTCGGCAAAGCGGCAGGCGTTCCACAGCTTGGTGCCAAAGTTGCGATAGCCGGCGATGCGTTGGGTATCCAGCTTCAGCACGCCGCCAAGGCTGGCCATCGCGGCATTGGCAAAGCGCAACGCGTCGGCGCCGTATTCGTCGATGATCTCCAAGGGATCAATGACGTTGCCCAAGCTTTTCGACATCTTCTTGCCCTTGGCGTCGCGCACAAGGCCATGCAGATAGACGGTGTGGAAGGGGATATCGTTCACCACCGCAAGCTGCATCATCATCATCCGG
Organism: Paracoccaceae bacterium; assembly: GCA_016936395.1. GTDB lineage: Bacteria > Pseudomonadota > Alphaproteobacteria > Rhodobacterales > Rhodobacteraceae > Pseudotabrizicola. Next base: position 6,668 of record JAFGXY010000022.1, on the reverse strand, counting down.
GCGACCCAGAAGAACAGGATATCCTGCCCGGTGATCAGGACGCTTGTGGGGAAGTATTTGCTCAGTTCCGGGGTTTGGTCGGGCCAGCCAAGCGTGCCGATCGGCCAGAGGCCGGAAGAAAACCAGGTGTCAAGCACATCCGGGTCGCGGTAGATCCAAATGCCCTTCTTTTTCGGGAATCTTGCATCGAGTTTCGCGTTAACTTCCTCAAGCGACAGTCCGTCTCGTATCAAAACCTTTCCGTCTGACCCGGCGTAGAAGTAGTAGCCATAAAGTTCACTCTTAAATTCGACGTAGCTTCTGTATTCTTCGCGACTGACGACGGTTATGTCCTCCGGTTGGCAACGATTTAGCTTGGCAAACCCCTGTTTCGCCAATGCCTCGGAAGTGGCACAAATAGGATGCTCGAGATATACTCGGCCCGGGCTCCCAACTTCGTCCGCGCGCAATTCATCACTCAAAAGCTGGACTTGCAACGAACCTGTCTCGTCGGCACGACCGACTCCCTGCCCATACCAAACCGGAATCTGGTGCCCCCACCACAACTGGCGGCTGATGCACCAGGGTTCGATGTTTTCCAGCCAATGGTAATAGGTCTTCTCGCCCGACTCCGGGATGATCCGGGTCTTGCCCGTCCGCACCGCCTCCAGTGCTGGTTCCACGATTCTAGCGGTATCGACAAACCACTGATCGGTCAGCATCGGCTCGATCACCACTTTCGAGCGGTCGCCGAAGGGCTGCATGATCTTTTTTGCCTCGACCACCGGCTCGCGCCGCAGGTGCTCAGACCCGGTTTCGGGGTCGATTTCCTTGACCAGCGTGGTCACAGCCAGACCGATGGCGGTGATATCGGCGACCACCTGTTTGCGCGCTATGAGCCGGTCCAGCCCGCGGTATTTTTCGGGCACAAGGTTCAGGCTGTCCACTTCCGCCTCGGTCGTCGGCGACCCTGCCGCAATCTCGCGCGCGCGGGCGACGGCCTCGGCATAGGGTGCCCCATCGGCGCGCATCGCGCCCCGCGTGTCCATCAGGCGATAGCAGGGCAGGTTTGCGCGTTTGGCCACGGCGTAGTCGTTGAAATCATGCGCGCCGGTGATCTTCACGGCACCCGAGCCGAAGGAGGGATCAGGGTATTCGTCGGTGATGATCGGGATCAGGCGGTCGCACAGCGGCAGGTGGACCATCTTGCCGACGATGGGCGCATAGCGTTCGTCGGACGGGTGCACCGCCACCGCGCCATCGCCCAGCATGGTTTCCGGCCGGGTGGTGGCGATGGAAATATAATCGCGGGTTTCGCGCAGGGTCACATTGCCTTCGGCGTCTTTCTCAACGTATTCATAGGTTTCGCCGCCTGCCAGACGGTATTTGAAGTGCCACATATGGCCCGCGACCTCGATATTCTCGACCTCAAGGTCCGAAATCGCGGTTTCAAAATGCGGGTCCCAGTTCACAAGGCGCTTGCCGCGATAGATCAGGCCCTTGGCATACATGTCCACGAACACCTTGATCACGGCGTCGTGGAAGTTGCCGTCTTCGCCCGCAGGCGCACCCGGCGCGCCGGACATGGTAAAGGCCTCGCGGTCCCAATCACAGCTTGCCCCCAGCCGCTGCAACTGGCCGATGATGGTGCCGCGTGAGGCTTGCTTTTGCTGCCAGACGCGGGCCAGAAACGCCTCGCGCCCCATGTCGCGGCGCGAAGGCTCGCCGTTTCGGGCCATCTCGCGTTCAGTCACCATCTGGGTCGCGATCCCGGCGTGGTCGGTGCCGGGTTGCCACAGCGTATCGTCACCCTTCATCCGGTGCCAGCGGGTCAGAATGTCCTGCAGCGTGTTGTTGAAGGCGTGGCCCATGTGCAGGCTGCCGGTGACATTCGGCGGCGGGATCATCACGGAAAAGGCAGGACGCCCCGGCTTGGCATTGGCCCCGGCGGCAAACGCCTTGGCATCCAGCCAGAGTTGCGAGATCCGGGCCTCGGCCTCGGCGGGAGAGAAGGTCTTTTCCATCGGCATCGGCATGTTCCTTGTGATCGCGCGGGTTTTAGCGCGGCAAGGCGACAAGGGGAAGCGGCAGATGTGTCGCTAGACCGCGCGGTCGATCTTGGTGCTGAGGTGGATCAGGCTTTCGGAGGATCGCACCCCCGCCATCGCGCCGATCTGGTCCAGCACCTGATCCAGCACCTGGGTGTTCGGGCAACCGATCTGCAACAACAGGTCCACCCGGCCGCTGGTGGTGTAAACCCGCTCGATCTCGGCAATCGACTTCAGCCGGGTCAGCACGGCGGCCTGGGCGCGCGGCTCGATGGTCAGCATAACGGTGGCGCGCAGGCGGTTCGGATCGGCCCCTTCGCCCAGCCGCACGGTATAGCCGGCGATGGTTCCGGTCACTTCCAGCCGCTCCAGCCGGGCCTGAATGGTGGACCGCGCAACCTTTAGTCGTCGCGCCAGCACCGCCAACGATAGGCGCGCATCGGCGCGCAGAAGGGCAATGATGTTGCGATCCAGATCATCCATGCATTTTGACCGATGTTTTGGTGATTATAACGATCTTTGACTCCATTTATATAGTTTTGTTCGGTGCGATTGTGCCTCATATCCCCTAGTCTCGTTTGCAGGAAAAGGGCGGTTCATACGCACCTGGCCTGGTTTTAAGTAACCACGCTGGTGCCCGGCCCCGTTCATGCAACGGCTACGGGCTATGCGTCTTGTTGGCAGGAAGGGAAACGCCGATGGGACTCTCGAAAACGATCTGGACCAATCCGACCGAATATCTGCGCGTGCAGCAACCGGAAAATCCGGTACTGTTCTTTGCGCCCACTGTGGTGCAAGCCGCCGCCCGCCGTTTCATCGACGGCTTTCCCGGCATGGTGACCTATGCGGTCAAATCGAATCCGACCGAAGAGGTGATCGACAACCTCGCCGCTGCCGGTGTGCGCGGCTATGATTGCGCGTCGGCGTTTGAGATTGATCTGATCCGCCGTCTGGCCCCCGATGCCGCCATCCATTACAACAACCCGGTGCGCGCGCGGCACGAAATTGCCCATGCGGTCGCGCGTGGGGTCAAATCCTACAGCGTCGATTCCAAATCGGAACTGGCCAAGCTGATCGAGTTGGTTCCGGCCGAGGGCACCGAGATCTCGGTCCGCTTCAAGCTGCCGGTCGCCGGGGCCGCCTATAACTTTGGTGCCAAGTTCGGCGCGACCGAGGATGTGGCGGTAGAATTGCTGAAGACCGTGGCCGAGGCCGGGTTCATTCCGTCGTTGACCTTCCACCCCGGCACGCAATGCACCGACCCGCATGCCTGGGAGTCCTACATCCGCGAAGCGGCCGAAATTGCCCGCAAGGCCGGTGTCACCATCGCCCGGCTGAACGTCGGTGGTGGCTTTCCGAACCATCGCCTGCACGGTGTGGCACCGCAACTGGAAGAAACCTTTGCGCTGATCGACCGTGTCGCAACCGAGGCTTTCGGGGCCGACCGCCCGCTCTTGGTGTGTGAACCGGGCCGCGCGCTGTGCGGCGATGCCTTCACGCTGGCCGCCCGGGTCAAGGCGCTGCGCGATGATACCCATGTCTTCCTGAATGATGGGGTCTACGGGTCGTTGAACGAGTTGCCGCTGATCGGCGTGATCGACCGCATGGACGTGCTGGCCCCCAACGGCGACCGCCGCGTGGGCGAGGCGCATCCGCGCATCGTCTTTGGCCCCACCTGCGACTCGGTGGATCGTCTGCCGGGGGACATTGCGCTGCCCGCCGATGTTGCCGAGGGCGATTTCGTGATCGTGCATGGCATGGGGGCCTATTCGGTCGTCACCAACTCGCGTTTCAACGGCTTTGGCGAGCTGGGTCTGGCCACGGTCCTGTCGTTGCGCGTGTAAGCAAACCCTGCAAGGCAAAGCGCCCCCGGCTGGTCTTGTCCAGCCGGGGGCGCGTGTCATTTTACAGTCCGTCTTCGCGGGGCGCTAACCCCGCCGGGCGTCAGCGATGGCGCACATCCACATATTTGCGGTGCTTTTCCCCAACATACAGCTGACGCGGGCGACCGATCTTCTGGTCCTTGTCGGCAATCATTTCTTTCCACTGCGAGATCCAGCCCACGGTGCGCGACAGCGCAAAGATCGGCGTGAACATCGAGGTCGGGAAGCCCATCGCATCCAGAATGATGCCCGAGTAGAAATCGACATTGGGATACAGCTTCTTCGAGACGAAATAATCGTCCTCCAACGCGATCCGCTCCATCTCTTTGGCGACTTGCAGGGTCGGGTTGTTCTCGATGCCAAGCAGGCCCAGAACCTCATCCGCCGATTCCTTCATCACCTTGGCGCGCGGGTCAAAATTCTTGTAGACCCGGTGACCAAAGCCCATCAGGCGGAACGGGTCGTCCTTGTTCTTGGCGCGGGCGATGAATTCGGGAATGCGGTCGACGGTGCCGATTTCGCGCAGCATTTCCAGACAGGCCTGATTGGCGCCGCCATGCGCCGGCCCCCACAGGCAGGCGATGCCCGCCGCGATGCAGGCAAACGGGTTGGCCCCCGAAGACCCCGCCAGACGCACCGTGCTGGTGGACGCGTTCTGTTCATGGTCGGCGTGCAGCATCATGATCCGGTCCAGCGCCTTGGACAGGATCGGGTTCACCACATAGTCTTCGGCCGGAATGGCAAAGCACATGTGCAGGAAGTTGCCCGCGTAATCGAGGCTGTTCTTGGGATAGACGAAAGGCTGGCCGGCCGAGTATTTGAACGCCATCGCCGCAATCGTCGGCAGCTTGGCGATCATCCGGATCGCTGCCACCTCGCGCTGCCACGGATCGTTGATGTCCAGACTGTCGTGATAGAACGCCGACATGGCGCCGACCACGCCCACAAGGGTGGCCATCGGGTGGCTGTCACGGCGAAAGCCCCGGAAGAAATAGTGCATCTGTTCATGCACCATGGTGTGGCGCGTGACCCGACCCTCAAAGTCGCTCAGCTGGGCTGCGGTGGGCAGCTCACCGTAAAGCAGCAGATAGCAGACCTCAAGAAAGTGCGAATGTTCGGCCAGCTCGTCGATCGAATAGCCGCGATGCAGCAACTCGCCCTTGTCGCCATCAATGAAGGTGATCGTGCTTTCGCAAGACGCGGTCGAGGTGAAGCCGGGATCATAGGTGAACACCCCGGCATCGGCGTAGAGTTTCCGGATATCCAGAACATTGGGGCCAAGCGTTGGCGCGTGCACCGGCAGGTCATAGGACTTGCCGTCAAGGGTCAAGGTCGCTTTCGTTTTGGTGTCCATTGTCTCTTACATCCCTCGTGTTTGCTCTGCCCGGTCATCCGGGCAGTTTGGCTTGCATGCGGGGCAGAAAACCCTGGTCAGCCAGCCGCGTCCTTCAACCGCGCAATCGTTTCTTCCTGACCGATGACCAGCATCATGTCATACACACTTGGCGTGGCACTGCGGCCGGCAAGGGCTGCGCGCAAAGGTGCGGCAAGTTTTCCAAAACCGATCCCGTGGGCCACAGCTACTTCGGTCAGGATGCTTTCCAACGCCGCTTTCGTCCAGCTAACATTTGGCAGTCGCGGCGTCAATTCTTTCAGTATACCACGGGATACGGTATCAAGGGCCGCGGCTGCCGAAGCCTCGGCCACAATTGGCCGCGAGGTCAGAGCAAAATGAGCCTTATCAAGAAGTTCCGGGAATGTCTTCGCGCGATCCTTGACGCAATAAATTGCCCGCAACAGCAGGTCGCGCTGAGGGTCGGTCAACTGCGGCTGCCCAGCGGCGGCAAGATACGCCTCAATTTCATGCAGCAGCGCAGCATCGGGCGTGCGCGCAATGTGCCAGCCGCAGGTTGATTCCAGCTTCTTGAAATCCAGCCGTGCCGGGCTGCGGCCGATTCCCTCCAGCCCGAACATCGCCATGGCCTGTTCGCTGGTGAACAACTCATCATCGCCATGCGCCCAGCCCAGCCGCGTCAGATAGTTGCGCATCCCGGCTGCCGGATAGCCCTGCGCCTGATAGTCCCCCACCGCAGTGGCGCCATGGCGTTTGGACAGCTTCTTGCCATCCGGCCCATGGATCAGCGGGATATGCGCCCAGACCGGAATGGCCCAATCCATCGCCTGATAGACCATCGTCTGACGGGCGGCGTTGTTCAGATGGTCATCGCCGCGAATGACATGCGTCACCCCCATGTCGTGATCATCGACCACCACCGCCAGCATATAGGTCGGCGTGCCATCCGATCGCAGCACGATCATGTCGTCCAGGGTGTCGTTCTGGATCGTCACATCGCCCTGCACCTGATCACGGATCACGGTCTGCCCGGTGCTTGGCGCCTTCATGCGGATCACATAGGGCGCGTTGGGGTGGGTTGCCGGGTCGGCATCGCGCCACGGACTGCGGAACACGGCATAGCTGGTGTTCGCCGTTTCCCGAAAGGCTGCGATTTCCTCTTGCGTGCTGAAGCACTTGTAGGCCGCGCCACGCTCCAGCATCTGATGCGCCACCTCGGCGTGGCGTTCGCGGCGCTCGAACTGGCTGATCGCCTCGCCATCCCAGTCCAGCCCCAGCCAGCGCAGGCCTTGCAAGATGGCCGCCGTCGCCTCGGGGGTAGAGCGTTCGCGGTCGGTATCTTCGATGCGCAACAGGAACTTGCCCCCCCGACCCCGGGCGAACAGCCAGTTGAACAGCGCCGTC
>JAFGXY010000021.1 GCA_016936395.1 Paracoccaceae bacterium | reverse complement strand
GAGGAGGGGGGCACGTCGCGGCCATCGGTGATGGCGTGCAGCGCCACCGGCAGGCCAAGGTCGGTCAGGGCGCGGCAGGCGGCAATCACATGGCTGATATGGCCATGCACCCCGCCATCGGACACAACCCCCATCAGATGCGCGGTGCCGCCCTTGGCCTTGACCGCATCGGCAAAGGCCAGAAGGGCCGGGTTGGTGGCAAAGCTGCCATCCTCGACCGCCAGATCAATGGCGCCAAGGTCCATCGCCACCACCCGACCTGCGCCGATGTTGGTATGCCCGACCTCCGAGTTGCCCATCTGCCCGGTGGGCAGGCCGACATCGGGGCCGAAGGTGGTCAGGGTGGCATGCGGGCAGGTGGCCATCAGCGCATCGAAATTGGGGGTGTGGGCCAAGGCGGTGGCGTCCCATTCCCGCACCGGGCCAATGCCCCAGCCGTCAAGGATGCACAAAACGACGGGTTTCGGGGGGGTCATGGTCTGCCTCGTGGCTGGAGTTGCGCCCAGTGATAGCCTGCGCTGCGTATGCTTCGCAAGGGTGCGGCTCGCACGGGGGTGGGCTGCAAAGCGCCTATGGCAGCGCCAGACGCACCAGGTTGACCAGCGGGTTGGGATTGACGCCAAGGGCTGCGATCATGCCCGAGGCGGTTAGCAGCAAGATGGTATCGGCGGTCTGGAACTGCGGGGTGGGGCGCGGGGTATCATCGCGGCGGAACAGCGTGACCATGAAGACCATGTAGAAATAAAGCCCAAGCGCCGAACCCACCGCCGCCGCCGCCAGCAGGGCCCAGGCCTCGGCCTCGATCAGCGCGGTGAACAGGTAGAATTTGCCCAGGAAACCGACCGATGCCGGAAGCCCGGCCAAGGACAGCAGGGCCAGGGCAAGCGCCGCCCCGGCAATCGGGCTGCGCCAGATCAGGCCGCGCAGATCGTCCAGCATCGGGGCGCCGCCCATGCCTGCGGCGACGCAGAACGCAGCAATCAGGCCGGGGGCATAGGATGCAAGGTAAAACAGCGCGGCCTCGGCCCCCAAGGGCGCACCACTGGCCAGAATGACCGCGACATAGCCCGAATGCGCCACCGCCGAATAGCCCAGCATCCGCACCAGCGACGGTTGGCGCAAGGCCTGAATATTGCCCAGCAGGATGGACGCCACGCCGATGGCGGCAAGGCCCGTGCTCCACACCGGTTCGGGCATGGGGGCGGCGGCCAGCCGGATCAGCACCACCGCCACCGCCACCTTGGAGGCAACGCCGGCAAAGGCAGCAACCGCAGGCGGCGCGCCTGAAAACAGGTCGGGCGTCCACATGTGGAACGGCACCAGCGAGAATTTGAACGCGATCCCCGCCAGCAACAAGGCCGCGCCCAGCCGCACCAGCATGCCAGACCCAGACCATGCGCGCAGCGACAGATCGCCGGTTTCGGCATAAGCCAGTGCAAAACCCAAGAGCAGGGCCGCAGCACCGATGGCGCCAAGGATCAGCAGTTTGTAGGCCGCTTCCAGCGATGCGTTGCTGCGCGGCAGCACGGTCAGCGCCAAGAGCGACAGGGTGATGATCTCTAGCCCCAGAAACACCGTGGCCGCGTGGTTTGCCATCGCCAGCACCGCGCCGCCCAAGGTGGCCAGCACCATCAGGGGCGGGCCTTCGCGGGCCGGCAGGGCGGGGCGCAGAAAGATCAGGCAGGCCAGCCCGGTGGCCGCCACCAGCGCCACGCCCAGGCGGGCAAACCCGTCATCCACCAACAGCGCGGGCATTGGCAGCGACGGGGTGCCCAGCCGCATCACCGCGATGCCCATCGCTGCAAAGGGCCCCAGCGCGGCCACATAGCGCACCAGAGCGGCATCGGCCTTGGGGGCCAGCAACATCGACACCACGATCGCCACACCAAGGACGATCAGCGGGGCCAATGCGGTCAGGTCGGCGGCGGTCAGGTCGGCGGGTGTCATTTCGTCACCGCCTGAATGGCACCCACCGCCGCGTTCACCGCCGGATCAAGCGCCACCATCAGGCCCTGCGGCAACAGGCCGAAAAACAGCGTGCCGGTGCCCAGCACGAGGATCGGGCCAAGCTCGCGCCAGGTCAGGTCTTGCTTGACTTCGGCCTTGCGCGATGCGCCAAAGACCACGCGCTGGAACAAGCGTGTGGCATAGACCACCGAGATCACCAGAGAGATCAGGGTGATCGAGGCATAGACCCAGTTGACCTGGAACATGCCGGTGATCACCAGCGCCTCACCCAGAAAGTTGGCGGTGCCGGGCATGGCAAGGGTGGCGGAAAAGAACAGCGCAAAGGTGGCGGCAAAGCGCGGCGCGTTGCGTTGCAGGCCGCCCAACTGGCGGATGTCGCGGGTGCCGACGCGGTCATAGATCGCGCCGATCAGCAAGAACAGCGCCGAGGCGGAAAAGGCATGCGCCACCATCACGATACCCGCCCCCATCATCGAAAAGTGCACGCCGCCGCAAATGCCCATCAGAACCACGCTCATGTGCGCGACCGAGGTATAGGCGACCAACCGCTTGGCATCGGTCTGGCCGCAGGCGACCAGCGCGCCATAGATGGTGCCGAACGCGCCCAGGATCAGGCCATAGGGGGCCAGCACCGCAAAGCCATCGGGGAACAGCATGGCGGGAAAGCGGAACAGGCCATAAGCCCCGGTCTTGAGCAGCAGACCGGCCAGCAGGATCGACCCCACTGTGGGGGCCTGGGTATGGGCATCGGGCAGCCAGGCGTGGAACGGCGGCACTGGCAGCTTGACCATGAAGGCCAGCGCAAAGCCCGCCAGCACCCAGACCTGCACCGTGGGGTCAATGTCGCGTGCGGCGATCACGAAGGCGTCAAAGGTGACGGGGCCTTCGCTGGTAGAGCCCAGATAGAACACGGCGGCCAGCAGGCCCAAGCCCGCGATGGTGTTGAAGATCAGGAACTTGATCGCGGTCGCCTCTCGCGTGCCATGGCCCCAGATCGCGATCATCAGGAAGGCGGGGACCATCATCAGCTCCCAGAAGAAGGCGAAGACCAGCAGGTCAAAGGCCAGAAACACGCCGTTCGAGGTGGCCACGGTCCAGCACAGGGCGGCCATCAAGAGCGCGGATTTCTCGGTCTCGTTCCACGACAGGATCACGGTCAGGATGCCAAGGCCCAGCGACAGGAACAGCAAGACGCCCGACAGGCCATCCATCGCCAGCAGGATCTGCACGCCAAGCGCCGGGGCCCAGTCCGACCGGTGCAGGGCCAGCCAACGGCCGGCCTCGCCTTCAATGCCCGCGGCGCTGCTGCCGGTCAGCACGCCCTGGGCGGTGACGAAGATCAGCGCCGCCATGCCCAGCACCAGCGAGGCAAGCGCCACCCAACGGTCGGTTCGCGGCCAGATCAGGTTGGCAAACAGCGCCACAAGGCCGCCGAAGAATGGCAAAAGGATGATTGCGCCAAGTGTCATGGTGTTCCCCAAACCAGCAGTAAAAGTCCGGCAATGCCGCCGGCCATGGCAAAGCCATAGTCGCGGACACGGCCTGTTTGCACCCTGCGCACCAGCGCCCACAGCCGGACGACGCCCGCCGCCCCCCACATCCAGAGCTTGTCAAACCAGTCCGGAGCGAGGGGGGCGGTAATTTTCTGTTGCAGCCAGACCAGCGCCAGCATCGGCCATGTTCCCACCGGGTCGGCGGGGGCGCTGCCGTATCCGTTCAGCCAGCGCACGCCTTTCACAAAGGGGCGCACGAACATCACCTGATACAGGCCATCAAATCGCATGCCCCAGTTGAGCCAGAGTGCCAGCCGGACAAAGCGGCTTTGCGGCCCGCCCTCGCCGCGGCGCGGCATCTTGCGGGCCTTGCGGCTGATGGCGCGGACGTTGCGCAGTCCTTCGGACAGGCGCGGCACAAACACCAGCGCCAGCGCAAGACCCACACCCAGCAGGGGTGCGGCGGCGGCAACATAGACCGAAAACGCCGAGGCATGCGGTTCTTCGGCCCCCAGAAAATGCATGATCGGCGTGACCAGCACCCCGGCCACAATCGCCCCGGTGGCCAGCAGCATCAGCGGCAGGTTGGTCCAGATGGTGCCGGTGCGCGGGGCTTCGTGCCGATGGACGTTGCCTGCGTGTGGCATATCGCTGTCGCGCATCGGCATCAGCCCGATCATGATGGCGCGCGACGCATAGGCCCCGGTCAACAGCGCCGTCAGCACCGCGCCCAGCCACAACACCTGACCGACGGCACCAAAGCCCTGAACCGCGCTGAGGATCGCTTCTTTCGACCACCAGCCTGCGGTGATCATCGGCAGGCCCGCCAGCGAGGCGCCGCCCGCGACAAAGGCCACATAGCTGACGGGTTTGCGCGTCCAGGCCCCGCGCATCGAGGACAGGTCGGTGCCTTCGACGCAACCATGGGTGATGTCGCCTGCCGCCAGAAACAGCAGCGACTTGAAGATCGCGTGCATCACGAAGTGCGCGGCCGCCGCCTCGGGGGCGCCCACCCCCAGCGACAGCATCATGAACCCGATCTGACTGATCGACGAATAGGCCAGCAGGCGTTTCACATCCTGCTGGAACAGCGCCGACATCGCGCCATAGGCCGCGGTCGCCACCCCCAGCACCGCCGCCGCCACCTGCACCGCAGGCGCCAGTTGCATCAGCGGCGCAAAGCGCATCAGGAGGAACGCGCCCGCCGCGACCATGGTGGCCGAGTGCAGCAGCGCCGACACCGGCGTCGGCCCGGCCATGGCCGAGGGCAGCCAGGTGTGAAAAGGTACCTGCGCCGATTTGCCCAAGGCCCCGCCCAGAAGCAGCGCCGCGATCACGATGGTCATCGTGGCATCAAGGGTGGCGCTGGCCGGGATCAACACGTCAAGCCGGACCGAATTGGCGTGCAGGAACAGCAGCAGCAGCGCGGCCAGAAGGTAGGCATCCGCCACCCGCGTCATGATAAACGCCTTGCGGCCGGCGGTAATGGATTCGGCCGAAGTGGTGTTGTAGGCAATCAGGAAATAGCTGCACAGGCCCATCAGCTCCCACCCCAGGAAGAAGACGATGCTGTCACCGGCCAGAACCATGGTCAGCATGGCGGCCAGAAACAGGTTCATCAGGGCAAAGAACCGGCGCAGGTCGGCCAGTGACGTGGCGGCCATGTAGGTGATGGAATAGACCAGCACCGCCGCCCCGATGGCAGAAACGGTCAGGCCGATGGTGGCACCCAGCGGGTCCAGTGTCAGCGCCAGCGCCACCACCGATTGGCCTACGGTCAGGGTAAAGATCGGCACCACGCCAAGGCAATGGCCCGCGGCACACAGCCCGGTCAGCGGGGCCATGATCAGCAGCGGCAAGGCCCCGCCCAGCAGCGCGATGATATGCACCTGTCGGCGCCGCAAGGTATAGGGGTAAAGCCCCAGCACCATGAAGGCGGCCAGCGCGAAGCTGGGCACCAGAAGCAGGATGAGGGCGGGGGAAAGCGTCATCTGTCAGTGCCTCAGGTCACGGATGCTGTCGCTGTCGGTGACATCGGCGGTGCGCGCCATGCGCAGATAAAGCGCAAGGCCCAGCGCCACCTCGGCGGCGGCAAGGATCAGCACCAGCACGAACATGCCCTGACCCGCCGGATCGCCATGCCGCGCACCGGCGGCGACAAAGGCCAGCGACGGGCCCGACAGCATCACCTCAAGCGACAGAAGCTGGAACAGCACCGCGCGGCGGGCCAGCACGCCAAACAGGCCGACGGCGAACAGCCCTGCTGCCAGCACCAGCATGCCGATCAGGAAGGTGTCGGTCATGGCGCGGGCCTTTCGCTGTCGGTGGGCGGATCGCGGCGCACCAGATGACGCGCGCCCAAAAGCGCCGCGATCAGCAGGAAGGAGGCGATTTCCACAGCCACGGCCCAAGGCCCGAACAGCAAGCCGCCCACCGCCTGCACCGGCACGCGGCCACCGGGGGCAAGCCCCGTCGCCACCGCCCCGCCCCACAGCCCGAAGGCCAGCGGCAGGCCCAGGGCCAGCACCATCAGCAACGGCCACCGCGCGGCCTGTTTCAGCCGCAACCGTTCGCGCGCCAGCGCCGGCGGCGAGGCGTCGAAGGTCATCACCACAAACACGAACACCGCCAGAATTGCCCCGGCATAGATCAGGATCTGCACCGCCCCGGCAAACCCCGCGCCAAGCGCAAAGAAGGTGGCGGCCAGTGACAACAGCGCCGCAACCAGCCACATCAACCCGTGGACGACCGAAGGCCGCGTGACCGCCAGAGCCGCCGAGACAAGCGCCAGAGTGCCAAGGAACAGGGGAAACCAACCGATCATGGCAACAGATCCCTGACATCGACGGGGGCTGCCTCGGCTTCGGTCTTGGCCTTGCCCGCGATATCCCAATAGCGATAGCCAGGATGCTTGCCTTCGCCTGCGATGGTCAGGTGTTCCTTGTCATAGACCAGCGAGCCGCGCGCGTAATCGGCCAGTTCGAAATCGGGCGTCAGTTGGATGGCCGAGGTGGGGCAGGCCTCTTCGCAAAAGCCGCAAAAGATGCAGCGGGCAAAGTTGATGCGGAAGGTTTCGGGATACCAATGCCCGTCTTCGGTTTCGGCCTTGACGACGTCGATGCAATCGACCGGGCAGACGGCGGCGCACAGGTTGCAGGCAACGCAGCGTTCCTGCCCATCAGGATCGCGGGTCAGGATGATGCGGGCGCGGTAACGCGGCGGCAGCACCGGCTTTTCCTCGGGGTAGCCCCGGGTCTGGGTCTTGGCCCCCAGCATCCGCCCGATGCGCAGAAACGAGTTCAGGATGCCGATCATGGTGCAGCCCTCCAGACAGCCAGTATCCAGCCGGTTGCCAGCAGGTTCAGCAGGGCCAGCGGCAGCGCGATTTTCCAGGCAAACGAGATCAACTGGTCATAGCGGGGCCGGGGCAGGGCGGCGCGCAGCCAGATGAAGACAAAGGCGATGATACCGACCTTGAGGCCAAACCAGACCGGGCCGGGCAGGAAGGGCCCCAGCCAGCCGCCAAGGAACAGAGTGGTGAACAGCGATGCCACCAGCAACACCGCCAGATATTCGCCGAGGAAAAACAGCGCAAAGCTCATGCCGGAATACTCGGTCATGAAGCCTGCGACGAGGTCTTGCTCGGATTCCTGCAAATCGAACGGCAGGCGGTGGGCCGCCCCGATTCCGGCGATGAAGAACAGCACCGCACCCAAGGGTTGCAGCAGGATGAACCAATAGTCCTGTTGCGCCTGCACGATGTCGCCCATGGTAAAGCTGCCCGCCAGCAGCACCACCCCCATCAGCGACAGGCCCAGAAAGGATTCGTAGGCCAGAAGCTGAGCCGCCGCGCGCAAGCCGCCCAGCATGGCATAGCGATTGCGCGACGCCCATGCCCCCAGCACGATGCCGTAAACCGTCAGCGCCAGCATGCCCATGGCGAACATCAGCCCCATGTCGAGCGCGGAAATCGCAAGGCCGGGGCCAAAGGCAACCACGCCAAAGCCCGCCAGCATGGGCACCGCCACCAGCACCGGGGCAAGGCGGTAGGACACCACATCGGCATCGGGCGGCAGCGCGTCTTCCTTGGTGATCAGTTTCACCGTGTCGGCGATCCATTGCAAAAAGCCGAACGGGCCGACGCGGTTGGGGCCAAGCCGTTCCTGAAAGAACCCCAAGACCCGGCGCTCTACCCACGTGAACACGCCGGCGGCAGTCAGCAGCGCAGCGATCAGGGTGATGGAAAAGAGTGTGACCAGAAGGGTTTGCACGATCATGGTGCGGCCCCCAATGTCACAAGGTGGCTGCGGCCGCGTGGCGCGGTCAGACCAACCCAGCCGCGCGGCATGCACGCGTCCAGCGTGACGCGGGCGGCGCAAGGCTGACCATCGACCAGCGCTTGCGCTCCCGCCATCAGGCCAAGGCGGGCGGCGTCGTCAGGGTGCAGCAGCAGCTGCGTTGCAGGCGCGCGGGCGGCAAGGGGGGGGCTGGCGTGGTCGGTTTCAGAGGCGCTGAAAGGGGTGTGCAGCGGCAGCCACCGCAGGCCATCGCCCTTGGGGCTGGGGTCGGTCAGGGCCTGACCGGGGGTTTCGGTCTTGACCAGCAGCAGCGCCCCCGGATCGCCGCCCTTCAGCGGCCCGCCGATGGTGGTTTGCGCGGCATAGGCGGCACTGACCGAATGCATCCCCGGCCGGTGCGGCCCGGTGGACAGCGCGGGCGGCACATCGGCGCCGCGACGGCCTTCCATCGACCAGCCCATGCCGGAATCGGGGTCGGTCTGCGGCAATGTGCCTGCGGCGACCCGGCCCGCCAGATCATGCGCGGTGCGCCCGGAATAGCTTTCGGGTGCGCGGGCAACCGGGGGCATCGCATCGGCCAAGGGGGCGGCGGTGGCGGCCCCGGCTAGGGTGGCGATTTTGGTGGCGAGCCGCGCCAGAACGTCATCCAGCCGGGCATTGTTGGCAAACAATCCGCCGATCTGCGACAGCACGCGCCATGCGGCGGGGGCGGAATCGGTCGGGCGGCGGGCGGCAAGGCTGCGCTGGGCGCGGCCCTCGTGGTTGACATAGGTGCCCGTCGCCTCGGCCATGCTGGCCACCGGCAGCACAAGGCCGGCGCGCGCGGTCGTGGCGGTGTCAAGGCAATCGAGTGCAATGGTCAGCGGCGCGCGGGACAGGAGCGCGTTGACAGCCGCGGGATCGGCGCGCTGGAACAGGTCATTTTCCAACACAATCAGCGGGGCAGGGTTGGCGGCAAGCGCGGACTCAAGCCCGCCTTTGGGCGACAGCAGCGCAAGGCCGAAGCTGTTGGCCTCGGGCGGGAACAGGGCGATGCGCGCCTTTGCGCCAAGGGCGGCGGCAATGGCGGCCAGCGCCTCGGCGGGTTCGGCGCGCGACAGGCCAAGCCCGGCCACCAGCAAGGGCGCGCTGGCCTGTGCCAAGGCTGCCGCCACGGCCATGGCCTCTGGCTCGGCGGCTTCACCCCGCAGGGCGGCGGCTACGGCAAAGCCGAAGGCTGCCACCTGATCGGGGGCGCGGCGCAGCGGATGGGAGGCTGCATCGTCCAGCGCATCGGGCAAGGGCGTGACGAGGGCGATCGGCGAGCGGCGGCCTTCACCGGCCACCCGCACCGCTTGATCCAGCCAGTCGGGCACGCCCTTTTCCCCCGCCAGCGCCTTTTCCGCCCCGCGCGCCGCCTGCCGCAGCGCCAAAGCGGCGCGGGGCGCGGTGGCGGTCAGATCCTCGCCCAGCACCAGGGCTGCATCGGCGGACTCGAAATCCTTGATCGTGGCGATGGAGGCGGGGGTGGATTGCAGGATCGCCAGCATCCGCGCCACCTGCGCCACCTCGGCGTCGCTGATCCCGGCAAAGAAGCGGTCGGGGCCAACCATTTCGCGAAGCGCGAAATTCGCCTCTAGCGAGGCGCGGGGCGAGCCGATGCCGATGGCACCATTTGCCACCGCCTGCCGGGCGATGGCAAGCGCGCCGTCGGGGGTGACGTCCGCGCCGTTGTGTCGCGGGGCGGTGATCCGGCCCGGCGCATCGACAAACCACGGGCCGAAACGGCCCCGGTCACACAGGAAAAACCTGTTGATTGCGCCGTGATAGCGGTTTTGCACCTTGCGCAGGGTGCCTGCCCGTTCGTGCAGTGTGATGTTGCAGCCAACCGAGCAATGCGTGCAGATCGCGGGCGTTTCGGTCATGTCCCAGGGCCGGGCATAGTGCTGCGACCACGGCTTGTCGTCAAATACGCCGGTCGGGCAAATCTCGGCCAGATTGCCGGCAAAGGGGCTGTCTAGCGCCCCGGCCTCGGCCCGGCCAAACCACACCCGGTCATGCGCGCCGAACACGTTGAAGTCATGGCCGCCGGCATAGTCGCGGTAGAACCGCACACAGCGATAGCAGGCGATGCAGCGGTTCATTTCATGGGTCAGGAACGGGCCAAGGTCCTGCCTTGCATGGGTGCGCTTGGGCGCATCGCTGCGGCGGTTGCGGTGGCCGGTGGCCACGGTCATGTCTTGCAGATGGCAGGCGCCGCCCTCTTCGCAGACCGCGCAATCATGCGGGTGGTTCAGCATCAGCCATTCGATGACATGGGCGCGGAAACGGCCGGCCTCGGCGTCTTCGACCTCGACCCGCATGCCATCGCGCACGGGGGTCATGCACGACATCTCGATCCGGCCCATGGTGTCATCGGGGCCGGAATAGACCCGCACCGCGCACAAACGGCAGGCGCCCACCGACCCCAGCGCGCCGTGCCAGCAGAAATGCGGCACATCCACGCCGTTTTCCAGACAGGTGGACAGCAGATCCCGGCCTTCGGTCGCGTCTACCCAACGGCCATTCAGTTCAATACGCGCGGTCATAGCTGCCCCCTGCGGATCGGGCATCCGCCGTCCAAGTGCGCCTCGACCAGATCGCCGAAGCGGGCCAGAAGCGAGGCCAAGGGCCCCATGGCACCCCCCATCAGATCGCAGAAGGTGCGGCCCCGGGGCCCGGCTTCGGCCGCGGTCATGCGCAGGATTTCAATGTCGCGGGGCTTGGCGGTGCCGTCTTCCAGCGCGGTCAGGATGCGGGCGGCCCAAGGCAGCCCTTCACGGCAGGGCGTGCACCAACCACAACTTTCGCGGGCGTAAAACGCAATATGCCGCGCGGTTACGGCAACCGGGCAGGTGCCGGTGTCCAGCACGATCAGCGCGCCGGTGCCCAGCATCGAATGGGCCTTTGCCATATGGCCAAAGTCCATCGGCGTATCCAGATCGGCGGGTTCCAGAAATGGGGTCGCGCCGCCCCCCGGTTGGAAACAACGCAAGACCCCGGTGCCCGACACGCCACCGCAACGGTCGATCAATTCGCGCGCGGTGCTGCCCATCGGGGCCTCGATCAGTTGCGGGGTCTTGACCATGCCCGAGACGCCGTAAAGCTTGGTCCCACCCTCTTCGGTGCGTGACAGGGCGCGGAACCATTGCGCGCCATTGGCCACGATATGCGGCACCAAGGATATGGTCTCGACGTTGTTCACGGTGGTCGGACGGCCCCACAGCCCCGATTGCGCCGGGAACGGCGGGCGTTTACGTGGGATGGCGCGGCCACCTTCCAGCGCCGAGATCAGCGCGGTTTCTTCGCCCACGATATAGCGACCGGCTGAGGGGTGAACCCGCATGTGCAGGTTGAAGCCTGACCCAAGGATATTGGTGCCCAGCAGGTTTGCGGCTTCGGCCTCGGCAATGGCGCGGCGGATGGCGGTGATCCCGGCGCGGTAATCATCGCGGATCAGGATGATGGCTTGGGCCGAATGGGTGGCAAAGGCCGCGATGATCGCGCCTTCGACCACCTGATGCGGCATCGCCTCCAGCAGGAAGCGGTCCTTGAAGGCACCCGGTTCCATCTCGTCGCCATTGACGATCAGGTAATTGCTGCCGATCCCGGGCGAGGTGCCAACGGGGGGCATGAAGCGCCACTTCTTCGCCGCCTGAAAGCCCGCGCCGCCGCGCCCGTTCAGGTTGGCGGCATCGACCAGATTGACCAGTTCGAGCGGTGTCATCTGCAACGCACGCTCGACCGCCCTGTAGCCACCGATTGCGCGCCATTCGGCCAAGCTGTGCGGAGTGCGGTCAGCGCGGGCATGGCCCGTCAGGGGAAGGGTGTCGCTCATAGCTCGCCCTCCAGCAATTGCGCCACACCTTCGGGCGACAAGGGGCCGACAAGGCGGCGGTCTGGCCCGATCAGCAGGGCAGGCGCGCGGTCACAACCGCCAACGCAGGCCGAGTTGATCAGGCTATAGCGGCCATCGGCGGTGGTTTGGCCGAAGCCAATCCCCAAACGGTCCATCAGCGCCTGACGCAGCGCATCGCCGCCGTTCATCCAGCAGCTTGCGCCGTCACACAGCAGGATCACGGTTTGGCCCACGGGTTTGCGGAAGATCAGGCTGTAGAAGGTGGCGATACTGTCCAGCTCGGCAGTGCTGACGCCCAACAGGTCG
The DNA here is from genome assembly GCA_016936395.1 of Paracoccaceae bacterium. Classification (GTDB taxonomy): domain Bacteria; phylum Pseudomonadota; class Alphaproteobacteria; order Rhodobacterales; family Rhodobacteraceae; genus Pseudotabrizicola. Next base: position 42,029 of record JAFGXY010000021.1, on the reverse strand, counting down.
GCCACCTGCGCGAGGCGCGCATCGCTGACCCAGCCTTCAGCCTGCTGCACCAGACGCAGCGCCTCGAGCATGGCTGCCTTGGCGCCGCCATCTTCGGCCACGGCATGCAGGATTTGCTGTTTCAGGTCTTCAGGAAGGGTCATCTGTCCACGTCCGACATCACGAAATCAAGGCTGGCGATATGCACCACCAGATCGGCCACGGTCATGCCCGGCGCGATGGTGGGGATCATTTGCAGATGCGCGAAAGACGGGGTGCGGATGCGGGTGCGATAGCTGCGGGTGCCGCCGTCCGAGATCAGCGCGTATTGCGCAAGGCCCCGGTGGGTTTCGACCTGCCCCGTCGCCTCGCCCGCGGGCACAACGGTGCCTTGGCTGACCGACAGGAAATGCTGGATCAGCGTTTCGATGTCATGCTGCATCTTGTCGCGCATCGGCGGCGTGGTCAGCGGATGGTCGGCCTTGAACGGCCCGGCGGGCATGTTGTCAAGGCATTGCCGGATGATGCGCAGCGATTGGCGCATTTCTTCCACCCGCACCACGGTGCGGTCATAGATGTCGCCGCGCGAACCGACCGGCACGTCGAACTCGAAATTATCATAGCCGGAATAGGGCCGGGCCTTGCGCCAATCCCAATCGCAGCCGGTGGCGCGCAGCCCCGGCCCGGTGGTGCCCCATGTGAGCGCGGTATCGGTGTCATAGGCCCCGACGCCAACGGTGCGCACCTTGAACAGTTCCGACCGCAGCACCATGCCTTCGTAATCGTCCAGCCGGGCGGGCAGCCAGTCCAGGAAATCGCGCACCAGCCTGTCCCAGCCGTTTGGCAGGTCCATCGCCACGCCGCCGATGCGGAAAAACGCGGGGTGCATCCGCGCGCCGGTGATCGCCTGGATCACGGAGTAGGCTTTCTCACGGTCGGTGAACATGTAGAACACCGGCGACATTTGCCCCACGTCCTGCGCCATGGTGCCGTAAAACAGCAGGTGGTTCATGATGCGGTAGAACTCGGCCAGCATCACCCGGATGATCTGGGCGCGGTCGGGCACGGTGATGCCGCACAGGTTTTCCACCGCCATCAGATAGGGCAACTCGCTCATCACCCCGCCCAGATAGTCGATGCGGTCGGTGTAGGGGATGTAGCTGTGCCAGGTCTGGCGCTCGGCCATCTTTTCGGCGCCGCGGTGGTGATAGCCGATGTCAGGCCAGGCCCAGACCAGTTCTTCGCCCGCAAGCCCCAGCAGGATGCGGAACACGCCATGGGTCGAGGGGTGGTGCGGGCCGAAGTTCAGCACCATCAGCTCTTCGCCGTCGCGGCTGGCAGGCAGGCCCAACTCTTCGGGCGTTGACACCTGCGCGCGTTCTTCGGCTTCGAAATACGCGTCGGTCATCCGGAACGGCTCCCGCTCGGTCGCGCGGGCATAGTGCGACTTGCGCAGGGGATGCCCTTCCCATGTCGGCGGCATCAGGATGCGACGGTGGCTGTCGCGGCCTTCAAAGGTGACGCCGAACATGTCGAAGGCCTCACGCTCATACCAGTCGGCATTGGCATAGACGCTGGCGATGGACCACGCGCGGGGGGTGATGGCGTCGCAGGCCACTTTCAACCTGATGTCGGCATTGCGCCCGAAGGACGTCAGATGGCTGCACAGCGTGACACCCGACGGCGGTTGCCCGGCGCGGTGTTGGCGTGTGGTCTCGTCGATTGCCCACAGGTCGGTCATCAGGCCGTAGGGCTGGGCGATTTCGTGGCGCAGAAAGCGGTGGATCGCCGGGCTGGCCTGTCCGTCGATCCACAGCACGGGAAAGCCTTCGTCCGTAGCTTGCTCGGCCACGATCGCCGGGCCAAACCGGGCTTTCAGGCTGGCCACCACATCGGTGGCGGGGGCGGCGTCGAGGCTCATTTGGACTCCTCCGGCCCGGTCAGCCTTGTGCAGGCGGCGCGTTGCGCTTGCAGGGCATCGCGGCGCGGGATCGGATTGAAAGCATGCGCGGGCGGCGGGGCCATGTCGCCCATGCGGATCGACAAGGGCCTGCGTTCGGTGCCGATCTTGCCCTGCAACAGCACCAGCGCCTCCATCAACGCTTCGGGGCGCGGCGGGCAGCCGGGCACATAAACATCGACCGGCAGGAAACTGTCCACGCCCTGCACCACGGAATAGATGTCATACATCCCGCCCGAATTGGCGCAGGCCCCCATCGAGATCACCCAACGCGGTTCCTTCATCTGCTCGTACAGACGTTTCAGCGGCACCGCCATCTTGCGAAACACCGTGCCCGACACGATCAGCAAATCCGCCTGACGCGGGGTGGAGCGGATCACCTCGGCCCCGAAACGGGCCTGATCATACATCGGGGTAAGGGCGGTGGCCATCTCGACATAGCAACACGACAGGCCAAAGTTGAACGGCCACAGGCTGTTCTTGCGCGACCATGCCACCAGATCATCCAGACGGGTGAACAACTGGCTGACGGCCATCTGGCTTTCGGGCGGCGCTTCGTCGCCGGGGCGGGTCAGGGAATGGGTCATGACTTGGGCCTTTTATCTGGTGTCGGACCGGGGCTTGGGCCCGGTTTCCAAAGCCCCGTCCATCCACAGGTAGGCCAGTGCCGCCAGAAGCACAGTGATGAAAACTGTCGCACCGATCAGGCCGGTCATGCCCACGGCGGGTGCGGCAACCGCCCATGCAAACAGCACCGCAACCTCGACATCGAAGATCATGAAGAAGACGGCGATCATGAAATAGGGCGCGGCCACCATGCCGCGCATCGGCGCACCGGGTGCAGCCCCGCTTTCGTAGACGCCAAAACCATCGCGAGACGGCTCGCGCATCCAGCCGGCCAGAACAAGGATGATGGCGACCACCACGCCGGTGATTGCCAAGTGAATGAACAATGCGACCCTTGGGTCAAGGCTGGACAACAGAACTGACATGCACGATTTCCCTTTTCTTGCATCGTTCTTGATCAGACCCATTTCCGCGGGTCACCGAAGAGACCAAAGCCTTAGGCACCGAATGCAGGTGCAGCATTGATCTTGATCATGTTTTCAGCTTTTGGCCAAAAATCATACCGGTTATGATGACTTGGCATAGCTGGAACCGCAAGTGCAGTTTCACCGAGGTTTGCAATTCCAAGCTGATTGCAGGGTGCCGACGCCAGTTTTGCGAAAGGCCAACACGATACTCACAAGGGCATCAGAGCCAGTGGCGCGGGGTGAAGACCCGGTCCGGACGCATGCCGTTGCCACCGCCTCGGACGTCGGTGCCGATCATGGGGGTCTTGATGGCTGTCGCCTCGTCGCAAGTCAGTATTTTCGCGCGGGGCAGGCGCATGAGCTGCATTGATCTGCGGATGGCGTCGGCACACCATCCATCAAAGCAGCATGATCAACCCTGCCCGCCTCAGCAAAGGCGGCGGTCCGGGCAGACCGGACCTGTGCGACAGGGTCTCCCCGTCGCTGCAAGCCTCCGACGTCGGGGCGCCAGACGCGGCATCTTCAGCAGACATTTAATGTCTTCAGCGGAAGACTGCTGTCGGCAAGTGATGCCTTATGGGGCGACTGATCTGCCTCGATCCAGCGCTTTCCGGCCATATAGGCCCGGGGATCTTTCATCGCGTCAACCGCAAGCAACCGGTCGCCCGCAAAATACCAATGGCTCTGGCTGCCCGGCCTGTCGCCTTGACGGACGATCACAGAGTCATAGCCGGTGTTAAGCCCGGCGATCCGCAGCTTGACATCGTATTGATCCGACCAGAACCAGGGCCTTGCGACATAGGCCGTGCCCGCGTCAAGCATGCTTGCCGCCGTTGCCTCGGCCTGCGCAATGGCGTGCGGCACGCTTTCCAGCCGGATGCGCTGGTCTTTCCACGGAAAAGAAGCGCAAACCCCGGCGGCAAAGATCGCGGGGTGGCTTGTGCAACCGAAGGAGTCGACGGCGATGCCGTTGTCGATGGCAAGCCCGGCCGCCGCGGCAAGGGCAGTGGTGGGGCGCACGCCGATACCGCAGACCACGAAATCAACGATCAGGCTGGTCTGGTCACCAAGTGTCGCGTGAAAGGTGCCATCCGGCAACCGTTCCAAGGCGATCAGACCACTGCCTTCGCGGATGTCCACACCCTGCGCCTGGTGCAGCGACCGGAACCAGTCGGCGGTTTGCTCGGCCGCGACGCGGGCAAGGATGCGCGGTGCCATCTCGACCAGAGTGACCGACAGGCCCTTCGTCGTCGCGACGGCGGCCGCCTCCAGCCCGATGTAGCCACCGCCCACCACCAGCACCCGACGACCCGCCCGGAATTCGGATGCCATCGCATCGGCATCGGCCAGCGTTCGCATGGTGTAAACACCGGGTTGCCCGCCGCAAAGCTGCGCAGGCAGGGTGATCGGGTCGGCACCTGTGGTCAGCGCGATCCGGTCTGCCCGAACCGTCGCGCCATCCGCCAGGTGCACTGTCATCGCCGCCGGGTCCAGCGCCACCACCTGTGCGCCGGTGTGCAGGGTGATGTCATTGTCTTCGTAAAATTTCGTGGGCCGCAGGAACAGCCGTTCCAGCGCCATGTCGCCTGCCATGTATTTCTTGGACAGCGGCGGCCGTTGGTAAGGCGGTGTGGGTTCCGCCCCGATCAGCGTGATCCGCCCATCAAAACCCAAGGTCCGCAGCCTTGCTGCCAGCGCCATGCCAGCTTGTCCCGCGCCGATCACGGCGATCTGTGTCATCTGCAACCCTTTCCGTGCCGCTGGCAGTCGGGGAGCGATGCAACCCTGCGCCGCCCCCCGAGTGCCGTGGCGTCGTCAATACATCTTGTAGCCAAGGAACTTGCCATCAAGGACGATGCGCACCCGATCGCCCTTGGGGTCTTCGGTGCGCGAGATGTCCATGGTGAAGTCGATGGCCGACATGATGCCGTCGCCGAATTCCTCTTCGATCAGCGCCTTCATGGTGGTGCCGTAGACCATGATCATCTCGTAAAGCCGGTAGATCAGCGGGTCGGTCGGCACCGCCGAGGGCAACGAGCCGCGATAAGGCACGGTCATCAGCAGCGCGATTTCCTCGTCACTGAAGTTCAGGCCCATGGCGTTTCCCGCCTTGGTGGCCTGATCCTTGGTCAGCGAGATCTGGCCCATCAGCGCGGCGGTGGTCCATTCCTTGGACTGACCAGCGGCTGCCGCGACATCGGCCCATTTGATATCGTGAAAGGTCTTGTGAGCGACGATCTTTTCGGTCAGCTCGGCACGAGTGGTCATCTTACGTCTCCTGTTGTCGTCGTGGATATGGCTGGTAAGGTCAGGCAGTAAACGGCAGGCCGTCGTCGATCGGCAGGCTGGGGTCGCGCGACCATTCGTTCCACGACCCGAAATACAACGAGACGTCCTTCACCCCTGCCTCTTTCAGCGCAAGGAACGTGTTGGACGCGCGCGCACCCTTGAAGCAGTAAAGCCGCACCGGAGTGTCGGGGGTGATGCCCACGGTGGCACATTCCGCCAGCACCTCGTCGCGCGATTTCATCACCGGGCCATTGGGTCCGGGTTTCATCATGCGATACCATTCGATCCATACCGCACCCGGGATGCGCCCTTTGCGCGGACAGAAATCGACGCCATAGGGCGAAGAGGACGTGCCGATCCATTCGTCGATGTCGCGCACGTCAAGGATGACAGCATCGGGGTCGTCCATCGCGGCTTTCATCGCGTGGGCATCCATCATGATGGCTGCGGCCCCTGGGTCCACTGGGAAAGCTGCGGGCACTGGCGCTGTGGCTGCGGTCGATACCGGCAGACCGGCACCTGTCCAGGCCGCAAAGCCGCCGTGCAGCACCTTCACCTTGGGATAGCCGAGGTAGGACAGCAAGAAGAACCCGCGGCAAGACTGGCCAAAGCCAGAGTTCATCGAGGCTTCATAGATCACGGCAGTCTTTTCGCCGTCCAGACCCGCGGCGCCGAACTCGGCTGCAAACTTGTCTCGCAGCGCGGCCATGCCCGCTGCATCCGACGTGGCAAGGTAGGTGAAGATGTCGTGCATGTTCACGGCCCCCGCGATGTGGCCGGCGGCAAAGCTGTCGGGGTCGCGGGTGTCAAGCAAGACCACATGTCCTTGCGTCAGCATCGCGGAAAGGTCGACGGGGGAAATCAGGGCGCTGTTCATGCGTGGCTCCATTCTGGTCAGGACATGCGAAAGGGGCATCGGCCGGGACGGGACCGATGGTTTTGTGGGTGCGGGTGTGGGAAAGCCTTGAGCGATCAGGCGTCCAGATCGGCCAGCATCTTGCGCAGGTGTTTGGTCGCCGGGGTCACGATGGCCACGAAATAGGCCTCGCGCAGGCGGCGCTGCGCCTCGCCGCCCGAGACATAGCCACGCGCGCCGGAATGCAGCATGGCGTAATGTGCGGCCTCGACCGCAAGTTCGCCGCCCCGCAGACGGGCCTGCAACACCCGCTTCCAATAGCCATCCGACAGATCATAGGGCGTGCGCGACATCTCGAGCACATCAGCGACCAGCGCGGTATACTCTGCCTCAAGATCATCCGCGCCTTTTTCCAGATAGCGGTTCACATGGCCCAAGGGCCCCTCCATCTTGCGGATCAGGTCGATCGAGCTTTTGATCATGCCAGCGGCCATGCCGCATTGCAGCAGCACAAAACCGCCCCGGATCCGCCTGATGAACGGCATGGCCGGATCACCGATCACCTGCTCGTCGGGAATGAACACGTCACGGAACATCACCTGGCAGGTGGCAGTGCCGCCCATGGCGACAAATTCGTGGTCCAGCCGCAGCTTCACGCTCTTGGACGCATCGGCTTGGGCGATGGCCATCACGCCCTTGTCTTCGCCCTCTACCGCGAACATCATGCCAAACCAGCCGTCTTCGGACAGGTTTGACACCCAGGGCAACACGCCCGTCACACGATAGCCGCCATCAACCCGGGTGCCCTTGAGCTTCATCTTCTCGATATTGGCGATGGCCTTCATTGGGTTCGACATGCCGGTGCCGCCAAGAATTTCGCCCCGTGCGACCTTGGGCAGGATGTTGGTTTTCAGCCATGCATTATCGGACGAGGCGATGTACCAGCCCAGCGCGTCCTGGCACCACATGCAAAAGCCGGTAGACAAACAGGTCTCGGAGGCCCGCGCCATCGACAGGATCGCCGGACCCAGATCACAGGACGCATCCTGTCCAGCCAGATGGGTGCCATATGCGCCAGTGCCGCCAAAGGCGCGCATGATCGCTTCGGGGTAATACTGCTCATCGTCGATCTTGCGCACCTCACTGACCAGATCCTGGCCCGCAATCCGGTTGACGGCGTCAAAGTCGATGATGTTAAGAGGGGTCGCGATATTCATCTCCGGGTTCCTTGTAAGGGGGCATGGCCAAAAGCAGGTCAGCAGGCCCCCCGCCGCACGATCGGCGGGGGGCCAGGTGTTGGATCAGACGCTTTCGGCGACCATGGCGACCGGGCGCGCGAAGGTGTTGAACACCGGCGACCATTTGGTGACATGTGCGATCAGCGCGTCGATTTCCGATTGCGGGCAGTCGGCTTTCATATCGACCTTGATGCGGACATCGGTAAAGCCGACCGGCTTTTCAGAAATGTCGCCCGTTCCCCAGACCGCGGTGATGTTCAGGTCACCTTCCAGTTCGACCTGCAACGACTGCACCTTGATGCCGCGCGCGATGGCATTGGCGTGCAGGCCCACGGCGATGCAAGACCCCAGTGCCGCAAGCGAAGCCTCGGACGGGTTGGGCGCGGTATCATCGCCCAACAATCCGGGTGGTTCGTCCACGATATAGGGTTCGAGGTTGCGGATGTAGTTGGCGTGGCGGAACCGGCCTTCGGCCACCGTCTTGCATTTCAGCGTCTTGATCAGCTTTGGATTGGCCTTGTTGGCCTCGATCAGCGCCATCAGCCCGTTCTTGTCGATGGGGTCGAGGCCCTCGGGCGCCAGGCAGCCGGTCAGTGCGGTTGCAGGTTCAGACATCGGTTTTCTCCTCTTGGTGTCTGTTGCGTGGGAATGTCGGTCAATGCGCGGTGTCGCGCGCCCAGTTGAATTTCTTGATGGCGAGCATGAAGGCGTAATCGAGGATGAAACCGATGGCCCCGATCACCATGACGACGGCAGCAAGACGGGCGTAGTCCAGCGTGTCGCGGGCATCGTTGATCGAATAGCCCAGCCCCGAGGTAACGCCGAGGTATTCGGCCGGCACCAGAACCACCCAGGCCACGCCAAGCGCCAGCCGCAGCCCGGTCAGCACATCAACCGCAATGGCGGGCAGGATCACCACGAACAGCATGCTGAGCGGGTTGGCACCCAGATTGCGCGCCACCTTGAGCCATGCAGGGTCGATCCGGCGCACACCGGCGGCCGTGGAAAACAGGATCGGCCAGATCGACGCCACCGCGATCAGGAACACGATCGCGCTGTCCCAGGACGAATAGACCATGACCGCAAGCGGCATCCACGACAGGGGCGAGATCATCCGCAGGAATTGAAACGGCACGTTGGTCAATTCGCGCAGCCAGCCGATGCGGCCGATGGCAATCCCCACCGGAATGCCAAGCAGCGCCGCGATCATCATCCCCTGGCCAACACGGCCCAGCGATGGGAGCGACATGTCGATCACCTCGCCCGAGGCCACGATCTGGGTCAGAGCGGCGAAGGTCGGGGCAGGGGCAAAGTCGGCAAAGGCCGACAGGTCGGGATCGTTGGCAATCATCCAGCCGCCCAGCCACCACAGCGCCAGAAGCAGCGTGATGCCAAGAAGCCCGACCGCCAGACCCCGCAGGCTGCTGAGCGATGGCAAGGCCAGCCTGAGGCCGGAATTGGCCGAGAGTGCTGTCATAGTTTCAGCACCTCTTCACGCACGTAGGGATCACTGCCCTGGGTGACCGAGGGGTCATTGCGCCACGCCGGGTATTTTTCCAGCGCGGCCTTCACAAACGCGTAGTTGACAAGATCGTTGACGACAAAGTCAGGATCGAGCCCGTTCAGGAAGGTCGTATCACCCGAAACAACCGTGCGGTTCATCTCTTCGACGATCAGCTTGGTCGCCGATGGATAGGGCCAGGGCTGAAAGTCGATCCGGCCATTGCGATATTCGTCGACGTTGGCAATTGCCCCGCTGGCGATGTAGTCGGGGTTGTCGGCATAAAGGGTCATTGCGCGGATCACGACATCGGCCGGTGCCGGCAAGTATCCGGCACCATCCTTGGACAGCAGGGTGGCCACCTCCAGCTTGTTTTCGCTGGCATAGATGCTGGCGCGCACGACGGCGTTCATCACCTTCTGGGTCCACTCGGGTTTTTCCCTCGTTACCTTCTCATTCATGCACACGACGCAGCAGGGATGGTTCTTCCAGATGTCGCCGGTAAAGCGCAGCATCCGGGCACCCGCCTTCAGCTCGCCCAAGGCGTTGAAGGGTTCAGCCACGATGTAGCCGTCGATCTTGCGCGCGGCGAGCGCCGGAGGCATCTCGGACGGCGGCAGCACTTGCAGGTTGCATTCGTCGGGCGCAAGCGGGGCGCCATCGGGCTTTATCACTGCCTTGATGCCATGGGTGCGCAGGGCAAACTGCAACACGATGTTGTGCATCGAATACCAGAACGGCACGGCCACCTGCTTGCCGGCAAGGCCGCCGAAGTCCACAACATCGGTATGCTGACCGACCACCAGTGCCGAGCCGTTGGTATGCGCCCAGGCCATGATCTTGACCGGGAAGTTGTTGTTGTAGCGCATCCAGACCGGGATCGGCTTCAAGAAGTGGACAAGGTTGAACTTGTCGGCAGCAAAGCCTTCGATCAGGGGGGGCCAGCCGCGGATCAGCGTCGGCGGCTCGGCCTCAAGCCCTTCATCGGCAAAGTAACCCTTGGCATGCGCGACCAGCAGGGGCGTTGCATCTGTGATCGGCAAATAGCCGATGCGCACCACATCATCGCTTTGCGCCCGCGCCATCGACGGTAGGCCAGCCGCGAAACTGCCCAGCATCGCGGCAAGCCCACCACCGGCCAGCATGTCGAGTGTGAAACGACGGCCGAGGTCGATCTTGTCGTCTCCGTCATGGCCGCAACAGGCGGCGTGCAGATCGTGCGTGTGATGATGTTTGCTGCAATCGGTCATGGGGTTCTCTCTGTCAGGCTTGTTGCGATTTCGGGGCGATCGAGACGAAGGTCTCGGACGGCGTTTCAGGTGGAGCGCCATGCGCGACGGCCGTGTAGATTGCCATCAGGCGAACGAGTTCGGCATTGAAGCGTTCGCAGCCGCCCTCGCGCTGCTCATCGTCAAGGTCGATGGCCGTGTCTTCGGCGATCCGGCCCGGATTGGCATCCAGCACCAGCACGCGGTCAGCCATGCGCACGGCTTCGGACACATCATGCGTCACCAGCACCAGGGTCAGGCCCAGCCGGCGTGCGATCTGCCGCACATCGCGTTGCAAGGACCGGCGCGTGAAGGCGTCCAGCGCCGAGAACGGTTCGTCGAGCAACAGCAATTCCGGGTCGGGTGCCAGCGACCGGGCCAGCGCCACGCGTTGCTGCTGACCGCCCGACAGATCCTGTGCATTGCGATCAGCAAAGCCGGCCAGATCGACAAGGGCAAGCATTTCGGGCACGCGAGCGGAAATGTCGGACGCCCGGCCGACAAAACGCAGGCCAAGAGCCGCGTTCTGCGCAACGGTCATCCATGGAAACAGCGAGGGCGCCTGAAACATCATCACCCAGCGCGGGCTTAGCCCCCGCACAGTGTTGCCATTGATCACGACCTCGCCGCTGCTTGGCAGGGTCAGGCCGGACACCATGTGCAAAAGCGTGGACTTGCCGCAGCCCGAGCGGCCCAACAAAGCGACGACCTCGCCCTTCTTGATCTCGAGATTGATGGAATCAAGGACCAGCCTTGATGGAATCAAGGACCAGCCCATTCGATTTGCGGTAGGTGTGCGACAGCCCCTGAACCGCCACATGCGCGCCTTTGACCCAGCGTGCGGCCGAGCGCACGGGCGGCGTCTGCGTGTCGGGCTTGGGGTTCGCTTGCATCACTGCCATCGCCTTTCCTTGCATTGTTCAGATCATCCGACAGGCCAAGATAGACATACCGTTCTTTCTGCTTTTCTGTGCAGGACATCCGAGTCAACGCCGCATCGCAGAAAGGCCTGCCTCTTTTCGAAGCGCCCAATTTCGAAGCGCCCAATAATGTGTACCGTTTTCAAGCCAAACGCCGCATAATCGCCCGGATCACGGATGATTCCATCATTTTCTGGTTCGGATGACGGGGGGTGATGGCGCTCTGGCGCAGATGCGGCCGAATCACATCACTTTCAGTAAATAGACGAAGCGGTCTTGCTTCTTGCGCCGCTTTGTGGGAACGGTGACGGGCATATCTTTGCTGAATGCCTGGTCGCCGTCCGATCTGGCCGGCAGCAGGGCGTGCGAACAAGGACGGGTGTCATTATGGATGACGGTTTTGGCGTGACGCGTCGGAGTGAGTGCGACGTCTGGAGTTTCGCGGCTTTGCCTGCCAACACGCCGCGCGAGCGTATTCTGGCATCGGCTTCGCATCTCTTTTGCAACCACGGTTTTGCGGCGACAGGGATTGACGCGATCCTTGCGCGGGCAGGAACGGCCAAGGCGACGCTATACAATCACTTCCGCTCGAAGGACGAGCTGATTGCCGCGGTGCTGGATGCCGAGGGGCAGACATGGCGGCGGTGGTTCTTTGACCGGCTGGCAAAGGTCGGCGGCTCGGCACAGGACCGGATTCTGGCTGTGTTTGACGTTCTGGAGGATTGGTTCGCCGATCCGGGGTTTTACGGTTGCCCCTTCATAAACGCCGTGGCCGAGTCTGACACTGGCAACCCGGTGCTGCGCCGCGCGGCCGACCTGCACAAGGACCATGTGTTGACCTGGCTTCGCGCGCAAGCCTTGGAGTTGGGTGTGGAAGACGTGGCAGAAACCACGCGCAGCCTGGCCCTGTTGATCGATGGGGCGATCGTTGCGGCGCAACACGCACGCGATCCGAGCTTTGCGCACACAGCCCGCGCATTGGCCGCATCTCACCTGTCAGCGACATTGGCGCGGTCTTCGTCGCGGCAATGATCATCAACGCCTGAAGATCAAAGAGCTTGTGGCTGGTCGGTCTGTCGGGCCTGCCTTGGTCGTGATGCCCGTGCTGTCGATCAAGGGGTGCATCGGGCATGATGGTTCGCTGAGCGCAACCTCGACTTGATGTCGGGCCCGACACAAGATGGTCATTCCAGGTCTGCGGCCAACTGCATTCCGGCCCGGAAACCGGCGCAAGCCGCCCCCTAAATACGCCGCTTTACGGTTCAGATGGCACTGAAGGTGGCAGGTGAGAGGCTGGACAACGACCCAAGCGGGGCTCGTTACGGCTGCTTCCTTCCGGACCTGACCGGGTTGGCGAGGCGCTCGCCCGCGCCAACCTCTCGATGCCCAGATAGGACAGCGCCGCCGCTTTTGCAAGCCCTAAGCCCAGACCCCGGCCCAACGCGCACCATCGGTCAGGCTGGCGGCGATGTGATGCGCAAACTGGCCCGATGGAGGCACGATGTCGGGCACCTGCACCACGGTCATGCCGGCGGTCCATGCCGATTTTGCCCCCGCTTCGCTGTCTTCGAACACAAGGCAGCGGGCGGGATCAATGCCAAGGGTGCGCGCGGCCAGCAGGTAGGGAGCGGGATGCGGCTTGGGGTCTGACACATCATCGCGCGTCACCACCAGCCGAAACGCCTGTCGCAGCCCGGCCTGCACCAGGCGCGCCTCGGCCGGGTCACGGCGCGACGAGGTGACAACCGCCAGCGCATGGCTGTGGCGCAAGGCCGACACGATGTCCGCAGCCCCCGGCTTCAGCGGCAGGTGCCGGGTTTGCAGCGCCAGGAAATTGGCCTGCCAGGCCGCCTCAAGGCTGATCACGTCAATGCCGGGGCACTGTGCGCGGATCAGATCGGCGCCGGTGGTCTGGTCGATCCCGATCAGTCGGTGCAGCAGATCGTCAACCGCAGGGTGGCCGTGGTCGGCAAAGGCCTTGGCACCCGATTGCAGCGACAATCGCTCGGTATCGACCAAGGTGCCGTCAAGATCGAACAGAATGGCATCAAACATCGCGGCATTCCTGTGCTTGGGCCGTCGAAACCCTGTCGTGGCCAGCCCTAGCAGAGGCGCAACTGGGGCGAAAGGTTGCTAAAGCAACAGCCGCACCTGCAAAAAGCCGTTGGGTGTGCGGCCAAGGGGCTGCATCTGCAGGCTGGGGTGATCGGCGATGAACGGGGCCGCCAATGGGCTGGTTTCAAACAACACCGAAGTGCCGGGAAGCGCACGGAACCGCCAGGCGGGCGGGGCTGTGAAACAGCTGTCGTCAAGACGGTTGTCAGTCAGGTAGCGGATCAGGAGATCGCGATTTGTCACCTGATCGGCAAGCACGACCGACGCGCCGTCAACCGGGGCAAAGCCGCCGCTGCCCGACCCGCGATAGCTGTTGGTGGCCAGAATGAAGTCTTGCGCCGGATCAAGCGGCACGCCTTGCCAGCACAGATTGCGAATGCGGCAGCCGCCCAGGTCTGCGCCGGGTGACGACAGGTCGATCTCATAGGTCAGGCCAAGGATCGTATCGAACAGAAAGGACGGCAGATCGCTGTTGATCAGCGGCTGATCTGCCGCGCCCGGCATGACCCTGCGAAAGCCCTGCACCGAGCGTTCCAGCCAGATGCGCAGCGCTGCACCCGTCAGGCGAAGGGCCATGACGGTGTTGGGGTGCATGTAAAGATCGACGGCATGGCGCAGCAGCAGATCGCCCGCCGGGATGAAGGTGAAATTGTCCGGCCCGCCTCGGCCTCCGGCCTTGAACGGGGCGGTGGCCGACAGGACCGGCAGCGGAGCGTGCGGCCCGTCGCGTAAGCGCATGGCAACATAATCGGCCTGCGCATGGTTGATCAGCCGGGTGGTCGCGCAATCCGCCACCATCGCGAAATAGCTGTGAAGCGGCCGCGGGGTTCGCGCGATGGGTTTGCGGGCCCAGTCGACCGTTGCAAGGTGCATCGGCCGGATCAAGGCCTCGACCCGCGCATCGGGGGTGACCGTCGGCATGGCGTGCCCATGCGCGTCACGCCGGAAGATGGGGCGGGCTTCGACACGGTGGCCAGTCACCGTCCAGCCCGAAGGCCCATGGGCAAGGTCAAGGTCGATAACCCCCAGATGTGATCCGTAAGCCCCCGGCATCACGGCAGGTTTGCCGCAAAGCGTGCCCCGCACCGGATCAACGCCCGGGCGTGCGGGGATGTCGGGACCTGGAAACACGCTGTGGACATGGCCCATCACCACCGCATCCACCCCCGGCAGGGCGGCGATCTGTTGGGCCCCGTCCTGCTGTGCCCCGTCGGACAGCCCGTGGCCATAATGGCCGTCGCCAAGGCCGCAATGTGCCAACACCACCACCAGATCGGCCCCGGCCTTGCGCAGCGTGGGCAGATGCTGCGCGATGGTCGCGGTCATCGGGGCCATGCACACCCGGCCAGCGATGGCCTGCTTGTCCCAGACTTGGGTTTCTGGCGGCAACACACCGATGACGCCAATCAAAAGCTGGTGGCGCTGCCCGTTGCTGTCGGTGATTTCACGGGAAATCAGGGTCCAGGGTGGTTTGAAGCGGGCCGAGGCGCTGCCCGGAGCGGGCGTCGTATTGGCAGAAAGGCAGGCAAACGGCGCATCTGCAAGGGCCTTGGTCAAGGTGTCGAAGCCGTGCGAAAACTCATGATTGCCGATATTGACCGCATCATAGCCCAGATGCGCCATGGCCTGCACCATCGGGTGCGGGTGAAGCGCCTGTTGTGCCACATAATCGCCCAACGAGCTGCCTTGCAGAAAATCGCCGTTGTCAAACAGCACCGACACCGGCACCTCGGCCCTTGCCTGCGCGATCAAGCTGGCGGTCATGGCAAGACCCTTGCGAAAGCACGGCTGGTCAGCGTGATAATCATGCGCGGCGATGTGCATGTGCAGATCGCTGGTGGCCAGAAGACGCAACCGTGCCGAAGCCTGCCCTGCTGCCAAGGGGTTGGCTGGGGTGTCAGGGGCCGCGCAGGGGGAATTAAGCTCAGTCACGTTGGTTTCGACACGCCCAATCATTTGCCGCCAGCATAGCCAGCGTCGGGCATGCGCATCTACCTGTAAATGCGCAAGAATAGATAAATACAGTTTCCAGTTGTATTTTGATCGCGGCCCGCTTGGTGCATTTGCGCCCTGGCGCGGCCCGTGCCATCAGGGGCCGACGGTTGGTGGGGGCAAGGATGCGCAGCGCGGAAATGGTGACTTTTGGCGGCTCTGGCTTGGACCGGGCGGCGCAGTTGCGGGGCGACGCGGCACAGCAGGCAGCCCTTTTGGCGCGTGGAATGGTTCTGCCGTTGTGGCGGGGCAAGCCGCTGGTGCGGTCTGGCTGCGGTCTTGGCTGGGTCGCGGCCGGGTCTGTGGTGTTGCACGACGCGGGCCTGACGGTGTTTCTGGGGCTGGATGGTGACACCCCGGTTTTCGCTGCCGATATTTCCGGCTGGCAACCGCCGGATGCAGGGATCGCCGTGTCTGGTTTCCTTGACCAGACCGAACAGCACCACCCTGCCTTGGCGGACGATCTGGCCTTTGTCGAGTTGCGCGGGGTGATGCTGCGGCTGACAGCACGCGAAGCCGAGCTTGCGGCGACCGCAAGGGCCGTGCTGCAATGGCACGCCAGCCATGGCTTTTGCGCGGCCTGCGGGGCTGCATCCCTGCCCGTGATGGCGGGGTGGCAACGCGCGTGCCCGGCCTGCGGGGGGCAGCATTATCCGCGCACCGATCCGGTGGTGATCATGCTGGTCACCCATGGCAACCGCGCCCTGATCGGGCGCAGCCCCGGCTGGCCCGAGGGGATGTATTCCTGTCTGGCCGGATTTGTCGAACCGGGGGAAACGGTTGAAGCCGCCGTCCGGCGTGAGGTGTTTGAAGAGTCGGCCGTGCGCATCGGCGCAGTGCGCTATCTGTGCAGCCAGCCATGGCCGTTTCCGGCCAGTCTGATGCTGGGCTGTGCCGCCGAGGCGACGACCGACGCCATCACCCTTGATCCGGTTGAGCTGGAACATGCGCTGTGGGTCAGCCGGGAAGACATGGTCACGGTGATGACGGGCGATCATCCCGACATTAAGCCCGCCCGCAAGGGGGCCATTGCGCATTTCCTGATCCAGAACTGGCTTGCGGATCAGTTGGATTAGCGTCAGATTCGCAACCGATGGCGGGTGACGGCAACAAGGCTGAACGGCCAGAACAGACGTCAGGCAGGACCGGCACCATGCATCTATCGTCACGCACGGACATCGAGGCTCCGATCGAGTTTGTCTATGCAAGACTGTCGGACTTCGACGGTTGGGAACGGGCGGCAATGCGGCGTGGGGCAGAGGTGGCCCGCACCGACAAGCTGCGCAGCCCCGGGCCCGGCATGGGCTGGACGATCCGCTTCCGGTTTCGCGGCAAGCAGCGTGATGTGGTGGTGAACCTGACCGCGTTGGACCCCGGCGCAAGGCTGGCGTTCTTCGGGCAGGGCCAGATGCTGAACGGCAATCTGGGGGTCGAGCTGATGGCTCTTGCCCCGAAACGCACCCGGCTGGTGCTGCATGCCGAGGTCAAACCCCTGACCATCGGCGCGCGGCTGCTCCTGCAATCGCTGAGGCTGGCAAAGGCACGGGTTCAGACCAAGCTGAACGCGCGTCTGGCGCAGACCGCGACCGATCTGGAAGCGCGCTATGCCGCGACTGCCCGCCGCTAGGCGCGGGCCCGGTCTGACGGATAGACGCCAAGGATCGAGATGCTGTCGGTGAAATAGCGCAGTTCTTCCAACGCCAGCGCCACATTGCGGTCTTCGGGGTGGCCTTCGATATCGGCGTAGAACTCGGTCGCGGTGAAGCTGCCGCCAACCATATAGCTTTCCAGCTTGGTCATGTTCACGCCATTGGTGGCAAAGCCCCCCAGCGCCTTGTAGAGCGCCGCCGGAATGTTGCGCACCCGAAAGGTGAAGGTCGTCATCATCCGTGGGGCCCGGCGGGAGTGGTCGGCCTCGCGGCTCATCACCAGAAAGCGGGTGGTGTTGTTCTTGTGGTCTTCAATATGGCGGGCCAGCACGTCCAGCCCGTAGATCGAGGCCGCAAGTTCGCTTGCAAGCGCGGCGCGGGTCTTGTCGCCGGCCTGCGCCACTTCGCGCGCGGCGCGGGCGTTGTCGGAACTGACGCGGCCCTTCATGCCATGGGCCTTCAGAAAGCCCGCGCATTGCGGCAAGATCACCACATGGCCATGGGCTTCGGTGATGTCGGCCACCTTGGCCCCCGGCACGCCCAGCAGATTGACATGCACCCGCACAAAGGCCTCGTCGACAATATGCAGTCCGGCCTTTGGCAGCAGGCTGTGCACATCTGCCACCCGGCCATAGGTCGAGTTTTCAACCGCCAGCATTCCCAGATCAACCTCGCCCGAGCGGGTTTGTTCGACCACATCTTCAAAGGTGGTGCAGGGAACCACCGTCATTCCGGGGCGGGCCTGCGCGCAGGCCTGATGCGAATAGGCGCCCAATTCGCCCTGAAATGCGATGCGTCCTTGCATTGTGGTCGGCTCCGTTCCCCTAAACCCATATCAAAAATAGGGCATTGCTGCTCTGCTACACCTTGAAACATCTGGCTGGAAACGGCTAGAAGCCATGGGGCTGTATTCTGATGGGAAAGCGCGACATGTTCAACACGATGACGATCGCCAAAGTGTTTGGAGCGCTGTTTGGGTCGCTGGCTGTCTATCTGCTGATGGCCTGGACCGGCAATGCGCTGTTCTCGGTGGGCCGCATTGGTGACGACCAAACGGCTGCCTATGTGATTGAAACCGGCTCGGGCGCGGCAACCGAGGAGGCCAGCGCCGAAGAAACCCCGGATTTCGAGACCCTGTATGCTGCGGCCGATGCGGCGGCGGGTGAAAAGGTGTTTTCCAAGTGCAAGGCCTGCCACAAGGTGGATGGTGCCAATGCTGTCGGCCCGCATCTGAACGGTGTGGTGGACCGGCCCAAGGCATCGGTCGGGGATTTTGGCTACTCCGAAGCGTTGCTGGCCATGGCGGGCGACGTCTGGAGCCCGGAAAACCTGAACGGTTATCTGGAAAACCCCAAAAGCTATGCGCCGGACAACAAGATGTCGTTCGCCGGTCTGCCGAAGGTGCAGGACCGTGCCAATGTGATTGCATATCTGGCGGCCAATCCCTGAGGCCAGTTCCGGCGAAAGGATGTTTTGCAAGTCAGATGGCCGTCCGCCATGGGGCGGCCTTTCGCTTTTGTGGCCTGATCACGCAATCGCCACTTGAGCCATCGACAATCCACGCTTTACTTCCCAAACTGGACAAAAGCTGCGCCCAAGCAGCGTTGGACGATCAGGGGAGGCATGATGACGATGGCACTGCGCAAGATGGCGGCGTTCCTGAAGGTGATGGCACTGGTGACACCTGCCGCCGCGCAAGAAGCGGGCGTCATCACGGCGCATGGCATTTCCACCTTTGGCGAGTTGAACCTTGCCGCTGACTTTGCCCATCTGCCTTACGTCAACCCGGATGCGCCCAAGGGCGGCGAAATCTCGATCTGGGCGTTTGGCGGGTTTGACAGCCTGAACCCCTATTCGATCAAGGGCCGCGCGGCGGGGTTGTCGTCTGCGCCTTTCGAATCCATCCTGACCGGCACCTCGGACGAGATCGGTGCGGTCTATTGCCTGCTGTGTTCGACACTGGAATACCCCGAAGACCGGTCTTGGGTGATCTTCAACCTGCGCCCCGAGGTGACCTTTTCGGATGGCACGCCGATGACCGCCGAAGATGTGCTGTTCAGCTATCAGACGTTTCTGGCCAAAGGCCTGACCGATTTCCGCACCGTGCTGGCAACGCAAGTCGAAAAGGTTGAGGTGCTGGACCCTCACAAGATCAAGTTCACCTTCAAGCCGGGCGTTCCGCACCGCGACCTGCCCGCCGACATGGGTGGTCTGCCGGTGATGTCGAAGGCGCATTACGAGGCGAACAAGCTTGACCTTGAAGAAAGCAGCATGACGCCGATGCTGGGCACCGGGCAATATGTGCTGGAAAAGGTCGATACCGGCAAATCGGTGGTCTGGGGTCGCAACCCCGACTATTGGGGCAATGCACTGCCGATCAACAAGGGTCGCGGCAACTTTGACCGCATCCGCATTGAATATTACGCCGATTACGATGCGGCGTTTGAAGGGTTCAAGGCCGGAAACTATACCTTCCGCACCGAGGCAAGCTCGATCAAATGGGCGACCGGCTATGATTTCCCCGAAATCGCCAGCGGCCAGATCGACAAGACCGATCTGCCCGATGGCAACAAGGCCAGCGGGCAGGCGTTCATCCTGAACCTGCGGCGCGAAAAGTTCCAAGACGTGCGGGTGCGTGAGGCATTGGGCCTGATGTTCAATTTCGAATGGTCAAACGCCACGCTGTTTTACGGCCTTTATGACCGGATCAATTCGGTCTGGGAAAACTCGTGGCTTGAGGCGACGGGCACGCCCGGCCCCGAAGAGGCCGCCCTTTTGCAGCCCTTGGTGGACGATGGCCTGTTGCCCGCCACCATCCTGACCGATGAGGCGGTGATGGCCCCGGTGTCGGGCGAGCGGCAGTTGGACCGTGGCAATCTGCGCAAGGCCTCGGCCCTGCTGGATGCCGCGGGTTGGACCGTGGGCAGCGATGGCAAGCGTCGCAATGCGGCGGGGCAGGCGCTGACAGTCGAGATATTGAACGACAGCCCAACCTTTGACCGGGTGATGAACCCCTATGTCGAGAACCTGAAATCGCTGGGCATCGACGCGCGGATGACCCGGGTGGACAACGCCCAGATGGAAGCGCGGACCCGGCCGCCATCGTATGATTTCGACATGGTGGTGGGTAATGCGCGCTCTGGCTATATCTCGGGGTCGGAGCTCAAGCAGTATTACGGATCACAAACAGCGGATGTGTCGTCGTTCAATCTGATGGGTCTGAAAAGCCCGGCGGTGGACCGGCTGATCGATATCGTGATGGCGTCGAAGTCACTGGACGAGATGACGGTGGCCACCAAGGCGCTGGATCGGGTGTTGCGCGCCGAACGGTTCTGGGTGCCGCAGTGGTACAAAAGCACCCATACGGTGGCGTATTACAACATGTATGAGCATCCCGAGGCTTTGCCACCCTATGCACTGGGCGAGTTGGACTTCTGGTGGTACAGCGCAGAAAAGGCGGCGGCGCTGAAGGCGGCAGGCGTGTTGCGATAACAAGAAAAGCGGGCAGGCAGACTATATGGGCGCCTATATCTTTCGGCGGATTCTTCTGATCATCCCGACGCTGATCGGGATCATGATCATCAACTTTGCCCTGACGCAATTTGTCCCCGGCGGGCCGATTGAACAGGTGCTTGCCCGCGTTGAAGGCGGCGGCGATTCCATTCAGGCGATCAGCGGCGCGGGTGACGCGGGCATCGAAAATCAGGGCAACGACAGCGGCTATGTCGGGGCGCAGGGCCTTGACCCCGATTTTCTGGCCGAGTTGGAGGTGCAGTTTGGCTTTGCCCGCTTTGTCTGCGACCCGGGCTTTACTGGCACGCCTTCGGCCAAGGCCCCGGAATGCGTGAAGGAAAAGATCCCGGCGTGGGAGCGGTTCTTCATCATGATGTGGAACTATGTTCAGTTCGACTTTGGCGAAAGCCATTTCCGGTCGATCGGCGTGCTGGATCTGGTCTGGGAAAAACTGCCGGTGTCGTTGACGCTTGGTCTGTGGTCGACGCTGATCGCTTACCTCATCTCGATCCCCTTGGGCATCCGCAAGGCGGTGCGTGACGGGTCGCGGTTTGACACATGGACCAGCGGCGTGATCATCGCGGCCTATGCCATTCCCGGTTTCCTGTTCGCCATCCTGCTCTTGGTCTTGTTCGCGGGGGGCAGCTATTTCCGCTGGTTCCCGCTGCGGGGGCTGACCTCGGACAATTGGGAGCAACTTAGCCTGTTCGGCAAGGCGGCGGACTATCTGTGGCACATCACGCTGCCGGTGGTCGCCTCGACCATTTCCAGCTTTGCCACGCTGACGCTGCTGACCAAGAACAGCTTTCTGGACGAGATCAAAAAGCAATACGTGATGACCGCCCGCGCCAAGGGGCTGTCGGAATCCCGCGTGCTGTATGGTCATGTGTTCCGCAATGCGATGCTGATCGTGATCGCGGGCTTTCCGGGGTTGTTCCTGTCGGTGTTCTTTGGCGCCAGCCTGATCATCGAGACGATATTCTCGCTGGATGGCCTTGGCCAGTTGGGGTTCCGCGCGGCGGTGGAGCGGGATTATCCGGTGATCTTTGGCACGCTGTTCTTCTTTGGCCTGATTGGCCTTGTGGTCGGCATCCTGTCGGACCTGATGTATGTCTGGGTTGATCCGCGCATTGATTTTGAGCGGAGGGGGTGACATGGCACTTTCCCCGCTGAACCAACGCCGCTGGCGCAATTTCAAGGCCAACCGCCGGGCCTATGTCTCGTTGATCCTGTTTTCGATCCTTTATGGCATTTCGCTTTGTGCCGAGCTGGTCGCCAATGACAAGCCGCTTCTGGTGCAGTTTCGCGGCGAATGGCACGCGCCGTTCATGCGCTTCTACCCGGAAACCGCCTTTGGCGGCGATTTCCAGACCGAGGCGAAATACAAGGACGTGGAAGTGCAATGCCTGATCATGGCCGCCGGGTCGGAAGCGTGCTGGGACGACCCCGAAGGCGTGCTGGTCGAGGCGACCGAGAAGGGCACGGTCGCAGGCGAACCAGTCGAACGGGGCCGCATCGTCTGGGCGCCAATCCCCTACAGCTTCACCACCATCAACGACATCGGCAAGGCGGCCCCGTCGGCCCCCGATGCGCAGCACTGGCTGGGCACCGATGACACCGCCCGTGATGTGCTGGCGCGGGTGATCTATGGCTTTCGGCTGTCGGTCAGCTTTGCGCTGATCGTCACGGTGCTGACCAGTGTGATCGGCATACTGGCCGGCGCGGTGCAGGGCTATTTCGGCGGGCTGACCGATCTGATCTTTCAGCGCATCATCGAGATCTGGGGCGCGACCCCGACGCTGTATGTGATCATCATCGTCGCGGCGATCTTTACCATGAACTTCTGGGTGCTGGTGTTCCTGATGGTGCTGTTTGGCTGGACCGGGCTTGTTGGCGTGGTGCGGGCCGAATTCCTGCGGGCGCGCAACTTTGAATATGTGCGTGCGGCGCGGGCCTTGGGCGTGCCGGATCGGGTGATCATGGCGCGACATGTGCTGCCCAATGCCATGGTGGCGACGCTGACCTTGCTGCCGTTCATCATCACCGGGGCCATCGGGTCGCTGACCGCGCTGGATTTTCTGGGCTTTGGCCTGCCATCCTCGGCCCCGTCCCTGGGCGAGATGACGCAACAGGCCAAGCAGAACCTGCAAGCACCGTGGCTGGCCTTCACCGCGTTTTTCACCTTTGCCCTCATGCTGTCCTTGCTGGTGTTCATCTTCGAAGGCGTGCGTGATGCCTTTGATCCGAGAAAGACCTTTCAATGAGCGTGTTGCAGGTCGAGGGCCTGAAGATCAGCTTCCGGCAGGACGGGCGGATCATTCCGGCGGTCAGGGGCGTGTCGTTTCGGGTGGACAAGGGCGAAACCGTGGCTCTGGTGGGCGAGTCCGGGTCGGGCAAATCGGTAACCGCGCTGTCAACCGTGGGTCTGCTGGGGGAAAGCGCTGTTATCGAAGGATCGGTCACCTATCAGGGCCGGCAGATGGTGGGCGCGTCCGAGCCTGACCTGCGCCGGGTACGCGGCAATGACATCAGCTTCATCTTTCAGGAGCCAATGACCAGCCTGAACCCGCTGCACACGATTGAAAAGCAACTGGCCGAAAGCCTTGCCTTGCATCAGGGGCTGGCGGGGCAGGCGGCGCGCGACCGCATCTTGGACCTGCTGGCCAAGGTTGGCATCCGCGATGCGGAAAGCCGGCTGGGGGCCTATCCGCATCAACTTTCGGGCGGGCAGCGCCAGCGGGTGATGATCGCCATGGCCTTGGCCAACGGGCCGGACCTCCTGATCGCGGATGAGCCGACCACGGCGCTGGACGTGACGATTCAGGCGCAGATCCTTGATCTGCTTGCCGATCTGAAACGGGCCGAGGGCTTAAGTTTGTTGTTCATCACCCATGACCTTGGAATCGTGCGCTGCATCGCTGACCGGGTTTGTGTGATGCAGGGCGGCGAGATTGTGGAACAGGGGCCAACAGCGGCGATCTTTGCCAATCCAAAGCATCCCTATACCCAAAAGCTGCTGGCGGCCGAGCCACGCGGCCTGCCCGGCCCGGTGCCCGAAGGTGCGGCCGAAGTGGTGCGGACCGACGGGCTGCGGGTCTGGTTTCCGATCACGGCGGGGGTCCTGCGCAAGACGGTGGGCCATGTGAAGGCGGTCAACGACGCCAGCCTGTCGGTGCGCGCGGGGGAAACCTTGGGGATTGTCGGCGAAAGTGGGTCGGGCAAGACCACGCTGGCGCTGGCCATTTTGCGACTGGTGCCGTCGACAGGGCCGATTGTGGTGCTGGGGCGCGATATCGCAGGCTTGTCGGGTGGGGCGTTGCGCCCGGTGCGGCGAGACCTGCAAATCGTGTTCCAGGACCCCTATGGCAGCCTGTCACCGCGGATGACGATCGAGCAGATCATTGCCGAAGGTCTGGCCCTGCACGGGCAAGACACCCCTGCCACGGCCCGCGAAAAGGTGGCGGCGATCATGACCGAGGTCGGGCTGGACCCCGCCACCATGGGCCGCTATCCGCATGAGTTTTCCGGCGGTCAGCGTCAGCGCATCGCCATTGCGCGGGCCATGATCCTGCGGCCGAAACTGGTGGTGCTGGACGAGCCGACATCAGCGCTGGACATGACGGTGCAGGTGCAGATCGTCGACCTGTTGCGTGATCTGCAACGCAAATGGGGGTTGGCCTATATCTTCATCAGCCACGATCTGCGGGTGGTGCGGGCCTTGTCGCACAAGGTGATCGTGATGAAGGCGGGTGACGTGGTCGAGGCGGGCGAGGCCCGCGCGGTGTTTGACGCGCCGCAACATGACTACACCCGCGCGCTGATGGCGGCGGCCTTTGCCCATGAAACCGCAGGGGACGCATGAAGATTCTGTTCATTCACCAGAATTTCCCCGGCCAGTTCCTGCATCTGGCCCCGGAAATGGCGCGGCGCGGCCATGAGGTGATTGCCGTGACCGATGTGGTGAACACCCGCAAAAGCAGTATCAAGACCCTGCGCTACAAGCATGATGCCCTGAAGGTTGACCCCGGCCAGTGCCGGTTGGGCCGCAACTATACCACGATGTCCGACCGGGGGGTTACGGTCGCCCGTGCCTGTTTGCTGCTGCGTGACCGTGACGGATATGTCCCGGACGTGATCTTTGGCCATTCCGGTTGGGGCGAGACGCTGTTCGTGAAGGAAATCTGGCCACAGGCCAAGCTGATCGTCTATGCCGAGTTTTATTACAAGGGCGTGGGTGCCGATGTCGGCTTTGATACCGAGTTTGCGCCCTATGGCTTTGATCAGGTGATGATCACGCAGGGCCGTGCGGCCTATCTGGGGCAGGCGCTGATCCATGCCGATGCCGGGCTTGCGCCGACCACATGGCAGGCCAGCACCTACCCTGCCAGCCTGCGCCCGATGATCACGGTCATCCATGACGGCATCGACACCCAGGCGGTGCAGCCCAACCCACAGGCCAGCGTAACCCTGCCAAATGGCAAGGTGCTGAGGGCAGGGGATGAAGTGCTGACCTTCGTGAACCGCAATCTGGAACCTTACCGCGGCTATCACATCTTCATGCGCGCGCTGCCCGCGGTTTTGCAGGCCCGCCCCAACGCGCAGGTGATCATCGTGGGCGGCGATGAGGTCAGCTATGGCAACCCGCCCAAGGGTGCGAAGGGCTGGAAAGAGCGGATCCTGTCCGAAGTGTCAGACCGCTTGCCGATGGACCGGGTGCATTTCATGGGCAAGGTGCCCTATCCGGTCTTTGTGTCGATCCTTCAGGTCAGCCGGGTGCATGCCTACCTGACCTATCCCTTCGTGCTGTCATGGTCGATGCTGGAGGCGATGGCGGCGGGCTGTCTGGTGGTGGGCTCGAAAACCGCGCCGGTGCAAGAGGTGTTGCGCCACGGTGAAACCGGACTGCTGGTGGATTTCTTCGATGTGGCGGCATGGTCGCAGGCCCTGACAGGGGCGCTTGCCACCCCGGCGCAGTATCAACCGCTGCGCGATGCTGCCCGCCGCTTTGCGGTGGAAAACTATGATCTGCGCGGCATTTGTCTGCCGCGCATGGTCAATTATGTGGAAAGCTTCGGCCCGAGAACCTGACGCCGGGGCGTCAGATCGCTGCCGAGTGTTGGGCCTTGGTCTGGTCGTAAGCGTCAAACGACCGGGCGACCATGCGGGTCAGCGGTCGGCCATCGGGCAGGACGGTCAGACCGTCCGCATTCAACACGACCATGCCTGGGAAGGCATCTGCCGCACGGCCCAGCATCATGTCCAGCCGTTCGGGGGTGGTATCGAAGTCGCGCAGGATCTCGGCCCGGCTGACGCGGAAATCGCACATCAGGGCTTCGATGATCCGACCGCGCATCGTGTCTTCGCCGCTGAACACATGGCCCCGGTGGGTTGAAAATTCGCCCGCGCGGATGGCCTTGGTGTAATCCGAGGTGCCCGAGACGTTTTGCGCATAGCCCTGCGGGAAGCGGCTGATCGACGATGCGCCCAGACCGATCAGCACCGGGGCGGTGTCGTCGGTATAGCCCTGGAAGTTGCGGCGCAGGGTTCCGGCGGCCAGCGCCTTGGCCACGCCGTCTTCGGGCCGGGCAAAGTGGTCGATGCCGATATCGCGATAGCCATCCCAGCGGAACAGTTGCGCCGCAGTTTCAAACAGCTTCAGCCGGTTCTGCGGCGAGGGAATCGCCTCGGGCGGAATCATTTGCTGGCGGCGGCTCATCCACGGCACATGCGCATAGCCATAGAGCGCCACCCGATCCGGCGACAGCGTCAGCAGCTTTTGCACAGAATCGGCAATACGCGCCTGCGTCTGGTGCGGCAGGCCATAAAGGATATCGGCATTCAGGCTGGCGATGCCGCGATCACGGATCATGTCGACCACGCGCTTGGTCAGCTCATAGCTTTGCTCGCGACCGATGGCCTTCTGGATGATCTCGTCAAAATCCTGCACCCCGATCGAGGCACGGTTCATGCCTGATGCGGCCAGCGCGTCAAGGCGGGCGTCATCCACCTCGTCGGGGTCGATCTCGACCGAAAACTCGGCCCCGTCGCCCAGCGGCACAGTGTCAAAGATGACATCGGCCAACATCTTGATTTCACTCGGGGAAAGCAACGTCGGGGTGCCGCCGCCCCAATGCAGGCGCGACAATTTTACCCCGGCGGGCAGGTGCTGTTTCAGCATCCTGATCTCGGTCCGCAAAGTCTCGGCATAGGCGATCACCGGCGCATCGCTGCTGGTGCCTTGCGTTCGGCAGGCGCAGAACCAGCACAGGCGCCGACAGAACGGCACGTGCAAATACAACGAGATGGACGTGCCTTCGGGGATCTGTTCGACCCACGAGGTGAATAGGTCGGGTGTCACTGATGCGCCAAAATGCGGAGCCGTCGGATAGCTGGTATACCGGGGCACGCGCGCGTCAAATAGCCCGAGACGGGTGAGTTGCGATTCCTGTGTCATTCTCATATGTTCATCAAAGGGAAACAGATCTGCCTTGATGCAGATCAAGCAGGGAAAAAGGCGGTCATGGCACTTCATCAAGATTCGCATTTGTTGGCCCATGACTGCGCCGATTGCCCGATCCGCCACCGTGCGGTCTGCGCGCATTGCGAGTCGGACGAACTGACCAAGCTTGAGCAGATCAAGTATTATCGCAGCTATCAGGCGGGCCAGACCGTGATCTGGTCAGGCGACCGGATGGATTTTGTCGCCTCGGTAGTGACCGGGATCGCAACCTTGACGCAGACGATGGAAGATGGCCGCCGCCAGATGGTGGGTCTTTTGCTGCCGTCTGACTTTGTCGGACGTCCGGGCCGGTCTACCGCTGCCTATGACGTGACCGCGACCACCGATCTTGTGATGTGCTGTTTTCGCAAGAAACCGTTCGAGGAACTGATGTCTGCCACCCCGCACATCGCGCAGCGGTTGCTGGAAATGACGCTGGACGAACTGGACGCCGCCCGCGAATGGATGCTGCTTTTGGGCCGCAAGACCGCGCGCGAAAAGATCGCCAGCCTTCTGGCCATCATTGCGCGCCGCGACGCCAGCCTGAAATCGCCCCGGTCAAGCAGAGGCTCGGTGATCTTTGACCTGCCGCTGACGCGGGAGGAAATGGCCGACTACCTTGGCCTGACGCTGGAAACCGTCAGCCGCCAGATGAGTGCGCTGAAGAAAGACGGTGTGATCGAGCTTGAGGGCAAGCGTCACGTGATCGTGCCGTCGATCAACTCGCTGATGGAAGAGACCGGAGACGACACCGACGGCGGCTTTCTGGTCTGAAGCGGGCGCCGGGGTGATGCCAGCCTGACACCACCCCGTCTGCCCCAGGATCAATGCGCCATCAGCACCGGCACAGTCGATTGCTCCAGCATGTTGCGGGTGGCACCGCCCAGAATGGCCTCGCGAAAGCGCGAATGCCCATAGGCCCCCATCACCAGCAGATCGGCATCGGAATCGCGCACATGGCGCGACAGCACATCCGAGACGCGGGGCAGGGTGCGCGCCAGCACCGAGACTTCGGCACGAACCCCGTGCCGCACCAGCATCTGGCACAGCATTCCGCCGGGGTCTGACCGTTCGGGGCCATGGGCGGGCGGGTCGATGATGGTGATGGTGACCATATCGGCTTGTTTCAGCATCGGCAGTGCCGCCCGAACGGCGCGCAGGGCCTCGCGGCTTTGGTTCCAGGCGATGACGATGCGACCCGGCACGGCCTTGGCCAGCCCGCTTTCGGGCAGAACCAGAACCGGGGCCTGACCTTCGAACATCGCGGCCTCCACCACCGCTTCGGCCTCGGCGCCCTGATCCTTGCCGTAAGGCCGGGCCAAAAGCACCAGATCGGCAAAGCGGGCGCGTTGCGCGACCAGATCGGTCAGAGCCCCAAGTTGGGTCACCGCAGCCTCGACCGTGGCGCGCAGGCTGGGGCTTTCGGCGGCAAAGGCCGCCTTGACCGCCGCTTCCAGCGCACGGGCATCGGCATCGGCACGGTCCAAGGCCACCTGCATCATTGCCGCCCCGGTTCCGACATAGGAATAACCCACCTGCGTGCGGTCGATCCCCAGCGCCATGACATCCAGATGCGCGTCATTCTGCGCGCAGATCTGGGCTGCTGCGGCGATGGCCTTTGGCACATGGGCAGCATGGGTCGCCACCGTGAGAATAGACTTATAGGCCATGAAACGCCTCCTTTTCCTGATGCCACAGGATAGGGGTATGGCCACAAATTTGCCTTGACCTTCATCAACCGGAAGTCAAAGCTGATTTGATATGGATCAAAGTTATGTGTCGCAGGGCGTCGCACGAATGCTATATCCAAGATTCAGCGGATGGTCCCACCGATTTGATTCGGCGGTCAGTCCAACCGAACCAGACGAAGGGACGAAAACATGTGGGATTATCTGAAACTGGTCGTGCTTGGCCTGTTCGCCGTAGGGGCGGCGATTGCAGCCAATTATGCCCATGACACCGCCTATCTGGTCAACGCCATCACAGTGATGCTTGCCGCAGGACTTGCGTTCCTTGTGGTGTTGCGCGGGATTGGTGAACCGAAATTCGTCAACAAGAACGAATACATGGATGGCGTGGTCCGGGCCGGCGTGATCGCCACCGCCGTTTGGGGCGTGGTCGGCTTCACGGTGGGCGTGTTCATCGCCAGCCAGTTGGCATGGCCATGGCTCAATTACGAAGCCCTGCAAGGCATGGGCAACTTTGGCCGGTTGCGACCGTTGCACACCAGTGCCGTGATCTTTGCCTTTGGCGGCAACGCGCTGATCATGTCGGCCTTTTACGTCGTGCAACGCACCAGTGCCACCCGGCTTTGGGGTGGCAATCTGGCGTGGTTCGTGTTCTGGGGCTGGCAACTTGTCATCGTCCTGGCGGCCGCCGGCTATGTGCTTGGCGGCACGCAATCCAAGGAATACGCCGAGCCGGTCTGGTATGTCGACCTGCTGATCACCGTGGTCTGGGTGGCGTTCCTTGCGGTCTTTGCCGGCACGCTGATGAAGCGCAAGGAACCTCACATCTATGTGGCGAACTGGTTCTATCTGGCCTTCATCATCACCATTGCGATGCTGCATCTGGTGAACAACATGGCGATCCCGGTGTCGGTGTTCGGCTCGCAGTCGGTTCAGGTGACCAGCGGCGTGCAGGATGCGATGATCCAGTGGTGGTATGGCCACAACGCGGTTGGCTTCTTCCTGACCGCAGGCTTCCTGGGCATGATGTACTACTTCGTGCCCAAGCAGGCCGAACGTCCGGTGTTCAGCTACAAGCTGTCGATCATCCACTTCTGGGCGCTGATCTTCCTGTATATCTGGGCCGGTCCGCACCACCTGCACTATACTGCGCTGCCAGATTGGGCCCAGACCCTTGGCATGGTGATGTCGATCGTGCTGTGGATGCCGTCCTGGGGTGGCATGATCAACGGTCTGATGACGCTGTCGGGCGCATGGGACAAGCTGCGCACCGACCCGGTGATCCGGATGATGGTGGTGTCGGTCGGCTTTTACGGCATGTCGACCTTTGAGGGCCCGATGATGGCGATCAAGGCCGTCAACAGCCTGTCGCATTACACTGACTGGACCATCGGTCACGTCCATTCCGGCGCGCTTGGCTGGAACGGCATGATCACCTTTGGCGCGCTCTACTTCCTGACGCCGCGCCTGTGGAACCGCAGCGGGCTTTACAGCCTGAAGCTGGTCAGCTGGCACTTCTGGCTCGCCACCATCGGGATCGTGCTTTACGCCTCGGCGATGTGGGTGTCCGGCATCATGGAAGGCCTGATGTGGCGCGAAGTCGATGCCAATGGCTATCTGGTGAACGCCTTTGCCGACACCGTGGCCGCGAAGTATCCGATGTATGTGGTGCGGGCCTTGGGCGGGGGTCTCTACCTCACCGGCGGGCTGATCATGTGCTACAATCTGTGGATGACCGTGCGTGCGCAACCCTCGCGGGTTACGTCCCACTCGGTTGTTCCTGCTGAATGACCGAAGGGCGGGACAATGGCTATTCTTGACAAACACAAAGTAATCGAAACCCATGCCACGCTGCTGATGGTCCTCAGCCTGATCGTTGTGTCGATCGGTGGTCTGGTTCAGATCGTGCCGCTGTTCTATCTTGAGAACACGATCGAAAAGGTGGAAGGGGTTCGCCCCTACACCCCGCTCGAACTGACCGGGCGCGACATCTACATCCGCGAGGGCTGCTACGTCTGCCACAGCCAGATGATCCGCCCGATGCGCGACGAGGTGGAGCGCTATGGCCACTACAGCCTTGCTGCGGAATCAATGTATGACCATCCGTTCCAGTGGGGGTCAAAGCGGACCGGGCCAGATCTGGCCCGCGTCGGTGGTCGGTATTCGGATGAATGGCATCAGGATCACTTTACCTATGCCAAGGCCGTGGTGCCGGAATCGGTGATGCCGCCCTATGGGTTCCTGTTCAACAAGGAAATCGACGGGCGCTATGTCCAGGATGTGATGAAGACCCACCGTTTTGTCGGCGTGCCCTACTCGGACGAGATGATGGAAAACGCGCTGGCCGACTTTACAGCGCAGGCCGACCCGGACTCGGACTATGATGGGTTGGAAGAGCGGTATGGTGAAGCCGCCTTTGGCCGCGCGATCAACGTGCGCAACTTTGACGGTCAGCCACAACTGACCGAGGCGGATGCACTGATCGCTTATATTCAGGTTCTTGGCACGATGGTCGATTTCTCGACCTTCACACCTGACGCAAGCCGGTAAGGG
Organism: Paracoccaceae bacterium; assembly: GCA_016936395.1. Classification (GTDB taxonomy): domain Bacteria; phylum Pseudomonadota; class Alphaproteobacteria; order Rhodobacterales; family Rhodobacteraceae; genus Pseudotabrizicola. The sequence continues at coordinate 10,975 of JAFGXY010000021.1, read as the reverse complement.
GGGGCGCGATGGACACCTACAGCTTCCTCAGAGAGTTTGCCGACAGCTGGGCTATGCTTTCGATCCTGCTCACCTTCCTGGGCGTCATTGTCTATGTGTTTCGTCCCGGCAGCCGCAGTATGCATGACGACGCGGCCAACTCGATCTTTCGCAATGATACGAAACCCGCCGATGGGGACGCCCCAAAAGCCCACGTGAAGGAGGCGTGAACGCATGTGCGCCAAGCGAGTAACAACAAAGCCGGGTGAAGTTCCAACGACCGGCCACTCTTGGGACGGGATCGAGGAATATGACAACCCGATGCCCCGGTGGTGGGTTTGGGTATTCTATGCCACAATCGTCTGGGCCATCGGCTATTCCATCGCCCACCCGGCCTGGCCGATGCTGACCAGGGCGACGCCGGGTTTGCTGGGGTCGTCAACGCGGGCCGATGTTGCGGCCGAGATCAAGCGCTTTGATGATGCAAACGCCACGATCAAACAGGCATTGGTTGACGCGGACCTGACCACCGTGTCGGCAGACCCTAATCTGATGAGCTTCGCGCAGAATGCCGGGGCGGCCGTGTTCCGCACCAATTGCACCACCTGCCACGGGTCGGGTGCCAACGGGGTAGAGGGCAAGGGCTATCCCAGCCTGTTGGACGATGATTGGCTGTGGGGCGGGGATATTGAAAACATCCACCTGACCATTACTCATGGGATCCGCAACACCACCGACGAGGACGCCCGATATTCCGAGATGCCGAAGTTTGGCGTCGATGAAATTCTGGAAAAGCCCCAGATCGACGAAGTGGTGGAATATGTGCTGAAGCTTTCGGGCCAAGATCACGATGCCACCCTCGCCTTGGCTGGCGAGACGGTTTTCGTCGAGAACTGCGCGGCATGCCACATGGAAGATGGTTCGGGCGATATCACGCAGGGCGCACCGAAGTTGTCGGATGCGATCTGGCTATATGGTGGATCACGCGAGAAGATTGCCGAAACCGTGACCTATGCGCGCTTCGGCGTGATGCCGAACTGGAACGCGATCCTGAGCGAAGACGAAATCCGCGCCGTGGCCTTGTATGTCCACAGCCGTGGTGGCGGTCAATAACCATTCTCTGCCGGGCGAGGATCATCCTTGCCCGGCAGTCCGGCCCCGCATCGCAGTCTGGTTGCGTTTTTCTTGCGGTAACAATGGCGACCAGGGGCCCGCACCTTGGCAGGAACGCCGCGCGTTCCTTCTTTAATTGTCCTTGCAAAATAGTAGCAGCCTTGCGGTTGTATCCCGCTTGATCGAGTGCCACATCATAAACTTGTATCCGCGATACTCCTTTTGATGCAGGTCAAGGTTTCCTTGTGTGCCATGGTGCACCACGGTACCTACACACAGCCAAACCGTCGGAGCTTTCCGTGAGCAGCCAAGATACCAACGAACCGCCAAGCCTTTATGCTGCGCGGGAGCCGATTTTTCCGCGCCGGGTTTCTGGCAGGTTTCGGAACCTGAAATGGTGGCTGATGGCCGCCATGTTGGGGATTTACTACCTTGTCCCGTGGATTCGCTGGGACCGTGGTCCAAGCCTGCCCGATCAGGCCGTTTTGCTGGACCTGGCGCACCGGCGGTTCTTTTTCTTCATGATCGAGATCTGGCCGCACGAGTTTTACTTCGTGGCGGGTTTGTTGGTGATGGCGGGGCTTGGCCTGTTCCTGTTTACCTCGGCGGCAGGGCGGGTCTGGTGCGGCTATGCCTGCCCGCAAACCGTCTGGACCGATCTGTTCATTCTTGTCGAGCGTTGGGTTGAAGGCGATCGCAACGCCCGCATCCGTTTGCACCGCCAGAAATGGAACGGCGAGAAAATCCGCAAAAGTGCGATCAAATGGACGGCATGGATGCTGATCGCCTTGGCGACGGGCGGGGCTTGGGTGTTCTATTTCACCGATGCGCCCACGCTGTTGGGCAATCTGCTGACCGGTCAGGCCCATCCGGCGGCCTACCTGACCATTGCCATCCTGACCGCCACCACCTTTGCCTTTGGCGGTTTCGCCCGCGAGCAGATTTGCATCTATGCCTGCCCATGGCCACGGATTCAGGCCGCGATGATGGACGAAGACACCCTGACCATCGCCTATCGCGACTGGCGCGGCGAGCCGCGCGGCAAGTTGCACAAAGGCGAAGTGGCGGCAGGTCAGGGCGATTGCATCGACTGCATGGCCTGCGTCAACGTCTGCCCGATGGGCATCGACATTCGTGACGGTCAACAACTGGCCTGCATCACCTGCGGCCTGTGCATCGACGCCTGCAACGACGTGATGGACAAGATCGGCAAGCCGCGTGACCTGATCGGTTACATGGCACTGACCGACGAGACCGCCGAACGCTCGGGTGCCCCGGCGATTTCGGTCTGGAAACATGTCTTCCGGGTGCGGACGATCCTTTACACGGTGTTGTGGGGCGGGGTTGGCGCCGGCCTTATCGTCGCTCTGTTCCTGCGCTCGCCGATTGACGTGAATGTGACACCCGTGCGCAACCCGACTTACGTTACGTTGTCAGACGGCACCATCCGCAATGCCTATGATCTGCGGTTGCGAAACAAGCAGGGATCGGACATGACCTATACCATCTCTGTCACCTCTGACGTGCCGCTGACGGTGGAGTTGGAAGGCGAAGACGACCTGACCGTGACGGTCACCGCCAACGAGACATTCTCGCAGCGGGTCTATCTGAACGCCGCCCCCGGCTCTGCCGCCGCCACGTCCGACCGCAGCAATGTGCGGCTGTGGGTGGAAGAGCTGGACACCACAAGCCGAGTCTATCACGATACGGTTTTCAACGGAAAAGGTCAGTAACATGGCAGAGATCACCGGTCGCAAGGTTCTGATCTTCACAGTCGGGGCTTTCGGCGTGATCATCTCGGTCAATCTGGTGATGGCCTATCAGGCCGTCTCTACCTTCCCGGGGCTTGAGGTGCAGAACTCCTACGTCGCCAGTCAGGACTTTGACGCCGCGCGCGATGCGCAACTGGCGCTTGGCTGGACAATGACACCCGATTACGATGCGCTGGAAAAGCGGCTGTATCTGGGCTTCAAACAACCTGACGGAACCATTGCGCAAGTGTCGGACCTGCGGGTTCTGGTCGGCCGCACCACCGAGGCCCGTGAAGACCAGCGACCGGAGTTCGTTTTTGCCGGCGGGGTATGGACGGCGCCGCTGGACCTTGCCCCGGGCCGGTGGCTGCTGCGAGTAGAGGCAAAATCGGAAGACGGCACGCTGTTTTCGCAGCGGGTCAGGTTGTTCGTGAAGGGCTGAAGCCATGACGCTTGCCGCTGGCCCGTTGCAAGAGGTCGATACGGGCCACGCCAGCCCCTCGGCCTGCCCGGCCTGCGCCGCTGCCCCGTCGGCGGAACGTCTGGCGCAATTGGCACGGCCTACCTCGGCCCGGTTGATGTTGTCGCTGCCGCAGGCGCATTGCGCGGTTTGCATCTCGACCGTTGAACATGCGATGCAGGCGGTGCCGGGGGTAACATCGGCCCGGGTGAACCTGACGCTGAAGCGGGTTAGCGTCGAAGCTGAACCTCAGGTCACCGCCGATACCCTGATCGCCGCCGCTGCCAGCGTGGGGTATGAGGCCCATGAGTTGGACCCCGGCCTTTTGTCCACCACCGAGACCGACCGTCAAGGCCGCGATCTGTTGATGCGGTTGGGTGTTGCGTTCTTTTCGATGATGAACATCATGCTGTTGTCGATCTCGGTCTGGGCCGGGGCCGAAGATGCGACGCGCGACATGTTCCACTGGATATCGGCGGCCATCGCCTTGCCAACGGTGGTGTTTTCCGGCCAACCTTTCTTCAAGTCGGCTTGGCGCAGCCTGCGGTCGGGGCGGCTGGGCATGGATGTGCCGATCAGCCTTGCGCTGATCCTGGCCTCGGCGATCTCCTTGGTGGAAACTTGGTATTCCGGCCATCACGCCTATTTCGATGCTGCCGTGATGCTGACCTTCTTCCTGCTGGCGGGTCGCTATCTGGATCACCGCACCCGGGCCGTGGCGCGGTCTGCCGCCGAAGAGCTGGCCGCGCTGGAAGTGCCGCGCGCCACCGTGTTGCGCGACGGCGCCGAGGTGATGGTGTCGATCACCGAGGTGCAGGTGGGCGATCTGGTGCGCGTGCGCCCCGGTGGCCGGATGCCGGTGGACGGGCAAGTGGTTGAGGGCACGTCGGAACTGGACCGATCCTTGCTGACCGGCGAATCGCTGCCGGTCTATGCCGGGGTCGGCACCATGGTGTCGGCGGGCGAGGTCAACCTGACCGGGCCCTTGACCCTGCGCGTCACGGCGGCAGGCAAGGACAGCAGCCTGCACCGCATGGCCGATCTGGTGGCCGTGGCAGAAAGCGCCAAGACCAAATATACCAGTCTCGCCGAACGTGCGGCGGGCTGGTATTCGCCGCTGGTGCATCTTTTGTCCTTTGCCGCCTTCGGCTTCTGGATGTGGAAAACCGGCGGCGATCTGCGCTATGCCGTGAACATTTCGGCAGCGGTGCTGATCATCACCTGCCCCTGCGCGCTTGGCCTTGCAGTGCCTGCCGTGGTGACATCGGCCAGCGGCAAGCTGTTTCGCAAGGGCCTTCTGATCAAGCAGGGCACCGCTCTGGAACGTCTGGCCGAGGTGGATACGGTTGTGTTCGACAAGACCGGCACCCTGACCATGGGCACACCGCAGCCCACAAATCTGGCCGATCATCCGCGCGCGGCGGTCGAGGTGGCGATGACACTGGCCGCAGCATCCTCGCACCCGCTGGCCAAGGCCCTGGCCGAAGGGGCTGCTGCCATGGGCCTGCATCCCGTGCGGATGGACGACTTGCGCGAAGTGCCGGGCTACGGGGTTGAAGGCATCTGGAAGGGCACGCGGGTCCGGTTGGGCCGCGCCGAATGGTGCGGCGGTGATCCGCTGGATGTGACAGCCACCTATCTGTGCACCGGCGAGGGGGCCCCGCGCGGCTTTACCTTTGCCGACCGCCTGCGCCCCGGTGCCGAACACGCCGTGACCGCCCTTCGCGCGCAGGGCAAGACAATCAGGCTGATCTCGGGCGACGCCCCCGGCCCGGTGCGCGACCTGGCCGAACGGTTGGGCATTGCCGATTGGACCGCCGGGGCCTTGCCCGCCGAAAAGGCCCAGGCCGTGGCGGCGCTGACCGCACAGGGCCACCGCGTGCTGATGGTGGGCGACGGGCTGAACGACACGGCAGCGCTTGCCTCGGCGCATGTCTCGATCTCGCCCGCCTCGGCGCTGGATGCGGCGCGGGTGGCGTCTGACATCGTGCTGCTGGGTCAGGACATGGCCCCTGTCGCCGACGCCGTTCGCATTGCGCGCCAATCCACCCGGCGCATCCGCGAAAACTTTGCGCTTTCGGCGCTCTATAACGTGGTGGCGGTGCCCTTGGCCCTTGTCGGTCTGGCAACGCCACTGGCGGCGGCGCTGGCAATGTCGCTGTCGTCGATCACCGTGTCGCTGAATGCGCTGCGGTTGAAATAAGGAACGACTGACAGAATGGAAATCCTTGGCCTTCTGATCCCGGTGTCGCTGTTTCTTGGCGGTATTGGCCTGTTTGCGTTCTTCTGGGCGATGCGCAACAAACAGTTTGACGACCCCGAGGGTGATGCAAACCGCATCCTGACCAAGGATTGGGACGACAAGCCAAAGCCATAGATGGGCCCAAACCACACAAGGCGTTGTTCAGACCGCCGTCGCGCCTGCCGTGGCGATCTGGCCGATCACGGCCCCATCGTGAAGCAGTTGATCGCCCGCGCCTGCAAGCGGCGGCAGGCGAGGTCAGCCTGTTCCTGGGTCAGCCCCATGAAGTTGGCCTGATAGCCACCGCCCTTTTGCACCACCTTGCGCAGCCCGTCATTCAGCGTGGCGCTTTCGGCAAGTTGGGTCTTCAACAGCAGTCGTTCGGCCTCGGACCGCGAGTTGAACTTGCCAAGGTTCACCCCCCAATGCCGGGCGTTCGACGTCGACAACCGGATCACCACCGGGTCTTCCACAGGGGCAGACAGGGTGTTTTCCGCCACGCGGTCATAGATCGGACTGTTGCGCTTTGGGGCCACGGGTGCCGCCTCGGCGACAAGCTCGGTCGGGTCATTGATCACCAGGTCCGGCGCGGCTTGCGCCAGAGCCTCGGCCTGCGCCTGAAGCGTTCCGGCGCTGGCCGTTCCGGTGCCGGCAAGGGCCTGGGCCTGCGCGTCCAGCGTGGCGGGTTCGGCCATGCCTTCGGCGGGCGGCGGCACAATGGCGGCAAGCGCGAGGGGCGCCTCCAACTCTGGCTCAGCCTCCAACTCGGGCTCTGTGGCAACGTCTGCTTCGGCCAGTTGAGGTGCAGGCGCGTCGGGGCGCGGGGCAGGGGGGGATGTGGCCGTTGCGGGCAGCGTTGGCGCCTCGGCCATTGCCACCGCCATTGATACTGCCTGCGCGTCCAGCGTGCCGGGCGGTGGCGGTTCGGCAACTGCCTCGGCCAAGGCGGCGGCAATGCTGTCTTCGATTGCGGCCACCGCCACCTGGGTTGCCTCGACCGTGCCAGAGTCAGGCCGCGCCCCATGGCCTGCTTCGGGGCGTGCTGCAGGGCGGGGTGATTTTGTGACGACAATCTTGGGCCGGATGGTCTTGGCGGAACCGCCCCGCATTTCGGGCAAAGGGTCGGCCTGCGCCATCAGCACGGCTTCGGCATCTGCATCATAGGCCGGGGCGGCAGGGGGCTTGGTCGGCGCGTTTGCCGGAGCTTTGGCAAAGCCAAGGTCCATGAGTTGTGCCATCTTGGCGTTGCGCGCCGCAGTGGATGCGCCGCCAAAGACAGTGGCAATGATGCGCACATTGCTGCGTTCCGCCGATGCGGTCAGGTTAAATCCGGCGGCAACCGTGTAGCCGGTCTTGATGCCATCGGCGCCCTTGTAGGCGTCCAGGAATCGGCTGTTGGTGTTGCGCACCTGCGCCAGCCCGGCATCGGTGCTGCGCCGCGAGAAGATGTTGTAATACTGCGGGAAATCATAGAACAACCGCCGCCCCAGCGTGTTCATGTCGCGCGCCGTCGACAAGTGCCCTGGCGCGGTCAGCCCGTTGGCGTTCTTGAATGTCGAATTCTTCATGCCAAGCGCCTTGGCGGTCCGGGTCATCCGGGCCCCGAACTTTGCCTCGTTCCCGCTGATATGGTCGCCCAATGCCGACGCCGCATCATTGGCCGACTTGATCGCGGCGGCCCGGATCAGATAGCGCACAGCAACCTTCTGCCCGGCCTTCAGGCCCAGCCTTGACGGCGGCTTGGACGCGGCATTGGCCGAGACGGTCACCATGGTATCAAGGCTCAGCCGCCCGCGCTCGATCTCGTCGAACACAATGTAAAGTGTCATCATCTTGGTCAAGGACGCCGGATGCAGGCGGGTATCGGCATTGTCGGAGAACAACGTCTCACCAGTGCGGGCATCCTGCACGATCGCGGCATAGGGGGCGGCCCCTGATGGCTGCGGTGTCGAACAGGCCGCCACCACGATGAATGCCACCAGACAAACGAACTTGCGGGCGTGGCGCCCCAGAAGCGTTGTCACGATGCGATATCCTTGCTCTGCCTTGGCCCACCCCGGTTTTGGTCTTGGGGTATGATTTGCCAAGACCCTAGCACAGCCAACGATTCCACAAAACCCCGGATATTCAAGGACTTTGCGCTTTGTCCTAATGTTGTGGCAAACTGGCAAACACCGCCGGGGGCATTCTAGTCCTTGTGGGCTTGCGTCAGCCGATCCACCAGATCGGGCAGGGCGCCCAAATCGGTGACTGTGTGAAATCGGTCATGGTGTTGCGGGGCATCGGCGTGCTCCAGCGCCCATGTCAGCCCATGCGGGACATGCACCCCCCAACCGCCCGCCGCAAGCACGGGCAGAACGTCGGATTTCAGCGAATTGCCCACCATCATCGCCTGCTCGGCACCGCTGCCGTGCCGGGCAAAGATCGTCCGATAGACCGACGGTGTCTTTTCCGACACGATCTCGACCGCCTGAAACAGATCGCCCAGGCCCGACTGCGCCAGCTTGCGTTCCTGATCCAGCAGATCGCCCTTGGTGATCAGCACCACATGGTAGCGTGTGGCCAAGGCCTCGACCGCCGCGCGCGCATGCGGCAACAGCTCGATCGGGTGCGCCAGCATGTCACGCCCCATCGCCATCAGATCACCGATCACCGAGGCCGGCACCCGGCCTTGCGTCACCTCGATGGCGGTTTCGATCATCGACAGCACAAAGCCTTTCACGCCATAGCCATAGTGCCCCAGATTGCGCCGCTCGGCCGCCAGAAGCCGGTCGTGCAGGTGATTTGGGTCGGTATGGCCGGCCAGCAGTTCGGCAAAGCGATCCTGCGTCAGCCGGAAGAACGCTTCGTTTTGCCAAAGCGTGTCGTCGGCGTCGAATCCGATTGTTGTCAGTGTCATGCTGCCCTCATATCGCCCGGCGTGATGCGGGTTTTACCGTTTTGTCGCAATCCTTTGGGCGTTGCCCTTTTCCAATCGCCAAAAACCTTTATATTGCGCGCTGAAGCCCAAACCGCGAATCCTTTATGTGAGGCATGTGCCGTGATCCATCTTCCCCATTCCATGTCGGACAAGACCGACGGGCCGGGCAATGACACGGGCATATTGACCAAGACCAAGACCCGCACCCAGCGCCCACCGATGTACAAGGTGATGCTGCTGAATGACGACTATACCCCGATGGAGTTCGTGGTCCACGTGCTGGAACGGTTCTTTGGTCTGAACCATGCCCAAGCCTTTGAAATCATGCTGACCGTTCACAAGAAGGGCTTGGCGGTGGTTGGCGTCTTCTCGCATGAGGTGGCGGAAACCAAGGTGGCACAGGTGATGGATTTCGCCCGCCGTCATCAGCACCCCCTGCAATGCACGATGGAGAAGGAATAGGCCGCGCGCCCGTTCCACCACAAACATGCGATCTGCCCGCCTTGATCTTGCGCTGGAAACCGGCGCTTTTGCACTGCCGCCCGATGGGCCGGTGGCGCTGTATCGCCCGCACGAAGGTGATGAGCTTGACAGCTTTTCGATTCAGCGGGCGCGGGTGATCACCGGCTTTCGCCCTGATGCCGAATGGTTTGCCGCGCGCGGCTACCGGGCCGGTGAAGGCCCGCCCTATGCCGCCGCCGTCGTCTGCCTGCCGCGTTCGCGTCAGGCGGCGCGGGCGCTGATCTCGCGCGCCATGGTCGAAGTGGCCCCCGGTGGCCCGGTGGCGGTTGACGGGCAAAAGACCGATGGCATTGACAGCATCCTGAAGGATTGCCGGGCCATGGGCCTGTCGCTGGTGGGCCCCTTGTCCAAGGCGCACGGCAAGATCTTTGTCCTGCAGGCCGGGGCCGAACTGCCGGGGTGGGAGGCGCGGCCGCAGTTGATCGAGGGCGGGTTCCAGACGCTGCCGGGGGTGTTTTCATCCGACGCCCCGGATGCGGGGTCGGTGCTTCTGGCACAAGCCTTGCCCGAGAAACTGGGCGCGCGGGTCATCGACCTTGGGGCTGGCTGGGGCTATCTGGCGCGGGCGATCCTGACGCGCAGCAGCGTCAGCGAACTTGATCTGGTCGAGGCCGAGAAAGACGCACTTGATTGCGCCGAGGCCAATATCGAAGACCCCCGCGCCCGCTTTCACTGGGCCGATGCGCGCCGGTTCAAACCGGCGCGGCCGGCCCATGCGGTGGTGATGAACCCGCCATTTCATGCCGGGCGCGACGCCGACCCTGCGCTGGGTGTGGCCTTCTTGCGTGCAGCGGCTGGCATGCTGGTGCCCGATGGCACGCTGTGGCTGGTGGCCAACCGCCACTTGCCCTATGCTCCGGTGCTGGCCACGTTGTTCCGACAGGTCGAGGATATCGGCGGAAATTCCGTCTTCAGGCTGACCCGCGCAAGCCATCCGATCCGGCAGCGCTGACACAAGGTTGATCCATGTCCCTTTCCATTGCAGGCAAAACCGCCATCGTCACCGGTGCGGCCAAGGGCATTGGCCTTGCCGTCGCCCGGCATTTTCAGGCCAAGGGCGTCAAGGTGATGTTTGCCGACATCGACGAAGCCCGGCTTGAGGCCGAGGTGGGCGAAGAGGCCCGTGGCGAAGGGCCGGTGCGGATGTTCGTCGGCGATCTTCGCGAAAAGCTGACCATCGCCAATCTGCTGTCGGCCACCATAGATGCTTTTGACCGGGTCGATATTCTGGTCAACGCCAGTCGCCGCATGGCCGTTTCTGATCCGTTCAACCCCGAAGATGACGGGGTCGAGATGCTGTTGCAGGAAAACCTGCTGACCAGTCTGCGCTTGTCGCAAATGACAGCCAAACGCATGATCGCAAAGGCGGATACGGTGGACGAGGATGGCAAGATCGGCCAGATCGGGTCGATCATCAACATCTCGTCCATTGCGGGCTGCCATACGCAGCCTGGCCTGCTGGGCTATTCGATCGCCTCGGCGGCGGTGGATCAGATGACGCGGTCGCTGGCCGTGGCCTTTGCGCCCAAGGGGATCAGGGTCAACGCGGTTGCCTTTGGCTCGGTGATGAGCGCAAGCTTGCAGGCGGCGTTGAAGGAAGAGTCAGGCTGGCGCGACGCCATCGTGAATGGCACGCCGCTGGGCCGTATTGCCGGACCGGATGAATTGGCCGAAGTCATGCAATTTCTGGCCTCTGATGCATCAGGCTTCATGACGGGTCAGGTTCTGACGATTGACGGTGGTCGCAGCCTGCTGGACCGGGTGACCATCCCCGCGTTTTAAAGCATTACTCCGGATACACCGCCTTGCACTGTGCGATTGCCGGTTGGGCGGCGCGGGCCAGCGCGGCCCGTTTGGCGCGCATGCTGGCCAGTTTGTCCGCTTCGGCCCGCAGGTCGATGGCTTTCGGGCGGGTCACCGTTTCGGGCACCGGTTCAAAGCACAGCTTCGGCGGTGGTGGCGGCGGCGCAGGCTTGCCCTCATCCGGT
>JAFGXY010000020.1 GCA_016936395.1 Paracoccaceae bacterium | reverse complement strand
TGCTGGAATTGGGCCGGTCTTGTGTGCATGTCGATCACCGTGGCGGCACCGGCATGTTCCATCTGTGGAACGGTTTGGCGCAATATGTGATCGAACACGAGATCGAAATCCTGTTTGGTGCTGCGAGTTTCCCCGGCACCAACCCCGCTGCCATGGCGCAGGCCTTGTCATACCTGCACCAGTGCCACCTTGCCCCCGAACCGCTGCGGGTACGGGCATGGGGCCAGAACGCGACGCCGATGAACCTGCTGCCCCCGGTCCAGATTGACCGCCGTGCGGCATTGTCGGGAACGCCGGCCCTGATCAAGGCCTATCTGCGGCTGGGGGGCTTTGTGGGCGAGGGCGCCTTCATCGACCATGCCTTCAACACCACGGATGTCTGCCTTGTGATGGACACCGCGCAGATGAGCGCCAAGCACCGCGCCTTCTATCTGCGCAAGGGGGCCGCGGTGTGAGCGACTGGCTCACAAGCGAGATGGCCCGGCCGCGTATTGGTCCGGGCGGCTGGCTGCGCGTGGTCTGGCGCGGCGCTGCACTTGCGCTGCTGTGCTATGGCGGGCTTTTGGTCCTGCTGGCGCTTCGACTTGTCGAAGGCACGCTGTTCGGCCCATCGCGGCCCTGGACCCCATGGGTGACCCAAGGGGTGTGTCGGGCTGCGCTGCGGATCATCGGCCTTGAGGTGCGCCAAAGCGGGGCGCCGATGCAGCACCCGGGGGCCATGGTGGCCAATCACGGATCATGGCTTGACATCTTCGTGCTCAACGCCTGCACCCGCGTCTGTTTCGTCGCCAAGTCCGAGGTGCGGGGTTGGGCGGGCATCGGCTGGCTCGCCCGTGCCACCGGGACGGTCTTCATCACCCGCAAGGGCACCGAAGCCAAGGCCCAGCAACACATCTTGCAAGACCGCCTGCGCGCTGGGCACCGGCTGCTGTTCTTTCCCGAAGGCACATCTAGTGACAGCCTTCGGGTTCTGCCGTTCAAATCCACCCTTTTCGCCGCCTTCTTCAGCCATGGGCTTGAGCGGATCGTGCATATCCAGCCGGTAACAGTGGCCTACCTTGCCCCCGAAGGCGCCGATCCCCGTTTTTACGGCTGGTGGGGCAAGATGGCCTTTGCGCCGCATCTGATCGACATCCTCTCGCCGGCAAGGCAAGGTCAGGTCGCGGTGATCTTTCATCCCGAAGTTCCGGCCGACGCTTTCGCCAACCGCAAAGACCTTGCCAGCCATTGCGAACGCGTCATCGCCACCAGCCATCCGTCATCCCTGCGCTAAGCCCCGGCGCATGTCGTGCGCAAGACGCACAGGCCAAGACGCGCAAATCGTTGAAGTGATTGCTGCTTGAAAAATACTCCCGCCGGAGGCATGCAGCCTTGCCCCAAGCACCACGATCACGGTTTATCCCAGCGGTGCCAGCAATGCCTTCAGCGCGGCGCCAGCATCTTCGGCGCCCCAGATCTCGGGTCCGATGCCGAAGAAATCGGTGACCGGGCCAAAGCGTTCGACCAGTTCCACCGTCAACGCGCCTTCGGCAATCACCGGCACCTCGATCATTTCCGACCACCACTCGAACAGCTCGAAATCGGCCTGCGTGCCGGTTCCCAGCGGCGAGGCGCCAATCGGGCCGAAGGCGACGTAATCTGCCCCCGCCTCGCCGGCGCTGATGCCTTCATGCCGGGTGGCGCCGCAGTAGGCCCCAACGATGGCGTCATTGCCCAAATCCTTGCGGGCCTTGCGGATACTGCGCGCGCCATCGGTCAGGTGCACGCCGTCCAGCCCCAGCCGTTCCACCAGCAGCAGATGCGCGTCGATCACCACCGCCACATCGCGGGCATGCGACAACTCGCGCAGCACGTCGCCCGCCCGCAGCAGGTTGTCTTCGTCGCGGCTGGCCAAAGCGATGCGCAGGCAGGCAACCTCAACCGTGTCCATTACCCGGGCAAGGCGGGCCGGAAATACGTCAAGGTCAAAGCTGGGGGGCGTGATCAGGGTGATCTGCGGGCGGTCTTGGCTGGCCATGGGCATCCTCGCAACGGTTCTTGCGCCGCTCTAGCAGTCTTTTTCCGGCTTGACCATGTCTTGCCCATAGGGGGGCACTGGCGTATCTGGCCTGCAAACCATGGGGATTTGCATGATTGATCCGGCCTTCATCCTTGTCCGGCCGCAGATGGGCGAGAACATCGGGGCCGCGGCGCGCGCCATGCTGAACTTTGGTCTGACGCGGATGCGGATTGTCGCCCCGCGCGATGGTTGGCCCAACCCACGCGCGGTGGCGATGGCCTCGGGCGCTGGGCGGGTGCTGGATCAGGCCGGGCTGTTTGCCGATGTGGCATCGGCAATCGGGGATTGCGACTATGTCTTTGCCACCACGGCGCGGGGCCGCGAGTTGGTCAAGCCCATCGTCACGCCCGAACGCGCGATGGAGATGGCCCGCGCCATGGCCTCGAATGGCAAGAGGGTGGCCGTGCTGTTTGGCCCCGAACGGGCGGGGCTGGAAAATGATGACGTGGCCCTCGCCAATGCCATCGTCACTGTGCCGGTCAATCCTGATTTTCCCAGTCTGAATCTGGGACAATGCGCGCTGTTGATGGGCTATGAATGGCGGCGGCAGACGGTCGAGGTAGCGCCCGAGGTGATGGAACTGGCCCGCACCGAGTTTGCCTCTCGCATCGACGTGGAAAAGCTGGCCGATCATTTTGAAGACCGGCTTTCGGCGGCAGGCTTCTTTTTCCCCGAAACCAAGGCCGAGGGAATGCGGCTGAACCTGCGCAACATGTGGGCCCGTCTGAACCTGACGCGGGCCGAGGTGCAGACCTTTCATGGCATGCTGCGCCAGATCGCCTATAAGCTGGGACAAAGGGGCGATTAGGCGATCAGGCGATTGCCGGGCAAGGCGCCAGCCTTTTCCCGACCGGGCGCATCCAACCAAACGCATCGGTCTTGCGCGCTGCCCGGCAGCAGCCCTCTGCCAATTGCATCGGCAGAAAAACTGGTCCACCCTGTCCTTTCCGTTACAGGACCAGCCATGCCGATGACAAGACCCAAGACCCGCATCCAACAACGAAACTCGGAAACCATTCTCGAGGCCGCGCTGGACGTGTTTTCGGCGCATGGCTTTCGCGGCGCGACGCTGGACCAGATTGCCGATCTGGCCGGGCTGTCAAAGCCGAACCTGCTGTATTATTTCCCGTCGAAAGAGGCGATCCATCAGGCGTTGCTGACGCGGTTGCTTGACACCTGGCTTGACCCGTTGCGCGACATGAACCCGCAGGGTGACCCGGTGGCCGAAGTGATGGCCTATGTCCGGCGCAAGCTGCAACTGTCGCGCGATTATCCGCGCGAAAGCCGCCTGTTCGCCAATGAAATCCTGCAAGGCGCGCCGCGGATGCGCGACGCGATCGCCGGTGATCTGGCGGCCTTGGTGGCGCAGAAGGCGCAAGTGTTGACGCAGTGGATGGATCAGGGCCGGATTGCCCGGCTCGACCCGGTGCATCTGATCTTCTCGATCTGGGCGCTGACCCAGCATTACGCCGATTTTGACGTGCAGGTCCGCGCCGTGCTTGGCGAAGGCCATGACCCCTATGCCGAGGCAGGGGTCTTTCTGGACCAGCTTTACGCCAGGCTTTTGGCCCCGTAGCCGCGGCAGGGAACCCAGTTGGTTGTAAATTGTTTTCCGTCCTGTAAAGGTGCTGTAAATACTTGAAGCGCGCCTGTCGGGGTCGGTCATGCCAACCAGTCTGCCACCGTCTTCCTTCAGCTTGTCGGGCAGTCTGATCCGCGAACGCAGGCTGGCGCTGGGGCTGCGTCAGGGGGAGGTCGCGCGACAGGCCGGGATCTCGGCCAGCTATCTGAATCTGATCGAACACAACCGTCGCCGGGTTGGCCCGGATGTGCTGGACCGTTTGGCCACCGTCTTGGGGGCCGAAGTGGCCAGCCTGTCGGAAGGTGTGGGCGGGGCCTTGGCCGATGATCTGCGCGCAGCGGCGGCCGCGTCCCCCAGCGTGCAGGCGGAACTGGAGCGGATCGAGGATTTTGCCGGCCGCTTTCCCGGTTGGGCCGCGGTTCTGGCCGCGCAGCATCGCCGGGTCGGGCAGTTGGAACAGGCGGTGGGGGCGCTGAATGACCGGTTGACCCATGATCCGTATCTGTCCGCTTCCTTGCACGAGGTGTTGTCGGCGCTGTCGTCGGTGCGCTCTACCGCCGCCATATTGGCGGATACCGAGGATATCGACCCGGATTGGCGCGCCCGGTTCCACCGCAACCTGCATGAGGACAGCGAACGTCTTGCCGTGGGGGCCGAGGCGCTGGTGGCCTATCTGGATGGGTCGGATGCGGCGGAAGAGGCAGGCATCGCCTCGCCGCAAGAGGTGATGGAGGCTTGGCTGGCCGATCGCGGCTGGCATCTGGCGGAACTGGAGGACGGCGGCCTGCCCGGCCTTCAGGCCGAGGTGGCGGGGCTGGCCTCGGCTGCGGCGCGGTCGCTGGCCGCGGCGTTTCTGGCACAGGCGGCGGTCGAGGCGCGGGCGCTGCCGCTGGCACATCTGGCGGAGGAATGGGAGCAGGACGCCGACCCGGCGCGGATCGCCAGCCTTGCGGGCGTGTCGGTGCTTTCGGTGCTTCGCCGCGTGGCCTTGATGCCAGAGTCGCGGGCGGGGCTGGTGGTCTGCGATGCATCGGGCACGCTGTTGTTCCGCAAGCCGGTCGAGGGTTTTGCGTTGCCGCGCTTTGGTGCGACCTGTCCGCTGTGGCCGCTGTTTTCCGCGCTGGCGCGACCGATGACGCCGATCCTTGCTTGCGTCGAAACCGCCGGACGCGCGCCGCGGCTGTTCCGCACATTGGCGATTTGCGAGGCCCGCCTGCCGCAGGGCTTTGCCGGGCCGCAATTGCGCGAGGCTGCAATGCTGATCCTGCCCGAAGTCGGGCCGCGCCCGGCATCATCGGTGCAACCCCTGGGGCCATCATGCCGGATTTGTCCGCGCAGCCATTGCCCGGCCCGGCGCGAACCGTCGATCCTGACCGAAAGCGCCTGACCCAACAGTTTCTTTGACAGCGGCGCCCATTCCCCGGATAGTCAAAGCCTATCCGGCCTCAGACCGGACATGGGGGGCCAAAGGCCAATGACGCCGCGTGTGCTGCTGATCGAAGATGAGCCGAACATCACAGAGGCGATCCGCTTCATCCTGTCGCGTGATGGCTGCGAGGTGGTGACGCTGGCCGATGGTCTGGGGGCTGTGCAGGCCGTTCGCAAGGATGTGCCTGATCTGCTGATCCTGGACCTGATGCTGCCCGGCGTCAGCGGGCTTGATATCCTTGTGCAGTTGTGCGCCGATCCTGAAACAGCGCTGTTGCCGGTTCTGATGCTGACCGCCAAGGGCCAAGGCCGCGACCGTGAGGCCGCCGAGCGCGCAGGGGCCAACCACTTCATGACCAAGCCGTTTTCCAACGATGACATGCGTGCCGCCGTGCGCGCCCTGACCGGGCGCTAGCGGATGGCACGGCCGCCGCGATTCGCGCCAATGTTTCTGCAACCGGCCAGCTATCGCCGCCGCCGCAGGCGCGATGCCGCGCGGTTCTTGCCGGTGCTCGGGCTGTTCCTGATCCTGCTGCCGGTGCTTTGGGCACCGCAAGACACCCCAAGGCGCGATACGGCACCGGATGGCATCTATCTTTTCGGGGTCTGGGGGCTACTGATCGGCGCTGCCCTGATGATTTCAAGGGCACTGGCGGTGCCGGGCGAAGATGATGATCCAGATCCAGATTCTGATCCGGGCGCGGATCAGGATTTGCGGTCGTAAGGGGGCTAGACAGATGCCCTTCAACCTTCTGGTCCTGTCCTGTCTGGCCTATGTGGTCTTTCTGTTCGCTGTTGCGTGGTGGGCGGAACGGCGGGCGGCGCGGGGGCGGCTTGGCTGGTTGCAATCGCCGCTGATCTATACCCTTTCGCTGTCGATCTACTGCACCGCCTGGACGTTTTACGGCGCTGTCGGCTACGCCGCGCGCTCGGGGCTGGAGTTTCTGACGATCTACCTTGGCCCGACGATCGTGTTCGTCGGCTGGTGGTGGATGCTGCGCAAACTGGTGCGGATCGGGCGCAGGCAGGGTGTCACCTCGATTGCCGACCTTCTGTCCAGCCGGTTTGGCAAATCAAACCTGCTGGGGGTGATCGTGACGGTGATCGCCGTGGTCGCGGCCACCCCCTATATCGCCTTGCAACTGCAATCGGTGACGCTGTCGTTCAGCGTCTTTGCCAGCCCGACCGATGAAGGCCTTGCCCCGCCCGGCACCGAGGCCACGGCGATCTGGGTGGCCACCGGGCTTGCCATCTTCACCATCCTGTTCGGCACCCGCAATCTGGATGCCAAGGAACAGCACCACGGTATCGTCACCGCCATCGCAGTCGAGGCAGTGGTCAAGCTGGTGGCCTTGATCGCGGTCGGAGTGTTCGTGGTCTGGGGTCTGGCCGATGGCCCTTTCGACATGAAGGCACGGATTGATGCGTCGTCGATTGCCGACTGGAACCTGCAACCGGGGCGCTGGGCGGGGCTGATGTTTGCCTCGGGTGCTGCGGTGATCTGTCTGCCGCGGATGTTTCAGGTGATGGTGGTGGAAAACGCCGACGAGCGCCATCTGAGCACCGCGTCCTGGGCCTTTCCGCTGTATCTGTTCGCGATGAGCCTGTTCATCGTGCCGATTGCGGTGATGGGGCTGGAACGCCTGCCGGCCGGGTCCAATGCCGACATGTTCGTGCTGACGCTGCCCTTGGCCGAAGGGCAGGGCACCTTGGCGATGCTTGCCTTTCTGGGCGGGTTTTCCAGCGCCACCAGCATGGTGATCGTCGAGTCGATTGCGCTGGCGACCATGGTGTCGAACCACATCGTGATGCCGGTCTGGCTGCGGTTGCGGCCAGCCAAGGGGATGTCGGGCGATGTGCGCCGCCTGGTGCTGCTGGCGCGGCGCATTTCCATCGCGGTGGTTCTGGGGCTTGGCTATGCCTATTACCGCAAATCGGGCGGGTCGGCGACGCTGGCAGCCATCGGCCTGATCGCCTTTGCCGGTGTGGCGCAGTTTCTGCCCGCGATGGTGTTTGGCCTGTTCTGGCGCGGCGCCACGCGGGTGGGCGCGGTCATGGGGCTAAGCATCGGCTTTGTGATCTGGGCCTATACGCTGTTTCTGCCGTCTTTCGGCCCCGATGCGGTGATCCCGGCGCAGGTGTTTGCCGAAGGGCCCTGGGGCCTTGACTGGCTACGTCCGCGCGCGCTGTTTGGCGTCGGTGCCATGGACCCGCTGATCCATGCGCTGTTCTGGTCGATGACACTGAACACCGCGGCCTTCCTGATCGGGTCGCTGTTCACCTTTCCCGGCCCGGTCGAACGGATGCAGGGGGCGGCATTCGTGCATGTCTTCGACACCGCCGCCGCCAATCCGCGCGGCTGGCAGCGCGGTGTGGCCGAACCCGAAGACCTGCTGGTGATGTCACAGCGCATCATGGGCGACGAAGACGCCTTGGCGTTTTTCGAGGCCGAGGCCAAGGACCAGGGCAAGGCAGGCTATCTGCCCGACCCGTCGCCCCTTTTCATGGCCCGGCTGGAACGACGTCTGGCGGGGTCGGTCGGGGCAGCAACCGCCCACGCGATGATGAGCCAGCTTGCCGGGCGGGCCACGGTCACGGTCGAAGACCTGATGGCGGTGGCCAGCGAGTCGGCGCAGATCATGGAATATTCGGCCCGGCTGGAAAGCCAGCAAGCTGAGTTGACCCGTACCGCCCGTGCCCTGCGCGAGGCAAATGACAAGCTGACCCAGCTTTCGGTGCAAAAGGACGCCTTCCTGAGCCAGATCAGCCATGAGTTGCGCACGCCGATGACCTCGATCCGGGCATTTTCCGAGATATTGACCGAAGGCGATCTGCCCGCGCCGATGGTGGCGCATTATGGCCGCATCATCCACGACGAAGCCCGCCGCCTGACCCGGCTTTTGGACGATCTGCTGGACCTGTCGGTGCTGGAAAACGGCACGGTGCAGTTGAACCTTGGGTTGACCAACCTCAGCCAGATGATTGACCGCGCCCTTGCCAGTGCCAGCCACACCAAGCCGGAACGCAGCTTTACCATTCACCGCGACTTGCCGATGGAGAATATCTTTCTGCGCACCGATGCCGATCGTCTGGTGCAGGTGTTCATCAACCTGATCTCGAACGCGCGGAAGTATTGCGATTCCCCAACGCCGGAACTGAGGATATCCGTCCGTCAGAAGGGCGGCCGGGTGACGGTTGATTTTGTCGACAATGGCTCGGGTATTCCGCAAGACAGCCAGGCGCTGATCTTTGAAAAATTTGCCCGTCTGACCGACCAGACCCGTGCGGGGGGGGCCGGACTTGGCCTTGCGATCTGCCGCGAGGTGATGGCCAATCTGGGCGGCACCATCACCTATCTGCCAGGGCAGGGCGGGGCCGCGTTCCGGGTGGCGGTGCCGTTGCGGCTGGAACAGCAGGTGGCCTGATTTTTTCCGGGGGCTGTAAATGCTTTGGCAAGGTTCCCGCGCGAAGCTTTGCGGGCAGGCAACGGGAAGGGTCCGGTCGTGGCAGGTGATGTGTTGCGCAAGAAGCTGATGGCCGGGCAACAGGCACCGACCGCCGATGGTGGGCCGGGGGCCGACCGGGCCTGGCGGCTGGCGTTTGCGCGGGCCGCACGCGACATGATGCATCTGCCGGTCGATTTTTTGGGCCAGACGATCAGCCGCCTGTCGTTGGCTGAACTGCTGGACCTGCCGCCAGAACGCGCGCTGATCCTGATGCTGGAAGGCCCGGAAGACGGGCTTGGCTTGTTGATCCTGTCGCCTGACCTGCTGACCGCGCTGGTCGAGGTGTTGACGATTGGCAGATGTGGCACGCAGGCGGGCGACCCGCGCAAACCCACGCGCACCGATGCGGCGATGCTGTCACCCTTGGCCGATATTGCCCTGACAAATCTGGAAGACGCCTTGGCGGATGAGGCCGATCTGGTCTGGACCAGTGGCTTTCGCTATGCGTCCTTTATCGAAGATGCGCGTCCCTTGGGGCTTTTGCTGGACGATGTCATGTATCGAACGCTGACGGCCAAGCTGTCGCTGTGCAATGGCGCGCGGGTGGGCGAAATGACTCTGGTGCTGCCTGCCGATGGGCGTGGGCGCAAGCCCCGCGTTCAGGCCCGCGACCTGACCGACAGCCTAGCGCGGCCGGTCTTTGCTGCCGCCCTTGGGGCGCGAGTCGACGGGGCGGCTGCCCAACTTGATGGCGTTCTGGCCCGGGTGTCGATGTCTGTGGCCCAGGTGATGCACCTGTCGGTCGACATGGTGCTGGCCTTGCCCAAGGCGCAGCTTGATCAGGTCAGTATCGAAGGGCTGGATGGTCGCCGGGTGACTTCGGGCCGTCTGGGGCAACATCGCGGCATGCGGGCCTTGCGGCTGACCGACGAATGCCTTGCCGGTCGTGACCTTGGGTCAGATGTCCGCGTCAGCCCGGTGCTGGGGGGCAATGCCGCAAATGCACTGCCGCAGGCTGCCCTTGGCGGCGGCCTTGCCCTGCCAGAGCGTGATTATCCCACCTTCGATGCAACCGGCACTGACTAGGCCCCGGTTCACATCATCGCATTTGCATTTTCCGGCAGCGATGCCAACCCGCGTTTGCATTATGCAACATAGGCGGCACCGCGACCGAAGGCCGGCTTGGCAGTCACATCCGGCAAAGCTTACCGAACGTGTTCGACCTCGCCCTTGGCGCAAACGCAGGGGCCAACGCCCCTTGCATCGCACAGCGCGCACAAGGCTTCGGGCGATTGGATGGCACGGGGCTCAAGCGCCTCCAACTGCGGGCGCAGCCATTCCAGATTGTAGCCCTGCCTTGCGGCGATTGCGATCAGCATGTCGGGCGACAGCGGCCCGACTTTGGCCAAGGCCCAGCAGATTGACGAGCGGTTGCCGCTGGCGCAATAGGCCAACACCGGGCCTGTAGCATTGGCGATTGCCTCGGCCTGCGCCTCGACATTTGCCTCGGTCAAGGCACCGCCAATCACCGGATTTACCACATATTCCAGCCCCGCCGCCTCGGCAGCAGCCCGCATGGCCGCCGTCTGGTGTGACGGCGGGTTTTCATGGTCGGGGCGGTTGTTGATCACGCGGGTATAGCCTGCCGCCTTGATCGCCACCAAATCTTCGGGATCGATCTGCGGGGCAACGGCGTAGTCAGGTGTCAGCGGGCGGATGTCCATGCGGCCTCTCCTTTGGGTGTCAGCGCGCGCCGCAGCACAGGCGTCGCCACCATGCCGCCAATCATCGCAAGAATGAAGACCAAACCGCCAAAGCCATTCAGCGAAACCGCCGCCAGCGCCGGACCCGGGCAAAGCCCCACCAGCCCCCATCCGGCCCCGAACATGACCGAGCCGAGGATCAGGTTGTTGTCCAGCTTTTGCACGGGTTTGGCCGGAATGTCGTTGCCCAGAAGCGCAATCCGACGCTTTTCCGCCACGCGCCAGGCAATGAACATCGGGATGATGGCACCGCCCATCACAAAAGCCAGGGTCGGATCCCAGTCGCCGAACACGTCCAGCCAGCCTTGCACCTTGACGGTGTCGATCATCCCCGACACCAGCAACCCGGCCCCGAACAAAGCACCCGAAAGCGCCGAAAATACATTGCGTTTCATGTTCAGATAATCCCCAGCCAATGGCGGAACGCCAACACCACAACACCGCCCGCAGCGATATAGGCCACGGTGGCCCCGATTCCGCGCAGCGACAGTCGCGAAATCCCGCAGACCCCATGGCCCGAAGTGCAGCCATTGGCGATCCGCGTGCCGATACCGACAAGAAGGCCAGCTGACACCAGCAGCCAAAGATTGTCGGTCACCCGCGTATCGACCTTGTCATACAGCGGCACCAAGAGCGGCGGGAACAGCATCAGCCCCAGAAGGAAGGCCACCCGCTCACCCCAAGTGCTGCGCCCGGTCCCGTCAACCAGACCGCCCAGAATGCCCGACGCCCCCATGATCCTCCCGTTGATCAGAAGATACATCGCACCCGCGCAGCCAATCATGAGGCCTCCAATGAAGCCCCAGACCCAATCTATCGGTATCATGTTGTTCCCTGTCCCTGTGTTTGAACCGCCGCGCAAGGTCTCCCGTCCCGGCACGGCGGGGTTTGTTTACAGCCCGTTGATGGGCACTTTCAGATAGGATTGGCCGTTGTCTTCCGGCTCGGGCATCTGGCCCGCGCGCATGTTCACCTGAAGCGACGGGATGATCAGCCGCGGCATCGCAAGCGTTGCATCACGGGTGGTGCGCATGGCAACGAAATCTTCGCGGCTCTTGCCGGCGCCGACATGGATGTTGCGGGCTTTTTGCGCACCGACCGTGGTTTCCCAGGCAAATTCTTCGCGACCCGGAGCCTTGTAGTCATGACCGACAAAAATGCGGGTCTCATCCGGCAGGGCCATGACCTTTTGCACAGAATCATACAGCGTTTCCGCAGACCCACCGGGAAAATCGCAGCGGGCCGTGCCGAAATCGGGCATGAACAGGGTATCACCGACGAAGGCCGCATCGCCGATGACATAGGTCAGGCAGGCAGGCGTATGGCCGGGGGTGTGCAGCACATCGCCCCGCAGCTGGCCGATGTGAAAGCTGTCACCTTCCCGGAACAACTGGTCGAACTGCGAGCCATCACGCTGAAAGCGCGTGCCTTCGTTGAAGATCTTGCCGAAGGTGTTCTGCACCACGGTGATCCGCTCACCGATCCCGATCTTGCCGCCGACGCGTTCCTGAATATAGGGAGCCGCCGACAGGTGGTCAGCGTGAACATGGGTTTCCAGAATCCATTGCACGTCAAGGGCATTGTCGCGGATGAAGGCAATGACCGCATCGGCCGATCTGGTATCGGTGCGGCCCGAGGCGTAATCGAAATCCAGAACGGAGTCGATCACGGCACAAGCGCGCCCCTCGGGCTCGACCACAAGATAGGTGATCGTGTTCGTTGCCTCGTCAAAGAAGCCGTGAACTGTCGGGGTCATTGGTGTCCTCATGAGTCTTGAGATTGCCAACAGCATATAGGCAAGCAAAGATATATTTCAACAATTGAATATGATCCTGCGCCGCCTTTCGCCCAAGGATTGACTTGTGTCATTGTTGCAGACGACAGGCTGTCGTAGCATGAGCGGCTAGGGCAGGAGACCGACATGCAGAAATCCATCGCTGAACGCAAAGCCGAACTGCTGGCCCGCAAGGCTGATCTGACCAACCGTCTGGTTGTGCTTGATGCCGAGTTGGACAGCCACAACAATCCCGACTGGGAGGAACTGGCGGTAGAGCGTGAAAGCGACGAGGTTCTGGAAGGCATGGGCCAGTCGGGTCAGGCCGAGTTGCGGATGATTGACGCAGCACTGGATCGGATCGAGGCCGGGGACTACGGCTTTTGCGCCAAGTGCGGTGTGAAAATCAGCGAAGAGCGTCTGGATGTGCTGCCCTACACGCCGTTTTGCCGCGATTGCGCGCCCTGATCCGGCGCGCCACAAAGAGGGAGAGAACGATGGCGACCGAACACAAGACGCTGCCACTGGCAGAGCTTGCCGCGAAAATGGCCGAGACCTCGCTCTTGGGGGGGAATGCGGCGCTGGCCATTCTGGCCGGCGAGATGCAGGCACTGGGCGCGGTCCTGCCTGTGCCGCGGCCAATGACCGAGGCCGAAGCGATTGCCCATGAGGCCGAGGTTGAAGACGGCTTTGACAACATGCCCGTCTGACGCAAGGTGCCCGTCTGACGCAAGGCCGATCCGACTTGCGGCAGGGCTGATCGCGCTGCACGGCCCCTGCGGCTTGATCGGTGTCTTCACCGCTGAAAAGGTCCGGTAAAGCCGTGGCTTGACCGCAAGCCGTGTTGCGCGGCACTGTGCGAGCGCGGCTTTTTTTCCGTGCCGCGCTCGGACAAAGGAATGGCTGTGACCGATGGCGTGATGATCGCACAGGACGGTGCGGTTCTGGAAATCGTTCTGAAACACCGCGCTGACGGAACCTGGCTGGACCGATCCCAAAGGGCGGATGTGCTTGCGGCTTTGGCGCAGGCAGGGCCGGGCACTGGCGCCGTGCTGATCCGGTCGGAAAGGCGCCACCTTGTGGCCAGCCCGGATGCAGACCCTGACATGCCCTTTTTCGACGACACCGCCACGCCCGGCCTTGATGTGCTTTGCCGTGCCATAGAGGCGTGCCCCGTGCCGGTGGTGGTGGTGCTGGAAGGTCAGGCTTGCGGTTTGGGCGCGGAGCTGGCCTTGGCCGCTGCGGCGCGGGTGGCGACGCCCGATGCGCATCTGGCCTTTTCGGCCGCGCGGGTTGGGCGGATCAGCGGGGCCGGGGCCACACAACGCCTGCCACGGCTGGTGGGCCCGACCGAGGCTTTGACGCTGCTGTCCGGGGGGCACGAAGTCAACGCCCCCGAGGCGCTGGCGATGGGATTGGTCGATCAGATCATCGAGGGTGAAACGCCGGACGCAATCCGTCACGCGGCGATAAGGTGGGCGGTGTCGGATGCGATGCCAAAGCGTCCGCGCGCGCCCGGCCTGCGCGATCCGCGCGGGTATCTGGCGATCACCGCCGCTGCACGGGCCGGAGTCGCGGCGGGCAATCTGCAAGCCGCGCTGGTGGATTGCATCGAGGCCGCGCTTTTGTTGCCGCATGATCAGGGGCTGGCGCTTGAGGCAAGCCTGTCGGGCGAGTTTGCGCAGCGGCCCGAAGCGGCGGCGCTGCTGCATGTCCACCGCGCCGAAATGGCCGCAGGCCGCACGCCGCCCGCTTTGACCAAGCTGAGCCCCGCCCCGGTGGCCAACCCGGCCTTTCTGGCACCTGCCCGGGGTCATGCTGGGCTGATCGTGGCGATGCTGTCGCGCGGCCTGCCGGTCCTGCTGGCCGAGCCGGATCGGGCAAAGCTTGTCGCCGTGCTGCATGCTGTCGCGGCCCGGCAAGAGGCAGCCGTGCAGGCCGGGCATCTGAGGGCAGACCAGCGCGATGCTGATTGGGCGCGATTGATCCCGGTATCGGACGCAGATGTCCTTGCGCAGGCCGATCTGGTGATTGCAGGCCCTGACGCCCGACCGCCTGCGCCGCGGCGCAAGGTGCCGGTGCTGATCACCGGGCGCGGGGCCTTGCCGGAAGGTGCGTTTCGGCTGGTGCTGACCGGACGGGTGGCGGAACTGGGGCTGCCGCCCGCAAGTCCGGCGCAACATGCGGCGCAGGCGATGGCGTTTCTGCGGCGGCTTGGCCTGACGCTGGTGCTGACCGGCACACAATCGCCGGTGGGGATTGCCGGGCGACTGGCCGGGGCCGGCGGGGCCGCGTTGCGGGCGCTTTTGGGGCTGGGTGTGCCGCCCGAAGATATTGCCGCCGCGGTGGTGGGCCTTGGTCTGGCTGCGCCAAATCTGCCTACGCTTGAGGTGGCCCCGCCGCCCCGGGCGATGTCGCGCGAGGAAATTGCAAGCCGATGGTTGGCAGCTTTGGCGAATGAAGGTGCGCGGGTGCTGGCCTCGGGGCTGGCGGTTTCATCCGGGGACGTTGATCTGGTTGCCATCCATGGCCTTGGCTTTCCGCGCGCCAGCGGTGGGCCGATGCACATTGCCGATCAGCGCGGGTTGATGATCCTGCGCCGTGATTTGCGCCTGTGGGCAGTGGAAGATCCGGTCTGGACGCCGGTTCCGGCGCTGGATGCCTTTGTGTCGGTCGGGCGCGGCTTTGCCGGCAGCCTCAGCCGAGGATGATGCCGACGATCACCGCGATCAGCCCCAGCGCCGACACCGCCAAGGCACCAAGGTTGATTGCCACCACGCGCTGCAACTGCGCCTTGATCTGATCATCGGGCAGGCCGGATTTGCGCGCCCGCATCGCCAGCACAATGCACCAGACAAGGCCCAGAACGCCCAGCAGCGTCAGCGCCGCCCCGGCCCAGATCACGATCTCCATCACGCGCCTCCTGCTTGCCCCTGCGACCCGCGCCCTAGCCCAGCTTTGCCGCCCGCGCAAGCCTTGGCCCGGCTTGAACCGCCCCGCCACACGGGGTAGGGAGGGCGCAATCCAGTCGCAGCACGAGGCCATGATGAGCGATCCGATCGACACCTATTCCGTCACCGCCGACGAGTTGCGCCAGTTCATCGAACGCGCCGAACAACTGGCCTCGGAAAAGAAAGACCTTGCCGAGCAGGAAAAAGAGCTGTTCGCCGAAGCCAAGGGCCGCGGCTACGATACCAAGGTGATGCGCAAGGTGATTGCGCTGCGCAAGCGCAAGCCCGACGAGATTGCCGAAGAAGAAGCGGTGCTTGAGATGTACAAAGCGGCACTTGGGATGGCCTGAGCTTTGATCACATCGCTGAAGGCACGCCGCTGACGTTCAGACGCAGCCGGAACCGCCGGATTTGAACAAGGCGCGCACCGCAGTCTTTGATCAGCCTTCAGATAGTTACCGTATCGCCTTACAAAGTTCACTTGGTTTTCACAAATAAATCTATTATTCCTGTTTTATGGAAATGAATCGTTCCATACAGGCTTTTGCCTCTCTAGGCCATGAAGGCCGTCTTGCGGTGTTTCGTCTGCTGGTGCGGATGACGCCAAAAGGCGCCCGGCCGACCGAGATAGCTGAAGCTTTGGGGCTTAAGCAGAACACTTTGTCTCATCACCTTGCCGACCTGACCGCGTCGGGGCTGGTCAAGGTTGAACGGCAGGGCAGGTCGCTGTTCTATTCCGTCGATCTTGAGGCGACAGAGGGGCTGATCGGCTACCTCGCGCTGGATGTAGGTCGGGCCCGCCCCGATCTGATGGCCCCCCTGTATCCCCCCAAAAAGGAGACAATCTTCATGCAAGATACTGATTTTGATGTCATTTTCATCTGTTCAGGCAATTCCGCCCGCTCGATCTTTGCCGAAGCGCTGTTGCGCGATCTGGGCAAGGGCAAGTTTCAGGCGTTCTCAGCCGGCACCCGTCCGAACAGCGAGTTGAACCCGTTTGCGCTTGAGGTGCTGAAACGCAACGGTCACGACATCTCGCCGCTGCGCGCAAAGCATGTTTCCGAGTTTCAAAAGCCCGGCGCCATCGTGATGGATTTCGTGTTCACTGTCTGCGATGCGGCGGCGGCCGAGGAATGTCCGCCGTGGCCCGGTCAGCCGATCACCGGCCATTGGGGCCTGCCTGACCCGGTCAAGGCCACCGGCACCGATGCCGAAAAGGCCCTGGTGTTTGCGCAAACCTATGCCGCCCTGCGCCGCCGGATCGCCTCGTTCGTCGAACTGCCGTTCGAATCGCTCAGCCGTCTGTCGTTGCAAACCAAGGTTGATGCCATCGGGACCGATGCAACGAACGCCGAAAGTGCCTGAAGCACATGACACGAATTGCCCTGAACGGCCTTGGCCGAATCGGAAAGCTTGCGCTGCGCGACCTGATCGACAGCGGCGCGGGCGGCGACATCGTCTTGCTGAACGATCCGGTGGGCGATGCCGAACAGCATGCCTTGCTGATGGAGTTTGACAGCATCCATGGTCGCTGGAAAACCCCGGTCGGGTATGATGGCGACAAGCTGATCCTGAACGGCACCGCCATGCGTCTGACCCATGCCAAGCGGATCGAAGATCTGCCACTGGCCGAGATGGGCGTCGATGTGGTGATCGACTGCACTGGCGTGTTCAAGACCGGGGCGAAGGTGCAGCCCTATTTCGACGCGGGGGTGAAAAAGGTCATCGTCTCGGCCCCGGTCAAGGATGGCGGCGCGCTGAACCTCGTTTATGGCATCAACCACGATCTGTATGACCCGGCGGTGCATAATCTGCTGACGGCGGCCAGTTGCACCACCAACTGCCTCGCGCCGGTAGTGAAGGTGATCCACGAGGGCCTTGGCATCAAGCATGGCTCGATCACCACCATCCACAACGTCACCAACACCCAGACCATCGTCGATCGTCCCGCCAAGGACATGCGCCGCGCGCGGTCGGCGCTTTTGAACCTGATCCCCACCACCACCGGCAGCGCCACCGCGATCACGCTGATCTACCCGGAGCTCAAGGGCCGGTTGAACGGCCATGCGGTGCGGGTGCCGCTGCTGAATGGCTCACTTACCGATTGCGTGTTCGAGGTCGAGCGTGCCACGACGGCCGAAGAGGTGAACGCTTTGTTCAAGGCGGCGGCAGAGGGGCCTTTGCAAGGCATCTTGGGCTATGAGACCCGGCCGCTGGTGTCGACCGATTTCACCAATGACCCGCGCTCGTCGATCATCGACGCGCCGTCGACCATGGTGATCAACGGCACGCAGGTGAAGATCTACGCCTGGTATGACAACGAATGGGGCTATTCCTGCCGTCTGGCAGACATCGTCCGCATGGTGGCGGGCGCGCTATGACGCCGCCCAACGGCTTGCGCGCCTACGGCGCGGTGACGGCGGCCTATTGGGCCTTCATGCTGTCGGATGGCGCGTTGCGGATGCTGGTCTTGCTGCATTTCAACGCGCTTGGCTTTACCCCGATCCAGCTTGCCTGGCTGTTCTTGCTGTATGAGGTGGCGGGGATCGTCACCAACCTGACCGCCGGGTGGATCGCCAAGCGGTTTGGTCTGGCGGCAACACTGTATGCCGGGCTGGGCTTGCAGATCGCGGCGCTGGCCGTGCTGGCGCAGCTTGACCCAGGCTGGAGCGTTGCGGCCTCGGTTGCCTTTGTCATGGCGGTGCAGGGCGCGTCGGGCGTGGCCAAGGATCTGGCCAAGATGTCGTCGAAATCGGCGGTCAAGCTGCTGGCACCCAAGGGCGATGGCACGCTGTTTCGCTGGGTGGCGCTGCTGACCGGGTCCAAGAACGCGGTTAAGGGGGCCGGGTTCTTTCTGGGGGCCGCCCTGCTGGCGCTGGCCGGGTTCGATGCCGCCGTCTGGGGCATGGCCGCGGTGCTGGCGGTGATCCTGATCGCCATCATCGCCTTCCTGCCACCGGGGTTGCCGGTGGGCGAGAAGGGGGTAAAGTTCTCGTCGATCTGGTCGCGCGATGACCGGGTGAACAAACTGAGCCTGGCGCGGATGTTCCTGTTTGGCGCGCGCGACGTGTGGTTCGTGGTCGGCATCCCGGTGTATTTCCAGTCGATCCTGTCGGATGGCAGCCCTGACAGCCGCCGCGCCGCGTTCTTTCTGATCGGCACCTTCATGGCGGCCTGGATCATCGCCTATGGCGCGGTTCAGGCGGCGGCGCCGCGGCTGCTGAACGCCAAGGGCCGTCCCGAAAGCGAAATTGTGGTGCGGGCGATTGCCTGGGCAGGCTGGCTGACGCCGATCCCCTTTGTGCTTGCCGCCGCCGCCTTTGTCGCCGGGGCCCCGGCGCTGTGGCTGACCGTGCTGTTGGTGCTTGGCCTGCTGTTGTTCGGTTTTGTGTTTGCGATCAACTCGTCGGTTCACTCTTACCTGATTCTGGCCTTTTCGGGCGACGAGCGGGTGACGATGGACGTGGGCTTTTACTACATGGCCAATGCGGCGGGGCGGCTCTTGGGCACATTGCTTTCGGGTGTCAGCTATCAGGTCGGCGGGCTGCCGTTGTGCCTTGCCACGGCGGGCGTAATGGCGGGGCTAAGCTGGATCAGCGCAAGGCGGCTGCGAACGGCCTGATGGTGGCGGCCGCTGGGCCAAGGATCGGGGCGCGCGGCCAATCTTCGGGCCAGACCCGCGGCATCAAACCCGGCAAGCCCTTGATTCGCAACGCCCCGGCCAACAAGCGCGGGCATTGCGTTCATGCCCAGCTTTCCTGGGCGCTGCAAATCCCTCTTGAAACCCAAGGGAATCAGGCGCATATGCGACTAATCCGGCCTGCGGTTCCCGCGGGCCCATTCGTATTTGGAGTGACCATGGCCAAGGAAGACATTCTCGAATTCCCCGGTGTCGTCAAGGAACTCCTGCCGAACGCGACATTCAAGGTTGAACTCGACAATGGCCATGAATTGATTGCGGTGATGGCAGGCAAGATGCGCAAGAACCGCATCCGGGTTCTGGCGGGCGACAAGGTTCAGGTGGAAATGACCCCCTATGACCTGTCGAAGGGCCGTATCAACTATCGCTTCAAGTAAATTGCGGCTGATCCTTGGTTCCGCCAGCCCGCGCCGGAAAGAGCTTCTGGCGCAACTGGGCCTGACGCCCGACGCCGTTTGCCCCCCCGACATCAACGAAGACCCACGGCCGCGCGAACTGCCGCGCCCCTATTGCGCGCGGCTGGCGCGGGAAAAGGTGCTTGCGGTGCAGGCCGGGGCCGATGACGTGGTGCTGTGCGCCGATACCACCGTGGCGCTTGGCCGCCGTATCCTGGGCAAGCCTGCGGATGCGGGCGAGGCCGCGGCCTTCCTCACCCTGCTGGCCGGGCGGCGACATGAGGTGATCACCGCCGTCGCCGTGCGCCGGGGCGACCGTGTCCTGACGCGCGAGTCCGTCAGCGCGGTAAAGATGAAGCGCCTGTCGGATGCCGAGCTCAACACCTATCTTGCCTCGGGTGACTGGCAGGGCAAGGCGGGCGGCTACGGTATTCAGGGCCTTGCAGGTGCGCTGATCCCTTGGATTTCGGGCAGCTACAGCGGCATCATGGGCCTGCCCGTGGCCGAAACGGCGGTTCTTTTGGAAAGCATCGGGTATCCGGTCTGGAGGCAGGCATGATTGGCCGCGTGATCATTCTGGACGAAGTGAACGAACGTCAGATGGCGGCCCTGATCGTGGACGGTCGGCTGGAAGAGCTGTCGATTGACCCCGAAGGTGACGCCCCGCTGCCGGGCGCGATCTTTCGCGCCATTGCCGACCGGCCGATGAAGGGGCAGGGTGGGATTTTCGTCAGGCTGCCGGGCGGGACAAGCGGCTTTCTGCGTCAGATCAGCGGCATCGCCCCCGGTCAACGCTTGTTGGTGCAAATGACCGGACCGGCTGAGCCCGGCAAGGCGTTGCCGGTCACCACGCGCCTGCTGTTCAAATCACGCTTTGCCATCCTTACCCCCGACGCCCCCGGCCTGAACATCAGCCGCCGGATCAAGGACGAAGACCAGCGTGCGGGTCTGGCCGACCTTGCTGCCAATGGCATGGCCGGAGCCGCCGAAACCCTCGGCCTGATCCTGCGCTCGGCCTGCGAAGACGCCGAGACTGATGCCATCGCCGAAGACATCGCTGCGATGCGCGCCTTGGCCGAGGCAGTTCTGGCCGACGGGGCCGGTGACGCCGAACTGCTGGTCGATGGCGCGGGCGCACATGACCTTGCGTTCCGCGACTGGCTTGACCCCGCCCCGGATGAGGTGATCACCGATGCCGGCGGCTTTGCCGTGCACGGGGTGGACAGCATGGTGGCAGGCCTGCTGGCCCCACGCGTCGATCTGCCGGGGGGGGGCCACATGATGCTGGAGCCCACCCGTGCGCTGGTGGCCATCGATGTGAACACCGGGCCAGATACCAGCCCGGCGGCCGCGCTGAAGATCAACATCGCCGCCGCCCGCGACCTGCCGCGCCAGCTTCGGCTGCGTGGCCTTGGCGGGCAGGTGGTGGTGGATTTCGCGCCAATGCCCAAGAAAGACCGCGCCATTCTGGATCAGGTGATCAAAGCCGCCTTCAAGGGCGACGGCGAGGCCAATCTGGCCGGCTGGACGACGCTGGGCCTGTATGAGATGACCCGCAAGCGCGACCGCCTGCCGCTGGCTGAGGTCGCAAGGGGCCTGTTCGCATGACCTGCCCGATCTGTGCCAAGGCCATCGATCCGAAATACCGCCCGTTCTGCTCGCGCCGCTGTGCTGACGTTGACCTTGGCCGCTGGTTGACCGAAAGCTATGCCATTCCGGTGCCTGAGGCCGACCAAGATGCCCCGCCCGGCGACCATGAGGCGGATGATCCCTCCGAGCGGTAGGCGGCGGACAGCAAGGCGAAATTGCCTCTGGACAGCCTCCTTCGGCTGACGTATCACCCGCCCACCCGAACGGAATCTCCGTTTCGATCAGGTGCCCAGATAGCTCAGTTGGTAGAGCAGCGGATTGAAAATCCGCGTGTCGCTGGTTCGATTCCGGCTCTGGGCACCATTAAATCAACACCTTAGCGGCAAGTCAGTCTTCGACAGTGCCAGTCTTTTGCAAGTCGTTTTGCAAATCCGTTCTGGTAATGTGCCGCTTCGCCACGGTCAGCGCCTCAAAAATGCTGTCAGATTCGTCGGGTGACAGGCGGGCGTAATGCTCGATGACGTTCTGCGCATGGCGCAGGCCCCAGCCCATGAAGGACGCGATCTGCGCCAGACTAAGGCCCGCATTCAGAAGTCGCGTGGCGGCCGTGCCGCGCGCGTCCTGAAGGCGCAGCGTGTCAGAGAGCCCGGCCTTGTCGCGCCACTGGCGCACCGCGACCGAGGCGCGATTTTCGGTCAGGGCTTGGCCGCTGGCATTGGTCAGGATCAACAGGCGGTCCTTGGGCGTGGCGTCCAGAACCTTTGCCATCAAGGGCAGCACCGGGATATGCGCGACCCGGCCGCGTTTGTTCGTCTTGATGCGGATGCGCCGCCCGCCGGGCGTGTCTTCGATATGCGCGCGCGACAGGCGGATCAGATCGCCGGGGCGCAGGCCGGTTTCGCAGGCGGCAATGAGGATGCGGGCCGCCCATTCCGGGGCGCGGGCCGTGAAGGTGGACACGTCTTCGGCCGTCCAGACCAACTCGGCCCGGTCGGCCCGGTATGCCTTGGGCAAGCGGTCGCAATGATGTTCTGCGATCTTGCCCGCGTCCCGCGCCCAATTGAGCAACAGCGTCACCAGCGTTCCGGCATAGTCGAATTGCTTTGCCGAATGCGCCCACTGTTGCCGCCATTCGCTCACCTCGGCCCGTGATGCCGGTTCTTCAAACATGGCAACAGGGTCATCCTTGAATTCTTCGGCAAATCGAAGCGCCCATTTCCGATAGTCAATCTTGGTGCGGGGGCTTTTCGCCTTGAACTCGGCCGAAGACAGGTAGTCGTCCACCATGCCCGGCACGAGGTTCTTGCCCTTTGGCTGGCATAGCTTCTGGGCTTCGACATAGGCGGCGAAGAAGGCCGGATCGGTCGGGTTTGGGTGGGCATCAGCCCAGAAGCGCCCGTCCTTCCGGCCGCGCAGGTAGAAGTAATACTTCACCGATCCGTCCGCCAGCTTGGCCCGGACCCGGTTAATCTCGGCCGGAAGGCGCTGGCGCTTACGCTGCACCACGGCGCGCCCTTCTCTGGGCAACCAGACCCGCGCCCATGGCCGAGGCCGCGCCATCGCCCTGCAACAGCCCTTGCGCCTCATCCAGCCTGCGCCGCACAAGCGCCGGGTCATAGACACCGCGCCGTCCAGGCACCGGATGAATGCGCATCAGGGCGCACCAGTCACGGAAAGCCCCGTTGACGCCGGAAAACAGCATCTGGCGCGCAAGGTCTTCGGCAGAAATCAATTCAGGCATGTTCTTTCACCTCCGACGCAGGGGTGGCCTCGGGTAGTGCAGCATCGTGCAAAAGAAATGTCGATTGCCGTTGTGCCGCCTTCCGCATGTCACCTACCTGCCTGCAAACGTCTTGATGTGCCTAAAATGCAAGGCAAGGCGGCAAGGTGCGGTTAAGGAAATCGGGTCAGATTTGCAGCGCGCGGCGGGTTTTCGTTAGGGTAGTGTTAGGGAAAGCCTGCTAAGCGCCCGCGCCGCCGGGCTTTGCCAGACGCACCCCGGCACCCCCGCCATTCTCGGGGATAAACTCCACCCCAGCTGCTTCCAGCGCCGCGCGGATCGCGGAAACCGCTTGATCTGAAACAGTTCGCCGCTCTTTCTCGAAGTCAATCACCGTTGACTGCCCCAGCCCGGCGGCCTTCGCCAGCCCGGTTTGTGTCATCGAAAGAAGGCCGCGCGCGGCTCGGGATTGTGCTGGGGTCATAATCAACGTTTTTCATTGACGGCAAGAGGCCGCGAGTCTATCAACGAAAAACATTGATAGCCCAAATCGGGAACCACAACAACACCGAAAGCCCCTGCTTTTCGGCCCCGGCGAAGCTATGCGCAACGCAGAAAGGTGACACATGGAAATGCTACAGTTTGACCGCAGCGCCTACACGGCCATGCAGGCCCGTCTAGCCGGTTCGGACGGCAGCCGGATCAGCTTGAACGAATACACGGCCGCCGGGCTATTCGCCCTGTCGGTGGACTTCTCGGACGCGATGGACAGCCTTTGCGCCCGCGAACGTATCGAAGACCTGCAACAGCTTTCCGCGTGGATCGACCTTGCCTCGGCCGGGGAAGAATACAACCTGACCCCGGCGGGAATCTGGGCTGGGCTTCAGGAATGCGCGGCGCGGGGAATGCTGACAGTCGCGGTCAATATCGAAGACCCGGAACAGGTCTTCGTCCAGCTTGCCGCCGATCCCGCGACCACCCGCAACGGCGGGGCCTTGGGCCGTCTGCGCACCGCCGTTACCCTGTTGCGCCTCGGGCGGGCCGAGGTGATGCCCGCGCAGGCCGCCCGGACCCACCGCGAACGCATCTGGCGCTTGACGGCATGGGGCGGCGTGATCCCCGGCCATGGGGCCGATGCAGAGAAGCGCGAAGAGGCGGGGCGGCTGGATGCGTGAGCGGCGTGGCTTTCGCAACCGGAACCTTCTGGACTTCCTGTGCGCGGTGGCGGCCGTGCAGGAAGCCCCGGAGGTGCCCTTGGCCCATGCGGCAGGGCTTGACCCTTTCGGCCTCGATATGGCCGTGGGCATGGCGCTACGGCAGGGCTTCATTCACCCGGTGGCACCGGGGCGCTATATCGTGACCCGGCAGGGCATCGGCTGGGCCACCGGCCAGCTTGCGCAAGCCCGTGCCATGCTGGCCTTGGAAAGCCGCGCCCTGCGGCCGGAACGGCCGAGGTTGGAAATGACAAAGCGGCCGCATGGCGGCCGCCCTGAAGTGCTTATCCCCGCGCCCATGTGAAGGCTTCTACCCCCCCTTTCGCCCCGCCTTGCCCCGATCCGCGAAAGGGGCAAAGAGGCCGGGGGGCGGCCGTCACAGGGCGGTGGCCGAGGCCAGCGCGCCCTTGCCGGTGAAGTTGAAGGTGACGGACACCCACCCGTCCTTGGCCCCCGACAGGGGCACCCCGGACACCACCGCATTGCCGCTGAAGTAGCGCGCCCCGGTCGCATCCCCGCCGGGATAGAGGTTTAGCGCCACCACGTCGCCCACATCGAGGCCGCTTTGGGTGGTATCGGCCGGGTCATAGTAGCATTCCAGCGACCCCGACCAGCCTTTGACGCCAACCCCGGCGTCCTTCCACTCTTCGCCCATGCTGTAGGCTTCGGCCACATCGGCCGTCACGTCCAGATTCCAGCTTTGGACGTGGGCAAAATCGGCCGTGCCGATCTTCACCACCCCGTCCTTTCCGTGAATGATTGCCATGTGTGGCCCTTTCCGAATTTGAGGAAAGCCCGCCCCGAGGTGGGGCGGGCAGGTGCCGCAGGATCAGCCCGCGACGGTCACGGCATCGGTGATGACGGCGAAGGATTGCGCGTGGCGCACGGCAATGTCCCATTCCGAATGGGCGATGATGCGCACATTGCCCTTGGCGGCTTCGGTCACGTCATCGACCACAATGTCGATGCCGCCCCATTGGCCGATCAGCAGGTCCGACCAGTTGCCGAAGATCAGGGTGGAAAGATCGGTGCCGGTGCCCTTCGTGCCGGTGGCGGGCACAAGGTTGCTGAAAGCCGCCTTGTAACCCGCGATGGTCCAGTCGGTGCCGTTGCGCTGGAGGATCATCTGTTGCGCGCCGTCCGCCGTCTGGGTGGAAAGCAGGGTGCCCTTCACAAAGTGGTTGGTCAGCCAGCCATAGGACGTGCCTGCCACGTTCTCGGCTTCCACCTCGGCCATAAGCCGTGTCAGGAACGGGAAGTGCGGGACCCCGCCATTCGCACCGATTGCCACCGATCCGATGCCCACAGTATTCAGGATGCCGCGCGGCACGGTCGCGGTGCCCGCGCCCGAGATTGCCGCCCGGTCCAGTTCGATACCGATGGACCGGCGTAGGTCGTTCTTCAGCAGCACGTCCAGCCCCGGAAGCGATTGCTTCAGTTGCCGCCGCGAAAGCTGGCTGCGGGCCGACAGTTGCTTCAGGGTCAGCGGAACGCTGTCGAAGACGGGCGAGGATTCGGACGCGGCGGCGTCTTCCCCGATCCACTCGGCCGCCGTGCCCGACACCATGCGCGGGATTGCCACGTTTTCCACCAGCCCCGGCAGAACCGTGGCCCCGAGGCCCATCACGGCCACCTCCGGGCGCAGGGCGTCGATGAAAGCCGAGGCCATGTGATCGGTGCCGATCAGCGCCGGGGCGGTGGCCGTGGTGATGACGGCGCGGCCCAGCACCGCCGGGGGCACATAGAAGCCCGAGGCGGACTTGCCCACGGCGCGGGTGGTTTCCTGCGCCACTTCACGCTCGAAACCAGCGTCCGACCAGTTGCCCGACAGTTCGGCGGCAATGGCGCGGGTCAGGCTGTATTCGCGTTCGCCACCGCGACGGATCGCCGGGGCAAACATGCGCTGGCGCGTGGCGGTGGCCGTGTCGGACCCGATGAAGTCAAGGGCTTGGCGCTGGAAATCGGCCAGCGTGGTGCCGTCTTCGATGGCGGCGGCCAGCATGTCGCCGGGCATGTTCATTTGCCGGGCGGTGGCTTCGATTTCGCGGACGCGGTGGCGTTCGGCGCGGGTGGCTTCCATCGCGGCCGTGGCCGAGGCGACAGGGGCCGGGATGATCGGCACAGCGGGGTTCGGGGTGGTCATAGAAGATCCTTTCAGGGCGGGGGTAAACGAACGGCCGATGCCCACGGAAGGGTCGGCAGGGGTGGCGACAAGAGAGACTTCCAGCAATTCCCATCCGGTCACGCGGACCACCGGGACGCCTTCCAGATCGCCCACCACCTCAAAGGCATGGGCGGCGTATCCGACAGACACGCTTTGCACCTCGGCCGCGCGAACGCGGGCCAGCATGGCCTCGCCCTCGGGGGTGGCGGCGAAGGTGACAATGGCTTTCCCCCGCGCCCCTTCGATCCATGCGCGGGCAACGGTGCCCACCTTGGAATCAAGGTCGCGGCGGTGGTCCTTCAGAAGCGGAACAGCGCCCGCCGCAATGCGCGACAGGTCCACCTCTTGGGGCCGGTGGCCGAGGACTTCCCATCCGGGGCCGAAACTGTAATCGCGCAGCACCGGCGCTTCCGAGGAAAACGACAGCGCCACGGTGCGGTCGTCGCCCCCTTCGGCCTGCACCTCGGCCAGCACGGCCGCGCCGATGCGGGTTGCCGCATCCCCGGCACCCGCGCCCATGTCAGTGAAGCGCGCGGTCATACTGCCCTCCTTGCTTCACGGTGGCGCAGCCCTCGGCCTTGGCCTTGGCGGCCAGCACGGCGACCCGATAGGGATTCACCCCGATCAGACCCGCGCCCGAGGCTTCGGCTTCGGCGGTGAAGGTGGCGAGGCGGGCGTCATCATCCGACACGATGCCCACCGGTGCCTTCCGGTCCAGCCGGTAAAGCACAAGGGCGCGCGGCCCACGGGTCAGGGCGGCGTCGATCCGGTCGGCCGCATCGCGCAGCACGGCCAGCGCAACCTCGCGCTTCAGGCTGAGGCCATGCAATTCGCGGATCAGCACGGCCAGACAGGCCGCCACCACGTCCGCCCGATCCACCGCCACAAATCCGAGCGGGGTCTTCTGGTTCACATCATGCCGCAGCATCCGATTTTCCCTTTCATTACAACAACCCCAATGCAAACACCCAGCCTGCAAAATCTTCAGACTGCCCAAAGTAACGTGGCCGCGAATTACCCCACGTTGCTTATGGGGGAAGGACCCAAACGGGCCTGACAGGTGCGAGTCCAGGGCGATTTGTGCCGGGTCCAAAGATACGAACGGGAAGGCGGGTCGCTCTTCCACCAAAGAACGGTCCTGCCCCGCCTTCCCTGCCCGCAAGGTGCCAGCGCGGGTTTCCCCAACCGCGCCGACTGATCCGGGCGGGAAGCCTTCCAAACCCGCCCGAAAGGAATTGAACGCGGCCAGCATCACGCGGCCACCTGCGCCGCCGGGCGCATGAAGGTTGCCGGGTCTTCGCCCAGCCAAAGCGCGATTGAGCGGCAGAGGTTTGAGAGGTTCAGCACCACCAGCGGGTCGCCGTCTTCCTCATGCCCGGCCAGCCGCGCGGCCTCGGCCATGGAACCATGGTAACGATCCCCGACAAAGGCAAAGGCCGTGCGGCCCTCGGCGTCTTCAGTGATCGGGCGCGGCGAGTTTACAACAAGAACCGTGTCGCCCTCTGGATAGAGAGGCGACCAGCGCACCGGGTGGCCCTCGGGTGCATCGGTGCCGAAGACAAAGCGAAAGCCCAGCCGGAACGCCTCTTCAGCCTTGACCCCGTAGCGGATCAGCCGGAAACCAATAGACAGCACCACCACCGCCTCGCCGGTCAGGTAGCGGCGCATAAACCGCTGATTTTCACAGACCGGCGCACGGTTGTGGCCGATGTGATCTTCAAGGCTTTCGCCCGCCTCGCCAAAGATCGCGGACAGGACAGCACCCGGCCCGTAGATGTAATTGTTGAGCGTGGTCCGCCCGGTGCCGATGATGTGCAGCGCATGGGCAATCGGGTGGCGCTTTTCGGTCTGCATCGCTTCGGCGTCCTATCCTGTGGCGACTGGTTCAAGTCGCGGCACAGGTAGGACAACAGGTGCAACTTAACGGACTGCAACAGCACCGGGCGGTTAGGGTCGCGCAACGCAACACGCAACTTTGCACCCGCCCCGGCCCGTGGTGAAGCCCCTCGGGGCAAGCCTTGCCCCAACACAGGGCAACGGCGGGGCAGCGTCAATCTCGGCCTTTTCCCTTTAGCGTCATGACCTTGTGACAGATCGGGGCAGTTGGGGCAGCAAAGTCCTATAGTCGGACCTATAAAACCCCCTGTTTCCCCGACTTTTTTAGGTTCGGCGTATAGTTTACCTGCCCTATCTGCCCCAAAGAATAACTAACATCATAAAAACAAAGAGCAAAACGAAGTTTTATCGGCATAATTCCTGCCCCAAGCCTGCCCCAAACCCCGCCCCCTCGGGGCAGCACCTGCCCCAAACCGCCCCACAAACCCCCGCTTCCGCCTCGCATCCTCTTCGCCCGGCGAATGCCGGGCGGCATTATTCCCCCTCCCCCGGTCAAAGATCGGGGCAGATCGGCTTATGTAGGGGAACAAGGGGGCGCGGGGCAGAGAGGGGCGCGGGCGGCGCGGCCGATCAAGTTGGGTTTCCGGCTTGCGCGGGTTCCTGTGCGGCGTGTAGCCTATGGTTGGCAAGCTGAAGGTCAGGGGCACTCATTGGAAAAGTTGGAAACATTGCGCGCAGTTTTGACACAGACGCAGCAGGAGTTTGGCCGCGCTCTTTCCAAGGTTTTGTCGCCAGCGCAACCCCTTCAGTCGGAAGAGTTCTTGAAAGGCCGAGCGGATCAGCTTCACGGAATCGAAAAGGCACTATATGCACCCGGTAGGCATGTTTTGATCCATGGACTAAGGGGCGTGGGGAAGTCTTCTCTCGCTCAAACTGCCGCCTTCAAAATTTCAAAGGGGCGTGACCCGATTATCGTGAGTTGCGACCCAAACAGCACCTTCAAGTCTATAATAAAAGATATCTTCGATGAAGCGTTTGGGAAGGACCCCCGAATTGCTGAAGAAACCAAGACCAAGGAAGGAAGTGTTGGCTTTTCTTTTAAAGGATTGTCGGCACTACTGAAGGGCAGCGCGACTCAGAAGGAAAAGGAAATTGAAGAGCCTCTGTCCGTGAACGATGCCGTCAGGATCATTCAGTTTCTTGCGCAAGCTCTTGGGGGCAAACCTGTTTTCGTGGTAGATGAATTTGACCTGATCGCCTCGACAGACGTGCAGCGTGACTTTGCCAATTTGGTGAAGCAGGTTTCTGACAAGCATGTGGAGGCTTGCTTCATTTTCTGTGGCATTGCCGAAAGTGCTGAAGCGTTGATGGCGGCACATGGCAGCGCAGACCGATACTTCCATGCCGTTGACCTTGGAAGATTGCCATGGGATGCGAGAATCGAGATTGTCGAAACGGCTGCGGAAACTCTGGGAATCAAAATTGACAAGACGACGACTTATCGAATTTCGATGATTTGCGACGGGTTCCCTTATTATGTTCACTTCATTTCTGAAAAGTTATTTTGGCGTGTATTCGAAGCCCAGAATGGTGGAACAGTGACACCAGAGCTTTTTGTTCAGGCCATGGAAGATGCAGCCAGCGCCATGGACATGAAGTTGCGAGGACCATACGAAAAGGCCACACAGAAATATGACGACACATACAGCGCCATACTCTTCTCTGTCGCAGACGGCCACGAGTTGAAGAAGCGCAGCGCAGATATTTTCGAAGTCTATAAACGGGTGATGAAGGGACTGCATCAAGAGCCTATGACCCGCGATCAGTTCAACACGCGTATGAACCGCCTGAAGAGCGAACCACATGGCTACATCCTGACAGGGACCCGGCAAGGTTGGTATGAATTTACGGAAAAGATGATCCGTGGATATGTCCGCTTGAAAGCCGAACAGAAAGGCGTGGGTCTCAGTCCTGACCACCCCGGCGCGGCTTCTCTGATGCAACATCGTTTTGGAGTTTGATCTGAAGGCCACAGCAGTGGCGCGGCAACGCCCCGGAAGTGAAGCGGCCCGCGTGTCCCTCTGCCGAGGATCACGCGGGCCGCAGGCTGCAATCTGCCTTCCGGGGCAGGACGTGACCGCACCATGCGGGCCGAACGGTTAAGGCTTCTGCCACGCCGCGCGCGGGCCGGGACAGCACCACGGGCGTTTTGCTTGCACCTTGTAACCTGTTGATACTTGGTAGGGGTGAAATGGGCCGTTTTGAAGAATTACCGTGCAAAATCAACGAAAGCCGTGGGATTGAAAATCCGCGTGTCGCTGGTTCGATTCCGGCTCTGGGCACCATTTAAATCCTTGATATGGTTGATATTTCGGATCATAAAATTGTCGCCTTCACTCGGCTGTGACAGTTACGGCAAAAGGTTTGACCACTTTCGATTTGTGTTTGGTCTCTGAATCAAGCGTTGCCCTCGTCGCGCGGTTGCTCTTGGCAAGGATCGCGTTGGGTGAATAATGCCGCGCAGTGCTCGCGATCTTCTGCCCCAACGGGTCGGCAATCTTGCCCGGGGACACGCCCGCTTCGCGCAGCGCGGTCGCCACAACATGCCGCGGTCCCTTCAGGGTTAGCTCGGCAGGGATGGTGCCCGCTGCCACCTGTTTCGCCTTAAACCGGCGTCAGACAGTCGAGAAGCCATTGCAGGTCCACGGCAGGCCCCTTGTCGTGGCAAGGATGGTCCGGGCGTCATTCTTGGGTGTACCGTCCAGCGCCGCGCGCAGGGTCGCCCCAAAAGGCAAGGGAACCGCTTTGGCGGTCTTGGCGCGACGAGCCCGCCGGATGACACCATCGGCAACTGCAGATCGGCGAAGGTGCTGCGCGTTGGACCGGTCAAGTCCGGCATTTGCCCTCGCCGCAAAGCTGGCCCCGATCAGGGCAAGGCGCGCAAGGACCGGGGACAGGTGGCTTTTTGACTTCAGTCTCTGCCAAAGATCGCCCGGATCACCTTCGCGAGGCCGAAAAGGGTGCCCTGTCGCGCGGGCTGCGCTTGCACGAGCGGATCAAGGCAAATTTGAAGTGGCTGCCGGAAATCGAGGCAGTTCAGCGGGCACTGGCGTGATCGCCGCCGACCATCGGCGCTCATGCTATCGGTCCTGCCCTCATACATGCCTGCTGCAGTCTTGTGGTACTTGACGCTCGTAAGCTTGGGATATCTAGTTTGAGGTATTTGATCTTAGGGTGACTTGAATATGAATGATTCAGCCCGAGTCTCACGCGCATTACAGCCTGCGCGTTTTGGAAGCGTCGTTCAAACACGAAAATCCGAAACATCCCCCAAGTTGCGCCTTCTGATCATCGATCTGAACAATTTCGCCAGCTTCCCAACCCTGGCCATCGGACTGCTGGTGGCCGCCCTGCGCAGTCGCAGTCACCGGGTCGAGGTGCTGTGCCCGCTGGCCCATGACGTGCCGGCCACCGAACGCGAACGGCGCGAGTCGCGGATCGACCACATTAGGCGGCGGATCCACCTGTCGGACTGGCAGCCGTTCCTGGGGATGCGCGACATCCTGCGGCGGCTGGAAACCACCCGGATCGAACGCGCCCATCCAGTGGTCCTGCGCGAGATCGGCAAGGCCCTGACGACCCCGCCCGATGCCATCCTGATCTCGGCTTATCTGCAGCATTTCAAAAGCGTGGAGGCCATTGCCCGGCTGGCGCTGGTCCGGCGCGTGCCGGTGGTGCTG
Organism: Paracoccaceae bacterium; assembly: GCA_016936395.1. Classification (GTDB taxonomy): domain Bacteria; phylum Pseudomonadota; class Alphaproteobacteria; order Rhodobacterales; family Rhodobacteraceae; genus Pseudotabrizicola. The sequence goes on along the minus strand of JAFGXY010000020.1, from coordinate 178 downwards.
GGCGGGCCAATGTTCAACCTGCCCGAGGTCGCCGAGGAATGGCGAAACATTGCTGGTGTGTCGGTGGTGGTCGGTGCCGAGGTCGACCGCGCTCTGCCCGACCTGATCGAGTCTGTCGGCCGCGGGACGGATCCGCTGGCCTTTCCCGGGGTGGTGCTGCCCGATGGCCGCCGCTCGT
>JAFGXY010000019.1 GCA_016936395.1 Paracoccaceae bacterium | reverse complement strand
GTGGTGGTTTCACCTTCGCGCAGAACGATCACCGGAACGGCGGCACCCACCGGGCTGTCGGCAACCTGACGGGTCAGATCGCGCGAACTGGTGATTTCCTGACCGTCAAAGGTGGTGATCACGTCACCGGCCTGCATCCCGGCATCCTTGGCCGGGCCATCCGGCACATCGGTGACCAGCGCGCCTTTGGCTTCGGCCAGACCCATGGCTTCGGCCACATCGGGCGTCACGTCCTGAATCCGCACGCCCAACCAACCGCGACGGGTTTCACCAAACTCTTTCAGCTGGTCAACCACCTTTGTCACGACATTCGACGCCATCGAAAAGCCGATGCCGATCGACCCGCCATTGGGCGACAGGATCGCGGTGTTCACGCCCACCACCTGACCGTCGACGTTGAACAGCGGCCCGCCCGAGTTGCCCCGGTTGATCGCGGCATCGGTCTGGATGTAATCGTCATAGGTGCCCGACAGCGCGCGGTTGCGGGCGGACACGATTCCGGCCGAAACCGAAAAGCCCTGACCCAGCGGGTTGCCCATGGCAACCACCCAGTCGCCCACCCGCATGGTGTCAGAGTTGCCGAACGGCACCCATGGCAGCGGCTCGGGGCTGTCCACCTTCAGCAGCGCGATATCGGTCTTGGGGTCGGTGCCCACCAGCTTGGCTTTCAGGCGCTTGCCGGAAAAGAACTCGATCTCGATCTCGTCGGCGTTTTCGATGACGTGATTGTTGGTCACGATATAGCCGTCTTCCGAAATCACGAAGCCCGACCCCAGCGCCTCGGACCGCCGCGGTCTGTTTTCGCCACCCTGACCGTTGCGGTCCATGAAATCGCGGAAAAAGTCTTCAAACGGGCTGCCATCTGGCACCATCGGCCCGGCACCGGCTGGCCCGGCGACCACAGCCGAGGTGGTGATGTTGACCACCGACGGGCTGATCTGTTCGGCCAGATCGGCGAAACTTTCCGGGGCGGCGCGGGCAAAGGCCCCCTGCGCCTGACCGATGGCCAGCGCCAGGCCAAGGCCAAGCGCCATCAGCGTTGCGCGGCCCCGCGCGGTCAGGCCCAGCGGGCGGTTAAAGGTAATCGCTTTCGACTGCACTCCCGAACTCCTTCATCGTTGGACGGCAGGCCCAAGGGTGCGCAAGGCTGCACCGGGTCGCCAACAGGCTGTTTGCCATCATCAGGTAAGTGCGGCGGATTGCAATGCAAACCCTGTTACGAAGTCTCAAAGCCTTGTGATGGCGCAGTGTGGCCCGTCAGGCGTTGCCGCGCCGGACAAAGCGACCCGCATCTTCGGCGGCCCGGCGCAAGGCGCGGGATTTGTTGACGGTTTCCTGATACTCGGCCTCGGGGTCGCTGTCATAGACCACGCCGCCGCCGGCCTGGATATAAAGTGTCTGGTCTTTCAGCACGGCGGTGCGCAGGGCGATGCAGAAATCCATCTCGCCATTCGCGGCGAAATAGCCCACGCCGCCGCCATAAACACCGCGCTTTTCCGGCTCCAGCTCGTCGATGATCTGCATCGCCCGCACCTTGGGCGCGCCCGACACCGTGCCCGCAGGCAGGCCCGCCAGCAGGGCCGACAGCGCGTCTTCGCCGTCGTTGATCTGGCCCACCACATTGCTGACAATGTGCATGACGTGGGAATAGCGCTCGATGGTGAACTGCTCGGTCGGATGTACCGTGCCGACCTTTGCCACCCGGCCCACATCATTGCGGCCCAGATCCAGCAGCATCAGGTGTTCGGCCAATTCTTTTTTATCGGCCAGCAGGTCCAACTCCAGCGCGCGATCTTCTTCGGGCGTCTCGCCGCGCTTGCGGGTGCCGGCGATGGGGCGGATCGTCACCTCGCCGTCGCGCAGCCGCACAAGGATTTCAGGGCTGGCGCCGATGACCTGAAAACCGCCAAAGTTGAAGAAGAACAAAAACGGTGACGGGTTGGTGCGGCGCAAGGACCGATACAGCGCAAACGGCGGCAGTTCAAAGCGCTGCGCCCAGCGTTGGCTGGGGACGACCTGAAAGATGTCGCCGGCGCGGATATAGTCCTTGGCCTTTTCCACGGCTTGGCAGTAGCCGTCATGGCTGATGTTCGACACCGCCTCGCCCACGGTTGCCACCTCACCCAGATCGCGCGGGGCCGGGGGCGTGCGGTCCAGATCGCGAAGGGCATCCATCACCCGCTCGGCGGCCTGGGCATAGGCTGCGCGCGCCGACAGGCCGCTTGCGGCCCAGGCCGGGGCGACCAGCGTCACCTCGCCCTTCACCCCGTCCAGCACGGCAATCACCGAAGGCCGCATCAGCACCGCATCGGGCAGGCCGATCGGGTCCGGGTTCACGTCGGGCAGGTTTTCCACCAGCCGGATCATGTCATAGCCCAGATAGCCAAACAGCCCGGCCGATACGGCAGGCAGGTCTTCGGGCATCTCGATGGCGCATTCGGCGATCAGGGCGCGCAAGGTGTGCAGAGGGTCGCCCTCCAACGCCTGAAATGCGGTGGCGTCAAACCGCGCTTCGCGGTTGATTTCCGACGTGGTGCCCGTGCAGCGCCAGATCAGGTCAGGCTTCATGCCGACGATGGAATAGCGCCCCCGCACCTCGCCGCCGGTCACCGATTCCAGCATGAAGGTATCGGGCCGCGCCTCGCCCAGTTTCAGCATCAGGCTGACCGGCGTGTCCAGATCGGCGGCCAGACGTGCCCAGACCAGTTGGTTCTTGCCAGCGTTCCAGTTGTGCTCGAACTCTTCAAACGCGGGCGACAGGGTCATCGGTCAGGGCTTTCGGTCAGGGCTTTTGGGAGGCGGCGCGCTTCGGGGTCAGTTGAACTGGGCGTGAACGGCATTGATGGCGGCCTGATCCAGAAAGATGCCCGCCTCGGCAGTCAGCGCATTGGAAAACAGCACCAGCGCATCTTGTGCAAGCGCCTGTTCGGCCTGCGCTGAAATCGCAGCTTTCAGCGCGTCGGCCTCGGGCCCCTCGGTTGGGGCAGGCGTGATACTGTCCAGTTGCAAGACGGCCGTGAAGCCCGCGGTTTCGATCACCCGCAGATCGCCCGGTTGCATTTGAAACACCGCCGGCATCAGCGCCTCGGGCATGCCCTTGACAAAGCCTTCGCGGGCGATGTTGGCGGTGCGGTCCACGATCCCGAAGGCCCCAAGCGGCTGGCCAGCCTCGACCGCTGCCTTGATGTCGACCGCGCGGCTGGACAGGGCCTTGTCGGTTTGCGCCGCCGCATAAGCCTCGGCCACGTCGTCGGCCGCATCGTCAAACGGGATCGGCGTGGCAGGCACGGTTTCGACGAATTGCAACACAACCACGCCGCCATCGTCCAGCAGCACCGCCTCGGGGAAATCATCCGCCGACAGGGCATCGGCGGCGGCGCGGAACGCCGGGTAAGCAGCGATGCCTTCGGGGGCCGGGTCAGCGCTGACGTAGTCGACACTGTCCAGTGTCATGCCCTGTTCCCGCGCCAGATCGTCCAATGACGCGCCGCCGGCCAGCAGATCGTCAATCTCTTCGACCCGGTCGGCAATGCTGCGGCGTGCGGCGTCCGATTGCTGTTCCAGCGCCAGATCGGCGCGGGCCTCGTCAAAGCTGATTTCTTGTGCGGCCAGAATGGCATTCATCCGAAACAGCGCCGGGCCAAGATCACTGTCGAACGGGCCGACCACGTCGGGGCCTTCAAGGCCAAACACCGCGTCGCCCGCGGCCCCCAGTTCTTGCACGCTGACATCGCCCAAGTCGATATCTTGCAGCGTCAGGCCACGCTCGGCCACCAGCGCCTCAAATGCCTCGCCTGCATCCAGCCTTGCCTTGGCGGCTTGCGCGGCCTCGGCGCTGGGGAACACCAGCCGTTCGACCAGCCGCTTTTCGGGCTGCACGAACTCGGCGATGCGGTCGTCATACAGCTTGCGCAGGGCCGCTTCATCGACCTGTTGGTCGGCCGCGATGGTTTCCGGCAGCAGGGCAGCATAGCGGATGCGCTTGGCCTCGGGGCGGGTGAATTGCGCGATGTTGGCGTCATGGAACGCCTGCAACGCCGCGGTGTCGGGTTCGGGCAAGGGCGCTGGCAGATCGGCCGCCGTCAGTCGCAGCAGCGAAAACCCGCGCCGCTCACCCACCCAGCCATACAGGGTGTCGGTCAGCACGGCGGGCGAGGTAAAGCCCCCCGCCACAGCCCCGGTCAGCAATTGCCGGGCGATATCGGCCCGCAAGGCGGTTTCATAGCGGCTTTCGGTCAGGTTGTTGCGATCCAGCACAAAACGATACGCCTCGCGGTCAAACCGGCCTGCGGTGCCCTGAAAGGCGGGCGAATTGGTGATCTGCTGTGCCACAACCGCATCGCCGACCGACAGCTTGACCCGGACGGCCTCGTTGTCCAGCGCGGTTTGCGCGACAAGGCTTTGCAGCACCTGACGGTCGATGCCAAAGCCTTGCGCCTGGGTCAGGCTGACGGACTGGCCAAATTGCGCCGACAGCGCGTTCAATTCGGCCTGCAGCGCCCGTGCATAGGTGCCGGTGTCGATCTCACGCTCGCCCACCCGGCCGATGCTGGTCACCCCGCCGCCAAAGTTGCTGATGCCAAAGCCGCCCAGACCGACAACCAGCATGGCCATCAGGGCCCAGACGACGACCTGGCCGGCCTTGCCCTTCTTGCGCGGGGTCTCGTCTTGGGTCTTGGTCATGGTCTGGCCCTTTGCAACATGCTTTGCACGTGTCTATGCCGGGACGGGCAAGGGAGCAAGATGTCAGGCGCGAAAGGCCGCAAGACGGCAGAACACCTCGGCAATCCCGGCGGCATCGACATTGGCAAAGGCAATACGGATCTGGCGCTGGCCAGCCTCGGACCCTGTGGGTTGGAACATGGTGCCAGGAAGCATCAGAAGCGACGCCTCTTGCACCAGCCGCTGGCAGATCTGGTCCGAGGGCTGCGCAAAGGGGTGCCGGACATAGGCGAAATAGGCACCGCAACCAAGAAGCGTCCAGCCGTCAAGCCCGGCAAAGCCAGCGATCATCGCCGCCCGGCGCGCGAGAATCTCGTCGCGTTCGCCCGCAAGCCACTGGCCCAGGTGGCGCATGCCCCACAGCGCGGCGATCTGGCCCAACTGGTTTGGACAGATGGCGACGGTGTCGAGAAATTTCTCCACCTGCGCCAGACGCGCGGCACCGGCCACGATCGACCCGACGCGGTGCCCGGTCAGGCGGTAGGCTTTGGAAAAGCTGTAAAGCTGAATCAGCGTGTCGGACCAGTCGGGATCGGTGAACAGATCATGCGGGCACCCGCTGCGGCTGTCGAAATCGCGGTAGGTTTCATCGACGATCAGCGCAAGCCCATGCGCGCGGGCCAGGTCGCGGAACGCGGCCAGGGTTTGCGCGGGATATTCCACCCCGCCGGGATTGTTGGGCGAAACCAGCACGATGGCGCGGGTTCGCGGCGTAATGAGGGTGGCTGCGGTGCTGACATCAGGGATAAGGCTTGTGCCGGTGTCCAGCGGCACGGTGGTAATGCCCTGCATGTCCAGCCACATTTTATGGTTGAAATACCAAGGTGTTGGCAGGATGACCTCATCCCCCGTTGCGGCAAGGGTGGACATCACGGCGGTGAAGGCCTGATTGCAGCCCTGGGTGATGGCGACCTGGTCCGCCGCGATCTCGCCGCCATAGGCGTGCGACCACTGGGTCGCAATCTCGGCCCGCAATTCAGGCATTCCCAGAACCGGGCCGTAGAGGTGGGCGGCCTCATCGGTCAGCGCCGCCGCGGCAATCGCCTGCCGCAGGGCCAGCGGGGGCGGCTGGGTCGGTGCGGCTTGGCTGACGTTGATCAACGGCCGATCCGCGGGGAAATGCACGCCTTGCAACCAGCGCCGCGCCTCCATCACCGGGGGGGCGTCGGTCGCGGCCATGGCGGGGTTGAGCGGCAGAGGCATCGGGATCGCCTTTTGCTGGCGGAGCGCCGGGGATTTCACACCCCCGGACCCCCGTGGGGTATTTGGAGAAAGAGAAAGCCGGGGCCGGGGCTTTGCTGGCTTAATCGGTGCCGCGGAAGGGTTGGACGTATTGCAGCGCCATGTCCCACGGAAAGAAGATCCAGGTGTCCTGGCTGACTTCGGTGATGTAGGTGTCGACCTGCGGACGGCCCGAGGGTTTGGCGTAGACGGTGGCGAAATGAGCGTTGGGATAGAGCCTGCGCACCAGTTCCAGCGTCTTGCCGCTGTCGACCAGATCATCGACGACCAGAATGCCGGTGCCATCGCCCATCAGATCAGGCTGCGGGGCCTTGATGACGCGGGCTTCGGTCTGCGACTGGTGGCTGTAGGATTTGACGCTGATGGTGTCGACAACGCGGATGTCGAGCTCGCGGCTGACGATCATCGCTGGCACCAGGCCGCCACGGGTGATGCCGACCACCGCCTTCCACGCGCCATTGTCGGGGCCTTTGCCATCCAGCCGCCAGGCCAGCGCGCGGGCGTCGCGGTGGATCTGGTCCCAGCTGACGTGAAAGCCCTTTTCATGTGGCAGACGATCCGGGGACATGGACAAGCTCCTTCAGGTGGCGGCAAGTTTCAGGCCAAGGAGTGCAAGCATGCCCCCGAAGGCCCGGTCAATCACGGTTTTCAGGCTGATATAGCGGGCGCGCGTGCGGTCAAGCGAGAAGATGCGGGCGACCAGCGTGTTCCGGACGGTTTCATTGAGGAAAACCACGACAAGCAGCGCAGTATAGACCATCGGTGGCGTCTGCGGCGGCACGGTGCCAAGAAAGATCGCCGAGAACATCACTGCAGGTTTGGGGTTGGCCAGTTGGGTGAACAGGCCAAGCCGGAAAGCCGAGGTGCCGGACCGGGGCACGGGGCGGGTGTCGGCGGTAACGAGCGGGGTTTTGGCCTCGCGCCACAGGTGATAGCCCAGCCAGATCAGATAGAGGCCGCCCAGCAGTTTCAGCGCCCATAGGAGGGCAGGCGCGGCGGCGAAGATCAGGTTCAGGCCGAACATGGCCGCCGATGCCCAGACCACAGCGCCCGCGCCGATGCCAAGCGCCAGCAACGCGCCGGTGCGAAAGCCCTCGCTGAGCCCGGTGCGCGCCGACATCAGCACGGCGGGGCCGGGCGAGATGGCGGCGAACAGCGACAGCATGGCAAACGCCAGGAAGGCGGCAAGCGTCACGCCTCGCCCTTTTGCGCCTTGGCGGTGACAACGTCGATATCGGGCGCATCGACCGCCTTCATGCCGACGACATGATAGCCCGCATCGACATGCAGGTTCTCGCCGGTGGTGCCGGACCCCAGATCGGAGAGCAGATAGAGCGCGGCCTTGCCAACCTCTTCCTGTGTCACATTGCGGCGCAAGGGCGAGTTCAACTCGTTCCAGCGCATGATGTAGCGAAAATCGCCGATGCCAGACGCGGCCAGCGTCTTGATCGGCCCGGCGCTGATGGCGTTGACCCGGATTCCATCCTTGCCAAGGTCTTCGGCGATGTATTTCACCGAGGCCTCGAGTGCGGCCTTGCACAGGCCCATGACGTTGTAATGCGGCATCACCTTTTCGGCGCCGTAATAGGTCAGTGTCAGCAGGCTGCCACCATTGGGCATCAGGGGGGCCGCGCGCTGGCAGATGGCGGTGAAGGAGTAGACCGAAATATCCATCGACATCAGGAAGTTGGCACGCGACGTTTCAACATAGCGGCCGCGCAGTTCGTTCTTGTCGGAAAAGCCGATGGCATGCACCACGAAGTCGATGGTGCCCCATTCGGCGGCCAGCCAGGCAAACAGCGCATCCATGCTGGCCTCGTCAGCGACGTCGCATTCGAACAGCCGCGGCGTGCCGACCGAGGCGGCAAGGGGCTCGACCCGCTTTTTCAACGCCTCGCCCTGATACGAGAACGCAAGCTCCGCGCCATGGTCTGCCAGTGTCTTGGCGATGCCCCAAGCAATGGACTTGTCATTGGCAAGCCCCATGATCAGCCCGCGCTTGCCCGCCATCAGCCCTGTTGACATCCGTTGCTCCTCGCCCAGTTTTCGCGTTGTGTAAGACGTGTAGGCGAAAGGTCAGGCCCGTTCAAGCCGTGGCTTGTGGGCGGCCCGAGGGCCAGGAAAGGCAGGAACATGGTGGATCGTGGCGGAATTTTTGCGGGTGACGACCCGTTTGCACTGACCCGGAGCTGGCTGGCAGAGGCGGAAAGGACCGAGCCGAACGACCCCAATGCCATTGCCTTGGCCAGCGTCGACGCGGAGGGGATGCCCAATGCGCGCATGGTGCTGCTGAAGGACATCGAGGATGATGCCTTTGTATTCTATACCAACTACGGCTCGAAAAAGGCGCAAGAGATTGAAGGCGCGGGCAAGGCAGCTTTCGTGATGCACTGGAAGACCCTGCGGCGGCAGATCCGGGTGCGCGGCGTGACCGAGCGCGAAGAGGGCCACAAGGCGGACGCGTATTACGCCAGCCGCAGCCTGAAATCACGCCTGGGGGCCTGGGCCAGCCAGCAATCGCAACCGCTGTCCTCACGCGAGCATCTGATGGCGGAGGTCGCAAAGCTGACTCTGACCAAGGGAATGAACCCGGCCAGACCATCCTTTTGGGGAGGTATTCGCATCCGCCCGCTTGAGATAGAGTTCTGGGCTGACGGGGCATTCAGGTTGCATGATCGGTTTCGGTGGACGCGCGACGCGGTGCAGGACCCTTGGGAAATTCACCGCCTCAACCCCTGAATTTCACGCTTCGTGAATGGCAGGATGTGGGAATCCTGCGCAAAATGCACTTGAATCCCCGGAAGGAATGGCGTCACAAGGACGCCTGGGGTCACTCTGGGGAACGGCTCTCTTATGACGCAAGAAGAAACGGACATGCGCATTGTGCATGGCCAAGTGAAGTGGTTCGATCCGGCAAAGGGCTTTGGCTTTATCGTCTCGGATGAATCGGAAAGCGATATCCTGCTGCACGCCAATGTGTTGCGGAACTATGGTCAAAGCACCGTCGCGGATGGCGCGACAATCTCGGTGCGGGTTCAGCAAAGCCCGCGCGGCGTTCAGGCGGTTGAGGTGATGTCGGTTCAGGCGGCAGCGGGCATGGGGATGCCGCTGGCCGAAGAAGGCAGCGAATTGACAGCCGAGGATCTGGCAGCCCTGCCGCTGGAAGCGGCACGGGTGAAGTGGTTCGACAAATCCAAGGGCTTTGGCTTTGCCAATGTCTTTGGCCTTACCGATGATGTGTTCATTCACATCGAAGTCTTGCGCATGTCGGGCTTTGCCGATCTGCAAGCGGGTGAGGCGGTCTGTCTTCGGATCATCGAGGGCAAACGCGGGCGCATGGCGGTTCAGGTGGCATCATGGGAAGCGGCAGCACGCGGCGAGCGGTAATGGGGCGAAGGGTAATGGGGCGAACGCTCGCGGGGTGGGCGGCCATCACCGGGGTCTGGGTGTTTTGCGCCTCGACCGCGGGTGCCGGGTGCCGCGACGATCAGGTGGAACTGCGCTGGTCCAAGGGTCAGGCGCGGTTCTCGGTCGAGGTGGCCGATGATGATGCCGAGCGCGGCCGTGGCCTGATGTTTCGCGAAAGCCTGCCGCAATCGGCCGGGATGTTGTTTGTCTATGACAGCCCGCGTCGGGCGACGTTCTGGATGAAGAACACACTGATCCCGCTGGACATGATCTTTGCCGATGCCACGGGCCGGGTGCGCCATGTGCATGCCAATGCGCGACCGCAGGATGTGACGATCATCGACGGCGGCGAGGACGTGTTTTTGGTGCTGGAAATCAACGGCGGGCTGGCCGCACGGCTGGGCATTGCCCCGGGGGCCGAGTTGCGCCACCCGGCGATTGCAAATCCGGCATGGTCCTGCGCCGAATAGGCCTTTCCATCCCGCGACGCTTTGGCTATGACCGCGAACAGTCGGGGCGTAGCGCAGCCTGGTAGCGCGACGGTTTTGGGTACCGTAGGTCGAGAGTTCGAATCCCTCCGCCCCGACCAACATCCAGCCAGATTTGATCGCAGCGTCGGATGGACGTTCTGCTTCGATAAGGCGTTGCTTTCCCGGCGAGGCCTGGCGGGGCCGGATCGGGCCGGCAACGCCCGTCACAGCGCGCGCAGCCAGAGTTCCAGCGGCTTTTCGGACTCGGCCACATCACCGACATCGCGCCAGGCAAAGGTTGCTACCGCGCCCGGCACAGGCGCATAGCCGCGCTTGCGCCAGAAGGCATCTGGGCCACGATAGTCGTGGGGGCAGGCCGGGTGGTTGTCAGGCCGGCAGATCGCGCAAAACGCAATATGGCTGCGGCCAAGGCTGCGGGCATGGATCTCGCGCAGATCAAAGAAGCGGTGCCCCAGACCCAGGCCGCGATAGGCGTGCAGCAACACCGACTCGACGCCGTAAAGGATGCGGGTCAGCGGCAGGTCCAGTGTGGCAAAGGGAGCGGCAAAGGCCTCGGCATGGACTTCCATCGGGGTCGAGGTCGAGGCCCCGATCAGCCGGTCGCCGTCAAAGGCCGCGACCAGAACGGCGTCCTTGTTGTCAAGATAGCTTTGCAGATAATCCCGCTCAAAGGCCAGCGTGCCATCATAAAGATAGGGCCAGTCCCGAAACACCGCGATGCGCAGGGCCGCCACGGCATCCAGATACTGTTCCAGTTCCGCGCCTTGCAGGCTGCGCAGGGTAATGCCGTCGGGCAGGGCCGGGCGCTGATCTCTGGCCATGGCATTTACATCAGCGTCGGTCGGCGCGCTGTGCAAAGGGGCGTTGGTCATCTCGGCCTCCGAATTCTGTTGGCGCGCAGGATAGCGTCCCCGCCGGGGATGCCCAGCCCGATTCGCGCGTCAGGTGCCTTTGGGCAGTGGCAGCGACAGGGATTTATAGGCCGACCAATCGGTGATGTCGGGGTAGAACTGCTTGCGCCAGGCCCGCACGCGCGGGTTCATCACCCGCCGCCACAAGGGCGGGATCATCGCCATCGCCGTCATCACCGGATAGCCATGGGTCAGCTGCGGCACCTGATCGGCAGGGTAGCTTTGCAGCAGCGGAAAACGCCGGGTCGGGTGGCAATGGTGGTCGGCGTGGCGTTGCAGGTTGATCAAGAGCAGGTTCGACACGCCATGCACCGAATCCCACGAATGATGCGGTTGCACCGGTTCATAGCGGCCCGAGTCCAGGTATTTGCGGGTCAGGCCATAGTGTTCGACATAGTTGGTCAGCTCCAACTGCCAGACCGCGATGAAAGCCTGATAGACGAAGAGGGCAAGGCCGATCCAGCCGCCGACGATGAAGGCAAGGGCAAGGGCGGCCGCGCCCAGGATCAGGTATTTCCACATCGGGTTGCGCCAATGCGTGGCCGGCAGGTTGCGCCGCGCCAGCATCGCCGCCTCGGCCCGCCAGGCGGATGGGATGCCATCGCGCAGCACCCGCAGGAAGTAGCGGTGGAAGCCTTCGTTATAGCGCGCGGTGGCGGTATCGCGCCCGGTGCCGACGTAAGGGTGATGCACCAGCATGTGTTCGGTGCGGAAATGGCCATACAGCACCATTGCCAGCAAAAGATCGCCCAGCAGGGGCTCCCAGCGGTTGGTCTTGTGGAACAACTCATGCGCATAGACGATGCCCACGGTGCCGGTGGTTACGCCAATGCCGAACATGATACCGATGGTTTCGAGCGTTGAATGATCGGTGACATGGGTCAGCGCCCAGATCGTGCCATAAAGCAGGACCGCCTGAAGCGGCATCCAGATCCAGGTCAGCAGCCGGAACCAGAACAGGTCTTTCTCGGGGGTTTCCAGATCGGGGTTCGAAGGGTCGGGGCCGAACAGAGTATCGAGCAGCGTCATCAGACCCCAGCCGTAGAACGGGATCAGCAGGATCGTCCAGCCGCCTTGCAGCACCGCCAGCACGACCAGCGGTGCGAAGGTCAGGGTAATCCAGAACGGCGCCGCGCGCAGCGGTTTGGCGCGGGCGGGGGTTTGGGCGGCGGTCATTGGGTCACCTTTACCTTTGGCGCAGGGCATTGTGGCCTCGGCCTTGCGCATCATTCAGGTAAAGGCTGCGCGGCGCGCGGTGGGCCCGACTTTGATCAAGGTCAAATCCGGGTTCCGTCGCCCTGTCGCATTCTGCCGCAGGCGGGCGTCACAGACCGGGACGCATGGCCTGTGACGCGGGGGCCGCCGACCAATGCGCGCCGAACGGGCCTTTGACAAAGCCATCGGACAATTGCCCCCCCGGCACCTGACCGACCAGATAGGACGCCAGTTCCATTGCAGTGATCCGTCCCGCGATCCGGTCGGCATAGCTGGTGCAGATCGCCGCGAAATCGCCGCTTTGCGGCGACAGGCGCAAGGAGGTGACGCCCGCGTCACTCAGCGCTTCCACTTGCCAGGCCATGCTGGCGGTGCTTTGGGAAAGGGTCTGCACGCCGTTCACCGCCAGAAACTTTTGCCCGTCCAGCGTTTCGACATCGCGGCCATCGGGGTCAAGCCCGCAGACGAACTGGCAACTGTCCTTGGCATGGTCGTGCAGTCGCGCGTGATAGCAGCGCCCCGAAATCGCCAGCGGCAGGCGGCCATGGCCCCAGACCTCGACCGCGACACCCAATTCGCGGCCCAGACGGGCCAGAACGGCAATCGAATCGAGCGGCAGTTCGGGCGGCAGGCAGATGCGGGTGGCCCCACGTTTGGCCAGCCAGCGCAGGGTGCCTTCGTTATAGACGTTGATCAAGGGGCCCACCCAGAACGGCTGGCCTGCGGGCAAGGAGTGCAGGGCGGTCAGGTCGTTCACCTCGACCGGCAGGCCGATGTCGGACAGCGCGGCGGTGGCTTTTCGTTCGCGTTTCAAGGTGACAAGGGCAAGGCTGGTGATCGCCACCGATTTGCCTGCCGCCAGCAGGGTTTCCACCGCGCCTGCGATTTCATCCTGCCAGAACGGCAGGCGTTTGGAGCAGACCAACTCACCGATCACCACCCGCGCCACGGGGGCGGTGGCGAGGGATTGGTAGAAGCTGCGGACGGTAGCGGCATCCCAGAAAAACGGGTTCGGGCCGACGGTCAGGTCAAGATCGGTCATCACTATCTCCACGTCTTTGCATAGGCGCCGGTGGTTGCGGCCTGACCTTCGCTGAGTTTGGCCAAGGCGCCTTCGGGCATCGGGCGGCCTGCATCAAACGCCTCGACCGTGGCGCGGAAGCTGCGCACCACCTCGGCCACATAGGCGCGGCTGCGCTGGCGGCCTTCGATCTTCAGTGCCGTCACCCCGGCGCGGGCAAGCGCGGGGATCAACTGGGTGGCGTTCAGGCTGGCCGGGTCTTCGAACACATGGCCGGTCTGATCGCCCGAGACAAAACAGCCCTTGCACAGCGTGGGGTAGGGGGCGGGCTGGTCCTTGGCGGTGCGGTGGATGGTATAGCCGCCCAAGCGCGCGGTCAGCCCACCGGGTTCTTCGGCATAACTGACATGGCTGGCGGGCGAACAGACGCCGTTCATGTTGGGCGATTTGCCGGTGGCATAGGACGACAGCGAACAGCGGCCTTCGGCCATCACGCACAACCCGCCAAAGACAAAGACCTCGGTTTCGACATCAATCTCGCGGTTGATGGCGGCAATCTCGTCCACCGTCAGCACGCGCGGCAGCACGACCCGGCGCACGCCAAAGGTTTCGGCGTAAAAGTTGATCACATCGGCATTGGCCGCCGCCGCCTGCACCGACAGATGGCGGCGCAGATCGGGGTGACGCTCGGCGGCATAGGCCAGCAGGCCGATATCGGCCAGAATGACCGCATCCGCCCCGCACTTGGCCGCGTCGTCAATGGCGCGGTGCCACAAGGGTTCGGCCCCGGCATGCGGGAAGGTGTTGATCGCGATCAGCACCTTGGCGCGGCGCGCATGGGCAAAGGCGATGCCTTCGGCCATCTCGGCACGGTCAAAGTTCAGGCCGGGAAAGTTGCGGGCGTTGGTCTCGTCCGCAAAGCCGCAATAGACGGTGTGGGCACCCGCCTCGACGGCCGCGCGCAGGGCGGCGGGGGTGCCCGCGGGGCAAACCAGTTCCATCATAATGCGGCTCCTTCGGGGCGGTCCATGCGGTGCAGCGCAAGGCCGGTGATGCGTTCGGTCGCCGGCAGCAGATGCGCCAGCAGCGGGGCCAATGGCTTGGCGATGATCGCCAGTTCGGCCGACAGGTCCAGTTCGGCATCGTCAATGGCGTTGCGCAGGGCGACGGCGGCGCCGGTATCGCCTTCAACCACCAGATCGCGCGAAAAGAACAGCGCGTCGCCATCAAGGCTGCCATGCACCATGCCAAGGAATGCCGCTGTCAGTCCGGTGATGCGCACATCATGGCGCGGCAGGCGGCGGCGGCTATGGGCGGTGACGCGCGGGCGGGCCCCACCGGGTTCCAGCACCAGAAGGAACGGCATGTCGGTCAGGTCCAGCAAGAAGCGGCGCTGCGCATGGTCGCCCAGACGGCGTTGCAGGCCGGGGTGGCGTTGCATCAACTGCCGGGTCAGCAGTGTCAGCATCACGGTCAGCGGGGTCAGCGGCAATGGCTTTGCTGCCAGCGCAAGAATGCGCGGCAGGTGCGGCAACGGTTTTTCTGTCATCTTGTCCTCGGCCCTCTCGGCTGGGGACAGTCTAGGGCCAAGTGCGCGGCTTGAATTTGATCACAATCAAGTCGCGGGCTGTGAAACGCTGATAATCGTCAATGCCTTGTCATGACGCTGCCACAGGAGGCCATCATCCGTTCCTTGCCCGTTTTTGACGATCTGCGCGCGTTTCTGGGCTGGCTGGAGGCCAAAGGCGAGCTTTTGCGCCTCTCCGAGCCGGTAAAGCTGTGCCACGAGATGACGGCGGTGCAGGTGGCAGCCCTGCGCGCCGGTGGCCCTGCGCTGCGGTTTGATGCCGCAATGCAGACCGATGGCACCCGCGCGGCCATGCCGGTGGTGGCCAACCTGTTCGGCACCCCGGGCAGGGTTGCCGCTGGTCTGGGCCTGACGCGCGACCAGATTGACGAGTTTGGCGCGTTTCTGGCGTCGTTGCGCAGCCCGGCGCCGGTGGATGGCATGCGCGATGCGCTGTCACGCTGGCCGATGCTGAAGGCGGCACTGCTGACCCGGCCGCAGATCGTGCGGCGCGCGGCGGTGCAGCAGGTGACGGCCCCGCTGGACCTGACCCGGATCCCGGTGCAGACGCCGTGGCCCGAAGATGCGGGCCCGCTGATCACCTGGTCGGTGGCGGTGACGCGGCCCTATGGATCAGAGGCCGCACAGGTGGCGCGCTATAACCTTGGCGTTTATCGCGCGCAGGTGCTGGGGCCGGACCGGCTGATCCTGCGCTGGCTGGCGCATCGCGGCGGGGCGGCGCATGCCCGCACATGGGCGCGGGCGGGTGAGCCGATGCCGGTGGCGATTGCCTTGGGCGCGGACCCGGCCACTTTGCTGGGCGCGGCGCTGCCCTTGCCGGAAACCGTGTCCGAGATCGTGTTTTCGGGCGTGCTGCGCGGCGCGCGCAGCGAATTGGTGGCGGCGAAAACGGTGCCCTTGCTGGTGCCCGCCAATGCCGAGATCATTCTGGAAGGCTGGGTTCACCCGGATGATACCGCGCCCGAAGGGCCGTTTGGCGACCATACCGGCTATTACAACTCGGTCGACCGGTTCCCGGTGATGCGAATCTCCGCCATCACCCATCGCCGCGATCCGCTGTATCTGACCACCATCACCGGGCGGCCCCCGGATGAGCCTTCGGTGATCGGCGAGGTGTTCAATGATCTGGCGCTGCCGGTGATCCGGGCGCAGATCCCCGAGGTGCGCGATCTGTGGTTGCCGCCTGCGGCCTGTTCCTACCGCATCGCGGTGGTGGCGATCGACAAGCGCTATCCGGGGCAGGCGCGGCGGGTGATGATGGCGCTGTGGGGCATGCTGGCGCAGTTCAGCTATACCAAGATGGTGATCGTGGTCGACAGTGATATTGATGCGCGCAACTGGGACGATATCGCCTGGGCGCTGGCGACGCGGATGGACCCGGTGCGCGATGTGATGATGATTGACTCGACCCCGATGGATTACCTTGACTTCGCATCCCCGCGTGAAGGCCTGGCGGGCAAGATCGGGATTGATGCGACCACCAAGATCGGGGCGGAAACCACGCGTGAGTGGGGAAAGGTGATGGCGCTGACCCCGCAGGATGAGGCGTTTGCCGCCGCCCTGCTGGCCCGCCATCTTCCGGTGCGGCCATGAGTGCGCGGGTCATCCTTGGTGTGTCGGGCGCATCCGGCGCGGTGCTGGCGCTGGAGGTGGCGCGGTTGCTGGCGCGGATCGGGGTTCAGATTGACCTGACCCTGTCACCGATGGCCGAGCGCACGCTGGAGTTGGAGATCGGGCCGGAGGCTTACGCAGATCTTGTGGCGCTGGCCACGCGGCTGCATGGCATCCGCGATCTGGGGGCCAGCATCGCGTCGGGGTCGTGCCCGGTGGCGGGGATGATCGTGGCCCCCTGTTCGATGCGGTCGCTGGCCGCGATTGCGCATGGTCTTGACGACAACCTGCTGACCCGCGCCGCCGGGGTGCAGCTCAAGGAACGCCGCCCGCTGATCTTGCTGGCACGCGAAGCACCGCTGACGCTGGCGCATCTGCGCAACATGGTGGCGGTGACAGAAATGGGCGGCACCATCCTGCCGCCGGTGCCCGCGTTCTATCTGCGGCCGCAAACCACGCTGGAGATTGCTGCCCAGATCGCCGCCCGCGCGGTGGACCTGCTGCGATTGGCCCCGCCGCAAGCTGCCGCCTGGGACACGCCCGGTTAGGGCTGCGCGCTACAACCCGACCAGAGGTGCTGTCAGATCCCACAACTGCTTGCTGCGCCGGGCATCGGCAGCCTTGGGGGCAAGGCGCTGGGCAAAGGCCTTGCGTCCGGGCTGCTGACGGTTGCCCCAACTCCAGTGCAGACCGGACTCGGCAAAGGCAGGGTCGGCCACGACTTGCGCCACCCGATCCCCCGACAGGGGTTGCGAGACATAGCCCTTGGTGACGTATTTCTGAAACAGCGGGAACAGGGTCTGGAACAGCGCGGGGGCGTTGCGAAACAGCGGGGTGTCGGCCACGCAACCGGGATAGAGGGTGCTGAATACGATGCCGGTGCTGGCATGATAGCGGGTGTGCAATTCGCGGCTCATCATCATCAGCGCCAGTTTGCTGTCCTTGTAGGCCTTGCCCGGCTTGAACGATTGGCCGTCGATCATGGCGACAGGGGCTTTGAACCCGGCGCGAAAGCCATCAAAGGTGCCCAGATCGGCGGGGGCCGGAATTGGAATCCGCCCGCCCAACTCCACCGCATTGGCGGTGACCGTGCCCAGCGTCACCAGACGCGGGGCGGGGGCCTTTTGCAGGTCATCCAGCATCAGATTGGCCAGAAGGAAATGGCCAAGGTAATTGGTGGCGACCGATATCTCATAGCCTTCGGGTGATCGCATCGGGTCTTTCAGCGAGGGCAGATAGGTGGCGGCGTTCAGGATCAGCGCATCGGGTGCCCGACCCGTGGCCCGAAACGCGGTGTGAAAGGTGCGCACGCTGTTCAGGTCTGCAAGGTCCAGCGGCCTTACCTCGTAGGCTTCGGCGGCAAGGTCCAGCGACCGTGCCGCCGCCTCGCCCTTGGCGGTGTCGCGGCAAGCCATGATGACATGCCAGCCCCGGTCGATCAGGGCGCGCGTGGTGTGCAGGCCAACGCCCGAAGACGCCCCGGTCACGATGGCAAGTGGTTTGATGGCAAGCGGCTTGGTGGCAAGCGGTTCGGCGGATGTCGTCATGCGGATGGGCCTTCGGGTTGCGGGTGCCGGGATACGGGTAAGTGTGCCACCGCAGGGGATAGCAGTGAACTGCGGGCTGGAAAACATCTTGATCCGGTGCATCTTTCGCGAGGAAAGGCCGCAGCATCGGTCTGACCGATGCCCCTTTGCAGCCGGTTTGAAATCTGCGCAGCCTGATGCGCACCCTTGGACGATCAGCCCGTGAGCTTTGCCATGACCCATGCCGTGAAACGATCTGTCTTCGGGCTGCTTGCCCTTGCGGTGATCTTGCTTTCGGTGCTGGCGCTGGAGCGGGCGCGGGCGGGGGTGCAGATCACCTCATGGGCGTTGGGCACCACGCCGGTGACGCTGTATCAGGCGGCAGGCACGCCCGGACCTGTGGTGGTGGTGGCGCATGGCTTTGCCGGATCGCGCCAGATCATGCAGGCCTATTCGTTGCGGCTGGCGCAGGCGGGCTATCGGGTGCTGGCGTTTGATTTCGAAGGCCATGGCCGCAACCCCCGGCCGATGTCGGGCGATGTCACGGCCATTGAGGGCACGACGCAGTTGCTGATCGACGAAACCCGCCGGGTCATCGCCGAGGCGCGCGGCCTGCCTGACGCGGGGCGTGTTGCCGTGCTGGGCCATTCGATGGCCACCGATATTCTGGTGCGCACCGGCATTGCCGAGGTGCAGGCCGGCACGCCGCTGGCGGCGGTGGTGGCGATCTCGATGTTCTCGCAGGCGGTTTCTGCCACTGATCCGCCGAACATGCTGGTGATCTCGGGCGCGTGGGAGTCGTTCCTGCGCAAGGCGGCGCTGGACGCGGTGCATCTGGTGGACCCGAGCGCGGGCGAGGGCGATCTGGCAGTGTCGGGCGATGTGACGCGGCGCACAGTGGTGGCCCCGATGGTCGAACATGTCGGCGTGCTGTTCAGCCCGACGGCAGTGGATGCGGCCCAAGGCTGGCTGGATCGGACCTTTGGCCGGCAAGGCACGGGCGCGGCGACGCATATGGGGCTGTGGGTTCTGGCGCTGCTGGGCGGGATCGTGGCGGCGTTCTGGCCTGTGGTCACGACCTTGCCGAAATCGCCGGTGGCGGCATCGGTGCCCGCGCGGCGGTTCTGGCTGGCGGTGCTGGTGCCCACGGTGGCGGTGCCTCTGGTGCTGACCCCGGTCTACACCAACGTGCTGCCGGTGCTGGTGGCCGATTATCTGGCGCTGCATCTGGCGCTGTTCGGCGTGGTGCAACTGGCGCTGCTGGGTGGCTGGGGTCTGCTGCGCGGGCCCTTCCCATGGCGGGCGACACTGGTGCTGACGCTGTGGGGAATCGCGGTCTTTGGCCTTGCGCTGGACCGCTACGCCGCCAGCTTTTGGCCCACGGCGCAACGCCTGCCGATCATTGTCGCGCTGGCGCTGGGCACGGTGCCGTTCATGCTGGGCGATGCAGTGCTGACCGGGGCCGGGCATGGCGCGCTGTGGCGGCGGGTGGTGGCGCAGGTGGCGCTGTTTGTGTCGCTGGCGATTGCGGCGCTGCTGGACCCCGAGCAACTGACCTTCGTGCTGATCGTGCTGCCGGTGTTTGTGCTGTTCTTTCTGGTGCATGGCCTGATGGGCCGCTGGGTGGCGCGGCGGTCCGGCCCGGTGGCCGCCGGGGTAGGGCTGGGCCTGTGCCTGGCCTGGGCCCTGGGCGTCAGCTTTCCGCTGTTTGCCCAAGGTTAGCGAACAGGGGTGCGGGCCCGGTGGATCAGCGCGCCAGGCCCTGCGCCTCCAGCCGCGCCACGGTGGCGGGCAGGCGCAACTGGTCGCGGCGCACCTCCAGAATCAGGCGGGGGCGTTCTTGCAGATCGGCCAGCGCATCGAACACCGGACGCCAGGGAATGCGGCCATCGCCGGGGTGCCAGTGCCGGTCGGCATAGCCATCGGCGTCTTGCAGATGCACATGGCCCAGATGCCCGGCGGCGGCGGCGATGAAATCCACCACCGGCGGCGCGTTATAGCGGCCATGCGCCAATTCGGCATGACCGGTATCAAGCGAGACACGCAGGTTGGGGTG
>JAFGXY010000018.1 GCA_016936395.1 Paracoccaceae bacterium | reverse complement strand
TTTCGGAGCCATGGCGTCACATGGTTCAGGAAGGGCAGACAGGAAAATAGTGCGCTAGATCAATCACTTCGCGAACCATGAAATGGCTCCACATGACAACACATGGCGAAGGTCGAACAACTTAAAATCTCCCGCCGTAAGGCTTGCCGGTTCGATGCCGGCCGTGGGGACGGCTCTGGTTCGGTCTTGACCACAGAGCAGACCCCTTCCGGCCAGCCGGCCAGATCACCGTGGTCCACCCGAAAGCGCCGCTTTGGCTCAGGCGTAGCGCTGCATGATCGACCGGATATCGACCCGGGCTTTCAGCATGGTGGCCAGCAGATACAAGCCGCCAAACTTGCGGTTCATGAACAAAACGTCCGGCGGGGGGATGTGCCACACCTCGCGGTCGGTGCCCAGTTCCATGCCGATATCGCGCATCTGCGCCGACATCGAGGTATCGGCAAAGTCATACAGCCCGCCTTGGCGCAGCGGTGTCATCGACAACTCCATCATCTGCATGATGCTGTGCTGGTTATGCGCTTTCAAACCGTCGGTGAAATAACCGATCTGGATGGCGGCCTGCCGCATTTCTTCAAGATCGCCGGCCAGACCGGCCCGCAACAGCGCGCGAAAGCCTGCGGCGAAATCGTCGGTAAAGGCGCGGGTGGCACCGAAATCCAGCAGCACGATCTGGCCGGTGCCGGGATCATAGCGGTAATTGGCAAAGTTGGGGTCGGTCTGCATCAGGTGGAAGGTGAACAACTCGGTCATCACCAGTTCCAGCAGTTTGGTCACCACATCGTCGCGCAGGGCCTGCGGCGCGTCGCGCAGGGTTTCGATCGGCACGCTTTCGATGAAATCCATCGCCAGCACGTCCGGCCCGCTGAGATCGGGGTAAAGCCGGGGCACGCGAAAGGCCGGCGTATCGGCCAAGAGCGCATGGAAACGGTCCATCTGCGCGCCTTCGCGGACGTAATCGGCCTCTTCATGCAACTGGCGGCGGGCTTCTTCCATCAAGGGGCCCACGTCCAGCGTCTTGGGGATCAGACCCGACAGCCGCAGCAGCGACGCGACGTTGCTGACATCGCTGTCAATGCTGTTTCTGACCCCCGGATATTGCACCTTGATCGCCAGATCATGGCCGTCCTTGGTGCGCGCCCGATGCACCTGTCCGATCGAGGCCGAGGCGATGGGCCGCACGTTGAACTGCGAGAATTTGGATATCCACCCCTTGCCCCATTGCTTGTCCAGCACGGTTCGCAACTGTTGCGGCGGCATGTGGTCGGCGTCGGCGCGCAGGCGGGCCAGAATATCGGTCATCTCACGCGGCAGGAATTCGCCGGTGTCCATCGACATCAACTGCCCCATTTTCATCGCCGCCCCGCGCATCTGGGCAAGCTGATGGGTGATCTTTTTCGCATTGGTCGGGGTCAGCAACAGGTCTTGCACCTTTGGCCGCTGACCGCTGGCCATCTGCTTGGCCCCATCCATCAGCATCCGCCCGCCAATACCCGCCGTCATCCCGCCCAAGCGCATGAAGCGCGACACCCGGCTGCTGGGCACGGCGCGGCCAAGACCTTTTTCGTCGAGGAAGGAATCGTCAGACATGGCAGGACTTTCGCTTTGCGGTTGCACCTTGACATAAGCGCCTGCGCGCCAAAGTCAGCAGCCGCAAGGCGCGGCCAAACGCCCCGGTCACAGGATGATGTCAGGGCAAGGCGACGTGCCGCGGCACCGCAACGCCCAGAGCGCAGGCCGATGCCACCCCAAGGCCCCTGTGCGTGCGGCAGTCCGGCACCGTCAGCCGCGCGCTATCCCAGCTTGCGGATATAGGTCCAGGTCGGCACCCGTGCCTTGCGGGCCACGCAGAAGGTTTCGGCGTCGCCCAGATACTGAAACCCGGCATTGGTCAGCACACGGGCCGAACCGGGGTTGTCCTGAAACACCTCGGCAAACATGGTGCGGTTGGCTTGCGGATTGGCCGCGACCATCGCCTGAACCGCCGCCGAGGCAATGCCAAGGTTCCAGAACGCGGGTGCCACCCAATAGCCGATTTCAGACTGATCGCGATTGTACTTCGCCACATCCATCCGCTTGAGGCTGATGACACCCAAGACCTCTGCCAGGCCGGACCGGGTGCCATCCATCACCCAGATATCCTCATCCACCGGACGCTTCATGGCGCGTGACACAAAGGCGTCTGCCGCGCCGGGGGGCAGCGGGTGGGGGATGGAATGGGTGGCTTCGGCGACCCGTCGGTCACCGGCGTAAAGCGCAAACAGACCCGCGTCCGATTTGTGCACCGGTCGCAAGACAAACTTGCCCGCGTCAATCAAGGGCTGCGGCGATGTTGCGGCAACTGCGTCCAAAGTCATGGCTTCCCTCCTTCGAAGCGCATGACGGGCCATACTGACCCGGCACTGTGTCATCTGGGCACCCGCAAGACCGTTGCAGACCCCAGCAACGCGGCGAACCCTGCCAAACGAAGTTGGCAAAATCGTGAACTGTGGTGTGAATTCCAACCCCGGCACGCACGCAAATGCCGAAGGGGACCGACCTTTGGCCGATCCCCTCTTACAAGCTGTTTGTAAAGGTTCGGCTTATTCGGCTGCCTCGACGACGGGCAGGACCGAAATGAACGTCCGTCCCTTCAGGCCCTTCTTGAACGTCACCTTGCCCTCAACCATCGCAAACAGGGTGTGGTCCACACCCATGCCGACGCCGTTGCCGGGGAACCAGGTGGTGCCGCGCTGACGCACGATGATGTTGCCGGGAACGGCGTGCTGGCCGCCAAACAGTTTCACGCCCAGACGACGACCCGCCGAGTCGCGACCGTTGCGGGATGACCCGCCTGCTTTCTTGTGTGCCATGGGGGATTACTCCTGTGCAGCAACGGCGGCCTTGGCGGCACGCTTCGGTTTGGCGGGGGCTTCCGCAACAGCGGGAGCGGCGGCATTATGGGCCGTGCGGCGTGCGTCGGCAGTGCCGGTCGCAGCGGTGACGCCCGTGGCATCGGCACCCGAGGCCAGAACCTCGGTCACGCGAACCAGCGTCAGGTGCTGACGGTGGCCCTTGGTGCGCTGCGAGCTGTGCTTGCGGCGGCGCTTGACGAAGTGAATGGTCTTTTCGCCCTTGATCTGCGCGATGACTTCGGCCTGAACCGCAGCCCCGGCGACCATCGGTGCGCCGACGGTGACGGTGTCACCACCGACCATCAGAATGTCATTGAACTGGATCTTGTCACCAGCATTGGCGGCCAGCTTTTCAATGCGCAGAACGTCACCCGCCTGCACCTTGTACTGTTTGCCACCGGTCTTGAGGACCGCGAACATGGGTCTTTCCTTTTCGTTTCATCCGCGTCCTGTGGCCCCCGGCTTGCGGGTGTTGGTGGGGCAAGCCCCGCCTTCGGACAGCGCGCCCCGGTCGGGACGGCATTTCAATATCGATCCGGCCAAGATTCGCATCTGTGCCAGAAGCGCGGGTTATCATGCGAAACCGCCCACAAGTCAAGCACCGCTGCCGCATGAACCGGCCAAGCTGCGGCAGGCGGCCAGGGTCAGATATCTTCCCCCTGCATCTGCTTGCCCGCTGCCCGGCCCAAATCATTCGAAATCCGGGTAAACACCGTATCAAAGGCCGCAAACAGTGCTGCATTCATCTGCTTGCCGGCGGTTGTTTCCGAAAACGCAATATAGGCATCCAGATCGTCGTCCGACAACGGCTGGTAGGCCAGCGACAGAAACGGGAAAAGCCAATCCTCGGTCTCACTGCGAACCTCGGGTTCCTGGCCCCAGATATCGGCCAGCATCTGGTCTTCGGTCATGCCATCCGGGAAGGCGCCGCTGTCAGACAGGCCCCGATAGAAGGCAAGGTTGGCGTTCATCGCCCCCATCACGTTTGATTCGACCAGATCGTTGGCTTCGGCAAAGCGCAAGATGCGCTGCGTCCGCGCGTCGTCCGTGCTGCGCAGATCCTCCCAGGCAAGTTTGGCGGTGTCCTCGACATCCTTGTCCAGCAGCGCCCGCCGGGCCTCGATCTCCAGTCGCAAGATGGTTTGCCCGCGCTCGGACCCGAAGAAGTCTTCGATCGCGTCCAGATCAGCCCCGGCCGCAGACAGGGCGGCTGCCAGCCCGGCATCAAAGCTGCGGCGCATGATCTGCGGATCATAGATCAGCGCCACGGCCGAGTCCCAATCGGCCCCGGCCTTGCCCGAAAACATGTCGGATGCCAGAGTGCGGCCATACTCCATGCCCTCGTCGCGCATCACCGCAATGATGTCGTTCATCAGCATGGTATCGCCAAGCCGGCTGATCCGCGCAGGGTCAACCGATGACGGGGCCTGCGTCACAACACCCTCCGCCCGCAGTGGCGCCACCCCCAAGGGCGTCAGCGCCACGGCAAGTACAAGGCCAACAGCGGGAAGGACTCTGGATAAGGGCATGGCGGGCCTGTCGGTCTGAGAAAAAGCACGCTCAAGAAGTAGTGGTTTTGCGCTGTCTTGCCAAGGCGACCCGCCGCACGCCCGCGTGAACAGCGATTGCAGGGCAACCGCACCCTGCCTGCTCAGGCGATTGCAGACTGTTCACGCGACACTGACGGTGTGACCCCACCGATCCGCGCGGGCAAGCGGCAGCACGATCATGTCCGGGCCCCCGGCGACCTTGCGCAGGCATGCCGTCGGAAGGCGGCATCCCACGCAGGCATCGACCGGAACGCCCCGGTTTTCCTCTTGGTCGAAATACCCCCGCCGGAGGCGGCCGACGATGTCGCCGGGCTCAGCGCCAGATCGGATTGGACCAGGCGCGTTTTCCGCCTGTATCAATCACGGTTACCCGCAACCAAGAGCTGTTGTTGAGCCGCGCCAAAGGCACTTCGGTGCGGGTCATCGAATGGCCATGGGTGGCCCGGGCCGCGGTGCCCGCGCCTTGGGCGATGACCGAGACCACAGCCGAGGACTCCACGATCACGCGATCGGCCTCGACCCGGATGTCGTGCAGGGCAGGGCCTTGGCTGGAGTAGAAATCACCGGCTTTCAGCGCAGCCAGCAGCGATTCCGGTGTGTTTTCCTGTGCCTTGACCATCACCCAGCCACCGAAATGGTCAGGCTCGCTGAAATGCGCATCATCGGTGGCCACCATGGTCAGGCGCCGGCCTTCGGTCAGCAGCAGGTCAGCGATGGCAAAGCCATCGGCGCGGTCGCAGCCTGTGGCGCAACCGTGGTTGTAGATCTCGACCGCATGGGCCGAGGTCAGGCCGCGCGCGTCGGCCAGCGTCAGGCCCGACCATTGCGGATGTGCGATGGCGACGAAAGCCCCGGCGGCCACGGCGCGGGCGGCAAGCTGTTCGGCGGTTTCCTGACCGGGTTTCGGATCAAAGTCCGGGCTGTCGGAGGGCGCGAAATCGGCAGGCAGGCCGACGGCAAGAATGTGCCACAACTCGCCATTCGCCATCGCGCCCGAGTGCAGTTCAGCGCCAAGGATCGTGGTGAAATCATTGGACCGGAAGGGCACGGTATCGACGATGGGATAGCCATAGCAGCCAACGAAATGGTCGGTCAGGGCGAGGAAGTCATAGCCTTCGGCGCGGTAACGGCGGCAGACCTCTTCGGGCGGCAAGACCCCGTCTGACCGGGTGGAATGGGTATGCAGGTTGCCGCGCCAGAAGCGGCCGGGGGCGGTGAAGGCAGAAGGTCGGATCATCGGCTGTCCTTGTGGTCTGAGGGTCGCGGCACGCTATCCGCCGCCTGTGACACTGGCAAGAACAGGGGCCGCGATTTCAGGCCAATCGCCTCCCCTCCGCCTCGTGGGGGTCGGGGCATGCCCCCGACGATGGGGGTGGGGGGGTTTGGAGCCTTATCCCAAGACCACCAGCGCGTGCCGCTTCTTGCCTGCGGTCAGTTTCAGCGGATCGGCCAGATCGCCTGCACCAAAGCGGCGGGCGCTGTCGGTCACGATGTCGTCGTTCACCCGCGCGCCACCTTCGGCGATCAGCCGTTTGGCATCCTTGCCGCTGGCCGAAAGCCCCGCGCGCACAAAGAGTTGCACGATGCCGATGCCATCCGATACCTCAGTGGGCGTCAGGGTGACGGTGGGCAGATCGTCACCGATGCCGCCCCGCTCGAACACCTCGCGCGCGGTCGCCTCGGCCGCCGCCGCCGCCTCGGCCCCGTGCAAGAGCGTGGTCACCGCATTGGCAAGGGTCACTTTGGCCGCGTTGATCTCGGCCCCTTGCAGCGCGCCCAGACGGTCACATTCGTCCAGATCAAGCTCGGTATAAAGCTTGAGGAACCGGCCCACATCGGCGTCGGTGGTGTTACGCCAGAACTGCCAGAACTCGTAGGGGGAATACATGTCGCCGTTCAGCCAGACAGCACCCGACTGCGATTTGCCCATCTTCTTGCCGTCCGAGGTGGTGAGGAGGGGCGAGGTCAGGCCGAACACCTCATGGTCGATCACCCTGCGCGTCAGGTCCACGCCATTGACGATATTGCCCCACTGGTCCGATCCGCCCATCTGCAACAAACAGCCATAGCGGCGGTTCAGCTCCAGAAAATCATAGGCTTGCAGGATCATGTAGTTGAACTCGAGAAACGACAGCGATTGTTCGCGGTCCAGCCGGGATTTCACGCTCTCAAACGACAGCATCCGGTTGACGCTGAAATGCCGCCCGATGTCGCGCAGAAAGCCGATGTAGTTCAGCCCATCCAGCCATTCTGCGTTGTTGACCATGATCGCATCGGTCGTGCCGTCGCCAAAGCGCACGTAAGGCGCAAAGGCGCGCTTGATCCCGGCGATGTTGTCGTCGATCTGGGCGTCGGTCAGCAGCGGGCGCTCGTCGGCGCGAAACGACGGATCGCCGATCTTGGTGGTGCCGCCGCCCATCAGCACAATCGGCTTGCCGCCGCATTTCTGCAACCAGCGCAGCATCATGATCTGGATCAGGCTGCCCACATGCAGCGATTTGGCGGTGGCATCAAAGCCGATATAGCCGGGCACGACCCCATCGGCGAAAGCCTGATCCAGCGCCTGATAATCCGTGCAATCGGCCAGAAAGCCACGGGTCATCATCACGCGCATGAAGTCTGATTTCGGGTGGTAGGTCATTGCGCCCTCGTGCCATAGATTGCGCGCGGTATAGCGGTGCGGGGGGCAAAGGGAAAGATGGCAGTGACGGGTCCGGTCTGGGCATTGGGGGCGATGTCGGGCACGTCGCTGGACGGGGTTGATGCGGCGATGGTGCTGACCGACGGGCAGCAGATTTGCGCGTTCGGGCCAGATGCCTATCGGCCCTACACCGAGGCGGAGCGCGCGGTGATCCGCGCCGCGTTTGGCCGCTGGCCCGGGGGGCCGGGGGTAACGCAGGCCGCCGAGGTGGTGGAAACCGCCCATGCCGAGGTGCTGGCGCGGTTCACCGGGGCCGAGGTGGTGGGCTTTCACGGCCAGACCCTTGCGCATGACCCGCGCGGGCGCGGCACGCATCAGGCGGGCAACGGCGCGCTGCTGGCGCAGGTGCTTGACCTGCCGGTGGTCTGGGATTTTCGCAGCAATGACGTGCAGATGGGCGGGCAGGGCGCGCCGCTGGCGCCGTTCTTTCATCACGCCTGCGCCCGCTTTGCCGGGCTGACGGACCCCGTGGCGTTCCTGAACCTTGGCGGGGTGGGCAACCTGACATGGGTTGACCCGACCTTTGATCATCCCGATGCCACAGGTGCCTTGCTGGCGTTTGACACCGGGCCTGCCAATGCGCCGGTAAATGATCTGATGCTGGCACGGCGCGGGGTGGCGCAGGATGCGGGCGGGCAACTTGCCGCGTCGGGGCAGGTGGATGAGGCGGTCCTGACGGGGTTCCTGAACCATCCGTATTTCTTCAAGATGCCGCCGAAATCCTTGGACCGCAACGATTTTGCGGGCCTGCTGCCTGCCGTGGCACATCTGTCTGATGCCGATGCAGCGGCCACCCTGACCGCCTGTGCCGCCGCTGCCGTGGCACGCGGGGCCGAGCATTTTCCTGCCCCGGTGACGCGCGTGCTGGTCTGCGGTGGCGGGCGGCATAATGCGGCGATGATGGCGGCGTTGTCGGCGCGCATGGCGGTGCCGGTGGAGCCGGTCGAGGCGATCGGCCTGAATGGCGACATGCTGGAGGCGCAGGCATTCGCCTATCTGGCGGTGCGGGTGCTGCGCGGCCTGCCCACGTCCGCCCCCGGCACCACCGGGGTTGCGGCGGCAGTGGGGGGCGGTCGGGTCAGCCGTCCCTAGGCTGGTCTCAATCGCAGGTGGCAGCCCCACCCCGTCCCCCCTCACGGGGGGGGCGCTTTGGTTTCAGGCAGGATCGTTTTCGGCTGGCCCTTCTGCGGGCAGGTCGACGGGGCCTTCGTCATGCCCTTCCGTCGGCTCTTCGGCGAAAAGCCGACGCGCGGCCTCTTTGCGGGCAAAGGTCTTGAGCCCCAGACCGGGCCCGTCCATGAACTCGGCCGTGCGGGCGGGGTCGTGTTTCGACAAGGCCCCGAGCCAATCGGCAATCGCCTTCTGGATGAACCAGTTGCGGTCCGGCACCAGATGTTCGGCCCAGATCAGCCCGGTTTCGCGGATGTCGTAATCGGCGTCCTTGAGGTTGTTCATCTTGGCCCAGGGCAGCAGCATCATCAGCGCCGCACGCCGCACCCAGTGGTTCGGACTTTCGACCATAGGCTCCAGATCGGCAATCCGCTCGGGGTTTGCCAGCACCCGCTTTTGCCCGGCGGTGGTGACCAGATCGGCCAGTTGCCACACGTCAAGCTGTGGCACCCAGTCGCAGATCAGTGCCCAGGCGCGGTCATCGGGCCGCATCCGGGCCTGGGTCAGCAGTTTGGCGGCAGCAACCCGTGCGTCATGCACATTCGTGGTCCACAGGCCATCGGCCAGCGCGACCCGACCCTCTACCGACAATTCCGCCCGCCACGCCGCCACCAGCCCGTCAATCTGCGCGACGGTCAGCCCCAGATAGCGCCGCCCAGACTCGGGGGGGGCCTTGTGATACTCGGCTGCCGTGGCGGCAAGGTCCGGCTCTGACAATGCCTCCAGCGCCTCTAGCGCCTGAAACGGGGTCATGCCGCCGCCTTGTTGGCTGTTGCCGTTACATTCATCGCTTATCCCCGGATTTCGAACCGGACCGACCCTACCGGAATTCCGGCGCGCGACACAACCGCGTCATTCACGATCACCCCATCGCCGCGCAGATAGATCACATCTTCAAACCCCAGCCGGGTGACGGCCCCGGCAGACTGGAAATCTGCGGTATAGGCCAGCCGGATTTCGCCGTTCTGCTCGACGACGGAGGCCGCACCCACGGTGTCTTCGCGCCGCCCGGTCCAGCGTCCGGGGCCGGTGCGGTCAAACACCCAGGTCAGCCGGTCTTTCTGGCCGTCGTCATAGACGAAATCCTCGACCACCGTCAGGCGGCTGCCGCCGCGTGACAAGGTGCCGTTCAGGTCGGCGGTAAATCGCCGCTCATCCCCGGTCAGCCAGACCTTGAACAGGCCCGCACCGCGCTTGCGGCCAAGAAAGGCCTGATCCAGCGTGACGGGACGCGTCGCCACGGTTGGCGATGCGGGGCGCGAGGCGCAGCCGCCAAGGGCAAGCGCGCCGATCAGGAAGAAACGTCGGTCCATCAGATCCTCCGGGTTGGACATGCCCGGAAGATAGGGCGGGTCATTCCACCGTCACGGATTTTGCCAGATTGCGCGGCTGGTCCACATCGGTGCCCTTGGCGATGGCGGTGTGATAGGCCAGCAGTTGCGCGGGCACGGCATAAAGGATCGGCGCAAAGATCGCATCCACCGCAGGCATCGCCAGCTGTGCCCAAGTGCCTTGGCCCGCTTCGGCCAACCCCGCCGCGTCCGAGATCAGCAGCACGCGGCCATGCCGGGCCATCACCTCTTGCATGTTCGACACGGTCTTGTCGAACAGATGGTCACGCGGGGCCAGAACGATGACCGGCACCGCGGCGTCAATCAGCGCGATGGGACCATGCTTCAACTCGCCCGAAGCATAGCCTTCGGCGTGGATATAGCTGATTTCCTTGAGCTTCAGCGCGCCTTCCAGCGCCATCGGATACATCGGCCCGCGCCCCAGGAACAAGATGTCCTGCGCGCGCGCCAGATCTTCGGCCAGCTTGGCGATTTCGGTTGACAGCCCAAGCGCGTGGTTCATCAGCCCCGGCAGGGCGCTCAGCGCGTCCAGATGCCCGGCAAGCGTGGCCGCGTCCAGACGGCCCCGGTCCACCCCTGCCTTCAGCGCCATCAGGGCCAAGACCATCAGTTGCGAGGTAAACGCCTTGGTCGAGGCCACGCCCACCTCGACCCCCGCCATGATCGGCAAGGTCAGGTCGGATTCGCGCGCGATGGACGAGGTGGACACATTGACCACCGACACCACCTTTGCCACCTTTTCGCGGGCATAGCGCAGGGCGGCAAGGGTATCGGCGGTCTCGCCCGACTGGCTGACAAACACCGCCCATTGGGCGGGCGACAGGGGCGGCTCGCGGGAGCGGAACTCGGACGCGATGTCGATGTCGCAGGGCAGGCCCGCCAGCGACTCAAACCAGTATTTCGCCACATGGCAGGCATAAGATGCGGTGCCGCAGGCGACCAGAACCACGCGGTCAACCCCGGTGAAATCCACGCCTTCGGGCAGGTGCAACGCGCCGTTGCGGCTGTAATGGCGCAGGCCATCGGCCAGCACCACCGGCTGTTCGGCGATCTCTTTGGCCATGAAATGCTTGTAGCCCGCCTTTTCGATGCGGGTCGCGTCAAGTTGGATGCGGGTCTCGGCCCGGTTGGCACGGCGGTCGTGGTCATCAAAGATTTCAGCACCAGCCCGCGTGATCACCGCCCAGTCGCCTTCCTCCAGATAGGTGATGCGGTCGGTCATCGGGGCCAAGGCAATGGCGTCTGATCCGACAAACATCTCGCCCATCCCATGGCCGATGGCCAAGGGGCTGCCCTTGCGGGCCGCGATGATCAGATCGCCCTCGCCATCGAACAGAAAACACAGCGCGAAGGCCCCGTGCAGGCGTTTCAGCGTCGCCCGCGCGGCCGCCACGGGTGTGGCACCCGCGTCCATCGCTTGTTGCACCAACAGCGCCACGGTTTCGGTGTCGGTCTGGCTTTCCTGCGCATAGACTGCGGCGGCCAGTTCTTCGCGCAACTCGCGGAAGTTCTCGATGATGCCGTTATGCACCACCGCCACCGGGCCTGCCTTGTGCGGATGGGCGTTCACCACTGTGGCCGCGCCATGGGTGGCCCAGCGGGTATGGCCGATGCCGGATTTGCCGGGCAAGGGGTCATGCACCAAGAGGTCCGACAGGTTGACCAGCTTGCCCACCGCGCGGCGTCGGTCCAGCCTGCCGTTGTTGACCGTGGCAATCCCGGCGCTGTCGTAGCCGCGATATTCCAGCCGCTTGAGCGCCTCGACCAGCAAAGGCGCAACCTCGTTGTTGCCCAGCACACCGACAATTCCACACATGTTACTGACCTTTTGGTTTCGCGGCCTTGATGGCGCGGAGCTTTTCGAACAGCCGGGTGGCAAGGCCGGGTTTGTTGATCTGTCGGGCGCGGGCAACCGCAATCGCCTCGGCGGGCACGTCTTGGGTGATGACCGACCCCGACGCGGTCAACGCGCCATCGCCCACCGTGACCGGGGCCACCAGCATGGTGTCTGATCCGATGAACACGTTTTTGCCGATGCGGGTGCGGTGTTTCATCACGCCATCGTAGTTGCAGGTCACCGTGCCCGCGCCGATATTGGTCTGCTCGCCCACGTCGGCGTCGCCGATATAGCTCAGGTGGCCGACCTTGACGCCCTCATCCAGAATGGCGTTCTTGATTTCCACGAAATTGCCGACGTGCACATCTTCGGCCAGTTCCGCACCGGGGCGCAGGCGGGCAAACGGGCCGACGCTGGCACCCCGGCTGACATGGCAGCCTTCCAGATGACAAAAGCCCTTGATCTCGGCCCCTGACTCGATGGTGACACCGGGGCCGAAGATCACGTTGGGCCCGATGATCGCATCACGCCCCACCACGGTATCCAGCGCAAAGAACACGGTGTCCGGCGCGGTCAGGGTCACGCCGTTGTCCAGCGCCTCGGCCCGGGCGCGTGCCTGAAACGCGGCCTCGGCTTGCGCCAGTTGCGCCCTTGTGTTGATGCCCAGCGTCTCGGCCTCGGGGCAGATCACCACGCCGGCTGACAGGCCACGCTTGCGCGCTAGTTCCGGGATGTCGGTCAGGTAGTATTCGCCCGCCGCATTGGCATTGCCGACCTCGGCCACAAGGCTGAACAGAAGCCGCGCATCGACGCAGACAACGCCGGAATTGCACAGGGTTACGGCGCGTTCTTCCGCGGATGCATCCTTGTATTCGACAATCTTGTGCAGGCTTTCGCCGTTTGTAATCAGCCGACCGTAACGCCCCGGATCGGCGGCGTGAAAGCCCAGAACCACCACCGCATGGCGGGCGCGGGCGGCCTGCATCGCCTCCAGCGTCTCAGCCCGCACTAAGGGCGTGTCGCCATAAAGCACGATCACATCGCCAGCGGCATCGGCCAGCAGGGGTGCTGCTTGCGCCACCGCATGCGCAGTACCCAACTGTTCGGCCTGCACCACCACCAACGCGTCTTCGTCAAAGGCAAGAGCGGCCTTTGTCACCGCCTTGGCCCCGTAACCTGCCACCACGACGGTGCGGTCGGGGTCCAGTGCGCGCCCGGCCTGCATGGCATGGTGCAGCATCGGGCTGCCGCCGATCTGGTGCAGCACCTTGGGCAGGTCCGAGTTCATCCGCGTGCCCATGCCTGCGGCCAGAATAACCAGTGAGACCGACATGCTGGCCCTTTCCTTATCAACACCCCCGTTTTACCCAAGGGCCATGGGGCCGCAAGGGGCCTGTTCTCACGCAAGGTTACACGCAATGCGCACGGTGGTGTTTGATCTGGACGGCACGTTGGCAGATACCAGCGCCGATCTCTTGGCGGCGGCCAACGCCTGCTTTCAGCGGCTGGGGCACGGCGACCTGCTGGGGCCACAGGATATCCTGACCGCATTCCATGGCGGGCGGGCCATGCTGCGGCTGGGGTTTTCGCGGCTGGGTGCGGTCGACGAGGCGGTGCTTGACGCGCAATACCCCGTGTTGCTGGAGGCCTATGCCGGGGCCATCGACGTGCACACCACGCTGTATCCGGGCGCGGTCGATGCGGTGCAGGCGCTGCGCCGCGATGGCTTTGCCGTGGCGATCTGTACCAACAAGCCCGAGGGTCTGGCCGAAGAGTTGACCCGCCGCCTTGGCATCCGCGATCTGTTCGGCGCGCTGATCGGGGCCGATACCCTGCCCACCCGCAAGCCCGACCCGGCGCCCTATGTGGCTGCGGTTGTGCAGGCCGGGGGCACTGTGGCCCGGTCGATGCTGATCGGCGACACCGAGACCGACCGCAAGACCGGCCTTGCGGCAGGGGTGCCGGTGGCGCTTGTCACCTTTGGCCCCGAAGGCCGGGGCGTGTCGCGGCTGTCGCCCGAGGCGCTGCTGGACCACTTCGACGATCTGCCGGATCTGGCGCGGCGCATGCTGGACTAGGCGCGCGTCGCGGCAGGCACGCCGACCAGTCGGGTTCAGCGCAAAAACGCGTTGCGGCACCAGCGCGCAGTGTCGGCATACTCCTTGGAAAGTTCTGCGGGTGTGCGGCTGGCCATGATCCGCTCAAACCGCTGCACCATGGCGCGGCGGCGCTGCTCATCCGTGCCGGGCACCTGATCCAGCATCACCAGCGCCGCGCGTTGCGCCGCGTCCCGGCTGTTGCGCGAAATCTCGCCGATCTCGAACAGTTCGGACGACACGATGAACAGCATCGCGGCACAGTGCAAGGCCTGCGCCGGACGGCCTTCGATCACGAGATCGGCCCCCGGATTTGCGCGCAGGGGTTGGGACAGGGTTAGACAAACCAGCAAGGCAGTGCAGACCAGACGCATGGGATTTCCTTTTTCTTCGGGTCCAACCTGCCACAGCGCTGCCGCCTCGCCAACCCATTGACGCCAGAGTGCCGCCGCCGCATCTTGCCGGCCATGGAACGATTTGACCAAAGCTTTACCCAGCAAGAGCCGATCCCCGACGCCGGGATCGAGGCCGCCATCGCCGTCATGCGGCATGGGCGCCTGC
This sequence comes from Paracoccaceae bacterium, assembly GCA_016936395.1. Taxonomy (GTDB): domain Bacteria; phylum Pseudomonadota; class Alphaproteobacteria; order Rhodobacterales; family Rhodobacteraceae; genus Pseudotabrizicola. Next base: position 10,080 of record JAFGXY010000018.1, on the reverse strand, counting down.
ACCGCTACAACACCGTGGCCGAGGAAATTGCCGAAACCGCGCTGCTGGAAGAGGAATTCGCCGCCTTCACCGGCGCGCGCTATTGCCTTGCCGTCGCCTCGGGCGGCGTTGCCATGGCCACCGCCCTGCGCGCGGTGCAGGTGTGCCCCGGCGCGCCGGTGTTGACCAATGCCTTTACGCTGGCCCCGGTGCCGGGGGCGATTGCCAGCATCGGCGCGCGGCCGGTGTTCATTGAAACCACCGAAGACCTGACCATTGATCTGGGACATCTGGAGGTGATGGCGCGGGCCACCGATGCGCGCGTGCTGATGCTGTCGCACATGCGTGGTCATCTGGCCGACATGGACCGGCTGATGGCGCTGTGCAACAGCCTTGGCATCGTGGTGATCGAGGATTGCGCCCACACCATGGGGGCGTCATGGAACGGCGTGCCTTCGGGGCGGCATGGGGCCATCGGCTGCTATTCGACGCAAACCTACAAGCACATCAACGCGGGCGAGGGCGGTCTGCTGATCACCGATGACGCCGGAATTGCGGCGCGCTCGGTGCTGCTGTCGGGCAGCTACATGCTCTATCCGCGCCACCGCGCCGCCCCGCCCGCCGAGGTGTTCGAGGCGATGCGACTGGACGTGCCCAATATCTCGGGCCGCATGGATAATCTGCGCGCGGCGATCCTGCGGCCGCAGATTGCGCTGCTGGCCGAACGCGCAGCACGCTGGCTGGCCCTGTATCGGGCGCTTGAGGACGGTCTTTCAGGCACCCTTGGCCTGCGGCTGATTCCGCGTCCCGCCGCCGAGGCGTTTGTGCCGTCGTCGTTCCAGTTCACGCTGCCGGGCTGGCCTGCGGCGCGGGTGCGGGCGCTGGTGGCGCGCTGTGGGGCGCGCGGGGTAGAGCTGAAATGGTTCGGCGCGCCCGAGCCAGTGGCCTTTACCAGCCGTTACGACCATTGGCGCTATGCCGAGCCACAGCCTTTGCCGCAGACCGACCGGGTGCTGGCCGGGCTGATCGACATGCGCCTGCCGCTGACATTCTCGACCGACGACGCAGCCCTGATCGCCCGCATCATCCGGGCCGAGGTTCTGGCCGTGGGGCAGATGCTGCAGGACGCGCTGGATGCCGCAGCGCAGGGCCTGCGTCTGGCCGATTGAAACGGTCGCCAGGTGCCGTCCGGTTCCGGCGATGTGACCGATTGGCGATATGCCGCACCCAAGACGTGCCAATGCCGGACCGCGGTTTCGGCCGCCGCAGGAGGGTGATGCCCCGCGGTCTTTGCCCAGCCCATGGCGCACCGGCCTGCGGGCACTGGACGATATGGCAGCACAGGAAATGCCCGACTGGCGCCGGATTGCCGCCATGCAGCATCCAATTGCATACCGTTGCCAAGCGCTTGCCGCATCTGCGCGGTTTTGGCTTTGCATGTGCAGCATTGCCCGGCGCGGTGATGCGATGCGGAAATTTCGGGGCTGAAGCAGGCCAATTTCCCACGATCAGCGGTTGGGCCGCAAGCCCAGTATCCTGTTGCATGCAATTCGTCCAATCATCACATTTACAAGGCTCTTTTCGCCCCTCGCGTCGTTGACCCTGAACGGGGGGCAGGGTAAACGATGAAGCAGAGCGCAAGTGGATCGTCAGCATTCCACAGCTTACCCGTCGCCAGCCGAAGGAGCACGTCTTGGACATACTTCTGCGTGAGTATCTTCCCATCCTCGTTCTGACAGCCATCGCGTTGGGGCTTGGCATCGTGCTGATGCTGGCCGCTGCCCTGATCGCCGTGCGCAACCCCGACCCGGAAAAGGTCTCGGCCTATGAATGTGGATTCAACGCGTTTGACGATGCGCGGATGAAGTTCGACGTGCGCTTCTATCTGGTGTCGATCCTGTTCATCATCTTTGACCTTGAGGTAGCGTTCCTGTTTCCCTGGGCTGTCGCCTTTGGCGAGATCAGCATGACGGCCTTCTGGTCGATGATGGTATTTCTGGGCGTGCTGACCGCAGGCTTTGCCTATGAATGGAAGAAGGGGGCCCTGGAATGGGAGTGATGGCAAGCGCGAACACCGCGGGCGGCGATCATGATGTCGCCCTTCAGGCCCTGAACCGTGATTTGCAGGACAAGGGTTTCCTGCTGACCTCGACCGAGGATATCATCAACTGGGCCCGCACCGGGTCTTTGCACTGGATGACCTTCGGTCTGGCCTGCTGCGCGGTTGAAATGATGCACACCTCGATGCCGCGCTATGATGCCGAACGCTTTGGCGTGGCCCCGCGCGCCTCGCCGCGCCAGTCCGATGTGATGATCGTGGCAGGCACGCTGACCAACAAGATGGCCCCGGCGCTGCGCAAGGTCTATGACCAGATGCCCGAACCCCGTTATGTGATCAGCATGGGGTCATGCGCGAACGGCGGCGGCTATTACCACTACAGCTATTCGGTGGTGCGCGGCTGTGACCGGATCGTGCCGGTCGACATCTACGTGCCCGGCTGCCCGCCCACCGCCGAGGCGCTGCTCTATGGCATATTGCAGTTGCAGCGGAAAATCCGCCGCACCGGCACCCTGACCCGCTGAGGAGAACCGCCATGTCCGAAGCGTTGCACGACCTTGCCGCCCATATCGCGCTGAAGCGGCCGAATGATGTGCTGGCCAGTCAGGTTGCCTTTGATGAATTGACGGTTGAGGTGCCGGCCAGCCGCATCGTCGATTTCGTGGCCTTCCTCAAGAGCGACAGCGCCTGCCGGTTTTCTTCGCTGGTCGACATCACGGCGGTGGACTATCCGAGCCGCGAGAAACGCTTTGACGTGGTTTACCACTTCCTGTCGATGTATCAAAACCACCGCATCCGCGTGAAGATCGCCGTGGACGAGGCCGATATGGTGCCTTCGGTGATCGAGGTGCATGAAAGCGCCAACTGGTTCGAACGTGAAGTGTTCGACATGTTCGGCATCCTGTTTTCCAACCACCCCGACCTGCGCCGCATTCTGACCGACTATGGCTTTCGCGGCCACCCGCTGCGCAAGGATTTTCCGACGACGGGCTATATCGAAGTGCGCTATGATGACGAGAAAAAGCGTGTGGTCTATGAACCGGTCAGTCTGGTGCAGGAATACCGTCAGTTCGATTTCATGAGCCCGTGGGAGGGCGCGCATTATGTTCTTCCGGGTGACGAGAAGAAGAAGGAGCCCGTGAAATGATGGATGGCGATATCCGCGTCACCTACGACGACCAGTCGCATGATGTGATCACGAGCGAGCAGAAGCTGCGCAACTTCAACATCAACTTCGGCCCGCAACACCCTGCGGCGCATGGGGTTTTGCGCCTGGTTCTGGAACTGGACGGCGAGATTGTCGAACGCTGCGATCCGCATATCGGGTTGTTGCACCGCGGCACCGAAAAACTGATGGAAAGCCGCACCTATTTGCAGAACCTGCCGTATTTCGACCGGCTGGATTACGTCGCGCCGATGAATCAGGAACATGCCTGGTGTCTGGCGATTGAAAAGCTGACCGGCACGATCGTGCCGCGCCGCGCCAGCCTGATCCGGGTGCTTTACTCCGAGATCGGCCGGGTGCTGAACCACCTGTTGAACGTCACCACGCAAGCCATGGACGTGGGCGCGCTGACCCCGCCTTTGTGGGGCTTTGAAGAGCGTGAAAAGCTGATGGTGTTCTATGAGCGGGCCTGTGGCGCGCGCCTGCATGCCGCCTATTTCCGCCCCGGTGGGGTGCATGTTGACCTGACGCCGCAACTGCTGGATGACATCGACCAATGGGCGGTCGAGTTTCCGCGCGTGCTGGATGATATCGACGGCTTGCTGACCGAAAACCGCATCTTCAAGCAGCGCAACGCCGATATCGGCATCGTGACCGAGGATGACATCGTGAAATGGGGCTATTCCGGCGTCATGGTGCGCGGCTCGGGCCTGGCCTGGGATTTGCGCCGTGCCCAGCCCTATGAATGCTATGACGAGTTCGAGTTTCAGATCCCCGTCGGCAAGAACGGCGATTGCTATGACCGCTATCTGTGCCGGATGGAGGAGATGCGCCAGTCGACCAGCATCATCCGCCAGGCAATTGCCAAGCTGCGGGTGGAAAAGGGCGATGTGCTGGCGCGCGGCAAGATCACCCCGCCCAAGCGCGGCGAGATGAAGACCAGCATGGAAGCCCTGATTCATCACTTCAAGCTGTATACCGAAGGCTTCCACGTGCCCGCCGGTGAGGTTTACGCCGCCGTCGAGGCCCCCAAGGGCGAATTCGGCGTGTATCTGGTGGCGGACGGCACTAACAAACCTTACCGCGCCAAGATCCGCGCGCCGGGGTTCTTGCATCTGCAATCCATGGATTACGTCTGCAAGGGGCACCAGCTTGCCGACGTATCCGCCATCATCGGCACGATGGATGTCGTGTTCGGGGAGATTGATCGCTGATGCTGCGCCGCCTGCACAAAGACCAGCCCGCGTCTTTCGCCTTTACGCCCGCCAATCTGGCCTGGGCCAAGGGGCAGATTTCCAAGTATCCCGAGGGCCGTCAGGCATCGGCCATCATCCCGCTGCTGTGGCGCGCGCAAGAGCAAGAGGGGTGGCTCACCCGCCCCGCGATCGAGCATGTCGCCGATATGCTGGGAATGCCCTATATCCGGGCGCTGGAGGTGGCGACCTTCTACTTCATGTTCCAGTTGCAACCCGTTGGATCAGTTGCGCATATCCAGATTTGTGGCACCACGTCCTGCATGATCTGCGGCGCGGAAGACCTGATCGCGGTCTGCAAGGAGTTGATCGCCAAGACCCCGCACACCCTGTCGGCCGATGGCAAGTTTTCCTGGGAAGAGGTCGAATGTCTGGGGGCGTGCTCGAACGCGCCGATGGCCCAGATCGGCAAGGACTATTACGAAGACCTGACCGCCGATGGCCTGCGCAAGCTGGTGGCGCGGTTTTCCACCGGCGAGGTGCCGCTGCCGGGTCCGCAGAACGGGCGGTTTGCGTCAGAGCCGCTGTCTGGGCTGACCTCGCTGACCGAAGGCGCGGCGGACCGCAATCCGCTGAATGCCAGCCTGCAACTGGCTGTTGATATCGGCGATACCGTCAAGCGGATTGACGGGACCGAAGTGCCGCTGACAACGCCCTGGCTGGGCAAGGGCAGGGGCGCGGACCTTGGATAAGGCGTACCACTAAGTGTAACGGGCCCGATGACACGGCCCTTCAAGGAGTGACCACAAATGTCGACGAAAGAGTTCAAGAGCGGATTCGAACTTTGGGGCTGGGCCATGGCAGCCGCTGCGGCGCTGGTGTTCTTTGGCGTGGGGATGCTGGGCATGGGGCTTGGCTTCATGCAGGCCGCCTTCGTTGCTGTCGTGATTTTCGTGATCGTGGGTTTGCTGACCGGTATGCCCCGGACCGAGCCTGTGACCTTTGACACCCTGCGAGCCGATGCGTTTGCCGCGAAGGTTCGTGCCGCCGACGCCGCTGCCGCAGCTGCAAAGGCCCCCGCGCCGAAGGCCGCCGCTGCGATGCCCGCAGCCGCGATGGCGATGCCCTTGATGGCCGGGGAGCCCGCTGCAGTGGCAGACCTGCCCGCCGGTGGCCCCGAGCGGCTGACCGCGCCCCGCAATGGCAAGGCCGATGATCTGAAAGAGATCGAAGGCATTGGCCCGTCGATGGAAAAGCTGTGCAACGAAATGGGCTTTTTCCATTACGAGCAGATCGCCAACTGGTCGGACGCCGATATCGAATGGGTTGATGCGAACATGAAGTCGTTCAAGGGCCGCATCGTGCGCGACAAATGGGTGGCGCAGGCCAAGCTGATCATGGCCGAAGGCTTGGAAGCTTTCCGCATCCGCGCCAAGACGAATGATTACTAAGGGTCAAGGACTGACCCAACGCGTCACGAACCACCAGCACAAGCCGGCGATGCGGGCCCGACAGGTGGCCTTTGTGATCGCGGGAACCTTTCTGGTGTGGATGGGCGCGCAATACATTGGGGGAAAGATGGGGTGGGATACCCGCCTTGTCTTTCTCTTCGACCTTGCGGCTTTGGCCGCATGTTTATGGGCGCTGGGGATGGCATACCATTCCTGGTGCAAGCGGCAGGGTTAAGGGGAGAGAGAGCATATGCTCAAGGATCAGGACCGCATTTTCACCAACCTTTACGGGATGCATGATCGCAGCCTTGCGGGGGCGATGAAGCGCGGCCATTGGGACAACACCGCCGAGATCGTGGCGCGGGGCCGGGACAAGATCATCGAGCAGATGAAAGCCTCGGGCCTGCGCGGGCGCGGCGGGGCGGGCTTTCCGACCGGGTTGAAGTGGTCCTTCATGCCCAAGCAATCCGATGGTCGTCCGGCCTATCTGGTGATCAATGCCGACGAATCCGAACCCGGCACCTGCAAAGACCGCGAGATCATGCGGCATGATCCACACACCCTGATCGAAGGCGCGCTGATTGCCTCGTTCGCGATGAATGCGCACACCTGCTATATCTATATCCGCGGTGAATATATCCGTGAGCGCGAAGCTCTGCAGGCGGCGATTGACGAATGCTATGACGCCGGCATGTTGGGCAAGAATGCTGCGAAATCCGGCTGGGATTTTGACTGCTATGTGCATCACGGTGCGGGCGCCTATATCTGCGGCGAAGAAACCGCCCTGCTGGAAAGCCTTGAGGGCAAGAAGGGCATGCCGCGGATGAAGCCGCCATTCCCGGCGGGGGCGGGCCTTTATGGTTGCCCGACCACGGTGAACAACGTCGAATCCATTGCGGTGGTGCCCACAATTCTGCGGCGCGGCCCCGAATGGTTTGCCGGCTTTGGCCGCCCGAACAATGCCGGGACCAAGCTGTTCGCCATTTCGGGCCATGTGAACAACCCTTGCGTGGTGGAAGAGGCGATGTCGATCCCGCTGCGCGACTTGCTGGACCAGCATTGCGGCGGTGTGCGCGGCGGCTGGAGCAATCTGAAAGCCGTCATCCCCGGCGGGTCTTCGGTGCCCTTGCTGACGCAAAGCCAATGCGATGATGCGATCATGGATTTTGACTGGCTGCGTGAACAGCGCAGTGGTCTTGGCACCGCGGCGGTGATCGTGATGGACCAGTCCACCGATGTGATCAAGGCGATCTGGCGGCTGTCCAAGTTCTACAAGCACGAGTCCTGCGGCCAATGTACCCCCTGCCGCGAAGGCACCGGCTGGATGATGCGGGTGATGGACCGTCTGGTGCGCGGCGAGGCCGAGATCGAAGAGATCGACATGCTGCTGAGCGTGACCAAGCAGGTTGAAGGCCACACCATCTGCGCGCTGGGTGATGCGGCCGCCTGGCCGATTCAGGGCCTTGTCCGGGCGTTTCGCGACGAGATCGAGGACCGGATCAAGGCCCGCAAGACCGGCCGCATCAGCGCCGTTGCGGCGGAATGATGCGCATGGCCGCTGCCCTGACCCTGTGCACCATGGCCTCGGCCTGCGTGCAGACGGCCGTGCCACAGGCGCGTGGTCCGGGTTCGGCTGCGCCCTTGCGCGTGACCAACAACGGCACGGCCTTTGCGATGGACGAAGGTGCTGCTGCCCGCCGGGTGGCCGAGGCCACCTGTGCGGCGCGGGGCCAAAGTCTGCGGCCCAGCATCTATGACCGGTTTGACGCCGGGGCTTGGGTCTATGTCGGAGGGTGCGCCTGATGCGTTATCCGATAGCGGCGCAAGTTTGCGTGAGCGATGGCGCTTGTCATGGCCTATCAACAGGCCGTGCCCCCATGTCCTTGGCATATCATGCCAAGGAGGCCCTGATGAAGCTTGCACCCCTGACCCTTGCCGCCCTGCTGATGGCCGCGCCCGCCTTCGCGCTGGAGCCCTTGTCGCAGGAAAAGTTCATCAATGACTCGCTGCGTGCGGGCCGCATCGGTGATGTGATCCGCAAGACCTGCCCGACGATCAACGCCCGGATGCTCGTGGTGCTGGCCAAGATCGAGGATCTGAAATCCTATGCGCTTGCAAAAGGCTATTCCCGCGCCGAGGTTGAGGCCTTCTTGAAGGACGCCGGGCAAAAGAACCGCCTGAAAGCCGAGGCCGATGCCTACCTTGCCAAGGCCGGGGCGGTGCCGGGCCAGCCACAGACCTATTGCGCCGTCGGCGAGGCCGAGATTGCCAGCGGCAGCCTGATCGGGCAATTGCTGAGGTCGAGCAAATGACCAAAGCACAGACCCAACCCCGGTCCGCATCATGCGGGCCGGTCTTGAACAGGATGCGGGCAAGCCAACTGGCGGTGCCTGCAACGCGAAGGCTGCGGAGTAAGCGATGACGAACCTGAAAAAGATCAGCATTGACGGCATCGAGGTCGAGGTGGATGGCGCGATGACCATCATTCAGGCCGCCGAGGTGGCAGGGATCGAGATCCCGCGGTTTTGCTATCATGAGCGGCTGACGATTGCGGGCAACTGCCGGATGTGTCTGGTCGAGGTGGTGGGTGGCCCGCCGAAACCTGCCGCATCTTGCGCGATGCAGGTGCGTGACCTGCGCCCCGGCCCGAATGGCGAAGCGCCGGTGGTCAAGACCAACTCGCCCATGGTCAAGAAGGCCCGCGAAGGCGTGATGGAGTTTCTGCTGATCAACCATCCGCTGGATTGTCCGATCTGCGATCAGGGCGGCGAGTGTGACCTGCAGGATCAGGCGATGGCTTACGGCATGGATTTCAGCCGCTACCGCGAACCCAAGCGGGCCTCGGAAGACCTGAACCTTGGGCCGCTGGTCGCCACCACCATGACCCGCTGCATTTCCTGCACCCGCTGCGTGCGCTTTACGTCCGAGGTGGCCGGGATCACCCAGATGGGCCAGACCGGGCGCGGTGACGATGCCGAGATCACCAGCTATCTGAACCTGACGCTGGACAGCAACCTGCAAGGCAACATCATTGATCTGTGCCCGGTGGGGGCGCTGACCAGCAAACCCTATGCCTTTACCGCCCGCCCGTGGGAGCTGACCAAGACCGAAAGCATCGACGTGATGGATGCCTTGGGGTCGAACATTCGCATTGACACCAAGGGTCGCGAAGTGATGCGTATCCTGCCGCGCAACCATGACGGCGTGAATGAGGAATGGATCAGCGACAAGACCCGTTTCATCTGGGACGGGTTGCGCCGTCAGCGGCTGGACACGCCCTATATCCGCGAAAACGGCCGGTTGCGCAAAGCCGGTTGGTCCGAGGCGCTGGCTGCTGCTGCGGCGGCGATGAAGGGCAAGCGGGTGGCCGCACTGGTCGGCGATCTGGCCCCGGTCGAGGCGGTGTTCAGCCTGAAGCTGCTGATCGAAGGTCTGGGCGGCCGCATCGAATGCCGCACTGATGGCGCGCGGCTGCCGATCGGCAACCGCTCGGCCTATGTCGGCACGGCGACGATCGAAGACATCGACAGCGCGAAGATGATCCAGTTGATCGGCACCAACCCGCGTCTTGAAAGCCCGGTCCTGAACGCCCGTATCCGCAAAGCCTGGACCAATGGCGCGCAGATCGGGCTGGTGGGCGAGGCGGTCGATCTGACCTATGACTATGCCCATGTCGGCACCGACCGCGCCGCCTTGGTGGCCTTGTCCTCGGCCGAGATTACCGAGGAAACCCGCGCCAAGCCGACTCTGGTGATCGTCGGGCAGGGCGCCATCACCGAGGCCGACGGTGAGGCGGTTCTGGCTCATGCGATGAAGCTGGCGGAAAACACCAACTCGAAACTGCTGATCCTGCACACCGCCGCCGCCCGTGTCGGTGCGATGGACGTGGGCGCCGTGACCGAAGGCGGCATGGCGGCAGCCATCGACGGGGCAGAGGTGATCTACAACCTTGGCGCTGACGAGGTGGACATCGCCCCGGGTGCCTTTGTGATCTACCAAGGCAGCCATGGTGACCGCGGCGCGCATCGGGCCGACATCATCTTGCCGGGTGCGGCCTATACCGAGGAAGGCGGGCTGTTCGTCAACACCGAAGGCCGCCCGCAACTGGCACTGCGCGCAGGCTTTGCGCCGGGCGAGGCCAAGGAAAACTGGGCGATCCTGCGGGCGCTGTCGGCCGAACTGGGCAGCGTCCTGCCTTGGGACAGTCTGGCCGTGTTGCGCCGGGCGCTGGTG
>JAFGXY010000017.1 GCA_016936395.1 Paracoccaceae bacterium | reverse complement strand
GGAAGCTGATGCAGCGGCAGCAGCGCAGGCGGCGGCAGATGCCGAGGCAGCCGCGAAGGCGGAAGCTGATGCAGCGGCAGCAGCGCAAGAGACGGCAGATGCCGAGGCAGCCGCGAAGGCGGAAGCTGATGCAGCGGCAGCAGCGCAAGAGACGGCAGATGCCGAGGCAGCCGCCAAAGCCGCAGCCGATGCGGCGGCGGCAGTGGTGGCCGAGCCGATTGATGCGCCGGTGGTGAGCGCAGAGGAAGCGCAGGTTCTGACCGATATCCTGTCGGCCCCCGGCGCCCTCGATGGCACCTTGCCCGAGGCGGTGACCGCGCTTGCACCGGGTGCCGCAGAGGGCACCGCACCGGCAGCGGGCGGCGATCCAACCGCAACGCCGCCCACCGCACCGCAACAGGTGACCGTCACCACGGTGACCGAAGGCACCACCCGGTCTTCGGCAGAAGAATTCGACAAGGCGCCGCAGGTGGTGGCGGGCGACAAGAAGTCTGGCCTGTCCGATCTTGAAAAGGTCGGGCTGCTGGCGCTGGGGGCGCTTGTGGTGGGCGCGGTGCTGAACGATGGCCGCGAGGTTGTGTCCAACACCGGTGACCGGGTTGTGGTCAGGGACGCCGATGGTGGCTATGCGGTCTACAAGGATGACGACACCTTGTTGCGGCGCCCCGGATCGACCGTGCAAACCGAAACCTTCCGCGACGGATCGACGCGCTCGACCGTGAACCGCGCCGACAACACCCAGGTGGTCACGATCCGCGATGCCTCGGGCCGGGTGCTGCGGCGTGCGGTCCTTGATGCGCGCGGCACCGAGGTGGTGCTGATCGACGATCTGGTGCGCGAAGACCGCATCGACGTGTCCACCCTGCCGGTCCCACGCCCGGACCGGGTGACGATTTCCACAAATGATGGCGATGCGGCGCTGAAGGCCGCGCTGGCCCGCGAAGAGGCGGCAGCTTTGGGCCGCAGCTTCAGCCTGCGCCAGATCCGCGAGATTGCGCAGGTGCGGGCGCTGGCGGCGACGCTGGATGTGGACAACATTACCTTTGACAGCGGCTCGGCGGTGATCTTGCCAAGCGAGGCGCGCAAACTGGCGGCCATCGGCAGGATTCTGGAGCAGTTGTTGCGCGACAACCCCGGCGAGGTGTTCCTGATCGAAGGCCATACCGATGCGGTGGGATCGGCGTTTTCGAACCTGACCCTGTCGGATCGGCGGGCAGAGTCGGTGGCTTTGGCATTGACCGAATATTACGGCATCCCGCCGGAAAACATGGTCGTGCAGGGGTACGGCGAGGGCGAACTGCGGGTTCCCTCGGCGGGCGATGAACGCGCCAACCGTCGCGCTGCGGTGCGGGTGATCATGCCGCTGATGCGCAGCGCGTCGCGCTAGACCGATCGTGGTCGTCAAAGTCGTCTGGGCGATACGATTTTTGTGGCAACTTGATTTGGATCAAGGTTGCCCGGGCGAGTCGGGTGCATCAGGAAGGCGTTCGGACAGCTCTCCCTAAACCTAGCTGTCTGGACGGTTTCCCTTCGGCGTTCCCTCCCTGTTGCGCCGAGACTACACGCCGCGGGCCTCCCTCCCGCGGCGTTTATTTTTTTGCGTCGGGCGGTTGCCGGTTGCATCTGCTGCAACGCCGATCAGCCCCGTCTTGCGGCGGGGCGCATGTCGCATGATCCATGGCCAAGATGCCGCCGGGACAGCGGATCGCGGGGGCGGGTCGGACAGGGGGGGCAGGGATGGGGCAGGGGAGATTGATCCCCACCCCAGACTGTCAGGGCCCCAAACTGTCAGGGCTTGGGCGCGCGCTTGGAGGCCGCGTCTTCCAGCAGCAGGGTTTGCGTCGCGGTCTGTTGCATCATGCAGCGGCTTGCCACCACCGAGCGGTCATCCTTGCCCCGGCGGCCATCTGCCGCATAAAAGCAGCGCTTTTCGCTCCAGTCTTTCCAGGCCGCGTGCATCAGGGCCAGATCGTCCACCATCTTCGGGCTGCCTTGGGCAATGGCCGGGGCGAATTCGATGTCCGACATTGCGGCCCGCTTTTCCGCTGCCGCATAGGCCGCCTCCATCCGCCCGCGCCACCATTCGGTTTCGGAATTGAGGCAGGTTGCTTCATCGACTTCGCTGCGATTTTTCACGGCAGCGTAGCAGGCCTCGGCCGATTTGCCGATGCAGGCCGCCCGCGCGGCCGATCCGTCGGCTTTTGCCAGACAGCTTTCGGTTGCCTCGGGCGAAAAGCCGATGCCCTTGGCAGATGCGGTGGCAGATGCGGCGCCGGTGGCCAGCAAGGCCAGCAAGAGAACGAGTTTGTGCATGATCATGATCCCGGAATGAAAGACAAGGCCGGACCGGGCATCATCCGCCCGCAGTCCAACCGTTCAGGGCACCTGATGGGCAGGCGCATGTTACTTTGTAACATGAATGCCGGCAAAAGACTCTGTGTCACGGTGATGCAGGGTAACAGGATCACCGCCAGCGAAGAAACGCCGGACCGCAGCGCAGGCCTTGGCCTGTCTTCGGTTCAAATCGGGCCAACGTGTTGCGACGTTGCCCCGATGCGATCAGGCCAGCGACAGTGCCTTGACGATGGCACCGAAATCCACCGCCTTCAGGCTGGCACCGCCGACCAGCGCGCCATCGACATGCGGCACGGCAAAGATCTCGGCGGCGTTCGAGGGCTTGACCGAACCGCCATAAAGCAGCCGCACGCCCGCGGCCTGCGCGCCGATCCGCGCGGTCAGGCGGGCGCGAACAAAGGCGTGAACTTCGGCGATTTCGGCAATCGTCGGGGTGCGGCCGGTGCCGATGGCCCAGACCGGCTCATAGGCCAGCACCAGATTGGCGGCGGTCGAACCTTCGGGCACCGACCCGGCGATCTGGGCACCGATCACATCCAGCGTCGACCCGGCATCGCGCTGTGCCTCGGTCTCGCCGATGCAGACCACGGCCACAAGACCCGCCACCTGCGCGGCTGCGGCCTTGGCCAGCACCTGGGCGTCGGTCTCGTGATGGTCGGTGCGGCGTTCGGAATGGCCGACGATCACATGGCTGGCCCCGGCATCGACCAGCATCGCGGCCGAGATGTCGCCGGTATGCGCGCCTGCGGCATGGGCATGGCAATCTTGCCCGCCGACCTGCAGCGCCGTGCCTTGTGCCAGTTGCGCCATGCGGGCCAGCAGCGTGGCGGGCGGGCACAGCAGCATGTCGCAAGCCGGGGAGGGCAGGGCTGCCAACAGCGTCACCACCTCGGACAGGCTGTCGCTTGTGCCGTTCATCTTCCAGTTGCCCGCCGCCAGTTTCCGCATCAGCCGTGTCTCCCTTGTGGGTCTTGGTCCTCGCGCGATCATAGATACCGCCCCCGATGACACAAGCGGCAAAAGCCCGCAGGGGGACGAAACCGCGGCGGGACCAGTCTTGGCCAAAAAATGTAAAAATGTTTTACATCACCCCTTGCAGCAAAGCCTGACCGGGCGCATCTTGCCAGATGTGAATGGTATTCACATGAGGCCGCCAACGATGGAGAGTGACCGATGACCTATTCTGCACAGAGTTCCGCCAAGGCGTCATCGCTGGGCGGTGTGACCGGGCGTTTGCGCGCCGCCGAAGACTGGTTGGACAGCAGGGGCCGCAAGGCCTGGATCGCCGCGATGGTGGTGGGATTCATCCTGTTATGGCCGGTCGGGCTGGCCCTTGTCGCCTATATGACCTATGCCAACAAATGGAGCAACAGCATGTATAAGGGACGATCCTTCGGCTGCCGTCACCGCCATGACGGGATGTCACGCCACGCTGCATGGCGCAGCTCGGGCAACACTGCGTTCGACGCCTACAAGGCCGATACGCTGCGCCGTCTGGAAGACGAACAAGAGGCGTTCGAGTCGTTCTTGCAGCGTCTGCGCGATGCCAAGGACAAGCAGGAGTTTGACGCCTTCATGGAAGATCGTGCCAAGGTTGCCGCAGCCCCGGCCCCGGCGCCGGCACAAGACAGCCCGCGCGGCGAATACTGATCGCCAGAGCCGTTTTGCCCGGCCCCTGCCATGGGGGCCGGGCCACCCTGTGCCACCGCTTCTGACAGGACCATTCCGATGCGCAACGCAGACCCGATGATGACAGACATGCAGCCCGACCCCGAGCGGCATGGTGCCTTTTATGACGGCGTCTTGTCCAAGCGCCTGCTGGCCTGGGTGCTGGACATGGTGCTGATCGGCCTGATCACGGCGCTGATCGTGCCGTTCACCGCCTTCACGGCGCTGTTCTTCTTGCCGATGCTGTATCTGGTGGTGGGGTTTGTCTATCGCTGGGTCACTTTGACCGGGCGGTCGGCGACCTGGGGTATGCGCCTGCTGAACATTGAATTTCTGGACCGCAACGGCCAGCGCTTTGACGCCGCTACCGCGCTGTTGCACACCTTTGGCTATTCGGTGTCGATGGCCTTTGTGCTGCCGCAGGTCTTGTCGGTGGGGCTGATGCTGATGTCCGCGCGTGGTCAGGGCCTGAGCGACCTTGTGCTGGGGTCGGTGGCCATCAACAGCCCCGCTCTGCGCTAGAGCGTGTCCAGCTTGATGTGATTCAGGCTTTCCTTGGATTCGATGATGTGATTCCCTCTGCTTGAGGCAGATATGGGGGTC
>JAFGXY010000001.1 GCA_016936395.1 Paracoccaceae bacterium | reverse complement strand
CGGAAGCGGTGGGATTCGAACCCACGGTACGGTTCCCCGCACGCTAGTTTTCAAGACTAGAGCCTTAAACCACTCGGCCACACTTCCAGACGTTCCGGGCTGGGGTGTCCGCTTTCGACCTGCCGTGGTGTGAAAAACTCCCAGGACGTCGCGCGCGCACTTCAGCCGGGGTCTGCTCTAACCATATCGCGCGGCTAAGTCCAGCGCCGTTCAGACAAGGACCGTGTCGCTGAACCCAACCGGGCAATCAGGGCCAAGACCCGACATATCCCCCTCTCTGGTGCTTTGGGTGCAGTCAGGTCTGCGCCTCCATGAAACCGGTCGCAGACGATCAGGACGTCGCTTGAAGCAAGGTCTTGCCGCCTTCGAGGACCGATCCGCCTGTGGCGCCGCCTGCGCGTATCGCTGAGGCTGGCAATGCGGACTTCCCGGGGCCAGACCCGTCACACCGGACCGAAGCGGCCTTTGCCGTCAACTCTGCGTGTCGATCCTTGCCGATCGTTGCAGGTGGCCTTCCCACAGCGCGCCGGCATCTGTATGCTGTTCGCGCAGGTGGAGTGAACTTTGGACGGTCACTGCCATGCGGCGGTACACGGCGAAATCAAAAAGCGTGGGGCCAACCCGCGCGTATTGGGGGCTGGGAATGGCAAAGGCAGGAATCAGGGCGTATCTCCTGATCACGGTGGCAAGCGTGGCCTTGGGTGGCTGCGTCGCAGGCGAGGGTTTGTTCAAGGGCAAGGACGAGGCAAGCCCGGATGCGGCCGCCTCTCCGGCGGCGACGTCGACACGACTGGTCGATCGCGATGTCGAGGCACCCGAAGTGTTCCAGACCACCGACAAGGCGCTGTGGGATGGCCGCCCGTCTCTGGGCGGGGTCTGGGTGGCCTCACCCGACGCAAAAGACCCCGAGCGTGTGATCATCCGCAACACTGCCAACGGCAAGTTCGTGATCGGTGCGCTGTTCCGGCGCGAGATCGAAAATCCGGGGCCGAAGCTGCAAATATCGTCTGACGCGGCCGCTGCCCTTGGCATCCTTGCGGGTGCGCCGGCCGATGTCAGCGTGATCGCGCTGCGCCGCGATGAAGAAAAGGTCGCGCCCGACGCGACCAAGCCGATCCTTGACACATCCGAAGCGGTGGAAACCCAGACGCTGGACCCGATTGCCGGGGCCGCCGCCGCGATTGACCGCGTCGAGGGCAAGGGTAAGGACAAGCCGGTGTCGCCCACGACCGTCGCGCCCACGGTTGGCACCCCGCTTGCGCCGGTCACCAGCCCGCCAGCCACTGCTGCGCCAAAGGCGCCCGCGTCCAGCGGCGGCGGTCAAACCATCCAGATCGGCATCTTCTCGGTCGAGGCCAACGCCACCCGTGCCGCAGAAACACTGAAAAAAGCGGGACTGACCGCAGACGTGCGCCGCGAAGAGGCCAAGGGCAAGGCGCTTTGGTCCGTCACCAGCCGTGGCGACGCCGCGGCCCTGGCCAAGGTCATTGGCCTTGGTTTCCCCGATGCCTATGTTCTGAAGCCCTGATCCACCGGAGGCCCGATGTTCCGCTCCATCCTGACCCTGATCCTGCTATTGGCCGCATCTATGGCACAGGCCTTCAACACGCGCGCCAGTGCCGCATGGGTCTATGATGTCACCACCAAGACCGTGCTGATGGACAAGAACGCCGATACCCCCCTGCCCCCGGCCAGCATGTCAAAGCTGATGACCATCAACATGCTGTTCGAGGCGTTGCGCGATGGCCGGGTGACGATGGACACCGAATTTCCCGTCTCCAGCCGTGCCAAGGCGATGGGCGGATCGACGATGTTCTTGCAAGAATCCGACCGGCCGACGGTGAAGGATCTGATCCATGGTATGATCGTCAACTCGGGCAACGATGCCTGTGTGGTGGTCGCCGAAGGACTGGCCGGCACCGAAGAGGCCTTTGCCCAGCAGATGACCCAGCGCGCAAAGGCGCTTGGCATGCAGCATTCGACCTACAAGAACGCCTCTGGCTGGCCCGCGCCGGGGCATGAGATGTCGATGCGCGACCTTGGCATTCTGGCGAACCGGCTGATCACCGAATTTCCCGACTATTACCCGATTTTTGCGGAAACCACCTTCAACTACAAGGACCGCGCCCCCGCCAACGCCAACAACCGCAACCCGCTGCTGGCGCTTGGGGTTGGGGCTGACGGGTTGAAGACCGGCCACACATCCGAGGCGGGCTATGGTCTGGTCGGGTCGGCGGCGCAGGGCAACCGCCGGGTTATTTTCGTCATCACCGGGCTGGCCAGTGAAAAGGACCGCGCCGAAGAGGCAGAACGCATCGTCTCGTGGGCATTTCGCCAGTTTGCCGAGAAGACGCTGGTCAGAGCTGGTCAGCGCATCGCCGAGGCTCCGGTCTGGCTCGGGGCCGCCGACACGGTGGGCCTTGTGACAGCGCAGGACGTGAAACTGCTGGTCCCGGCCCTCGTGCAAGAGGGAACCAGCGCCGAGGTGATCTACACCGGCCCGCTGCGCGCGCCCCTGACGGCGGGCACCGAAGTGGGAACATTGGTTATCCATATCCCCGACCTGCCCGATGCCCGCGTGCCCTTGGTGGCCGAGGCGGACGTGGGCGCCGGTGGCTTTGGCAAACGGCTTGGTGCCGCGGTCAACGCCTTGCGCGCGCGCTATCTCGACGGGGATGCCGCCTCCTGATAGGCCGGGGGCAATGGCGAGCGTGTTCATCAGTTTCGAAGGCATCGACGGGTCGGGGAAATCAACCCAAGCCCGGCGGCTGGCCGATGAATTGCGCAGGCTTGGCCATGGTGTGACCCTGACGCGCGAACCCGGTGGCAGCGCCGGGGCCGAAGACATTCGCCGTCTGGTGCTGGAAGGCGCCGGCGACCGCTGGTCGGCCGAAACCGAGATCCTGTTGTTCACCGCCGCGCGCCGCGACCATCTGGAAAAGACCATCCGCCCGGCCCTTGCGCGCGGCGATGTGGTGATCACCGACCGCTTTGCCGATTCGACACGCATATTTCAGGGTATCACCCGTGGCGATCTGTCGGCTACGGTCGATACCCTGCACGCCCTGATGATCGGGGTCGAGCCTGACCTGACACTGCTGATCGATCTGGACCCGGCCGCAGGGCTGGCCCGTGCCGCCGCCCGCGCGGGCAGCGAAATGCGATTTGAGGAAATGGGTCTGGCGTTCCAGACCCTTGCCCGCGCCGGGTTTCTGGCGCTTGCCGCCCGCCATGCCCGCTTTCGCGTGATCGACGGCGCGCGTGCGCCCGATGCGGTGGCCGCCGACGTGCTGCGCGCGACGCTGGCCGCCTTGCAGGCCCGCTGATGGCAAGCGCCGACCTGCCCGAACCCGACCGGATCGAAGGCGCGCCGCACCCGCGCCAGACCCTGCGTCTGTTTGGCCATGAGGCGGCAGAGGATACCTTCTTGCAGGCCTATACCTCGGGGCGGCAGCACCATGGCTGGCTGATCACCGGGCAAAAGGGCGTCGGCAAGGCCACCCTTGCCTGGCGCATTGCGCGGTTCTTGCTGGCCACCCCGCCGGATGATGGCGGCATGTTCAGCCCGCCGCCGCCCACCTCGCTGGACATCGCCCCCGATGTGCCGGTGGCACGGCGCATGCTGCAATTGGCCGAGCCGCGCCTGTTCTTGCTGCGGCGCGGGCCGAATGACAAGGCAACCGCCCTGTCCGCCGATATCCGTGTGGATGAGGTGCGCAAGATGAAATCGTTTTTCGCCCTGTCGGCGGCCGATGGCGGCCGGCGCGTGGCGATCATCGACGCGGCCGATGACATGAACACCGGGGCCGCCAATGCCCTGCTGAAACTGCTGGAGGAACCACCCGCCCAAGTGACCTTTCTGGTCATCGCGCATCAACCGCATCGTCTTTTGCCCACCATCCGGTCGCGCTGCCGCGAGTTGCGGCTGACCACTCTGCCGCCGGACCCGCTGGCCCGCGCGCTGGCACAGGCGGGCGGCGGGGTAGAGCCGGATGAGGTGCAGGCGCTTGGCGAGTTGGCGGGCGGCTCGGTCGGTGAGGCGTTCCGGCTGAGCAATCTGGACGGGTTGCAAACCTATGCCGCGCTGATCCGGCTGTTCGGCACCCTGCCCCGGCTGGACCGCCCGGGCGCGCTTTCGCTGGCGGAAATGGGCGCGGGCAAGGGGGCCGAAGACCGCTTTGATCTGATCGTGACGCTGCTCGATCTGTTTCTGGCCCGGCTTGCCCGCGCCGGCGCATCACGACAGCTGCGGCCCGAAGCGGCCAAGGGCGAGGCCGCGCTGTTCACCCGACTTGCCCCGGATGAGGCCGCCGCCCGGGCCTGGGCCGATCTGGCACAGACGCTTTCGCTGCGGGCGCGGCGCGGCAAGGCGGTCAACCTTGACCCTGCCGCGCTTCTGATGGATAGCTTGCTGAAAATTGACGAGACGGCGGCACAGCTCGCCTTAAGGTAAGCCGATGATACCCCCCGAACCCGCCGCCAGCCTTCCCGAGATCGTCGACTCGCATTGCCACCTCGACTTTCCCGATTTTGAGGGCGAGCTTGACCAGATCATCGCCCGTGCCCATGCCGCAGGTGTGCGCCGGATGGTGACGATCTGCACCCGGATGGACAATGAACCACGGGTCCGGGCGCTGGCCGAGGCGCATGCGGGTGTGTTCTATGCCGCCGGCACCCATCCGATGCGGGCGCATGAAGACCCGCTGGTGACGGTCGATCAGCTTGTCGCGCTTGCGGCACACCCCAAGTTTGTCGGCATCGGTGAAACGGGCCTCGATTACCATTACACCGCCGACAGCAAGGCCATTCAGCAAACCAGCCTGCGGGTGCATGTTCAGGCCGCGCAGGAAACCGGCCTGCCCCTGATCATCCATGCCCGTGCGGCGGATGACGACATGGCCGCGATCTTGACAGAGTGCTTTAACGAACGCCCCTATCCATGTGTGATGCATTGCTTTTCCAGCGGTCCCGAACTGGCACGCGCGGCGCTGGACCTGGGGTTCTATCTGTCGATGTCGGGCATCGCGGCCTTCCCCAAAAGCCAAGAGCTGCGCGACATCTTCGCCGCAGCGCCCGTGGACCGCATCTTGCTGGAAACCGACAGCCCTTACCTTGCCCCGCCACCCCACCGGGGGCGGCGCAATGAACCGGCCTATACCGCCTTTACCGCCAAGATCGGCGCGCAGCTTTTCGGCCTGACCGAGGCAGAATTTGCCGCCCAGACCACCGCCAACTTCGACCGCCTGTTCACCCGTGCGGCAAAAGGTGCCTGATGTCGGAATTGCGTTTCACCATTCTGGGCTGCGGCACCTCGGGCGGGGTGCCGCGACTGGGGTCTGACGGTCCAGACTGGGGGGCCTGTGACCCGGCAAACCCGAAAAACCGCCGCACCCGCTGTTCGCTGCTGGTGGAACGGATCGCTCCGACCGGCATCACCCGGGTGCTGATCGACACCACACCCGACATGCACGCGCAGCTTCTGGGCGCAGGCGTGGGGGTGCTGGACGGCGTGGTCTATACCCACGCCCATGCCGACCACACCCATGGCATTGATGACCTGCGCCAGATCGTCTTCAACATCGGTCACCGCTTGGCCGTCTGGGCCGATGGCCCGACGCAAGACGCGCTGTTGTCGCGCTTTGCCTATGCCTTTGTGCAGCCGCATGGCAGCCCCTATCCGCCGATCCTTGACCTGCATGGCATCAGCGGCCCGGTCACCGTTTCCGGCCCCGGTGGTGACGTGACCCTGACCCCGTTCCTGTGCGAACATGGCAGTATGGATGCGCTTGGCTTTCGCATCGGCAACCTTGCCTATCTGCCCGATGCGGTTGCCATCCCCGAGGCGCACTGGCCCTTGCTGGCAGGTCTTGAGGTCTGGATCGTCGATGCCCTGCGCCGCAAGCCGCACCCCACCCATGCACATCTGGCACTGACGCTGGAGTGGATCGCCCGCGCACAGCCCGCCCTTGCGGTGCTGACCAACATGCACAACGATCTGGATCACGCCACGCTGATGGCCGAATTGCCAGCCCATATCCGCCCGGCCCATGATGGCATGACCCTGACGCTTGGCCTATGAGCGCACTGCTGGACGTGATCCTGCCGGTGTTTCTGGTGATCGGCTTTGGCTATGGCGCAGCCCGCCTTGGGCTGTTTGCCGACAGCGCGGTCGATGGTCTGATGCGCTTTGCGCAGAGCTTCGCCGTGCCTTGCCTGTTGTTCAAATCCATCGCCACGCTGGATCTGGGGGGCAGCTATGACGCTGGACTGCTGGTATCGTTCTACGCTGGGGCATTCAGCGGATTTGCCTTCTGCTTTCTGGGCGCGCGCCATGTGTTTCATCGCCCCTTGACCGATAGCGTCGCCATCGGCTTTGCCGGGTTGTTTTCCAACTCGCTGTTGCTGGGCATCCCGATCACCGAGCGGGCCTATGGGATCGAGGCGCTGTCGGGCAATTTCGCCATCATCTCGATCCATTCGCCGCTGCTTTATGGCTTTGGCATCAGCCTGATGGAATGGGCTCGGACGCGGGGGCAAGGGCTGTCGGCCCCGGCCCTGACGCGTCAGGTGCTGCGGGCGATCTTTTCGCAGCCCTTGGTGATCGGCATCACGCTGGGCTTTGTCGTCAACCTGTCGGGCCTGCCTTTGCCGGGGGCCGTCTGGTCGGCGGTTGACCTGATCGCCCGCGCGGCGATTCCCGCGGCGCTGTTTGGCTTGGGCGGGGTATTGTTGCGCTATCGCCCCGAGGGCGACCGTGCCACCATCGCCATGGTCTGCGCGGCCGCGCTGATCCTGCATCCGGCGGTGACCTGGCTGCTGGCGACGCAGGTCTTTGCACTGGACACCTCTGCCTTGCGCTCGGCCGTGCTGACAGCGTCGATGGCACCGGGGATCAATGCCTATCTGTTCGCGCATCTTTACGGCGTGGCCAAACGGGTCAGCGCCTCGGCGGTGCTGATCGCCACAGCGCTGTCGATTGGCACCATCTGGATGTGGCTGGCAATCTTGCCTTAGGTGGGGGACACGCCACGCAACCGTTCCGACCGGCGGCGCAGCACCTCCAGCGTGGCCAGCATGCCGACCGAGATGATCACCAGAATGGTCGCCACCGCAAGGATGGCCGGGCTGATCTGTTCGCGGATACCGTTCCACATCTGGCGCGGAATGGTCTGCTGGTCATGGGCGGCGACAAACAGCACCACCACCACCTCGTCAAAGCTGGTGACAAAGGCAAACAGCGCGCCCGAAATCACGCCGGGCAGGATCAGCGGCATGGTGACCTTGAAGAAGGTGGTTGTCGGCGGCGCGCCAAGGCTGGCCGCCGCCCGGTTCAGCGACTGGTCAAAGCCCACCAGCGTGGCCGTCACTGTGATGATCACAAACGGGATGCCCAGCGTCGCATGCGCCAGCACCACACCCAGATAGCTGCCGGTCAGCCGCCCGCATTGGTCGGCCAGCCCGGTCCAGTTCAGCAGTGCGCAGGGGTTCGAGTAGAAAAAGAACAGCCCCGTCGCGGTGATGATGATCGGCACGATCATCGGTGAAATCAGGATCGCCATCACCAACCGCCTATAGGGCATTTCTGGCCGGCTGAGGCCCAGGGCGGCAATCGTGCCCAGAACCGTTGCCACAAGGGTGGAAAACACCCCGATGATGACCGAGTTCTTGGCGGCCCTGATCCAGACGCTTTCGCGCCAGACCTGCGCCCACCATGCCGCGTCGCGCGGCACGTCCGTTGGCATCGAGGGCTGTGTCAGCAGCAGGTCATACCAGCGCAGGGAATACCCCGACGGGTCCAGCGACAGCATCTTTTCTGTGAAGGTGAAATACGGCTCGGCGTTGAACGACAGCGGGATCACGATCAGGATCGGCGCGATCAGGAACAGAAAGATCAGCACGCAGATCACCAGATAGGTGTAACGCCAGATGCGTTCGAGCGGGGTTGCGTAGACGGGTAGTGCCATGCCGATTGCCCCTTCAACCCAGTTTCAGATTGTCGATGCCGACAAGGCGGTCATAGAGCCAATAGAGCACCAGCACCGCGCCCAAGAGCAGCGCCGCCAAAGCCGAGGCCAGCGACCAGTTCAGGCTGTCTTGCATGTGAAAGGCGATCAGGTTGGAAATCAATTGCCCCGATGCGCCCCCCACCAGGGCCGGCGTGATGTAATAGCCCACCGCAAGGATGAACACCAACAGCGACCCCGCACCAATGCCGGGCAGCGTCTGCGGCAGATATATGCGGCGAAACGCGGTCCAGCTTGTGGCGCCCAGCGACCGCGCCGCGCGCACATAAGACGGCGGGATCGGCCGCATCACCGAATAGAGCGGCAAGATCATGAAGGGCAGCAGGATATGCGTCATCGCAATGATCGTGCCCATCTGGTTGTAGATCATCTGGAACCGGCCTTCGTCGGGGATCACCCCGGTGGCGACCAGCGCACTGTTCACCACGCCTTGTTGTTGCAAAAGCACGATCCAGCTTGTCGTGCGCACCAGAAGCGAGGTCCAGAACGGCAGCAGCACCAAAATCATCAACAGGTTCGACCAGCGCAGCGGCAATGTGGCCAGCAGGTGCGCGATAGGAAAGCCCAAAAGGAAACAGGTGAAGGTGATCAGCCCGGCCAGCAGGAAGGTCTTGACGAACAGGTTGACGTAAATCTGCCGATCCTCGGGCATCGCCACGATGTTGCCTTGCGGATCATGCGTCATGTCCAGCGCAGCCAGAAAGAAATTGCCGCTATAGGCCCGCGACACCTGCCGCATGGTGCCCCACAATACCGGATCATCCCACTTGGCACCTGCTGCCAGCACCGCGTCGCGGTATGGCGGGGCAAAACCCTTGGCCTTGCGCGCTGTTGAAGTGAACAGCGACCGTGTGCCAGACATCTCGTAATTGACCCGTGTGCCGACCTGACCCGCCGTCTTGGCGGCCGAGGCATCTTGCAGGTCCAGCGCCAGCGCCTGCCATGCGGACTCGTCTGGGTCGGTGCCCACGGGGTGTTCGGCAAACCATGCCGCGAGGCGCGGCATGTTGGCAGAAAACCCGTCATTATAGACGGCCTGATGCATCATCTGGCCAATCGGCACGATGAAGGTGATCACGATAAAAGCCAAAAGCGGCAGCACCAGCAGAAACGCCCGCCGCTTGGCACGTTGCTGTGCCGTGGCAAGCGCGGCTTTCAGCGGGCGACCGTCGGCGGTGGTCAACCCGACGGAGGATGCGGAAAGTTCGGCCATCGGTGCCCCCTTGGTCAAAATTGGGGCGGCAGGCTGACCCCGCCGCCCCGTGTGATCTTAGTTCGACGCCAGCCAGGCGTTGAAACGCTCGTTCAACTCGGTGTCGCGATCGACCCAGAACTCATAGGACGAGGGCAGCGCATTGGTCAGGTTGGCCGCCGAAGTGGGCATGAAGGCCCCCATTTCGGTCTTGCCATCCATGAACAGCCCGACCAGCGGACCCGACGACTTGCGGGCCGGACCGTAAGAGATCCACTTGGCCTGATCGGCCAGCGCCTGCGTCGTGGTCGAGAACGTCAAAAACTGCTTGGCCAGTTCAAGGTTCGGCGCGCCCTTCGGAATGGCATAGCCGTCATATTCATAGACCTGTCCGTCAAACACCTGCTTGAACGGTTTGCCTTCCGTGACCGCAGCCGCAAAGAAGCGGCCGTTATAGCCGGTGGACATCACCACTTCGCCATCGGCAAGCAGTTGCGGCGGCTGCGCGCCGGCTTCCCACCAGACGACATCGCCCTTGATGGTGCCCAGCTTGGCAAAGGCCCGATCAACGCCTTCCGGGGTTTCCAGCGTAGCATAGACATCGGCGGCAGGCACGCCATCGGCCATCAGCGCCATTTCAAGGTTGACCTTGGCACCCTTGCGCATGCCGCGCTTGCCCGGATACTTTGTGGTGTCAAAGAAATCGGCAATCGTGGACGGCGGGTTTTCGGGGAACTTGCTTTCGTCAAACGCATAAAGCGTCGAGAACACGATGGTTGCCACATAGCATTCGGTCACCGCGCCGGGCAGGAAATCGTCCAGCGCCGCCGTGCCGTCTGCGCCGGGTTCAAGGATCGCCGGATCAATCGGCTCCAGCAGGCCTTCGTCACACAGCCGCACGGCATCGGCATATTCAAGGTCAACCACGTCGACCGTGACGTTGCCCGCCTCGACTTGCGCCTTGATCGGGGCGGCCGGATTGTCTGCCACAACGTCGACGACCGTGATGCCGGTCTTGGCGGTAAAAGGCTTGTGATAGGCTTCGATCTGGCTGGTCGCATAGGCACCGCCCCAGGACATGACGGCGATTTCCTGCGCCGAAGCGGCAAGGGCAAAGCCCGAAAGGGCGGTGGTCAGGACGAGAAGTTTTTTCATTGGCAGTCTCCCATGTTGATGTTCGGCGTTATACTGGCCGCGCCGGGCGGCCGCCCCGTGGTGTCGGGGGTTTCGTCAGATCGGGTCAAGCGCGCGGGCATCAAGCGGATCCCAGCCGACGCGGATCTTCTGCCCCGGCTCCAGCTTGGTCTGACCAAGCGTGTTGCGCATCTTCATCACGAAATCATTCGACCCTGCAACGCGCAGCACGGCCCGCAGAATGTCACCCATGTAGATCACCTCAAGCACCTCGGCGCCGATCATATGGGCCCCGTCGGGCATCATCTCGGGCTTGAACTCCACCCGTTCGGGGCGGATCGACACCAGCGTTTTCTGGCCTTTTTGCGTGACATTCACGGGGGTTGCATCAATCAGCTCGCCATTGGCCAGCCGCACCAGCGCCTTGTCGCCCGAAAGCTCCTCAATTGTGCCGGGCAGCTTGTTGTTCTCGCCGATGAAGCCCGCAACAAAGCTGTTGTCGGGGCGTTCATACAGATCAGCCGGGGGTGCAAGTTGCTGGATGCGGCCATCGTTGAACACGGCAATCCGGTCTGACATCGTCAGCGCCTCGCCCTGATCATGGGTGACGTAAACCACCGTGATCCCAAGACTTTCGTGCAGATGCTTGATTTCAAACTGCATGTGTTCGCGCAACTGCTTGTCCAGCGCGCCCAAGGGTTCGTCCATCAACACCAGCTTGGGATCGAACACCAAGGCCCGTGCAAGGGCGATGCGCTGCTGTTGCCCGCCCGACAGTTGCGCCGGGCGTCGGTTGGCAAAGGCCCCCATCTGCACCATGTCAAGCGCACGCGTGACCTTGGCCTCGCGGTCGGCCTTGCCCATGCCGCGCACTTCCAGCGGAAACGACAGGTTTTCGCCCACCGTCATATGCGGGAACAGCGCGTAATTCTGAAACACCATGCCAATGCCGCGCTTATGCGGCGGCACCCGGTTGATGTTGGTGCCGTCCAGCTTGATCTCGCCATTTGTCGCGGTTTCGAACCCGGCCAGCATCATCAGGCAGGTGGTCTTGCCCGACCCTGACGGGCCAAGCATCGTCAGAAACTCACCCTTGGCGATGGACAGGTTCAGGTCTTTGACAACAAGGCTGACCCCGTCATAGCTTTTCTGGACATGCTCGAAAGCAACGAAGGCGTCGGCGTGGCTTACGCTCACTGCGCTGGTCTCCCCATGTGGTCCGGCAGGTTTCCTGCACTCGCTTTGGGCAACTAAAACCAATGCGGTCCTGCATTGCAACCGGCTTGTCACAATTTCGGCTTTTGCGGGCAGGATATGGAGGGATCAACCATCTTGCGCCGCATTTAGCAGCCCTTGCGCGCCCGCACAGCCTTGACGCCCTGTTTCTGGACCGTGACGATGATAGATCTCGCGAAACAAAGACTGGACGGCTGTTTGAAGCAGCGCGGCAATGACGGCAAGCCCGGCAGCACAGGGCTGCGGGATGGTGGAGGTCCAGGCAGCACTGCAGCAGAGCCGTTCAAACGGAAATCACCGACAAACAAAAAGCGCCCGGAACAGCGGGCGCTTTTGGCAATTCTCCAAGTCGTGGTGCGGATGAAAAGACTCGAACTTTCACTCCGGTTAAGGAACAGCGACCTCAACGCTGCGCGTCTACCAATTCCGCCACATCCGCAGACACGACTTGGATGGCGGGCTTTTAGCGAAGCGCCGCGGCGAAGGAAAGGGGGATTTTCATCGCCCCTGTCGTCAGTTGCCCAAAAGCAGGAATGGCAACCGGGCGGCAGATGTCACCACCCGCGCGCCTGCCGGGTCGATCTGACCCTCGGGCGAGGTCGGCGGCACCGCGGTTTGCGCCATTACCGACGCTGCCGGGGTCGCCGGTGGGGCGATCACAGGCGAAGGTGCTGCCACAGGCGCGGCCTCGGGCACCATCGCAAACTGCGGCAAAGCGGCGGCGGGCACCGTCTCTGGCAGCGCCCCCGCCCCCGCGCGACCGGCAACCGAATAGGCCGCCTTGCGAATGACCTCACCCCGGTCGCCCAGACCCGGCGCGAACACCGCCTGCCCCGCACCGATGGCCCCAAGACCCATGTCATACCATTCCAGCGCCAATTCCGGCCGCACGGTCGCGCCGAAGCCCTGGCTCAGGTGGTGGCCCAGCAATTCGGCATAGCCCGCCTCGCCCATCGCGGTCAGCAGCAGCGCCGACCCCACCGCCACATCCATCGCATCGGTGGTATAGCCCACGCCCAGGCAAACCTTGGCCGTGCCCGAAAGCTGCGCAGGCGACATGCCCGAGGCAAGGATGAAGCCCTTGATTCCGGTCAGCACCTCATCGCGGGTTTTCAGCGACAGACCGGCAACGTGTTCGGCCAGAACCGGGCCAAAGCCGGCGCATTGCTCGGCAATCTGCTGCGGCGTGAAGCCGGCCACCTTGCCCGCCAAGTCTTCGCCCGTGGCCATGGCATATGTCCGGGCCAGACAGAACTGCTCGCTCAGCGCAAACGCCGGGTCGGTCATACCGGCGGCGGTCACATAGCCACCGTTGGTGTTGGTCATCAGGCTGACCTTGTTGCAGTGGCTGGCCAGCGACACCTGCGTGGCACCCGACCCCATGAAACTGGGCAGGCTGGAGGCCGCCGCGACGGGCTCGCTTTTGGTGTCGGCTTCCGGCATCAGACTGGGCAAGGCCGCCGCCGCCATGGTGCCTGCCGGCACGCCGGGTTCCATTGGCAGCGGTGCCACCGGGACGACCGGGGTGAATCGCTGCATCGGGGGATATTGCTGCGCGCCCGGCATCGACGGCGGCAGTCCGGCCATCTCGTCGCGCTGCATCAGCAGCAGCCCCTTCATCCCCATCGGGTGGGTTGCCGCCGCTTGCGCCACCATCGGCCCGCCAGCAATGGCGCGGTGATAGGCGCTGACCAGCACGGTGCGCTCATACTCGGTCAGTTGACCCGAGGGCGGATAGCCCAGCGTGGCCTGATAGCTGGAGATCGCCGCCCGGCTTTTCGGCCCGATTGCCCCATCTGGCGTGCCCACCGGATAGCCGAAATGGTTCAGCGCCCGTTGCACTTCGCGGTTTTGGTCCCGCTGGGCGCTCGAAATGCCGGACTTGGTCGATTTGGTCGACTTGCGCTGGGTGGTGGCCCGCCGATTTCGCTGATCGTTGGCGATAGCGTGGCCGATGATCCCGCCGATCAGCGCCCCGGCGATCGCGTCGCCTGCATCCGCCTGAACCGGCTCTGCCGGAACCATTGACAGGCCCGCGATGATGCCCGCTGTTGCAATTGCCTTCAATTTCATGCCACGTCTCCTGAAATGATGGACTCAATCCAAATTGGGTAAAGGCTACCATGGTCTGACAATCTGACCAGTCCTGTTTTCCCTATCATAAGGCAAAAAATGCCCGAATGGCGCACCTTTTCCGGATTGTCGGATTATCAGGCCACGCTTGTAGCAATGGAATCCCGCGCCGAAGCCATCGCCCAAGGCACGGCACCCGAGGCGATCTGGCTGCTGGAACATCCGGCGCTTTACACCGCGGGCACCTCGGCCAGGCGCGCAGACCTGATCGAACCCGATCGGTTTGAGGTGCATCAGGTCGGGCGCGGCGGGCAGTATACCTATCACGGTCCGGGTCAGCGCGTGGTGTATGTGATGCTGGATGTCGGCGCGCGCGGGCGCGATGTGCGCTGCTTTGTGCGCGCGCTGGAAAACTGGGTGATCGCGGCGCTGGCCGAGTTCAATGTGCAGGCCGGGGTGCGCGCCGGCCGCGTCGGGGTCTGGGTGGCGCGGCCGGACCGGTGTGGTGCGGATGGCCAGCCGCGCGAAGACAAGATCGCCGCCATCGGCGTAAAGCTCCGGCGTTGGGTCAGCTTTCACGGGCTGTCGATCAACGTCGAACCTGACCTTGCGCATTTCTCGGGCATTGTCCCTTGCGGTATCCGCGACCATGGCGTCACCAGCCTTGTGGACCTTGGCCTGCCGGTGACAATGGCCGATCTGGACGCAGCACTTGTCACCACCTTCGGGCGTTTTTTCCCCGAGGGCCGGATGCACCCCGATGGCGTGACGCCGCCGGCTTGCGCAGAGTAACGTGCACGTTTACCCGGCACCGTCCCAAAGTCGGCTTTTCCCGACTTTGACGTCGCAAGTAATCTGGGCGAGACTTTCGGGCCAGAAGCTTGGCGGATACCGTGCCGCCGGAAATACAGATGATCCAGAAAGCCCCGGATGCGCCTGCCCCTGCCTTTTGTCCTGACCCTCGCCCTTGCCGCTTGCACCCAGCCGCCAGCTGAAGGCCCCGACATGCCCGGCGAAACGCCTGATCCGGGTTCAGGTGCCCTGCACAGCTTTACCATCGACCGCGCCTACAGCCTGACCGACCCGCGCGAACTGGCGTTTCGTGACCAGATCGCTGCCGCCGCGCGCGACGTGTGCGGCTTTGGCGGTTTCAGCCTGTATTCGTCGCGCCCCATCGGGGTCGAAGAGGTGCGCGATGATTTCCTGTATCGCCTCTACGAGGTGCAGATCACCTGCACCCGATAGGGCCCTCCGCACCCCGCCGCTTCCCGCGCCAGCGACGGAGCAAGGGCGCAGGGGCGGTTCAGCCCAGCCGCGCCTTGACCATGGGCCCCACGGCGCCGAAATCCATCTGGCCGGTGTGCTTGGCCTTCAGCACGGCGATCACCTTGCCCATGTCACGGATGCCGGTTGCACCTGCCTCGGTTATCGCCTCGGCAATCGCCGCCTCGACCTCTGCCGCTGACAATTGGCGCGGCAGGAATTCCTCGATCACCTTGATCTCGGAAAGTTCCTTTTGGGCCAGCTCCAGCCGACCGCCCTCTTCATAGGCGCGCGCGGATTCCTGACGCTGCTTCACCATCTTGCCAAGGATGGCCATGATATCCGTCTCGTTCACCGCAACCGGGGTCGCTTCGCCGCGCGCGGCAATCTCACGGTCCTTGATGGCAGCGTTGATCAGGCGCAGGGTGGACAGGCGCGCCACCTCCTTTGCCTTCATCGCGTCCTTCAGGGCAAATTGCAAACGGTCACGCAAAAACATCGGGTTGCCTTCCATCAAGCATCGTTCCATCGGGGAACGGCCGTCACATTACAGGGCTTCATGCCAAAGGGCAACTCCACGCCATTTCTTCAACCCATTGATTTAAGTCCATATTCCTTTTAGGGCAAAGCCTTGACCCCGCCCCCCTTCCCCCGTAAGTTCCGGCAAATTCACCGATTGGGAGTCGCGCCATGCCTGCCTTGCAGAAGCCTACCGCCTGCCTTGCGCTTGCCGATGGCACGCTGTTTTACGGTCAGGGCTTTGGCGCAGTGGGAGAAACCGTGGCCGAGCTGGTGTTCAACACCGCGATGACCGGCTATCAGGAAATCATGACCGACCCCAGCTATGCCGGTCAGGTGGTCACCTTTACCTTCCCGCATATCGGCAACACCGGCGTCACGGTTGAAGACGACGAGACCGCCGCACCCGTCGCTGCCGGCATGGTGGTGAAATGGGACGTGACCGAGCCGTCAAACTGGCGCGCTACGGGTGAACTTGGCGACTGGCTGGTGAAAAAGGGCCGCATCGGCATGGGGGGCATCGACACCCGCCGCCTCACCCGCGCCATCCGCCAGCAAGGCGCCCCGCATGTCGCGCTGGCGCACAACCCCGATGGGGTGTTCGACATCGGGGCTTTGGTGGCAAAGGCCCGCGCCTGGAAAGGCCTGGTCGGGCTTGATCTGGCCAAGGACGTGTCTTGCGCCCAATCCTATCGTTGGGATGAAATGCGGTGGGCCTGGCCGGAAGGCTATACCAAACGGACAGGGCCGGGCCTGCGCGTTGTCGCGATCGACTATGGTGCCAAGCGCAACATCCTGCGCTGCCTTGCCAGTGCCGGCTGTGACGTGACCGTTCTGCCCGCCACCGCCACCGCCGAAGACGTGCTGGCCCTTAACCCCGAAGGCGTGTTCCTGTCCAATGGTCCGGGCGATCCGGCGGCCACAGGGACCTATGCCGTGCCGATGATCCAAGGCGTGCTGGCGCGCGATCTGCCGGTGTTCGGCATCTGCCTTGGCCATCAGATGCTGGCGCTGGCCCTTGGGGCGCAGACGGTGAAGATGAACCACGGCCACCATGGCGCCAACCACCCGGTCAAGGATTTGACCACGGGCAAGGTGGAAATCACTTCGATGAACCATGGCTTCACGGTGGACAGCCAGACCCTGCCTGAAGACGTGACCGAGACCCATGTCTCGCTTTTTGACGGGTCGAATTGCGGCATCGCCGTCACCGGAAAGCCCGTGTTTTCGGTGCAATACCACCCCGAGGCCAGCCCCGGCCCGCAAGACAGCTATTATCTGTTCGAGCGGTTTGCCAAGGCGATGCAGCACCGTCGCGGCCCGGACGCCGGGGATATTGTTTCCGTTTAACCAACTGTTAACCACTGCCGTGCGACCCTTCCGAGAAATCTATCCGAGGGTCCATGTCCGCACTGCCATTCCTGCTGTCGCCCGATGTGGCGCAAGCGCGCCCCCTGCCGGCGCAGCCGAACCCACGCGCGGCGACGCTTGGCATGGCGCTGCTGCGTGAGGGTCTGGTATCGGGCGATGGCATGGTGCAGGCGCTGGCCCAACAGGCGCTTGGGCGCGGGCGGCTGACCGACATCTTGCTGTCGCGCGGCCTGATCGCGCCGGACCAGCTTTACGCAGGTCTGGCCCGCCAATGGGGCACCAATGTCATCGACCCGCAGACCAGCCCGCCGGATGTGCGGCTGATTGATCGGCTTGGTGCCGATTACTGCCTGCGCCACAGTGTCTTGCCATGGCACAGCGCCGGCAGCGTCACCATCGTGGCCACGGCCCAACCGGAAGACTTCCTGCGCCACCACGATCACCTGACGGCGCTGTTCGGCCCGGTCGCCATGGCCATCGCCCCGGCGGCGGC
Source organism: Paracoccaceae bacterium (assembly GCA_016936395.1). Lineage (GTDB taxonomy): Bacteria > Pseudomonadota > Alphaproteobacteria > Rhodobacterales > Rhodobacteraceae > Pseudotabrizicola. The sequence goes on along the minus strand of JAFGXY010000001.1, from coordinate 18,177 downwards.
CATCGACGCCACCCTGTTGGCGATGCGCGGCAATCGCCTTGCCCGCAGCGCCGAAACCCGTGTCAGGGCGGCAGACAGTTGCCGGCATCTGGGGGGCGACACCGTGCTGCGCCCGCTGGTCGTTGTGGCGCTGCTGGCCCTTGCGGTGATGCTGATCTGGCCTTTGGCCCTTGGCTGGCTGCTGCTGGGATGGGCGGTCGCAACCCTGATCCTGACCACCTTGCTGAAGATTGCGGCGGCACTTGCCGCCCGGGCACGGCCCCGTCAGATCGCCCCACCGCCGCTGATCGCGCGCCTGCCCACGGTATCGGTCATGGTGGCGCTGTTTCATGAAAGCGATATCGCGCCGCGCCTGATCCGCCGTCTGTCACGGCTGGACTACCCGCGCGAACTGCTGGACATCGTTCTGGTGGTGGAAGAAGAGGATGCAACCACCCGCACCGCGCTGACCGCCGCCAACCTGCCCTCGTGGATGCGGCAGGTCGTGGTGCCGGGCGGTCGCGTCAAGACCAAGCCGCGGGCGCTGAACTTTGCGCTGGACCATTGCCGCGGGTCAATCATCGGGGTCTATGATGCCGAAGATGCGCCCGAGCCCGACCAGATCACCCGGATCGTGCAGCGCTTTTACCAGCGCGGGCCCGAGGTGGCCTGCCTGCAAGGCGTGCTGGATTTCTACAACCCCACAACAAACTGGCTGTCGCGCTGCTTTACCATCGAATACGCCAGTTGGTTCCGCCTGATCCTGCCGGGGCTGCAACGCCTTGGCCTGCCGGTGCCGCTGGGCGGCACCACGGTGTTTTTCCGCCGCGACGCGCTGGAAAAGGTCGGTGGATGGGATGCCCATAACGTGACCGAAGACGCCGATCTGGGAATGCGACTGTATCGCTACGGCTATCGCACCGAAGTGATCGACACTGTGACCGGCGAAGAGGCCAACTGCCGCACGCTGCCTTGGGTCAGGCAACGCTCGCGCTGGCTCAAGGGCTACATGATGACCTGGGCCACCCACATGCGCGACCCGCGCCAATTGCTGCGGCAGCTGGGCTGGTGGCGGTTTGCGGGGTTTCAGGTGCTGTTTCTGGGCACGCTGTCGCAATTCCTGCTGGCCCCGCTGCTCTGGTCCTTCTGGCTGACCTGGCTTGATGTGCCGCATCCGTTGGCCGATGCCCTGCCGCCCATGGCCTTTCTGGCGCTGATCGCGCTGTTCGCGCTGTCCGAGATCACCAATATCGCGCTGGGGATCACCGCCCTGCACCTGTCTGGCCACAGGCTCAGCCGGTGGTGGGTGGTCTCGATGCACGTCTATTTTCCGCTGGGCGCGCTGGCCTCTTACAAGGCGGCGTGGGAATTGGTCTGCCGCCCGTTCTTTTGGGACAAGACCGCGCATGGGCAGTTTGATCCGCTGGACTGACGCCTTGGGTAACCCCGGCGCAGCACGCGTCAGAACTTCAGCTTCAACTCGCCCGCATCCACGCGCAACCGGGTCTCGAAGGCGCGGCTGATATGGGTGCGCAGCGCCTTGTAGGCGGCGTCACCGTCGCGCGCCTCGATGGCGCCGACAATCTCCTCATGCTCGGCCAAGGCCCCCTCGCCACGGCCTTCTGCCGCCAGCGACGTGGTGGCCATCAGCGCCATCGACCGGTGCACAAGATCAAGCTGCTGCACCAGAAAGCGGTTGTGGCTGGCCAGATGGATCTGCCGGTGGAACCGCTTGTTGGCCCGGCTCATGGCGCGCGGATCGCCGGTCAGCAAGGCGCGGTCATCCTCGACCATTCCGCGCAGCACGCGGATTTCCTCATCGGTTGCGTGGCGGGCGGCCAGCCGCGAGGCCAAGCCTTCCAACTCGGTCCGCACCGCATAAAGCTCGGCCAGTTGATTGTGGTCCAGACTGGCCACAATCAGGCTGCGCCCGTCGCGCGTCAGCATGGCCTGAGTTTCCAGCCGTTGCAGCGCCTCGCGCACCGGGGTGCGGCTGACCCCAAGCCGTTCCGCCAGCTCTGATTCCACCAGCCGGTCGCCCGGTTGGTAGAGTCCCGCCTCGATCGCGTCGAGAATCAGCGTATAGGCATCTTTCTGCACCGGCACGTCCTGTCACATCTGCGTTACAGCGTGCTACGCTACAACCCGCCCCCCGGTCTTGGCAAGCCATTGCCGCGCCGCAGGCTTGCTGCGACCGGGCGGCCACGCTAGCTTAGCCCCATGATCGCCAAGAATTTTTCGCACGTAACGACCTGGGTGTTTGATCTGGACAACACGCTGTATCCGCCCCGGATGCGGCTGTTCGACCAGATCGAGCAGCGCATGACCCGCTGGGTGATGGCCAAGCTTGGGCTAGACCACGACCGCGCCAATCGCCTGCGGGCCGACTATTGGCAGCGTCACGGCACCACCCTTGCGGGGCTGATGCGCGAACATGACATCGACCCGATGGCCTATCTGGCCGATGTCCACGACATCGACTTTTCGGTGCTGGACCCGGACCCCATCCTTGCAGCGCAGATCGCCGCCCTGCCGGGTCGGCGCATTGTCTATACCAATGCCGATGCGCCCTATGCCCACAAAGTATTGGCGGCGCGCGGCCTGTCTGGCCTGTTCAATGCGGTTTACGGCGTTGAACACGCAGGGTTTTTGCCAAAGCCAGAGCCGGCCGCCTTTGCCCGCGTCTTCGCGCTGGACGGGTTTGACCCCGACCGCGCCACGATGTTCGAAGACGATGCCCGCAATCTGGCGGCCCCGCATGCCATGGGTCTGCGCACGGTTCACATCGCCCCGGTCGCCGCCCCCGCGCAGCACATCGACCATCATGACACCGACCTGTCCGCCTTTTTGGCGAAGCTGGTTTAACTCTGATTCCGGGCCGCATCATTTTATCTTTCGCCAGACGGCATTCATGTGTATACGACGAAAATCCATACATATAGGAGGATATGAATATGGCCATGAATCCCGCAGCAACCTTCCCGCAAGCGGCGTCACACGATCTGACGCATGGCGATGACACCAGCAAAAGCGGGGCAATCGCCCTTGCCGTGCTGGCCTCATTGGTGGTTGCAGCAGGACTGGCATTCATGGTCTGGGGACCGGTTGCCTTGACGATCACAGGGCTGATCCTGGTGCCCCTGATGTTCATCTTCTTCGTCACCATCTCCTGGCCGGGCAAATCGCGTCGCGAGGATTGATCCGACCGGGGCGCTTTGTCGCTTCGTTTTCCCGGTCACCGGACCTATCTTCGGACCATGCACGGAGAGTGAGATGACACGCATCAGCACCGATATTCTGGTTTCCGGCGGCGGCGTCGCCGGGCTGTCCGCCGCGGCGGCTTTTGGCTCGGCCGGGTTCAGCGTGATCTGCGTTGACCCTTCGCCCCCGGTGCTGTCGGAAGGCGATGACGGTGCCGATCTGCGCACCACCGCCTTTCTGCACCCGTCGGTTCCGGTGTTTCAGGCGGCCGGGCTGTGGTCGCGGCTTGAGCCCTTTGCCGCAGCCCTGCAGATCATGCGCATCGTCGATGCCGGCGGGCGCGAGGCAAAACCGCGCCTGACCAAGGATTTCAACGCCGCCGACGTCTCGGATCAGCCGTTTGGCTGGAACCTGCCGAACTGGCTGTTGCGCCGCGAAATGTTGGCGCGACTGGCCGAATTGCCCAATGTCGATTTTCGCCCCGGCGTCGCCACCCAGCGTCTGACCACGCGCGCGGATGAGGCTTTGGTGACGCTGTCCGATGGCAGCCAGATCCACGCCCGCATGGTGGTGGCGGCGGATGGGCGCAATTCGGTGGTGCGCGAGGCCCTGAACATCCCCGTCCGCACCACGCGCTATGGCCAGAAGGCCTTGGCCTTCGCGGTGACGCATCCGCTGCCGCACCACAACGTCTCGACCGAGATTCACCGCTCGGGCGGGCCGTTCACGCTGGTGCCGCTGCCCGACCGCAACGGACAACCGGCCTCGGCAGTGGTCTGGATGGAATCCGGCCCCGAGGTCGCCCGCCTGCGCGCCCTGCCGACCGACAGCTTCGAGGCCGAGATGACCGCGCGCTCATGCCAGATCCTTGGCCCGCTGACACTGGCCAGCCGCCTGACGGTCTGGCCGATCATCAGCCAGATCGCCGCACGGATGTCGGGCGAACGCTGCGCCCTGATCGCCGAAGCCGCGCATGTCGTGCCACCCATCGGAGCGCAAGGGCTGAACATGTCACTGGCCGATCTGCGCGTGCTGCTGGATCTGGCCAATGCCGCCCCCGAAGACATCGGCTCGGCCAAAATGCTTGACGCCTATCACCGCAAGCGCCACCTTGAGGTGCAGGCCCGCGTGGCCGGAATTGATCTGCTGAACCGGGCCTCGATGATCCACGCCCAGCCCTTGCGCGACCTGCGCGCCGCGGCGCTGAACGTGCTTTACTCGGCGGGTCCGGTGCGCAAGACGCTGATGCGCGCCGGACTTGGGGTGCGCTGATTTGGGGTGTGGTGATCCGGGGCGGGCACAGTCACGGCGGGCACAGTCGGGGCGGGCGGTGCGCGTTAAAGCACCGCCTCGACCGCCCGCTCCAGCCGCGCCACGGTGCCCGGCACATCGGCCAGCTTGTCCAAACCGAACAACCCGATGCGGAAGGTCTTGAACGCCGCGCCCTCGCCGACCTGCAACGGCACGCCTGCGGCGATCTGCAACCCCTGCTGACGGAACTTCGCGCCGGTCTGCACGCCGGGGTCATCGGTATAGCTGACCACCACGCCGGGCGCCTGAAAGCCCTCGGCCGCCACCGACCGCACGCCCCTGGCCGCCAGCAGCGCCCGGACCACCGTGCCCAATTCCCATTGCGCCGCCTTGGCCGCCGCAAACCCCATCGCCTTGGTCTCCAGCATGGCGTCGCGAAAGCCAACAATCGCATCGGTCGGCATGGTGGCATGATAGGCGTGGCCACCGCCCTCATAGGCCGCCATCATCGCCCGCCATTTCTTCAGATCCAGCGCAAAGCTGCTTGACGTGGTCTCGGCCAGCCGTGCCTCGGCCAGGGGGCTCATCACCACCACTCCGGCCGAAGGCGAGGCCGACCAGCCCTTTTGCGGTGCCGAGATCAGCACATCCACCCCGCTGGCGGCCATATCCACCCAGATGCAGCCCGAGGCGATGCAATCCAGCACCATCAACGCCCCCACCTCATGCGCCGCCGCCGCCACCTGCGCAATATAGTCATCGGGCAGGATGATGCCTGCGCTGGTTTCCACATGGGGGGCAAACACCGCGTCCGGCCGGTCGGCCCGGATGCGCGCCACGACCTCCTCGACCGGCGGCGGCGCATAGGGCGCGCGCGCATCGTTGCCGGTCTGCCGCGCCATCACCACCGATGCGTCGCCCGCAAAGCCGCCCGCGTCGAAAATCTGGCTCCAGCGATAGGAAAACCAGCCGTTGCGCACGATCAGCACCCGGCCCTGGCCGAACTGCCGCGCCACCGCCTCCATCGCATAGGTGCCGCCGCCGGGAACCAAGGCCACCGCCGAGCCGTGGTAGACCTCCTTCAGCATCCCCGACACATCGCGCATTACGCCCTGAAACCGCGCCGACATGTGGTTCAGGCTGCGGTCGGTGAACACCACCGAAAACTCTTCAAGGCCATCGGGGTCGATATCTGCGTGCAATCCGGGCATGCGCGGGTCTCCTTTCGTTTTGCCAGACCATAGCCCAAGCCACGCCCAATGCCACCCACCCCGCTTTCTCTTTCCACAAATATCCCGGGGGGAGAGGTGCTTTGCGCCTCGGGGGGCAGAGCCGTCCCCTTCTGCATCCTGCCGGTGCTATCCCAACGGCCCCGGCCTGCGCTCTTCGGTCAGCAGCACATTGGCCTCGACCGTGCCCACCCCCGGCAGCGTCATGATCCGGCGCCGCAACACGCGCTCAAAATCGGCAATGTCGCGCGCCACCACCCGCAGGCGGTAATCGAACAACCCCAACACATGCTGCACCACCTGCACCTCGGGGATTGCGGTCACCGCGCGCTCGAAATCCTCCAGCGACACCCGCCCGCGCGTGGCCAGTTTCACCCCCAGAAACACCGTCACGCCAAAGCCAAGCGCGGCCCGATCCACCTCGATACGCCTGCCCGACAGCACGCCAGCCTCTTCCAGCCGTTTGATCCGCCGCCAGGCGGCTGGCTGGCTGATGCCGAACCGCCGCCCCAATGCGCCGCCCGACACGCCCGCATCCAGCGACAGCGCCCGCAGCAGTGCCCGGTCCAGATCGTCAAGGTCGATCACAGCGGCAGCCCGCTTTCGTCCTTGATGGTGGCGATCAGCATCAAAGCGTCCAACTCGGCGATATGCGGCAGGGTCAGGATGCGCCGCCGGTAAACCTCTTGATAATGCACCATATCGCGGGCGATCACGTTCAGCCGCACATCGACGCGACCCAGAAAGGTCTCGATCGCCACCACTTCGGGCACCTCGCGCGCCGCTGCGATGAATTCGTCAAAGGCGCGGCTGTTGGTCTTGTCCAGCGTGAACCGCAAACTGACCTCGACCGCATAGCCCAAGGCCCGCCAGTCGATCACCGCCACTTCGGCGCGGATCACGCCCGCTTCACGCAACCGCTCCAGCCGCCGCCACAAGGTTGCGGGCGTCACCCCTGCCCGCTCGGCCAAGGCCGCGCGGTCACTGCCCGGCTCGGTCAGATAGTGGCGCAGGATACGGCGGTCTGCCTCATCCAGTTGCATGAATAATCCATCAATATGCTAAATCGCGAATTATATTTCTCACAAAGAAGCCGAATGGTCAAACATTGAACGCCCTTCCTTGTCATACTGCCTATTGTGGCACCATCAATCAAAGGAGAGACGCCATGCGCGTGTATTATGACCGGGACTGCGACATCAACCTGATCAAGGACAAGAAGGTGGCCATCCTTGGCTATGGCAGCCAAGGCCACGCCCACGCGCTGAACCTGCGCGATTCCGGCGCCAAGAACCTTGTGGTCGCGCTGCGCGAAGGCAGCCCGTCTGCCAAGAAGGCCGAAGGAGAGGGCCTCAAGGTCATGGGCATCGCCGAAGCTGCTGCCTGGTGCGACGTGATCATGTTCACCATGCCCGATGAGTTGCAGGCCGAAACCTACCGCAAATACGTGCACGACAACCTGCGCGAAGGCAGCGCCATTGCCTTTGCCCACGGCCTCAACGTGCATTTCGGCCTGATCGAGCCGAAGCCCGGCGTCGATGTCATCATGATGGCCCCCAAAGGCCCCGGCCACACCGTGCGCGGCGAATACACCAAGGGCGGCGGTGTGCCCTGCCTTGTGGCGGTGCACAACGATGCCACCGGCCGCGCCATGGAAATCGGGCTGTCCTATTGCTCGGCCATCGGTGGCGGGCGGTCGGGGATCATCGAGACCAACTTCCGTCAGGAATGTGAAACCGACCTGTTTGGCGAACAAGCCGTGCTGTGCGGCGGTCTGGTCGAGCTGATCCGTATGGGCTTTGAGACGCTGGTGGAAGCGGGCTATGAGCCGGAAATGGCCTATTTCGAGTGCCTGCACGAAGTGAAGCTGATCGTCGACCTGATCTATGAAGGCGGCATCGCCAACATGAACTACTCGATCAGCAACACTGCCGAGTATGGCGAATATGTTTCCGGCCCGCGCATCTTGCCCTATGACGAGACCAAGGCCCGCATGAAAGCCGTGCTGACCGACATTCAGACCGGCAAGTTCGTGCGCGACTTCATGCAGGAAAACGCCGTCGGCCAGCCGTTCTTCAAGGCCACCCGCCGGATCAACGATGAACACCAGATCGAACAGGTCGGCGAAAAGCTGCGTGCCATGATGCCGTGGATTTCTAAAGGCAAGATGGTCGACCGTTCGCGCAACTGATCAACTGATCGCGCGACAGCAAAAACGAAAGGGTGCCACGTGGCACCCTTTTTCCTTTTCCGTTTGTCGACCATACAGCGTCAGCGGCGGCGTCCGGTGATCATCGGCGTGACCAGATCCTCGCGCTTCCAGACGCGGTAGAAGATAATCGCCGCCACATGCAGCCCGACCAGAACCGCCATCACCACGCCAAGCCGGTGGTGCATGCCAAGCGCCCAGCGGTTCCAGTCCGAAGACACAAGGCCGGCCAGCGGGCCGGTGTTGATATAATCCTCGGGGTCAAGGATCAGCCCCGTCGCCACTTGCCCGGCCAGCACGATCAGCATGGCAGCGATTGACCAGCCACCCAAGGGATTGTGCCCGGCCGCAGCCGTGGGCCGCCGGTCTGGCAAGGTCTGCACATAGGCCCCGACCGTGCGGGGCGAGCGCAGGAAAGACGCAAACCGCGCATTCTTCGGCCCGATGATCCCCCAGACAAGGCGAAAGCCAACAAGTCCGGCCACGGCATAGCCCGCCCAGAAATGCCACGTCATCTGCAAGGGACCGTAATGCCCCAGCAGCCAACCCGCGAAAACGGCCACGACCAGCGCCCAGTGAAAAACCCGTATGGCCGGATCCCAGACCTTGTTGCCCGTGGCGGGTTCACCCATGTCGATCCTCCTTGTCAGACGGGTTCCGGCCGGGGGTGACCCCGGCCGGACAGTGTCATTCCGGCACGCGGTACGTGTCGTGGCAGGATTTGCAGGTGCCGCCCAACTGGCCAAAGGCCGCCGCGAACGCCGCGGCATCGCCTGCTTCGGCGGCAGCAACCACCACTTTCGCGGCCTCTTGCATCGCCTGGTTCTTGGCGGTCACGTCCTCCAGATTGTCCCAGATCTTTGCCATCGCCCGCGATTTGCCGGGCAGGTCGGCGTCCGAAGTGCCGGGTTCATAAAGCGGCAACACGTCCTTTGACAGGGCCGCAACCAGAAGCGCGGTCTGGACCTTGGCCTTTTCGGCATCAAAGCCTTTGGCAAGTTCGCCCATCGGCTTCATGACGCCGCCAAGCGCCTTGTAGTATTCCTGCCGTGCGACGGCGGTTGCAAGCGGGTCGGCCAGCACTGCCGTGCCCAGAATGCCTGCCACAACGGACAGGAAAGCAATTTTTCGCATGGGTCTACTCCATTCATGTTCGGATCTGCGGTGACGCATAGGCATTCAACGCTTTTCCCATGACAACCTGTCGAAAAAAGCCAAGATTTCCAGTGCGAAAAGTTATCCCGGCAAGGCGGCGCCTAAGGGGGGGGCGGTTGAGCATGCAGATGCTTCGATCCGGTCCGTGGCGGCTTGGCGGGGGTCAAAGGTGCCGGATCAGGCGAAAGGCGTGCATGTCGTCAAAGCGGCAGAATTCGACCGGACCAAGGGGGATCACCGGGGCGCGGGAAAGCAGCCGCGCAAACACCGTCTGCGACAGGTCCAGCACCGCCTCGGCCTGATCGGGGGTCAGCCAGTGCAGCAGATAGCCAAGCGTGATGTGAAAATCATAGCTGTCGAAATCGGCGCGGCGGATGCCTGTGGCGGCGCGCAACGCCTGACGGGTCTGCCGCAGGCTGGCCTCGGCCCCCGCATCCGCGCCACTGACCGCGACCGAAAAGCCGGCGAAAATACCCGTGGGCCGGATGGCATGGGTTTGCGGCAGCGCAAGCCGCGCCGTCGCCGCGCTGAACGCATCCGTCACCTGATCCAGCGGCGTATCGGGGCCAAGGCCCTCGGGCCAGCGGTCACCGCTGCGGTGCGCGTCGCATACGCCTTCAAACACCGTCATGTGAAAGCTGGACGGCGGCAGGAAGGTGAAGGCCTGCGCAAGCGGCCCCTGTTGCAGGGCAAGGCTGGCCTCGGTCAGCGCGGCATGGGCCGGGCTTTCAGGGTCGATATGGCACAGAAAGGTATTGCCCGCAAACCGCAGCACGCCCCCCGCCGGATCGAACTTCTGCCCCACCGCAACCGGGCGCGCGCCCTGTTGCTGCGCCCCGGCCAGGTATTCCCTGCCCGCCGCGCGCAAAGCCTCGCCTTGCCGGATCACGCCGATACCAGCGCGGCCGCCGGGGCATGATGCAGGTCAAGCCGCAGGCCCGAGGCCCCGTCAAACACATGCACCGCATCATTCGGGAACCGAAGACCAATGGTCTGGCCCTCGACAAAGCTGTGCTTTTCGGCCGCCATCACGCTGACCGGAACATCCTCGATCTTCAGATGATACAGACGACCCGACCCCAGTTCTTCGGCAAATTCAAAGCGCGCGGCCAAGGCGCCGCCACCCAGCGGGGCCAGCGTCAGCTTTTCCGGCCGCAGACCGATCTGCACCATCTGCCCGGCGGCCGGTTTGATCGCCGATACCAGCGGGATGGTCTGGCCATCGTCCAGCACCACCGCCGAGCGGCTGTCGGTCACCCGGCCGGGCAGAAAGTTCATCGCCGGGCTGCCGATGAAGCCCGCCACATAGACCGAGGCCGGGCGGTCATAGACCTCTTCCGGGGTGCCGATCTGTTCGATGGTGCCCTTGTTCATCACCACCAGGCGGTCGGCCAGCGTCATGCCTTCGTGCTGGTCATGGGTCACGAACACGCTGGTGGCGCTGATCTGGTTGTGGATGCGGCGGATTTCATGGCGCATCTGCACCCGCAGCTTGGCGTCAAGGTTCGACAGCGGCTCGTCGAACAGAAACACCTTGGGTTCGCGGATGATGGCGCGGGCCATCGCAACCCGCTGGCGCTGCCCGCCCGACAATTGCCCCGGCTTGCGGTCCAGAAACTCGGTCAACCCCACCGATTGCGCGGTGGCGGCCACCTTTGCCAGCCGGTCAGCCTTTGGCATGCCCGCCACCTTCAGCGCATAGCCGATGTTTTCGGCCACCGTCATATGCGGGTAAAGTGCATAGTTCTGGAACACCATGGCACAGCCGCGTTCTCGAGGCTCTAGCCGGTTCACCACTTGCCCGCCAATCGCGATTTCGCCGTCGGTGATGTCCTCCAACCCCGCAATCATCCGCAGAAGTGTGGACTTGCCGCAGCCCGACGGGCCGAGGATCACCACAAACTCGCCGTTGTTGATCACAAGGCTGACGTCCTGCATGATCCGGGTCTTGCCATAGGTCTTGCCGGCGTTGCGGATCGCGATTTCGGCCATGGCGGCGCTCCTGTTACTTGTCGGTGTTGATCAGGCCGCGCACGAACCAGCGCTGCATGAAGATGACGATGGCAATCGGCGGCAGCATCACCATCAGCGTCGCCGCCATCGCCAGATGCCAGGTGGGCGTGCCGCCGCCGGTGGAAAACTGGTCCGGCACAAGGTCGGACAATTGCACCACAACCATGCCGTAGTTGGCGCGGTCGGTTATGATCAGCAAAGGCCAGAGATACTGGTTCCAGGCATAGACAAACATGATGGTCGCCAGTGCCGCGATATTGGTCTTCGACAGCGGGATCAGCGTGTCCCACAAGAACCGCAAGGGCCCTGCCCCATCCATCCGGGCGGCCTCGACCAGCTCATCCGGGACGGTCAGGAAGAACTGGCGATACAGGAAGGTGCCGGTGGCCGTGGCCACCAGCGGCAGGATCATGCCGGTGTAAGAGTTGAGCAGGTTCCATTCCAGCGCCACCCGGATGCCAGAAAGCGTCTCGATCAACCCGTTCAGACCCGAGGCATCCAGCATCACCTGAAATGGCGACAGCGCGTTGGCGGCAACGGCATAGGTTGGAACGATCCGCACCTCCAGTGGCAGCATCAGGGTGATGAAGATCAGCCAGAAAATCAGCATCCGCCCGCGATAGTTGAAAAACACCAGCGAAAACGCTGTGATGCAGGCCAGTGTGACCTTGCCCACCACAACCCCGATGGCCACGATCAGCGTGTTCACGAACTTCGGGCCGAAGTCGGACAAGGCCCAGGCTTCCTTCATGTTGGCCCACAGATGCGGGCCGGGCAGCAGCTCGACCGGGGCCGTGTTGACGGCGCGCAGATCATGCGTGGCGGCCACAAAGGCCAACCAGATCGGGAAGATCACCAGCGCCAGCCCGATCAGAAGGATGACATGGGTCAAAAAGTTCAAAATCGGGGTGCGCTCGATCATCTTCGGCCCTCAGGTATAATGGACGCGGCGTTCGACATAGCGGAACTGCACGAAGGTCAGCGCCATCACCAGCACCATCAGGATGATCGACTGCGCCGCTGCCCCCGAATAGTCAAAGCCGCGAAAGCCGTCGGAATAGATCTTGTAGACCATCAGATCGGTCGCCCGGAACGGCCCGCCGCCGGTCAGGGTATCGACGATGCCGAAACTGTCGGTGAAACTGTCGGTGATGTTGATGACGAACAGGAAAAACACCGTCGGCGTCAGCAGCGGCAGTTGCAGGTCCACCATCCGGCGCAAGGGTCGTGCGCCGTCCATTGCTGCCGCCTCGGTCAGGCTGCGCGGAATGGATTGCAGCGCCGCCAGAAAGAAGATGAAGCTGTAGGCGACATGCTTCCATGCACCGGCCAGAATGATGGTGACCACCGCCTGCCAGCCGATCTGCGTCGGGTCCCAAAGACCGGGGATCACCGTGTTGACATAAGAGAATATCCCCGCGTTGGGGTTGAATATGAAGCGAAACGCCAGACCCACCGCCGGGGCTGCAATCGCATAGGGCCAGATCAGCGCCACCCGATAGGCCTTGTAGCCCGCCAGTTGCCGGTCAACGAACATCGCCAGAATCAGCGACATGCCCATCGCAAGGGCCGTGGCCGCCACCGCATAGATCAGCGAGACCCGCACCGATGACCAATAATAGGGGTCGGACAGAATATTACGGAAGTTGTCAAACCCGACCCAGGTGTTGCCGCCGCCCCAGGGCTGTTCCAGCGTAAAGGCCCAATAGACCGCCTGCGCCGATGGCCAGTAGAAGAACACGAAAATGATCAAAAGCTGCGGCGCCAGCAGCAGCGCAGCAATCCAGCTTGTCTTGAAATAGGCGCGGCGCATCATGCCTCCGGTCATGCAGAAGGGTCGGCGCGGCGGCGATGGGGCCGCCGCGCCGGATGATGGTTACGGGAAGGACTTGCCCTTGTAGGTCTGGGCAAAGCGCTTGAGATGGTCGTTGCCACGGGCAACAGCGGTATCCAGCGCCTCTTTCATGGTCTTCTGACCGGCCAGAGCGGCTTCAACCTCGGCCTGCCATTCGGCGCGGATCTGGATGAAGCTGCCCAGACGGATACCGCGGGTCAGCGGGCCCGGCTCGGTGTAGGTCAGCGACTTCAGGGCAACTTCGCGGCCCTTGTAGGGGGCGTTGTTGTAGAAGCCCTTTTCGACCAGAGCATTGAAGCCAGCCTTGGTGACCGGAATATAGCCGGTGTTGGTGGACCAGAACTCTTCCGACTCCGGGGTGGCGAGGAAGGCCAGATAGGCAGCGGCGGCCTTGTATTCGTCATCCGACTTGCCCGCCAGAACCCAGAGCGACGCGCCGCCGACGACGGTGTTGTGCCGCTCGGTGCCCTCGTAAACCGGGATCATCTGCACGTCCCAGGCGAAGGTCGGCTTCAGCTTGCCAACGGTGTTGTGGTCGGCGATCGACGAGAAGAACACCGAGCATTCGCCTTCGACAAAGCTGTCGCGCGCCGATTTGCCCGACACCGGGGTGCGGACCAAGGCATAGCCTTCGTTGATCCAGCGCTGGATGTTTTCCATGTGCTCGACGTGCTTCGTGGTGTTGAACACCAACTCCGAGTCCAGCCCGTCATAGCCGTTGTTCTTGCTGGCAACCGGCACGTTGTGGGCCATCGAGAACTGTTCGAGGTCAACCCAGGTGGACGGGGCATAGGCAAGGCTGCACGCCTGACCGGACGCCTTCAGTGCCTTGAACGCGGCTTCCATGCCTTCCCAGGTCAGCGGAGCCTCGGTGATGCCGGCCTTTTCGAACTGCTCTTTGTTATAGTAATACACCGGGGTCGACGAGTTGAACGGCATCGACACGAAATCGCCCTTGGACGACGAATAGTAGTTGGCGATGCCGGGGAAGTAGTTGGCCCAGTCGATCTCGATGTTGAAGTCCTTCATCATCTGGTGAACCGGGTAGAACTGGCCCGACAGCATCAGGTCAGCGGTGCCTGCGTCGAAGGACTGCAGCAGGGTCGGGTGCTTGCCGGCGCGGAAGGCGGCGATGGTGTTCTGCACGGCCTTGTCATAGCCGTCCTGACCCACGCAAACGGCCTCATACTGATCCTGGCTGGCGTTGAAGCGGTTGCAGGTTTCCAGCACCACATTGCCCAGATCGCCGGTCAGGCCATACCAGTATTCGAACTTGGTCTTTTCGGCCGAGGCGGCGCCTGCCGTGGCCAGAACCGCAAGAGCGGCGGTTGCGAGTTTGGTTTTCATCGTCGCTGTCTCCGAGTTGGATGGCAGCCGCGCGGGACGGCGGCATTGTCGCACCATGACGCACCTTGGTGTCAGGCCGACAAAGGTAATCATAAATTTTTGTAACAATTTCAATTGCTTGACGGGTATATACGAAAACAACCGCGATGACATTGGTCATCCCGGTTGTTGTGGTGATCTGCCGGCAGGCGTCAGCGGAACAGGCCGCGCGCCATGGTCACATGGCGATCAAGGTAGTCGTGGAAATGCACCGTCACCCCGTCATCGGCGGCCAGAACCACCGCGAATTGCGCAGGCCCCTCCAACCGGCGCTGATCGCCCGGCACCCCCGGCACATGCGGGCTGACCGAATAATGGCTGCCCGCCAGCGTGACCATCGGCAAACCGCACCAGACCCCCGCCGTCGGCAGATGCACGTGGCCCGCGATCACCATCCGCACCTCGGGATGGGTCGCCAGGATCGCAGCGAACCGTTCGGCGTCCTCCAGCGCGATGTCGTCTACCGGCAGCGACAGGCGATTGGCAGGATGGTGCATGACCACAATCACCGGGCGGTCCTCGGCCTCGTCCAGACGGTCGGCAAGCCAAGCCTGCCTGCCTTCGCACAGCCGCCCGCCCACCAGCCCCGGCTCGGAAGTGTCCAGCAGAATGACCCGGTGGCCACCCATGTCAATCACCTTGGACACCCGGCCCTGCGGGTGATCACGTTCAGCGCCCCAGACCGACAGAAAACTGTCGCGGTCATCATGGTTGCCAAGGGTCAGGTGCACCGGCATCGTCAAAGGCGCCAGCAGGTCGCGCAAGGCATGGTAAGCCTCGACCTCACCCCGGTCGGCCAGATCGCCCGCCACCAGCACGAAATCGGCATTGGCATGATCGCGGTTGATAACCGTCACCGCATCGGCCAGACGTGCGGCGGTATCCAGCCCGTTGACCGGCACCCCCGGCACCCCAAGATGCAGGTCCGACAGCACGATGAACTTCAGCCCGGTCATTGCGCCAGTCCCAACCCGGCCAGATAGCGCGCCGACGGGATCACGCCCGCCTTGTCGCGCAATTCGATGATGAGACGCGGGTTAGACGTGATCTCGGCCAATGCGGCAAAGACCGACGGCCACAGGATCGTGCCTTGCCCCAACTGCCAGTGCCGGTCGGCATAGCCATCGGCGTCTTGCAGGTGGACATGGCCCAGACGGTTGCCCGCCGCGCGGATATAAAAATCGACCGGCGGCGCGCCGGTGGACCCATGGGCGTAATGCGCATGCCCGGTATCGACCGACAGTGCCAAGGCCCGCCAGCCCAAAGCCTCGCACAGATCGGCACGGTCGCGCGGGTCGATGTCTTCGATGTTTTCCAGCATGAAGGTCACGCCCATGTCCTCGGCGCGCTCCAGCGCGGCCATCATGGTGTCTTGTGTGGCCGACAGCATCCGGTCGGCATCCGACGGATAAAGACCTTTGTGGTTATAGCCCCAGGTGGTGAACGGCGAGTGAATCACCACATGGGTGCCGCCAATGGCCGCGCAGACATCCAGCGCCTGCAACATGCGTTTGCGCACGATGGCGCGCACCTCGGGGTCATAGCTGGAAATCGTCCAGCCCCAGAACGGCCCGTGAATCCCCAAGCGGCCCTGATGGCCGTCGAGCAGGCGCTTGGCTTCTTCGGCGCGGGGCTGCCAGTCGCCGTTCAGCACCTCGGCATCGACAAAGGATTGCAGTTCCAGATCGCGCGGCGCTTCGCGCAGCCAATCGGCATGGGCGGGCAGATCGGCAAGGGTCAGGGCGGCACCAAGGACGGGCAAGGACATGGGGGGCACTCCGGGAATGATTCGGGGGGTTAGCGGTATTTCTCGATGAAAGCGTCGATCGGCAGCGCGCGGATATCTGGCAGCGCCGCTTTCAGCCGGGCATGGTCCCAGTCCCACCAGGCGATGGACTGCAAGGCCTCGGCCTGATCCGGCGCGAACCGCCATTTCAGGTGGCGCGCAGGCACGCCGCCGACAATTTCATAAGGCGCCACTTCCTTGGCCACCACCGCCCCGGCCCCGATCACCGCCCCGGTGCCAATGGTGACGCCTGCCAGAACCGTGACACCATGGCCAATCCAGACATCATGACCGATGGTCACCCAATGGTCGCGGCGCCACTGAAAGAACGCCGCGTCATCTTCGCCCAGGCCATATTGCGCCGCGCGATAGGTGAAATGGTGCTGTGCTGCGCGCCATGTGGCGTGGTTGCCGGGGTTGATCCGCGCGCCTTCGGCGATCGAGCAGAACTTGCCAATGGTCGCCCAGACCACATTGCCGCCCTTGACGATGTAGGAATAATCCCCGAACGAGACCTCCTTCATCGTGACATGGGCAGAGATCTCGGTCCACTTTCCAAGCGTGCACTCCACCACAGTGGCGGTGTCGTGCACCGTTGGGGCTTCGGTCAAAAGCTTCATCGCGCGCCCTCCCATGTTCCGATGAACCGGGCGCGGATGCGGGCGGACAGGCTGTCGATGACATAGACCATGGCGATGATCAGGAAGATGATCGACCACGCCTCGTCCCAGCGATAGGCGCTGATCCGGTCGGACAGCAGAAAGCCGATCCCGCCCGCGCCCACGATGCCCAGAATGGTGCCGGACCGCACGTTGGATTCGAAATTATACAGCAAAATCGACAGGATCACCGGGCTGACCTGCGGGGTGATGGCAAAGCGGATTTGCTGAAACCGCGACCCGCCCGCCGCCTTGATGCCCTCGACCGGCTTGGCCGAGGTGTTCTCGATGGCTTCCGAGAACAGTTTTGCAAAGGTGCCGATCTCGCTGACGGCAATCGCCAGCACGCCTGGCAGCGGCCCCAGCCCGAAGGCCCGGATGAAGATCAGCGCAAGGATCAGCGTCTCGAATGCCCGGATCACGTCGAACCCGCGCCGCACCGTCAGACGCAGCCAGACGGCGGGAAGGATGTTCGCGGCCCCCAAGAGCGACAGCGGAAGTGCCACGACGGCCCCCAGAAGCGTGCCCAGAAACGCCATCGACAGCGTCTCGCCCAGGCCCTTGAGGATCGGCTGGAACTCGGCCCAGCTGGTCCAGACATGCGGCGGGAACATGAAGCTGAGGATAGTGCCAAAGCGCCCCAGCCCGGTCCAGATCCGCGCAGGCGAGAAATCGAAGGCCCACAGGCAATAAAGAAACAACCCGATCCCGGTGGCCCAGAGCGCCGCCCTTCGGGCACGCACGGCAAGTGGGGCGCGAAAGGCCAGTGGATGACGCGCCTTTGCGGCGGCAATCTCGGCGGTGGTCAGGTTCATGTCCGTTCCCCCATCCCGATGACAGCGTGGCGCAGCCGTTCCGATCCGAAGTCGATCACGATCACGGTCACGAAGATGATGACGAACAGCGCCGACAGGTCGGTGTATTCCTGCAGGCTCATCGCGGTGCGGAACTCTTGCCCAAGCCCACCGGCGCCGACATAGCCAATGATCGAGGACGAGCGCACGTTGATCTCGAACCGCAGAAGCGTATAGCTGATGATGTTCGGCAGAACCTGCGGCACCAGCGCATAGCGGATCTGATCGAACCACGACCCGCCCGAAGCCTTGACCCCGTCGAGCGGCCGCATGTCTATGTTTTCATTGGCCTCAGAGTAAAGCTTGCCCAAGGCGCCGGTGGCATGCACCGCGATTGCCAGCACACCCGCCATGGGCCCCACCGAAAAGGCAAAGACGAACATCAGCGCCCAGACCAGTTCCGGCACCGTGCGCGCCAGCTCCAGCAGCCGGCGCGACAGCCACAGCACCGTGGCGTTCGGCGTCAGATTGCGCGAGGCCGGAAGCGACAAGAGGAAGCCGCCAACCACGCCAAGCGCCGTGGCCATGAACGCAATCAGCAGCGTTTCCAGCAACAGCGCGGCCCATGTCTTCCAGCGCCAGAACCAGTTGGCCAGATCG
>JAFGXY010000016.1 GCA_016936395.1 Paracoccaceae bacterium | reverse complement strand
CGCCCCGACGCTTTCAGGGGCGCAAGGTCAAACTCGGCCTCCGAGTAAAACCGCCCTGCCTGAGCCAGCCTGTCGCCCGCAAGCAGCCGGTACGCCCCAACCACATGGTCCAGATCAGCCGGATCGCGGGTGGTGTCGATCAGCACAAGATGGTCGAAATGATGGTCGAATTCATCACGCTCCAGCCGCGCCCGGTGATCGACCAGTGGACCGTCGGCACCCATCTCTGCGACAAAAACCTGATACCGCAAGTGATGCGCCGCTGCGATATCGGCCTCACCGCGGGCCAGACGCACCTCGTATCGATCATCGCCCTGTGCAGTGGTCACGAAATCGTCCTTAACCCCCGGTTAACGTCTGCGGAGATAGAAGCAACCATGCGCCAAAGCAACCCACAAGCGTGGAGACATCTGATGGTTGATTCTGGAAGTAAACTCACCCCCAGGTTGCTCACTCACCAAAAATCGGGATAAGGGTGATGTGGGCCCCGTCGATCACCACCTTGCCCGCGTGTTCAAAATTCACCGTGATGCGCCCACCAATGTTGGATTGCACCTGCCCCAGCCCCCAATCGTCCCGGTCCGGGTGGCGGACCAACATGCCCGGCTCCAGCAGCGAATTCATCCGTTTCCCCTTTTGCTTCAGGCCAAGGACACGATCATGACCGACAAACCCGATCTGACCGCCATGCTTGGCTCTCGCATCTGCCATGATCTTATCAGCCCGATCGGGGCTATCGGCAATGGGGTAGAACTGCTGATGATGGACGGCAGCGCGCGCAGCCCGGAACTGGCCCTGATCGTCGACTCGGTGGCGCATGCCAACGCCCGCATCCGGTTTTTCCGGGTGGCCTTTGGTGCCGCCGGGGGCAGCGATCAGCGCATCGGTCGGGCCGAGGTGTCGGGCATCCTGACCGACCTGACGCGCGGCGGGCGTCTTGCCATCAGTTGGCATTCACCGACCGAGCTGTCGCGGCGCGAGGTGAAGCTCGCGTTCCTTGCAATCCAATGCCTTGAAACCGCAATGCCACACGGCGGCAGCCTGATCGCCGACCGAGGTGAGACCCGGTGGACGTTGACAGGCCAGACCCCGCGCCTGCGGATCGACCCCGACCTGTGGGAGATCCTGTCGAACCCCGTGGCATCGGCAGAAATCGGCCCCGGTCAGGTTCATTTCGCCCTTTTGCGCGATGAAATCGCCCGCCAGCACCGCCGCCTGACCGTCGACATCCGCGATGGTGAGGTGCGGCTCAGCTTTTAGGCCCGACAGGTGCCGTTCCCGGTGACCAGATACTTGAAACTGGTCAGTTGTTCCGCCCCGACCGGGCCGCGGGCGTGCAGCTTGCCGGTGGCAATGCCGATTTCGGCCCCCATCCCGAATTCGCCGCCATCGGCAAACTGGGTCGAGGCGTTGCGCATCAGGATTGCGCTGTCGAGACGTTGAAAGAACCGCGCGGCGGTGGCGTCGTTTTCGGTCAGGATGCTTTCGGTGTGGTTTGATCCGTAGTGGCGGATATGGGCAATCGCCTCATCCACGCCATCAACCAGCTTGGCCGCGATGATCATGTCCAGAAACTCGCGCCCGAAATCATCGGGCGCGGCCTGCACGGTGCCCGGCACCTCCAGAAGTGCGCCTTGTGTGCGCACCTCCACCCCGGCGCGCAGCAGGTCTTCGATCAGCACGGCGCCATGCCGGGCGTAAAACTGTCGGTCGATCAGCAGACATTCTGCGGCGCCACAAATCCCGGTGCGGCGGGTTTTCGCGTTCAGCACCACACGGCGGGCCTTTTCCAGATCGGCGTCGCGGTCGGCATAGATGTGGCAGATGCCTTCCAGATGCGCAAACACCGGCACCCGTGCTTCGCGCTGCACCAGCCCCACAAGCCCCTTGCCGCCGCGCGGCACAATCACGTCGATATGGTCGGTCGCCCGCAACATCGCCGTCACCATCTCGCGGTCACGTGTCGGGATCAACTGAACCGCCTCCTCGGGCAGCCCTGCCCCGCGCAGGCCCTCGACCATGCAGGCATGGATGGCGGTCGACGAATGAAAGCTTTCCGACCCGCCACGCAGGATAACCGCATTGCCCGCCTTCAGACACAAGGCACCTGCGTCGGCAGTGACATTGGGGCGAGATTCGTAGATCACGCCCACCACGCCCAGGGGCGTTGCCACCCGCTGAATGTGCAGTCCCGTGGGCATGTCCCATTCCGCCAGCATCCGCCCCACCGGATCACGCTGTTCAGCCACCGCGCGCAAGCCGTCGACAATGCCACGAGTGCGCCCCTCATCCAGCCGCAAGCGGTCCATCATCGCGGGCGACAGGCCCTTTTCGCTGCCATAGGCCAGATCAAGCGTGTTCGCGCCAAAGATCGCCTGACGCTGAGCCCAGACCGCCTCGGCCGCGCCGATCAGGGCCGCGTGCTTGCGCTCGGACGGCGCATAGGCCAGTTCCGCCGCCGCTGCCCGCGCCTTGGTGCCGATGTCGTCCATCAGGTCCGCTATCTGCCCATTCATTCCCAAGCCCTTTCCTCTTGGTGAAAATACCCCGGGGGTCCGGGGGCAGAGCCCCCGGCGGCACGGGTCAGATCACCATGTCATCGCGATGCACCAAAGCCGCGCGACCCTGATACCCCAAAATCCCCTCGATGTCGCCCGACCTGTGCCCGGCAATCGCCTTGGCCTCGACCGCGGTATAGCGCACCAGCCCCTTGCCCAAAACCACGCCGTCTGGCGAAAGGATCGACACCGGCTCGCCGCGACCAAAGCCACCGGTGACATGGGTCACCCCGGCAGGCAGCAGCGACTTGCCCGCGCGCAGGGCGGCAACGGCGCCTGCATCCAGCGTGATCTCGCCGCGCGGCCTCATCGCGTTGATCCAGCGTTTGCGCGCCAGTTGCGGGTCGGCCTGCGCCACGAACCATGTCCGGTTGGCGCCATTGGCCAGCGCCGTCAGCGGCCGCAGCGCGCTGCCTTCCATGATTGCCATGGCGCAACCGCCGGCAACGGCGGTCTTGGCGGCCAGCAGTTTGGTCTTCATCCCACCCTTCGACATGCCGGAAATCGGATCGCCCGCCATCGCCTCGATCTCGGGCGTGATCTGCTCGACCAGATCAAAGCGACGGGCGGTCGGGTCTTCCTTGGGGTTGGCGGTATAGAAACCGTCCACATCGGACAGCAGCACCAACTGGTCGGCCCCCACCGTCACCGCGATTTGCGCGGCCAGACGGTCATTGTCGCCAAACCGGATCTCATCGGTGGCGACTGTGTCGTTTTCGTTGACAATCGGCACGACGCCAAGGCCCAGCAGCGTTTCCATCGTGGCGCGGCTGTTCAGATAACGCCGGCGGTCCTCGGTGTCTTCCAGCGTCACCAGAACCTGGCCGGTGGTGATGCCATGCGGGGCCAGAACTTCCTCATAGGCGCGGGCCAGCCGGATTTGCCCCACCGCAGCCGCCGCCTGGCTTTGCTCCAGCGTCAGCACCCCATCGCCCAAGCCCAGAACCTTGCGCCCCAGCGCGATCGAGCCCGACGACACCAGCACCACATCGGTGCCGCGCACCTTGGCTTCGGCCACGTCCATTGCCAGCGCCGACAGCCAGCCCTGCTTCAGGCCGGTTGCACGGTCCACCAGCAGCGCCGAGCCGATCTTGACGACCAGCCGTTTGGCGGCGCGGATATCGGGGGCGATCAGGGTTCCCACGGGCCGGTATCCTTGACCGGGGTTTCGCCCTGAATGGTGCGATAGAGCGCGCGCAACGTGTCTTGCAGACCGGTGCCGGCGACGCCCGAGATCACCATCACCGGGCCGCCGCTGGCCTTTTCCAGCGCACGGCGGCGGGTGCTGATGGTGGCCTTGTCCAGCGCATCGCATTTGTTCATCGCGAGGATTCGCGGCTTGTCGCCAAGGAGATCCGAGTAGGCCTCAAGCTCATGCACGATGGTGCGATAATCCTTGGTGATGGTCGACGATGTGCCATCGACTAGGTGCAGCAGCACCTTGCAGCGTTCGACATGGGCCAGAAACTGGATGCCAAGGCCCCGGCCTTCCGACGCACCCTCAATCAGGCCCGGGATATCGGCCATCACGAATTCATGCCCGTCCACGCCCACCACGCCAAGATTGGGCACCAGCGTAGTAAACGGGTAATCGGCAATCTTGGGCCGCGCGTTCGACACCGCAGCAAGAAAGGTGGACTTGCCGGCATTCGGCAGGCCGACCAGACCGGCATCAGCGATCAGTTTCAGGCGCAGCCAGATCGTGCGTTCTACCCCGTCCTGCCCGGCATTGGCGCGGGCAGGCGCCCGGTTGGTGGCGGATTTGAACTGCAAGTTGCCCCAGCCGCCATTGCCGCCCTTGGCCAGCAGCACGCGCTGGCCCACGGTGGTCAGATCAGCAATCACGGTTTCTTCGTCTTCGTCGACGATCTCGGTCCCCACAGGGACTTTCAGCAC
This sequence comes from Paracoccaceae bacterium, assembly GCA_016936395.1. Classification (GTDB taxonomy): domain Bacteria; phylum Pseudomonadota; class Alphaproteobacteria; order Rhodobacterales; family Rhodobacteraceae; genus Pseudotabrizicola. The sequence continues at coordinate 14,145 of JAFGXY010000016.1, read as the reverse complement.
GATATCGTCACCTGTCTTGCCGGTGCGCTGGCTGCCCATGCCGGGCTGGCCGGATTTGGCAAAGAAGTGTTGCTGATAGCGAAAGTCGATCAGCGTGTTCAGCCCATCCACGGCTTCGGCCCAGACATTGCCGCCGTTGCCACCGTCGCCGCCATCGGGGCCGCCGAACTCGACAAACTTCTCGCGCCGGAACGACACGCAGCCAGCCCCGCCGCCGCCCGAGCGGATGTAGACTTTGGCAAGGTCAAGGAACTTCATCGGACAGACTTTCGATCGGAGTTAAACACTTGCGATACAAGAACGGGTGGGGAACCTCAAGGCAGCGCTTGGGCGGCCCGCGGCACAAAGAAGAACCCCCCGCAAGCTGACCTTGCGGAGGGCTGCAACCTGCGTTCCGAAAGGGAGGTTTCAGAAGCTCATCACGCTGGTGCCGGGGTCGACAATTGCCGCACCCATCGCATCGGGCGCAGCAGCGGTGACGCCATCCATCAGGATCGAGGCATCAGCCCCCTTGCCGGGCAGGTAGATGGCGCAGACCTGAACCTTGAGGCCGTTCTTTTCCATCATCATCTTCATCAGGCCCTGGGGGCTTGCGTCTTTCGGCGGCTGACCGGTGGTCGCAGACGCCGGCGCTTCTTTCAGCGCGATGTCGGCGGCGGGGCCACACAGAAGCATTTCGGCCTGCGCGCCGGCGGCAAAGGCGTTCATGGTCAGGACCATGGCCATCAACTGGGTCTGTGCCTCGGGGGCGGTCAGGATAGTGACCAGTTTGTTCGACCCTTCGGCCTGGGCTGCGGTGCCGAAGGCAAGGCCAAGGGTAAGGGCAGAGGCTGCAAGTTTACGCATGGAAATTCTCCGTTTGATGCGAGGGTCGGGTCGTAAGGGTCACTCGGGCACGCAGATCTTGCCCGCAGCGATGGCAGAGGCGGTGCGCACGATCAGCACGGCCACCACGGCAACCAGCAGCACCAGCAGACCGGCACCGATCATGCGATGCACATCGGATTGGGCGGCCTGCGCATAGGAAAAGCTGGCAATCGACAGCGCGGCCAACGGAAAGGACAGGGCCCACCATGACAGCGCAAACGGCATGTTGCGGAACTTGCCCAACTGCGTCAGCACCAGCAGCGCAAAGACATAAGCCACCGACAGCAGGAAATGGCCAAACGGGCCGACCGTGCCTTCCAGCCGCAGCCACGAGATCAGGGCGACGGCGGGCGGTGCGATCAGGATCATCAGCGTCGGTGCCATCCGGCCCGGCAGCGGATCGTGGAACATCAGCCGGTTCATCACCAGCGTCAGCAGGATCACCCAAAAGATCAGCCCGGCGGAAAAGAACAGCCACGATACCTCGGTATAGCCCAACTTGGCCCCCGCAATCGGGACAATGATGTTGCCCACCGCCGGAATGAACCAGGCTGGCGTCATCTGGGTGTGCTGAAACGGTCGATGCCCGATCCATGAGCCGATGACCGCAAGGGCAAGCCCGCCTTGCACAACCGTTCCTGCCAGCCAGACACCATGCGCCACCGCAGGCATCGGGTCCAAAAGAACAATCGACAGCAGCAAGAGCGAGATCGAGATCGCTGGAAAGAATGCGATCCGCACCGGATGGTGCCATTCGGCGCTGACCTCGGACGGGTGTGTCACGACCTTGGCCAGATAGCCGATGGACACCGCCAGCAGCATGGCGACCGACAGCGCCAGCACCCAGGTCGAGGGCACATTTGCGAGGTCGGCAAACAGCGGTGTGCCGGCATGTGCGGGCAGGAAGGCATGCTCGGCCGCGCGCACGGCCAAGGTCAGCCCCAGCATGCCCATGCTGATGGCAAAGAAGGTAATGGGGTAATGTGCGATCCGGCTGTGCGGGATGGACTGGGTCGAAACGGTGGTCATGGCAGGGATCCAGAACTAGGGGGAAAACAGGCCAGCAGGGCGGTGGTTTCCCACCGCCCTGCTGGCGACACGCGGCTTTAGGTCCGCGCCTTGCGGGATGGGGCGGCCCCATCGCGGTTGAGCATCTTTTCGTCTTCCTTAAACTCCAGCCACATCGCATTCATCACGGCGAAGATGGCGGCAAGCGGCAGACCCAGAAGCCAGGCAAAGTACCACATCTGTTCAGTCCTTTCAGGTCAATAGACCGAGTGAGAGTTGTCGGTGACGTCGGCCTCGGTGACCTTGCCCCACAGGACTTTGTAAACCCATGCGGTATAGGCCAGGATCAGCGGCATGAAGATCAGCGCGCAGACCAGCATGACGAACAAGGTCAGGTGCGACGAGGATGAGTTCCACACCGTCAGCGACGATTTCGGGTCAGACGAAGACGGCATTATGAAGGGAAACATTGTCAGGCCAACCGAGGAAATCACCCCGAAGATCGCCATTTTCGAATAAAGCAGGGTCGAAACCTCGCGCCCGGCCCGCAGCCCGGCAAAGGTCAGCAGCCCGCCCAGCACGCCCATGACGGGGGCAAGCACGATCCACGGACGATCGCTGTAGGCGGTCAGCCAGGTGGCGGTCTTTTCCACTTCAAAGTGCAGCGGGTTCGACGGTCCGCCGGTGACATAATCGCCGACGATGCGATAGCCTTCGATGCCGAACGCCATCCAGACCCCGGCAAGGATATAGGCCGCCACTGCGATCAGCGCCGCAAAGGCCCCGATCACACGGGCACGCGCCTGCACATTGCCTTCGGCTTTCAGCGTCAGCCATGCCCCACCGTGCATGACCAGCATCGACAGCGACACCACACCGGCAAGGATCGAGAACGGATCCAGAAGGCCGATGAACTTCATGTACCACGCACCCTCATAGATCGTGTGCAGGTCATCGGTGAAGTGGAACGGCACCCCTTGGATCACGTTGCCGACGGCCACACCAAACAGCAGGGCCGGAATGGAACCCGATGCAAACAGTGCCCAATCCCAGGCACTGCGCCAGGTCGCACTGTCGCGCTTGGAGCGGTATTTGAACGCCACGGGCCGCACGATGAAGGCCGCCAGAATGACGAACATCGCAAGGTAAAAGCCCGAGAACGACACGGCGTACAAGGGTGGCCAAGCGGCAAAGATCGCACCGCCGCCCAGGATGAACCACACTTGGTTGCCTTCCCAGACCGGGCCGACGGTGTTGATCGCCACCCGGCGCTCAACATCTGTTTTGCCGACGAAGGGGATCAGCGCACCGACGCCCATGTCGAACCCGTCGGTCAATGCGAACCCGATCAACAGGACGCCCAAGAGCCCCCACCAGATCACGCGCAGCAGTTCATAGCTTAGAAGCTCATGCAAGATCATGGTGCTTACTCCGCAGGCATGGCGATGGCATCGGCGTTGCGACGCCCGGCCAGCCGATCATTGTGACGTTGGACCCAGGCTTCGGTCTCTCCGACATCCTGGAACGGGCCCTTGCGGATGTATTTCAGCATCAAGCCCATCTCGATGATGAACAGCACCGAGTAGAAGGTGATGAAACCGGCCAGCGTCAGCGTCACTTCGGTCATCGACAGGGCCGATACCGACATGGCCGTCGGCAAGATGCCGTCCACCGTCCACGGCTGGCGGCCAAACTCGGCCACGAACCAGCCCATTTCGGCAGCAATCCACGGGGCGGGGATCATCACCACGGCCAGCCACAGGGCGGGACGCGGATAGTTCATGCCGCGGAACGACGAGCGCCAGAAGAAATAGGCCATGGTCGCAATGAAGCCAAAGCCAAGGCCCACCATCACACGGAAAGCCCAGAACAGCGGCCAGACGGTCGGCACCGTGTCATCGGCGGCCATCTTGATCTGTTCCGGCGTCGCGGTGCGCGGATCATCAACGTATTTCTTCAGCAGGAAAGCAAAGCCCAGATCGGCCGAATGCTCCTCGAAGGTCGCGGAAATCGCCGGGTCGGCGGCTTCGCGCGCCTCGCGGATGTGCATCAGCGCGTCATAGGCGATCAGGCCCGAGGCAATACGGGTTTCTGCCAGTGCCACCAGATCGTTGATCCCCGGAATCTCGGTGGTCAGCGACCGCGTGCCGATCAGGCCCATGGCCCACGGAATTTCAATGGCATAGTGCGTCTCGCGGGCCTCTTGATCGGGGAAGCCGATCAGGTTGAACGGCGCGGGGGCATCATGGGTTTCCCACATCGCCTCGATCGCAGCCAGTTTCATCTTCTGGCTATGCGTTGCCGAATAGCCCGACTCGTCGCCCAAGAGCACCACCGAAAACGCCGAGGCCAGACCAAAGGCGGCGGCGGCGGTGATCGACCGGCGGGCCAGTTCGGTATAGCGGTTTTGCAGCAGATACCAGGCCGAAACCCCGATCACGAAGACCGCTGCCGTGACGTAGCCGGCAGAAACGGTGTGCACGAACTTGGCCTGCGCCACTTCGTTGAACAGCACCTCAAAGAAGTCTGTCATTTCCATCCGCATGGTCTGCGGGTTGAATTCCGCCCCGACCGGGTTCTGCATCCAGCCGTTCGCGATCAGGATCCACAATGCCGAGAAGTTTGACCCGATGGCCACCAGCCAAGTCACGACCAGGTGCGCCTGTTTGCTGAGTTTTTCCCAGCCAAAGAAGAACAGGCCGACAAAGGTGGCTTCCAGGAAGAACGCCATCAGACCTTCGATGGCCAGCGGTGCGCCGAAGATGTCACCGACGTAATGGCTGTAATAGCTCCAGTTCATGCCGAACTGAAACTCCATGGTGATGCCGGTGGCGACGCCCAGGACAAAGTTGATCCCGAACAGCGTGCCCCAGAATTTTGTCATCTGCCGCCAGATCGGGCGGTTGGTCATGACGTAGACCGTCTCCATGATCGCGACGAGGATCGACAGACCCAGCGTCAGCGGCACGAAGAGGAAGTGATACATGGCTGTCATAGCAAATTGCAGCCGTGACAGCTCGACGATCCCGAATTCCATTGTGCTGCGCTCCAGATAATCGGGATACAATGGTATCCCGGAATTCCAACTGGAATCATTCTAGCTGGACTTCGCCAAGGCGATATTGATCTGGATCAAAATAATCCGCATTTTGAATACGACTTATGTCAGGCTTTGAACGCGGTCGGCCGCATTGCGTTCTGCCGGGCGATGCGAGGCCATCAGAACCGAGGTTTGCGGCAAGTATCGGCGGATGCCAGACAATACCATATCGGCGGTGGCGCGGTCCAATCCTTCGGTAGGTTCGTCCAGCAGCAGCACCTTGGGGCGGCGCAACAGCGCGCGGGCCAAGGTCAGACGTCGCGCCTCGCCCCCCGACAGGCCCGCACCCATGGGCCCAAGGCGCAATTGCAGCCCACCGCGCGCGGCAATGACCCCGTCAAGGGCAACGGCCTGCAATGCCTGCCACAGGGCTTCATCGTCGGCATCGGGGGCCGCCAGACGCAGATTGTCGGCAATGCTGCCCGCCAACAGCGCGCTGCGTTGCGGAACAAGGGTCAGCGTGTCGCGCAAGGCGGTCTCGTCCCAGTCGGGCAGCGCCACACCGGCAAGCACCACCCGGCCCCGGTCCGGCGACTTGACGCCCGCCGCCAGCAACAAAAGCGTGGTCTTGCCCGCCCCTGACGGCCCCACCAGCGCCAGCCATTCGCCGGGATGCAGGACAAGCGATACCCCCTGAAACAGTGGCGCGGCTGCACCGGGCCTGTGCAGATGGATGTCTTCCAAGGTCAGAACGGCGGGGCCATCGGGGCTTTGTGTCCCGGCCTGCGCCGGCGGCACCGCCTGCAAATCCTGCACGACCCGCCCTGCCGCCTGTGCCATCCGGCCCAGATCGGCCATGGCACGGCGCAAGGGGGCGATGGCCTCGGCCAAAGCAAGCGCCGCAAAAAACCCGATGGCGGCCTGCGCCGGGCTGATCACGCCCGATTGCGCCAAGGTCATGCCAAGGCCAAGCGCCGCGGCAGCCACCGCAAAGGCCAGAACCGACAGCGCAAATCCGGCGCGGCGTTCGATCCGGTCCAGCGCCTGTCGGTCGGCCAGACGCCGGGCCTCGGCCTGCATCACCGCAGCGGCCTGCGCCTGCGCCTGACCGTAAACCGCCAGATCGGCGCGGGCGGCAACAAGGTCGATCATCCGACTGCGAAACGCCTGCGCCGCTTGCTCGGCCCGGCGCGATGGTGCCAGCGCCACCTTGCCGCCGCGCCACAAGATCAGCGCCGCCCCCAGCAGATAGCCGGCAACGATGGTCAGCGCGACGCGGGCATCGGCCAGCCACGCGATCATCAGACCCGAGATTGCCAGTGCCGCCAGCCCCGCCCCCAGTGGCAGGATCAGTCGCAACGGGATGCCATCCAGCGCATCGACATCGGCCGTCAATCGGTTGAGCACCTGCGCCCCACGCAAGCGCACCAGCCGGGCATGCGGAGCCAGCGACAGCGACGCCACCAGCCGCACCCGCACCCCGGCAAGCGCGCGCAAGGTGGCATCATGCGTCAGCACCCGTTCGCCATAGCGCGCGGCGGTGCGCCCCAGCGCCAGAAACCGCACCATGGCCGAGGGACGAAACACGTCGAACACCGCCCCCACCCCGGCCAGACCGGCTGCAGCGGCAGCGGTGATAAACCAGCCCGACAGCCCCAGCAGCGCCGTCCCCATCAGCAGCACCACAAGGCCCAAAGCCCCGCCGCGCAGCAGCGACAGCCTTTGGTCGCGCAATATCAGCCGGAAGATCGTGATCAACGCTTTCATGCCGCCCCCACCACGATGGTGCGGCCCATACGTGCGGCAAGGTCCGCGTCATGGGTGGCCACCACCAGCGTCACGCCGCGCGCGGCCATGGCAAGCAGACCCTGGGTCACCGCCTCGGCCGTCGCGGCATCCAGATCGGCGGTCGGCTCATCCGCCAGAATCAGATCGGGCCTGCCATAGCTGGCGCGAGCCAGCGTCAGCCGCCGCGCCTCGCCGCCCGAAAGGCCGCCACCGGTTTCCCCCAGCCGGGTTCGGTCACCCTGCGGCAAGGCGCGAATCACCGGGGCGACGGCGGCGGTTTCCAGCGCCTGAGCGTAGTCACCCGTCCGACCCAACGTCACATTGCGCACCAATGATGCGTTCAGAAAGTGCGGGGCCTGCGGCATCCAGCCCAGCCCCGCGCGCCAGCCATCGGCATGGGCGTCGTCCAACGGCTGGCCTGCCACGGTGATCTGCCCGGCCTCGGGCTTTTCCAGCCCCGCCAGCAAGCGCAACAACGTGGTCTTGCCCGCCCCGCTGGCCCCCATCACCGCAAGGGTTTCGCCCGGCGCGATGGTCAGGTCGGGATAGGGGATGCCGCGCGCAACCAGACCTTTCAGCGTTATCCCCGCTGCGCCTTGCAAGCGCGGTGCCTGCCCGCCCAGCCCCAGCATCGGCGCAGCAAGCGCTGACTCATGTGCCTCCAACTCGGCGGCAACGGCCAAAGCGGCGGCCTTGTCGTGCCAAGCGGCGGACAAATCCCGCAACGGCTGATAGAAATCGGGCGCCAGCAACAGCAGGAATATTCCCGCCGCCGGGGTCAGCGGCGCCCCCCAAGTGCCCCAGTTCAGCGCCCCCAGAAGCGCAAAGCCGACCCAGACCGCCACCATCGCGACACCAATGGCGGCAAACAGCTCCAGCACGGTGGACGACAGAAACGCCACCCGCAAAACCGCCATGGTCTTGGCGCGCAACCCTTCGGCGGCATCGGCAAAGCCCGCGACCACGCGGGTCCGCGCACCCAGCAGCCGGATGTCCGAAAGGGCGGCCAATCGGTCGATCAACAGGTCATTCAGGCTGCCGATCTCGCTCATCTGGCGACGGCTGGCCTCGGCGGCGGCAAGGCCGACCAGCGCCATGAACACCGGGATCAGAGGCCCGCTTACCAGAAATATCACCCCCACTGCCCAGGACTGCCAGAACGCAAGTGCCAGAATAAGCAGCGGCACAAGCCGGGTGCGGGCCTGCGCCGGCGTATAGCGGCTGACGTAAGGCACCAGCATCTCCAGCTTTTCGCCCGCCAAGGCCGCCACCGCCCCCGGCCCGCCAAATCCGGACGACGCCGATGCCCGCGCCTCGGCCGCCACGATCCGTGACCGCTCGGCCCCCACACAGCGCAGGGCCGCGGCAAACAGCATGCCTTCCGCCCGATAGGCCAGAGCAGCGCGCAAGACCCCAAGGGCCAGAAACCCCGCCGCCGTGACCATCGGCCCCGGTCCCGGCCCTGCCCCCAAAAGCCGCGATATCCCCAAGGCCACCAAAGCCGCCTGCCCCAGCCAAAGCGCAGCCGCCGCTGCCGACAGCATCGACGCCAGCCGTATCGTGCGTGCCTCGGGTGCCAGGGCGCGGCGCAACCTGTCCGTGCCGGGAGGGACCGGTCTGGCCGATCTGGTCTTTGGGGTCATAACACCACAGTCATGCGTAATCTGATTCCAGAATATACAATTGCATACGCGCACCGTTGCATCTGATCCAGATCAGTTACATGCGACAGGTTAGCAGGTAGCGGGCATGAACAGTGCCGATCCCGGAGACCACGCCATGCGATTGACGACACGAACCAACCTTGCAATGCGCACCTTGATGTTCTGCGCCGTGAACGACGGTCGGATTGTTCGCTCGTCCGAGATTGCCACGGCGTGCAACGCCTCGATCAACCATCTGATGCAGGTGGTGCATCTGCTGCATGTCAACGGCTTTGTGGTGGCAACGCGGGGGCGCACCGGCGGGTTAACGCTGGCAAAGCGGGCGTCCGACATTGTTGTCGGCGAGGTATTTCGGGTTTTTGAAGCCGGCCTTCCCTTTGCCGAGTGCTTTTCCGAAGACGGCAATACTTGCCCGCTGACCGACCATTGCCGCCTGCGCAGCGGCATCGCCCGGGCGGTCGAATCGTTTTACCGCGAATTGGACACGCTGACCCTGCACGATCTGGTGGTCGACAATTGTGGCCTTATCGCCATGCTGACGCTGGAAGATCTGCCCGCGCGTCACTGCGCAAAAGCCGGAGCAACGCCGATGCTGATGCCGGTTACCGCGGGCTGAACAACGACGAGCCGGCGCCTAATGGGTCCAGACGCCGCGACGGTTGGTGGCAAAGTTCTCGCCATAACCGCCGGGCCGGATCACCGGCTTGCGGGCCTTGGGAAGTTGCACGTCATAAGCGATGCCCTTGTCGGTGGCATAAGCCTCGGCCGCGTCAAGCGTGTCAAAGTGCAACCTGACCTGCGCCTGCGTATCGGAAGACGAGGTCCAGCCCATCAATGGGTCCACCTCTCGCGCCGAAGCGGGCGCAAATTCCAAGATCCAGGACTTGGTCTTGGCGGTGCCCGATTGCATCGCGGTTCTGGCAGGCTGATAGATGCGTGCGCGCATGGCAATCCTCCGGTTCTGGCACCCGACATATGGGCGACAACCGGGGGCCTGTGCAAGGGGGAAGCTGCCCGGCGGGCCAGCATGTCGCTGTCGGTTGACCACGGGGTGTGGGTGGGGTGTGTGGTGCGATCAACCGACAGCTTCAGGTTGCTGCTTGCCGGTAGAGTGTGCCAAAGACCGCGTCGAATAACAATCCAAAGATGCAGTATCGCCGACAGTTTTCGTTAAAATTGAAATGCATACGTTAACCATCGCGCAGGCAGAGTGAAACATCTGTTAACGGCCCTTTCACGGGAACAAAAACGGAATACACTTGGTCAAGGTTGGGAATCGCCCCCGGAAGGACGCCATGCCGCACAACAATGCCAATGCCCTGACCGAGCGCCCGGACGTGCTCAGCCGCCCCAAGCTGGAAGGCGGGCGTCGGTTTGTGCTGTCCACCCCGTTTCAGCCAGCGGGCGACCAGCCCAGCGCAATTGCCGAACTTTCGGCGGGGGTGATGGCGGGCGAGCATAATCAGGTGCTGCTGGGGGCCACCGGCACCGGCAAGACCTTCACCATGGCCAAGATCATCGAACAGACCCAACGCCCGGCGATCATTCTGGCGCCGAACAAGACGCTTGCCGCGCAATTGTATGGCGAGTTCAAGGGCTTCTTCCCCGACAACGCAGTGGAATACTTTGTATCCTACTACGATTACTATCAGCCCGAAGCCTATGTTCCGCGGTCGGACACCTATATCGAGAAGGAATCCCAGATCAACGAACAGATCGACCGGATGCGCCACTCGGCCACCCGGGCGCTTCTGGAACGCGATGACGTGATCATCGTGGCGTCGGTGTCATGCATCTATGGCATCGGGTCGGTCGAGACCTATTCGGCGATGACGCAAGATCTGGTCGTCGGGCAGTCTTATGACCAGCGCAAGGTAATGGCGGAACTGGTGGCGCAGCAATACCGCCGCAACGATCAGGCGTTTCAGCGTGGGTCCTTCCGCGTGCGTGGCGACTCGGTCGAGGTTTGGCCCGCCCACCTGGAGGACCGGGCTTGGCGGTTTTCGTTCTTTGGCGAGGAGTTGGAGGCGATTGTCGAGTTCGATCCTTTAACCGGGGCCAAGACCGACGCCTTCAAACAGATCCGCATCTACGCCAACAGCCACTATGTGACGCCGCGCCCGACGATGCAGCAGGCCGTGCTGGGGATCAAGAAAGAGCTGCGGATGCGGCTGGACCAACTGGTCAACGAGGGCAAGCTGCTGGAAGCGCAGCGGTTGGAACAGCGCACCAATTTCGATCTGGAAATGCTCGAGGCGACGGGTGTTTGCAACGGGATCGAGAACTATTCGCGCTATCTGACGGGGCGCGCCCCGGGCGAGCCGCCGCCGACATTGTTCGAGTTCATCCCCGATAATGCCATTGTTTTTGCTGATGAATCGCACGTGTCGGTGCCGCAGATCGGCGGCATGTTCAAAGGCGACTTCCGGCGCAAGATGACGCTGGCCGAGCATGGCTTCCGCCTGCCCAGTTGCATGGACAACCGTCCCCTGAAGTTTGAAGAATGGGACGCGATGCGCCCCCAGACCGTGTTCGTCAGCGCCACCCCCGCCGTGTGGGAGCTGGAACAGGCCGGCGGTGTTTTCACCGAACAGGTGATCCGCCCCACCGGCCTGCTGGACCCGGTGGTGGAAATCCGCCCGGTCGAAATGCAGGTCGATGATCTGCTGGACGAGATTCGCAGGGTTGCCGCGCAGGGCCTGCGGGTTCTGGTCACCACGCTGACAAAGCGGATGGCCGAAGACCTGACCGAATATTTCCACGAACAGGGCATTCGCATCCGCTATATGCACAGCGACATTGATACCATCGAACGTATTGAAATCCTGCGGGATTTGCGGCTGGGGGCATTTGACGTGCTGGTCGGCATCAACCTGTTGCGTGAAGGGCTGGACATTCCCGAATGCGGCCTTGTCGCCATTCTGGACGCCGACAAGGAAGGCTTTTTGCGATCCGAGACCAGCTTGATCCAGACCATTGGCAGGGCTGCGCGCAACGCCGATGGCCGGGTGATCATGTATGCCGACCGCATCACCGGCAGCATGGAGCGCGCGATTGGCGAAACCAACCGGCGCCGCGACAAGCAGATTGCCTATAACCTCAAGCACGGCATCACGCCGCAAACCGTGAAGAAAAACGTCGAAGACGTGCTGTCGGGCATGTGGCAGGGCGATACCGACATGGCACGGGTCACCGCCCGGGTCGACAAGCCGATGATCGGGTCAAACCTGACCGCGCATCTGGATGCGCTGCGCCTGCAGATGCGCAAGGCCGCCGAGAATCTGGAGTTCGAGGAAGCCGCGCGTCTGCGCGATGAAGTGAAACGGCTGGAGGCGGTGGAGCTGACCATCGCCGATGATCCGCTGGCACGGCAATCGGCGGTGGAAGAGGCGTCCGAGGCGGCGGTGAAAATGGCAGGCAGGTCCACAGCCGGGCGGGCGGGCATGCGCGGCGGCGTCAAGCGGCGCGGGCGTTAGGCGGCGCTCAGGTCCAGCCAAAGCTGGCCGTTGCGATAACCGCCACGCACCAGCGTGCCGGGTTCCAGAACCTCGGGGTGGGTTTCGGCGTGGTCGCGGTAGCGGTCATTGCTGACGATGCAAGCGCCTTGCTCGCGCGCGGCCAGCAGAATGATCGGGTCTGCCGGGCTGCCCTTCGGCACCACAAGAACCCGGTCGACCGGCAGCTTCAGCATCCGTGCCAGCGGCCGGTCATCCAGATACCTGTCCATCATCTTGTAGCCGGCATTGGCATCGAACACCACGCCTAGGGCATAGCCCTGCGCGGTCAGCGTGGCCACCACCTCACGCACAGTGGCGATCTGCGGCACCTCATCCCTCCAGTGCATGACGTTGGACCCGTCGATGACAATGGGTTTGGCGTCAGAGGGTTGGCCGGTGCGGTGGCGTCGTGGTCCAGTCCGGCTTGAGCCGCCGCGCAGCAACAGGATCAGACTGGCCGAACCGGTGCTGAACGCAAGCAAGGAAAGGTCACGCCAGACCGGTTCCGGCAAAACAAGCGGCAGGGCAACACAGGCCAAAGACAACACAAGGATTGCGCGCAGAAACATTCAAGACCCCGGAAAAACGATAGTCCTGATCATGCTGCACGTAAATGTGGTGAAATTGCGTCACAGGCTGGCCACCACCTCATACATGACCGGCTCAAACCCCCGGCACAGACCGTTGATCACGCGGTTTCGCTCACGCATTTCTGGCGTGCGCAGCATGGCCTGATAATCCTCGCGCCGGGTCCATTGCGAATAGTTGCAAATCCGGGTGCGGGCGTCATTGATATGCAACCCCGCAGCAATGAAACCGGGTTGATGGCAGATCACCTCGGCATAGGCAGCCTCAAGCGCCTCCATCAGATCGTCGGCTGTGGCTGGAGACATCTCGAATGTCGTGATCACGGTCTGACCCTGAAACGCCTTGTCTATTGTCAGCATGATGGCTTCCTCCGGTTCTGGTCATCATGGCACAAGGCGGCACAGAAGGCTTGCAAAAATCCTAAACCCGTCTGCGTTCGCGGCGGCGATCAGTCCTGAAGCCGGCCCAAAATCTCGGCGGCAAGCGCCCGGACTTCTTGCGTCGCCACGGATTTTCCGGCCTCGGTGGCCCCCAGCCCAAGCCCCATCGTCTCGGCAAAGACCACCCGATGCCCAAGGCCAGCGGCGGCCACGTCTGCCATGGCACTGGCCGCTTGCGCCACCTCTTCGCCAAGACGGGTGCCCGCCTTGCAGCGGTTCAGCACCACAAGGGCATTGCGGCTTTCGCGAACCACAAGGCCAAGCACCCCATCGGTGGCCCACAGGTCCAGATGGCTGGCCGAGACTGGCACCAGCACCAGATCGGCCACACGCAGCGCGGGGCGCAGGTCGGCGTCGATCTTCGGCGGCGTGTCGATGATCACGATGTCATTGGTCTTGCGCAGCTTTTCGCACTCATACCCCACCCCCCAGGCCGAGGCGGTGGACAACTCCATCCCCGCATCGCCCAGACGATCACGCCGTGTCAGGAACCAGCGCCCAAGACTGCCCTGCGGATCGGTGTCCAGAAGGGCGACTTTCAGGCCTTGTCGTGCCAGCTCTACCGCCAGATTCACGGCCAGCGTGGTCTTGCCAGACCCGCCCTTCTGCTGTGCGATCGTCAGAACCTTACCCATGCCACCCCCATTTGCTGCGGCGCAGCATAGGCTGATTCGATCAAGGGGGGAAGCTTCGGTTCCGGGTGGCGTTTCAAGGCGGCAAAGGCCGCTGCGGCACCGGCTTGGGGCAACGCAGACGACCCCGCATCTCACCGCTGTCGCCTTGCAGACTGGTGGCGATCACCGTGCAGCCTGTCACCTCCGGAATCAGCCCGATCATCGTGGCGCGGATCGTCTGATGCTGCCCGCGCCGTGCATGGCCCAGACGGATGACCTCAACCGCATCACCCTTTTGATAGACGGTATAGCTGCGCCCGTCGCGCACCACGTCAAACCGATTTGCCCCAAAGAACTGCGGCGCCGGCTGGGCGCCGCAAGCCGTAAGGAGGATCAAGATACAAAACCACCGCATTCCGAAAGTCTGGCGCGCAGATGGTTAAGAAGTCGTTAAGGCTTGACCATCGCTTCGAACATCGTGACCCGGGCGGTTACGCCATCAGATCAAACACCTGCCCGCCGATGGTGGCCATGATCGCGGCATCGTCGCCGCCGTCGACCAAGGCCCACATGATCTGGCCGGTGGGGCGGTAGACCACGAAGGCCTCGGCCACGTCGGCCGCGCCGGCGCCGGGGGTG
>JAFGXY010000015.1 GCA_016936395.1 Paracoccaceae bacterium | reverse complement strand
CCGGACGTGCGGGCCGGCTACTTCCCGAACTTGCCGCGCAGCGCATCGGCAAAGGCGTTTGCCGATGCCGCCTCGGGCGCCGCGGCCTGCATGGGGGGTGCCTTGCCCTTGGGCACGGGTTTGGCGGCCCGGTCGGCGGCGCGGTCGCGGGCCGACTCGCGCGCATCGGAACTGTCCTTGCGCATGGTCAGGCCAATGCGTTTGCGCGGGGCATCGACCTCGACCACGCGCACCTGCACCACATCGCCCGCTTTCACCACCTCATGCGGGTCTTTCACAAAGCGGTCGGCCAGTTGGCTGACATGCACCAGCCCGTCCTGATGCACCCCGATATCGACAAAGGCGCCAAAGGCCGCGACGTTGGTGACGGTGCCTTCCAGCAGCATGCCGGGTTTCAGGTCACGGATTTCGTTGACTCCCTCGGCAAATGTCGCGGTGCGGAAACTGGGGCGCGGATCGCGGCCCGGCTTTTCCAGCTCGGCCAGAATGTCCTTGACCGTGGGCAGGCCAAAGCGGGCGTCGATGAAGGCGCGCGGGTCCAGCTTTTGCAGGGCGGCTGCGTCGCCCATCAGGCTGCGGATATCGCGCCCGCAGGCGGCCACGATGCGGCGCGCCACATCATAGGCTTCGGGGTGAACAGATGACGCATCGAGCGGTTCCTTGCCGCCCGCGATGCGCAGGAAACCCGCGGCTTGTTCAAAGGCCTTTGGCCCCAGACGCGTCACCTTCAGCAAGTCGCGCCTTGTGGCAAAGGGGCCATTGGCGTCGCGATGCGCCACGATCGCCTCGGCCAGCCCCGGCCCCACACCCGACACCCGCGCCAGCAACGGCGCAGAGGCGGTGTTCAGGTCCACCCCCACCGCGTTCACCGCATCTTCGACCACCGCCTCAAGGCTGCGCCCCAAACGGTGCTGATCGACATCATGCTGATACTGGCCGACGCCGATGCTTTTCGGCTCGATCTTCACCAACTCGGCCAGCGGGTCTTGCAAGCGGCGGGCAATCGACACCGCGCCGCGCAAGGATACGTCCAGATCGGGAAACTCGCGCGCCGCCAGTTCCGACGCGGAATAGACCGAGGCCCCGGCTTCGGACACGATCAGCTTGACCGGCTTTTCCGCACCGGGCAGCACGGCCAGCAGGTCGGCCACCAGCTTTTCGGTCTCGCGGCTGGCGGTGCCGTTGCCGATGGCGATCAGCTTGACGCCATGTTTGCCGATAAGTTGCGCGATGGTCACCTGTGCGCCGCGCAGATCGTTCTTGGGCTGGAACGGGTAGACCGTGTCGGTGGCCACCACCTTGCCGGTGGCATCGACCACCGCCACCTTGACGCCGGTGCGGATGCCGGGGTCCAGCCCCATCGTGGCGCGGCCCCCCGCCGGCGCGGCCAGCAGCAAGTCCTTGAGGTTGCGGGCAAAGACGTTGATCGCCTCGGCCTCGGCCCGGTCGCGCAGGTCTGCCATCAGGTCCAGCGTCAGCGAGGTTTTCAGCTTGATCCGCCAAGCCCAGGCGGCCGCTTCGCGCAGCCAAGCATCGCAGGGGCCTTTGGAGGCTGCATTCAGCGCCGCGCCACAGGCCTGTTCGGCGGGGCTCGCGCCTTTCGGGGCGTCGGGGTCAATCTCCAACTCCAGCGTCAGGAACCCCTCATTGCGGCCGCGCAGCATCGCCAGCACGCGGTGGCTGGGGGCGGTTGCCCAAGCCTCGGTGTGGGCAAAGTAATCGGCGAACTTTGCGCCTTCGGTTTCTTTGCCCGCAACTGCCTTGGCCGAAAGCTGCCCCACGCGCTTCATGTGGTCGCGCAACCGGCCCAGCAATGTGGCGTTTTCCGCAAGACCTTCGGCCACAATATCGCGCGCGCCTTCCAGTGCGGCTTTCACATCCAGCACCTGTTCGGTGACAAACGCTGCCGCCAACTTGGCCGGATCAGCGTCACGATCAGCCAGAATCGCATCGACCAGCGGTTGCAGGCCGTTTTCGCGTGCGATCATGGCCTTGGTGCGGCGTTTGGGCTTGTAGGGCAGGTAGATGTCTTCCAACTCGGCCTTGGTCAGCGCACGGGTGATCGACAGGGCCAAGGCATCGGTCATCTTGCCCTGCTCAGAGATCGAGGCCACAATCGCCGCCCGCCGCGCCTCCATCTCGCGCAGATAGACCAGCCGCTCGGCCAGCAACCGCAGTTGGGTGTCGTCAAGGCCCCCGGTCGCCTCTTTGCGATAGCGCGCGATGAAGGGCACGGTCGCGCCTTCATCCAGCAGGGCCACGGCGGCCACCACTTGCGCGGGTTGAGCGGCAATATCGGTGGCGATGGTCTGGGCGATGCGGCGGGTGGTGTCTGGCGTCATGGGTCCGGTCCGAACAAGGGGAGTGCAGACCATAACCATGGCGACGCCAGAGGGAAAGGGTTGCATCCCACCGCGGCGGAACTGGGCTTCGCGCACACCGGTTTCCAGCCCGGACCGCAGACCAATCAGACGGGTGACAAAAGCCACGCGGATGGGGGAAATGGTACCGACTCCCCGGCTCGAACGGGGGACCCCCAGATCCACAATCTGGTGCTCTAACCAACTGAGCTAAGCCGGCACTTGGGCGCCATTTAGCCCCCCTTCCCCCGGATTGCAAGCAGCTTTGGACCAGATCAAACCACTGTCGCGCGTCTTGCAAGGGCGCCAAATCGGCGCTAGGCCAAGATGCAGGCGCAACAGGGGGTTTTGATGAGCATCGACAAGGAAAGCGAGATCGCCGCAAACCTTCAGATCGGGCCAACCTCGACCGGAATGGTGCGGATTTATATCGAAGCCGATGGCGGCATCGAACTGCCACTGGATTTTGAGCCGGAAGAGGCCGACGAGATCGCCGAAGAATTGCGCGCCGCCGCCGAGGCTGTGCGGGCGATGTCGGACGGCAAGCCTAAGCCCAAGCGGAAATAACCCCGCCGGGGTCGCGCAGCGCCTGCAACCGCAGGGCAGCATGGCGGGCAAAGCCCTGCACCACTGCCTTGCGCCGCGCCGGGGCCAAGGGGCTGGCTGGCCCCATGCGAATGATCTCGGCCCCATAAGCATCGGCCAGAATCAGGCCCGTGGCCTCGGGCAAAAGCCCGGTCGGAAAATCAGCGTCCACCGCCCAGAAGAACCGGTCACACCACTCAAGATAGCCTTGCCATTTGCGGTCGGCCTGAAAATCGGCGCGGCAGGATTTGCATTCGATCACCCAGACCTCGCCCTTTGCGCCCAAGGCCATCAGATCCACGCGCAGGCCGGGTGCAGGCATCAGCTCTTCCACCGTGACAAAGCCCAGATCGCGCAGCGCCCGCGCCACGCCACGGGCAAGCCGCTGGCCGGGCGTCGCAGGCAAGGGGTCGGCATTCTGGTCCATGCACCCAGAATGAACCAAAGGTGAACATCTGACAAGCCTTGCAGTCACCGGCCTATCGCCCTATCTACTGTGGTGGCGGGTGCTGCTCTTCGCGTGTTGGGGCTTTTTTCCAGTGGCCGATAAGCAAACGAATGGATGCTGGCTCTGGCAAGATCCTGGTCTTGCTACCTGGTGCCCACCTGAGACCTCTGGCTCTCGGGAAACCATGCCACCCACGGCTGCTGCGGACCCGCCACCTTGCGCCAGAAATCACGTGGACTGAGACGAAATGCCCGACATGGGTCGGGCGTCCATGATCACGTCGAACACGTCCGATGCCGACCTTTTGTCAGAGGCGCGCACCGCGCCCCCTGCGCGATGTAGGCGCGGTGACGCGCACCGGGGCAGGCACCAGATATTCGCGCTTGCCACCGGGCGGCGCATCGTCGGGGTCTGCCATCCGCATGATCGCGATGGCAAACTGCACACCGGCGAAAACCACGCCGTTGAACATGATCATCATCAAGGCAGCGATCCAGCCGGTGTCGGTTTCCAGCACCAGATGGCGCAGATGCGCGACATCCATCCAGACCAGACCCGCCACAAACGCCACCGCAATGGCAAAACCGATGGCGACATTGACGATATACAGGCGGATCAGTTTGGGCATGCGACCACTCCTTATCATAAATCCAAAGTATCGCGTTTACGGTAAAGGGAAAGCCCAAATTCGCCGCAGGCCCGCAAACCCCCGAAATATGACGGTTCTTAGTTTACGGGGCGCACAAATTGCATGCTGCGCCCGTCTGGCCCGGTCAGCATCAGGGTCACCGGGCCGGTAACTTCGGCCTGCGTCATCAGCGCAAGGGCTGCAAACATCTGCGCCTCGGCCGCCATATCGGGGCAAGCCATCCGGGTTGAGGCAAGCGCACCCGGCTTGAACGCGGGCAGTGGCCCCTCATAGCTGCCGAAGAATCGGTTGCACGGGCCTTTGCCGGCGATTTTTCCCGACGTGTTCAGGTCGATGGTGGCTTGGGCAGGAAAGGGTTTGTCATCAATCGCGATCAGCTTCCATTCGATCGCCAGATAGTCGGACGGCACACTGTCTTGCGCCACCGTGGTGGTGCAGGCGGTGGACAGCAGGGCAGACAGCAGCACCGGGGCAAGGGTCAGTCGGGTCATCACACATATCCTTTTTTCAGGCAGTGCAGACAGATGGCCCGATCAGAACGCTTCGGGCCTCGCCTCGCGCGCCATATGGTCCAGCACCGCATTCACAAACTTCGGCTCTTTTCCTTCGGGGAAAAACGCCTTGGCCACATCGACAAACTCGGTGATCGTCACTTTGGGCGGAGTCGCCATCTGCGTCAACTCGGCACCGGCTGCGCGAAACAGCGCCCGGATCACCGGGTCGATACGGTCAATCGGCCAGCTTGCCACCAAGGCGCGGTCGGTCATCTGATCAATCAGCGCCTGATAGTTCACCGCATGGTCCACCAGCGCGCGAAAATGCGTCACATCGCCTTCGGCAAACTCGCCTTCGTCATAGGTCGCGCCAAAGCGATGCACCTCGAACTCGCGGCAGATCGCGGCGATGGTCTGGCCGGTGCTTTCCATCTGGAACAGCGCCTGCACCGCATAAAGCCGCGCGGCCGAGCGCATCTGCTTTTTCTCGGCATTGTTCGGTTTTGGCGCCGGTTTCGGCCCCGGTTCGGAAGATGTCATGCGCGAAACCCGATCCCTTTGGTCTGGCCCGCCCATTTGCGCGAAAGCGCGATCAGGTGCAAGGCCGCCGCCGCCGCCCCGCCACCTTTATTCTGCCCGTCCGGGTTGGCCCGAACCTCGGCTTGGCCGCGGTTTTCCACCGTCAGGATGCCATTGCCGATGCAGGCGCCTTGCAGCCCCAGCAGGCTGAGCGCGCGGCTGCTGTCATTGCAAACGGTGTCGTAATGCGTGGTCTCGCCCCGGATCACACAGCCAAGTGCCACGTAACCATCGTATTTC
The DNA here is from genome assembly GCA_016936395.1 of Paracoccaceae bacterium. GTDB lineage: Bacteria > Pseudomonadota > Alphaproteobacteria > Rhodobacterales > Rhodobacteraceae > Pseudotabrizicola. Next base: position 7,919 of record JAFGXY010000015.1, on the reverse strand, counting down.
GCCTGCCGTTCGGCCAGGGCAATCGCTGTTGGCACCTCCAGCGCGCCGGGCACCTCGATCAGGTCACACTCGGCCCCGCAGGCCGCCGCAATCGCCCGCGCACCCACCACCAGATTGTCGGCGATGTCCTTGTAATAAGGCGCGACCACGATCAGCAGCTTGACCGGCTTGTCAAACTCCGGCAGCGGCAGGGTATAATGCGTCTCGGCAGTGGCCATGGCTTACTCCGTGATCTTGCGTGTGCCGGTGATGGTCAGGCCGTAGGCGTCAAGCCCCACCACCTTGGGCTGGGGCGAGTTGGTCAGCAGCACAATCTCGTACAGGCCCAGTGACACCAGAATCTGCGCGCCCAAGCCGTATTGCCGCAAGGTCTGGGGCGAGACCTCATTGGCCAGTGCCAGTTTCATGTGCAGATCGCGCAGCAGCACCAGAACGCCGCGGCCTTCGCGGTCGATCAGGCGCATCGCCTCGCCAAACTCGCCCGTGCGCCCTGCCCCGCCGAGGCCCACCACATCCAGCAGCGGGTCCATCGTGTGCATGCGCGTCAAGACCGGGCCGGGCGTGGTGATGTCGCCCTTGATCAGCACCACATGCTCGGCGCCCTCGGTCTGGTCGGTATAGATCCGCATCACCCAGTCGCCGCCAAACTCGGATGTCACGTGACGCTCGGCGCTGACCTTCACCAGATTGTCGTTGCGGCGGCGATAGCCGATCAGGTCGGAAATCGTCCCGATCTTCAGCCCGTGGCGCTGCGCAAAAGCGATCAGGTCGGGCAGCCGTGCCATGCTGCCATCGTCATTCATGATCTCGCAGATCACCCCCGACGGGTTCAGCCCGGCCAGACGCGCCACATCGACCGCAGCTTCGGTATGGCCGGCGCGCACCAGCACGCCACCATCGCGCGCGCGCAGCGGGAACACATGGCCCGGCGTCGCAATATCCTGCGCGCCCTTGGTCGGATCAATCGCCACGCTGATGGTGCGCGCCCGGTCCGCCGCCGAAATGCCGGTGGACACGCCTTCGCGCGCTTCGATCGACATGGTGAAGGCGGTTTCATGGCGGGACGAGTTCTTCGCGCTCATCAAGGCCAGCCCCAGCGCATCGACCCGGCTGCCCGGCAGGGCAAGGCAGATCAGCCCGCGGCCATGCGTCGCCATGAAGTTCACCGCCTGAGGTGTGCACATCTGCGCCGGGATCACCAGATCGCCTTCGTTTTCACGATCTTCATGGTCCACCAGAATGAACATCCGGCCATTGCGGGCGTCGTCGATGATCTCTTCGATGGACGAGATCGCGTCGGAATAATCGGTCATGTCGCGTTTCCTGAGCCGGCGTTTTCTGCCCTTACCGCGCCCCGGCCCCAATGGCCAGAGGCAGGCCGCGCAAGCAGGCTATGCAAAAGGTCACGGGGGGGCCCGCCGACCGATGCCTAGTCCCACTCACGCAAGCGGGCGACATAGCGCGCCATGGTATCCACCTCAAGGTTCACCCGGTCGCCCACGGCGACGCTGCCCCAGGTCGTTGCGGCTTGGGTGTGCGGAATGAAGTTGATGCCAAAGCTGGCACCCTCGACCTCGTTCACGGTCAGCGATGTGCCGTTCAGCGCAACCGACCCCTTCGGCGCAATGAACCGCGCCAAAGCCTCGGGCGCACGAAAGGTCACCCGCAGGCTGCCGCCCTCGGGCACCACCCGCTCGACCACCGCCACGCCATCGACATGGCCGGAAACGATATGCCCGCCCAACTCATCGCCCACCTTCAGCGCGCGTTCCAGATTGATGCGCGATCCCGGTTGCCAGCCTGCGATATTGGTCTTGCTGACGGTTTCGGCCGAAATCTGCACCTCATACCAGTTGCGTGGGGCACTGCCCTTGGCGATGACCGTCAGGCAGACCCCATCCGCCGCGATCGAGGCCCCGATGTCGATGCCCGACACATCATACCCGGTCGCAATGCGGGCGCGCAGATCGCCCTGCTGTTCGACCGACACCACCTCACCGATATCGGTGACAATCCCTGTGAACATCGCCATTCTCCTTTGCCAAGGTGCTAACGCGGCCCTGCCCGTGACGCAAGGCCGCGCAAAAGACGCCTCAAATTCGCCGCGCCATCGCGTTAGGGGTAACGCCGACGTGACACCTGCCCTATCACAGACGCAGGCAACCAGACGACAGGGCATGATGCGCATCACCGGTGACAACCGCCGTTTCCTGTTCCTGCAAGGGCCGCATGGCCCGTTTTTTCAGCGGCTGGGGCGGATGCTGCGGGCGACGGGCGCGCAGGTGCTGCGCATCGGCTTCAACCGGGGCGACCGGGCGTTCTGGCCCGCCGACGACACATTCATCGCCTATCGTGGCCTGTCCGAAGATTGGCCAGACCACGTGTCGCAGCTTTTGGCAGACCGCGCCATCACCGATTTGGTGCTGTATGGCGATACTCGGCCCATTCATGCCGCCGCCATCCGCGCGGCCAATGCGGCGGGCGTGACCGTGCATGTGTTCGAGGAAGGCTATCTGCGCCCGTATTGGGTCACCTATGAACGCGGCGGCGCCAACGGCCATTCGCGCCTGATGCAGATGACCGTGGCACAGATGCAAGCCGCCCTTGCCCGCGCCGAACTTGACCAGCCCGAAGCCCCGGCGCTGTGGGGTGACATGCGCCAGCACATCGGCTGGGGCGCGCTGTATCATTGGTTCGTGCTGACCGGCTTTCGCGAGTTCCGCAATTTCCGCCCGCATCGCAGCCTGACCGTCTGGCAGGAATTCCTGCTGTATTGCCGCCGCCTTGTGCTGCTGCCGCTGCACCGGTGGGAGCGGATGCTGGCCGAGCATCGTATCCGGCACGGCGGCTTTCCCTATCATCTGGTGCTGTTGCAACTGGAACACGACGCCAGCTTTCGCAACCATTCACCGTTTTCCACCATGGCCGAATTTCTGGCAGTGGTGATCGAAGGCTTTGCCAAGGGTGCCGCCACGCATCACCATCTGGTGTTCAAGGCCCATCCGCTGGAGGATGGTCGCGCGCCGATCAAGGCCGAGTTGCGGCGTCTGGCCCGCCAGCACGGCATCGCGGATCGGGTGCATTTCGTGCGCGGCGGCAAGCTTGCGCAGCTCTTGAACCACGCCCGCAGTGCAGTGACCGTCAACTCTACCGCTGGCCAGCAGGTGTTATGGCGCGCCATGCCGTTGAAAACCTTTGGGGCGGCGGTCTATGCCAAGCCCGAATTTGTGTCGCATCAACCGCTGGCCGAGTTTTTTGCCCATCCAAAGCGCCCCGACGCCCGCGCCTATCGCGAGTATCGGCATTATCTGCTGGAAACCAGCCAGATCACCGGCGGCTTTTACAGCGCGCGCGGGCGGCGCGAAGTGCTGCGTCAGGTGGTCGACATGATGCTGTCGACCGAAGACCCCTATGATGCGCTGACCTCGGGCAGCGCGGCACCACGGCAACAGTTGCAACTGGTGAACTGACCGGGAAAGCCGGGGCTGGCAATTTCTCAAATCATTCTGTAACCTTGCGGACAAAACTTGAGGCAAATCCAGTCAAAGGAGCCCGAGCAGTGAAAGCGACGACGTTACGGGGGGCGAAAGCCCTTGTTCTGGTTGCATTGGTTGCGTCCACCGCAGCGTGCAGCCTGCCAAGGTCTGGGCCCAACAAGTCGGAAATATTCAAGGGGTCGGTGCTGCAAGAAGGCGATGCCTTCATCGTCAGCGTCAACCAGCGCGTCACGCGCGCCACGGCAGTGATGCCCGCCTTCGGGTTCTCGGCCGCCTTTCGCAATGCGGGCGTGATCGGGTCTGACAGCATTGCCCCCGGCGATACGCTGGGCCTGACCATCTTTGAAAACGTCCGCGACGACCCGCTTCTGGGCAACACCGGCCAGCGTGTCAGCGCGCTGGACGAGGTGCAGGTTGATGGTCAGGGCTACATCTTCGTGCCCTATGCCGGGCGGATCAAGGCCGCGGGGCAAACGCCCGAAGGCTTGCGTCAGGCGATCACCCGCAAGCTGGACAGCCAGACCCCCGACCCGCAGGTGACCGTGCAGCGCCTTGCAGGCGATGGGTCAACCGTGACCGTCCAGGGGGCCGTGGCGTCAACCGGCGTCTATGCAATCGAACGGCCCACCCGCACGCTGTCGGCAATGATCGCCCGCGCCGGCGGTGTGGCGATCGAGCCCGAGGTTGCCCTGATCCGGGTCACCCGAGGCAAGCACAGCGGAAAGGTCTGGTTGCAAGACCTGTATGCCACCCCGTCGCTGGATGTTGCTTTGCGTCCGGGTGACAAGATCGTGGTGGAACGCGACACCCGCGCCTTTGTGGCCCTGGGCGCAACCGGCGCGCAGAACCGCGTGCCGTTCGAAACCCAGACCCTGTCGGCCATCGAAGCCATCGCCATCGTCGGCGGACTGAACACCAATCTGGCGGACCCGACCGGCGTGTTTGTGTTCCGCAACGAACCGGCCGAAATTGCCAATGCCGTGCTGGGGCGCAACGACCTTCAGGGCGATCAGCGAATGGTCTATGTACTGGACCTGACCCAGCCGACCGGCATGTTCGAGGCCCGCGATTTCATCGTGCGCGACGGTGACACGGTCTACGTGACCGAGGCCCCCTTCGTGCAATGGCAAAAGACACTGTCGGCCATCACCGGAACCGCCGGGGCGGCAACCGGCCTCTCCAACATCGGTTCCGGCGACTGAGGCCCGGGCCTTGGCACCGCAACCCGACGCACGACCGCAGGCCGCCGAGGATCGTCCCCGGCGGCTTTGCTATTACAACGCGGGTTTCTTGCGTGATCGCCAGCTGCGCCGCATCATGGCGCTTGCGGGCCATGACATGCGGCTGGGGCTGCCCGGCCCCGATGATGGCGTGGTGGTCTGGGGGCGCAGCCCCTATGCCCGGCGCGGTGAGGCGATGGCTGCGCGCAAGGCTGTGCCGCTGATCCGGCTGGAGGATGCCTTCCTGCGCTCGATCAAGCCGGGGCGTTTGGGGTCTGGACGGCTGGGCCTGCTGATCGACCCGGTGGGGGTGCATTTCGATGCAGCCTCGCCGTCTCGGCTAGAGCATCTGCTGGCAACCCATCACTTGGATGATTCAAACCTTTTGGCGCGGGCAAGGGATGCAATTGGCCGTATTCAGATGCACCAATTGTCAAAATACAATCTGCATGACCCCACCTTGCCCTGTCCGCGCCCCGGCTATGTGCTGGTCGTTGACCAGACGCGCGGCGATGCGTCGGTGCGCCATGGCGGGGCCGATGCGCAGACCTTCGCGCAGATGCTGGCGCGGGCGCAGGACGACCATCCGCAGGCGCGCATCGTGATCAAGGTGCATCCCGAAACCGTGCTGGGCCTGCGCGCCGGGCATTTCAGTGCGGCGGATGCGTCGGATCGGGTCAGCCTGCTGGCCGACCCGGTATCACCCTGGCCGCTGCTGGAGGGCGCGATTGCGGTCTATACCGTGTCGTCGCAACTGGGGTTCGAGGCGATATTGGCCGGTCACCGCCCGCACGTATTTGGCCAGCCGTTCTATGCCGGTTGGGGGCTGACCCAGGATGAGGTGCCGATCCCCCGCCGCGGGCGTCGCCTGACCAAGGCCCAGTTGTTTGCCGCCGCGATGATCCTTGCCCCCACATGGTATGACCCCTGCCGTGACCGGCTGTGCCCCCTGGAAGAGGCGCTGGATCAGTTGGAGGCCGATGTGCGCGCCTTTCGCGAAGACCGCCACGGCCATATCGCCGTCGGCATGCGGCTGTGGAAGCGCGGGCGGTTGCAAGCGGTGTTCGGGCAGGAAAAACCGCTGGTTTTCAACGACACGCCGAAAGGGCCACAGCCGCGCCCGGTGCTGGTCTGGGCGGGCAAGGAACCGCAAGGCCTGACCGCGCCGGTGATCCGCCGCGTCGAGGACGGGTTTCTGCGCTCACGCGGGCTTGGGGCTGACCTTGTGCCGCCGTTGTCCTTGGTCACCGATGATCTGGGCATCTACTATGACCCGGCCCGAGAAAGCCGCCTCGAGCGGTTGATCCTGTCGCCGCCGACGCCCGGCGGTCTGGCCCGCGCGGCCCGGTTGCGCGACCGTCTGGTGGCGCTGGGTCTGTCAAAATACAACCTGCCGGGGTCGGTGCCCGACTTGCCCGCAGGCTACCGGATTCTGGTGCCCGGGCAGGTCGAAGATGATGCGTCGATCCTGACAGGCGGGGGCACAGTGCGCCACAACCTTGCGCTGCTGCAGGCAGCGCGCACGGCGCATCCGCAGGCGGTGCTGGTTTACAAACCGCATCCGGATGTCGAGGCAGGGTTGCGAAAAGGCGCGATTTCTGACAACGATCTGAATGGCTTGGCCGATGTCGTTGCAACAAAGGCCGATCCCATTGCCCTGATTCTGGCCTGTGACGAAGTCTGGACCATGACCAGCCTGTTGGGGTTCGAGGCGCTGCTGCGGGGCAAGCCTGTCACCTGCCTTGGCACCCCGTTTTATGCCGGTTGGGGCCTGACCCGCGATCTTGGCCCCATCCCCGAACGCCGCTTGCGCGCGCACGATGGCAGCCGCCTGCCACGCCCGACGCTTGACGCCCTGGTCCATGCCGCGCTGATCGCCTATCCGCGCTATTACGACCCGCTGTCGCGCCGCGCTTGCCCGCCAGAGGTGGCGGTGGACCGGCTGTCGCAGGGCCCGCTGCCGCATCCGGGGCTGATGAACCCGGCGCTGGCCAAATTGCAGGGGCGGTTTGCCACCCATGCCCGGTTCTGGCGTCAGTAGATATACCGGTTCTGCATTTTCTTTTTTAATTGTTATTTTTCAGATACTTATGAGACGCCTAGTGTCCCATATAGTCCCAGTTCTAGTGTCCATACGAAAGCTGTCGCTTTCTTCCACAACAAACATTGTCAAGGGCTTATCGAAAAAATTCTTTCATTTATTATCACATACTTACAAGATTCATCAGATTTTTTTGAGCCCGCCCCTTGAAAACTCAAAAATCATCTCTAGATATAGAACTTTAAAATACTAGAGTTTTAAGATTTAAGCTTGTAGTTGATTATGAAATAATCATGATACAGTATAACACTTAAGTATCCTGACTCTAGTATACGCTGTCTTACATGTTCCAGAATTTGTCTTGGATTGCGGTAGCCTAGCCCCACAACCCGAAATTCTTCCCTGAGAAAAGCAAGGGACCCTATCGCTAAGGCCCCTCATCGAATGTCCATTCTCAGAAGCGGTAGACGCTAGCCCTGCTGATGCCTAGAGCCTCTGCTATCGCTGTCGCCCCCAAGCCTTGCTCTCTGAGCCTTGCTACCTCATCAGCCTTGATGCTTGGCTTACGCCCTTTGAACTTGCGCTCAGCCAATGGCTTGCCCTTGTCAGCCTCTTTAGCCTTAGCTATGCCCTCTGCCTGTCGATTCAAGATGAGAGTGCGCTCAAACTGGGCAAAGGCCCCCATCATCTGTAGCTGCAAGGTGGAGAAAGCATCGTCCTTGTCGCAAGAGAACGTCAGGCGCTCACTGAGGAAGGCTACAGAAGCCCCTTTGTCTGTGATTGCACTGATGATGCCCTGCAAGTCTCCTAGGCTTCTGGCAAGCCTGTCGATGCTGAAACACACAACCTCATCGCCCTTCCTGACATAGCTGAGCAACTCTTTGAGGGCTGGGCGTTCTGTTGTGGCCCCGGATGCCTTGTCTGAGAACAGCTTCTCCACCTGCCCCAAGTCTTGACGGGCCAAGTTTTGCTCTTGTGTTGAAACTCTCTGATATCCGATGCGAGCCATGCTCTACCCTCCGAATCTGTCTTAATAGCCTATGTCTTACAAACTATCTGTCGCATAAATCAACAGCAGGCGTTTCCGTCGCCGATCTGTGCCGCAAGCATGGCGTCAGCGATGCGACAGTCTACAAGTGGAAAGCAAAGTATGGCGGGATG
>JAFGXY010000014.1 GCA_016936395.1 Paracoccaceae bacterium | reverse complement strand
GGTTGATCTTGATCCTGTTGGTGGCGCTTGGGTTGGTCCTGATCGCCGAGGGTCTGTTCGTCGCCGAACCGACCCGGCTGGTCGGGACAGGTCTGATCCCCACGGTTCTTGTCGCTGCCGCCTGCGGGGTGGTGATCGGCCTGGTTTCCTCCCTTCTGGGTGTTGCGGGGGGCGAGCTGATCATCCCGGTCTTTATCCTGCTCTTCGGCGTGGACGTGAAGGTAGCGGGGTCGATGTCGATGCTGGTGGGCATGCCGACCATCGCTGTGGGGCTGTTGCGGCACTTCGGTACGGGGTCTGTCCTGCGTGAGCGGGCGGTCTGGCGGACGACCATCCTGCCCCTCGGCGCGGGCTCCGTCATCGGCGCGATCCTCGGTGCGCTGGCGCTCGGCCTGGTGCCCGGCCAGGCGCTCAAGATCGGCCTCGGGATCATCCTGATCTGGTCGGCCTGGGGCGTGTTCCGGCATCTGCCGCAGCCCGCTCCAGCCGTGACGCCGATGCGTGGTCTGCCAGCGCGCGTTCTGGCGCATGATCCCGAATGGGAGCTGACAACGCTGACGGTGGACGGGCAGACGGTCACCGTTCCGCGCCGGGCCCTGCCGCCGGGGGCGGAAACCCGGCTCGATATCCTCGACCGCGACGTGACGCTGACGCTGACGCTGGCGTCCGAAACCGGAACGAGTGCGCTCAACACGCTTGCAGGCACAGTGGCGGGGATCGAGGTTCGTCCAGACGGGACCACCGCGCGTGTCCGCGTCACCATCGCTGGTACCGGCGAGATTGCCGCGCTTGTCACCCGCCGGTCCGTCGCTGCCCTGGGGCTGACCGAGGGGCTGCCGGTGCTGGCTCGGTTCAAGGCGACAGCGGTGCGATGATCGCGGGGCCGATCCTTGTCTTCGGCCCGTCGGAAGCCGCATCGGCAGTGGCGCACCGCCTGCACGGGGCCGGGTTGCGCGTGGCTCTCGCTGCCGACGTGCCTCCAAAGGTGCATCGGCGCAGGATGTCCTTCGCCGATGTCTGGTGGGACGGGGAAGCGGTGCTGTCGGGTCTTGCCTGCGTCAAGGTCGCGCCGGAGTGCCTGATACAATCAGGCTGTCCAATCGGACTGGTGCCGTTCCTGGCGCTGGACACCGACGCGGCGCTTGACCTCTTGTCCTGGTCAGTCGCCATCGACGCGCGGCTGGCGAAACGGGGCGCGGCCCTGCGCCTGCGCGGACAGGCGGCGCTGTCGATCGGTTGCGGGCCGGGACATGTGGCCGGCGAGACCTGCGATGTCGCGGTCGAGACGCGATGGGGCGATGATCTGGGTGCCGTGATCCTGCGCGGTCCGACCGCGGCGCTGGCCGGCGAGCCGCGCGCCATCGACGGTGTGGGGCGCGAGCGGATCGTCTATGCCCCGGTCGCGGGCGCGCTGACGGTGCTGCGCGACATCGGCGATTCGGTCGCAGTCAGAGACATCTTGGCGCGGATCGGGGCGCATCCTGTCGCGGCCCCCGTCGCCGGCACGTTGCGCGGGATGCTGCGCGACGGGATCGCTGTCGAGATCGCAGACAAGCTATGCGAGGTCGATCCGCGCCCACCCGATCTAGCCGTCTTCGCCGGCATCGGCCAGCGCCCGGCGGCCATTGCCGAAGGTGTCAGGCGCGCCATCGACATGACCGGGCCACGCGTTCCAGACGGTGTCCAGCCTGTGACCGTCATTCCCGAGCCCCCCACCATCACCATACCCGAACAGGAGAGCCGACCATGAAACTCAGTGCCCGAAACGTGTTGAAAGGCAAGGTTGCCGGTATTGATCCCGGCGCGGTCACCACGATCGTCAGGATCGACCTTGGCGGCGGAGTCATCGTGACCAGTTCGATCACGAAAGCCGCGGCCGACGATCTGGGACTTGCCGTGGGCGATGAGGCCTTCGCGGTCATCAAGGCCTCCGATGTGCTGGTGGGCAAGCCATGAGCCTTGATCACGCCACCGTCCGCATGGGCGAGCAGAAGGCCGAGGTGCCCGAGGCGCGCGATGCCGGGCTGATCTTTATCGGCCGGATCGAGACACCCTGGACGACCCGCGCCGAGTGCCCCAAGCGCGGCGATCCCGAAAGCGGGCCGGACTGCACGCTGGTCCTCGATCCACGCTGGATACCGGCGCTGCAAGGGGTGGCGCCCGCCGACCTCGTTCAGGTGCTTTACTGGATGGAACGCGCGCGCCGGGATCTGCTGACCCAGTCGCCGCGCGACGACGGGCAGACGATGGGCACCTTCGCCCTGCGCTCGCCCAACCGGCCCAATCCGCTCGCCAGTTCGATGGTGCGGCTCGTGGCGATCGACGGCCCCCGCCTCACCGTGCGCGGGCTCGACTGCGTGTCGGGCACGCCGCTGCTCGACCTTAAACCCGACTCATGCAAGGGACATTCGTGATGCAACGCTGCAAATCCATAGACAGACCCGTAACCCTTCGTGAACTGATCGTTTCGGCGCTCCTCGCCATCGTGATGGCACTCGCCTTCGTCCAGGAAGCCCGCGCCCGCGAGATCGTGGACGCGACCGGCCGCACCGTCACCATTCCCGACACGCCCACGCGGGTCTTTGCCGCCGGGCCGCCGGCCTCGGTCCTGCTTTATGCGCTGGCGCCCGAGACGATGGTGGGCTGGGTGCGCGCGCCACGCGAGAGCGACATGCCTTTCCTGCTGCCTTCCACCCACGATCTGCCCGAACTGGGGCGGCTGACCGGTCAAGGCGGGACAGTGAACCTCGAGGTGCTGCTTGCGGCCAAGCCCGACCTGATCGTCGATTTCGGCACGGTCAATCCCACCTATATCGATCTGGCTAACCGCGTCACCGAACAGACCGGCATCCCCTACATCCTGATCGACGGCAGCTTTGCCAATACGCCCGCCGCGATCCGAGCCATGGCCGAGGTGCTGGGCGTCCCCGAACGGGGCGAGGCGCTGGCCAGCTATGCCGAACAGGCGCTGGCCCGCGTCGATGCGGTGCTCGCCGAGGTGCCCGAGGAGGACCGGCCCCACGTCTATCTTGCCCGCAGCCCCGAGGGCCTGGAAGCGCCCGCCCGTGGCTCGATTAACGCCGAGATCGTCGAGCGGGTCGGCGCCGTCAACGTGGTTGAAGCAGAAACGCAGGGGCTGGTGACCACCTCGCTGGAACAGATCATCGGCTGGGCGCCCGATACGATCATCACCATCGACCAGGGCTTTGCCGCCCAGGTGGGGTCGGAGTCGGACTGGCAGTCCGTGCCGGCAGTGGCGAACGGGCGCGTGTTCCTGGCACCTGCGTCGCCCTTCGGCTGGATCGATGCGCCTCCCTCCGTCAACCGGCTGATCGGGCTCACCTGGCTTTTGCACAGGCTCTATCCCGATCACGTGGAGGGTGACCTGCGGGCGGAAGTTCGAGAGTTCCACCGCCTTTTCTGGCAGGTCGAACCCGACGCGGCTGCGCTTGACCGCCTCCTTGGAAACTGACCGGAACCTCCTATCCCGGAGCAGCCTGTCCGAGGCTGCGCTGTTCCTTCTTCTCGGGACGGCGCTCGTCGCAGCCTTGCTCCTTGGCACGGTGGTCGGCCCCTATGCCATCGCGCCAAGCGAGGTGCTGCGCCTGGTCGGCGCGCGCCTGACCGGCACGGCGGAGCCTTCGACGGCTGCAACGGTGCTCTTCAACATCCGCCTGCCACGCGTTCTGGCGGCGGCACTCGTGGGTGCGGCGCTGGCGGGGGCGGGGGCCGCCTATCAGACGATCTTTCGCAATCCCCTGGTCTCGCCCGACATCCTTGGCGTCTCGGCCGGGGCCGGGTTCGGGGCGGTGCTGGGCATCCTGCTGTCGATGCCCGTGATCGTGATCCAACTGATGGGCTTCGCGGGCGGTCTTGCGACCGTGGCCATGGTGATCGGCGTTGCGGCGCTGTTGCGCGGCCAGGCCGAAGTGCTGGTCATGGTTCTGACCGGCATCGCGCTCGGTGCGCTCGCGTCGGCGGGTATTTCGGTCGTCAAGATCCTCGCCGACCCCGACCAGCAGCTACCCGCCATCACATTCTGGCTGCTGGGCAGCCTCGCGGGCGTGAAACCGGGCGACCTGACCCTGGCGGTCCTGCCGGTCGTCGCGGGCCTCGTGCCGCTGATCGCGCTTGCCTGGCGCATCGGCGTGATGGCGATGGGCGAGGACGAGGCGCGCGCGCTCGGGGTGGAAACCGGGCGGCTGCGGCTTCTCGTGATCCTCTGCGCCACGCTGGTGACCGCGACCGCCGTGGCGATCTCGGGCATCATCGGCTGGATCGGGCTGATGGTGCCGCATATGGCGCGCTTCCTCGTTGGCGCGCGCTTCGACCGGCTGCTGCCCGCCAGCCTGATCCTCGGGGCGACATTCCTTGTGCTGGTGGACACGACGGCGCGGTCGGTGGCGACAATGGAGGTGCCGCTGGGCGTGCTGACCGCGTTGATCGGCGCGCCGGTCTTTGTCTGGCTCTTGGCGCGGGGGCGGCGGGAATGGGCGTGACCCCCCTGATCGAGGCCGAAGGTCTCGCGATCGGCCACCGGGGGCGCGCCATTGCCACCGGTATCGAACTGCGGGTCGGGTCAGGCGACGTCCTGGCAATTCTGGGTCCGAACGGCGCCGGCAAGACAACGCTGTTCCGCACGCTCATGGGATTGATTCCTGCCCAGGCTGGCAACGTCCGACTGTCCGGCCGGGACGTCGCGGCCCTGTCGCGGATCGAGATCGCCCGCGCCGTAGCTCTGGTCCCGCAGTCCCTGCATGTTCCCTTCGCCTTCACCGCGCTCGACGTGGTGCTGATGGCGCGCACAGCCCGCCTTCCGGCCTTCGCCCGCCCCTCGGCTGCAGACCGCGACCTGGCCCGGGCCGCGCTTGACCGCATGGGGCTCGGTCCGCTGGCCGGGCGGCCGGTGACCGAGTTGTCCGGCGGCCAGCGCCAGATGGTCCTGATCGCGCGGGCCATCGTGCAGGACACGCCGCTGCTGGTGCTGGACGAGCCCGCCGCCTCGCTCGATTGGGGCAACCGCCACCGCCTGATGGAGCGATTGGAGCGCCTCGCCGCCGGGGGCCTCGGCCTCATCCTATCGACCCACGAACCCGCCCATGCCGCGAGGCTCGCCACCCGCGTGATGACCTTGGACGCGGCCGGCAGGACATGGACCGGTCCGGCTTTGGTCGCCCTGCAACCCGAACGCCTCGCGCGTCTCTACGATCTGCCGCTGAACGGCGACACCACGTCATGACATTTGACATGACCGGCAGCGCCATTGATTTGGCACGGCGACAAGAACGGCCGCTTTGTCTCCGCGGCCGGGCCCAAAGCGACGAACCGTTCGTAATGAAAACAACGACTTAAAGTGGAGAAGGTTGGAAGTCAGGCCCGTCCCCTCCGCCAGTCACCCTAATTAGCTGAAAAGACTAGCGAAAAGGCTGATTTTGCCCCGCCATAGAATCGCGTTATTGTACCCGCTATTGCACATGCAAAGGGTTGCCCGCTGACACGGGGTAGCCCTTCGGAGTGTCTTCGAAGCCACGGCAAGCCACCGACACAGAAAAGGGGCCTAGCTGGCTCCTTCCTTGCTCAGTCGTCGTGGTCTTCGTCCGCGTCAGCGGTGGGCGGGTGCTTCCCGTGCGCCGTGAAGCTCAAGCCTGTTGATTTTCACCCAGAACTGAGCCTGTTAGGCTGATAATTTTCACTGAGAACTGTGCAATGTGAACCTTTCCAGCTTTCAAATCTGGAGCCTTTACATCTGCATGTGCTGATGCTGGCATCAACAAAATCCAGATGATCGCCGGCGCACCCTCGATGCGCGGTTTCATTGAACGGTTCTTCCGCACCGTCAATCAGAGATTCTTACAGTATCTCTCGGGGCGCACGTTTGGCAGCATTGAGGAACGCGGTGACCATGAAGCAGAAAAGCGCGCCTGCTTGAGCGAAGATCAGACGGCCGTTGTCATCGCTCTTCTGATTGCTGACGTGTATCACAATGAGCCGCATTCCGGATTGAACGGCCGCACGCCACTTCAACAGTGGGAAGCTGACATGTCGGAAACACCAATAAATGACCATTGGGCGCCGGCGCCTCCAGTTAACTAACTGTATTTATTTGGTTTTTTAAAGCGCAAAATCGGCTCGACACCCGAAATGGCCATTTCCCACAGATCAAATGACCATCGAAAGTTCTGAAAAAAACTGCCGCCCGAAGGCGGCAGTTTACGGAAAATCTCACTTTTTCACCAGTTTGACCGGTTAGAGCATCGAGAACTGCAGATCGAGTGACAAGCCTGGCGGAGATGAGATCAAGAGACTTTTCACCTCATCTGGGTGTCAATCGGCATCCAATTGGGACCCCTGATCGGCGTGCAAAAGGGACCCCTCTGGCGGGACGGGAGCTGGCCCGGTAATCCCCCC
>JAFGXY010000013.1 GCA_016936395.1 Paracoccaceae bacterium | reverse complement strand
GGCCGCTCGGCCCCCCCCACCCCACCCCCCCCCCGCAAGGGGGGAGGGGGGCGATGGGTTTGAGGTGTCGGGGGTGGGTTGGGCGGATTTGGCGGACGGGAGGCTGTCAGCGGACCTTGAGGGTGGCGAGGCCGATCAGGGCGAGGATCAGGCTGATGATCCAGAAGCGGATCACGATCTGCGGCTCGGCCCAGCCCTTTTTCTCGAAATGGTGGTGGATCGGGGCCATCAGAAACACCCGCTTGCCGGTGCGTTTGAAATACAGCACCTGAATGATCACCGACAACGCCTCGACCACGAACAGACCGCCAACGATGGCCAGAACGATTTCATGCTTGGTGCAGACGGCGATGGCCCCCAGCGCGCCGCCAAGGGCAAGGCTGCCGGTGTCGCCCATGAACACCGCCGCCGGGGGGGCGTTATACCACAAGAACCCCATGCCGCCACCGAAGAGGGCGGCGCAGAAGATCAACAACTCCCCCGTGCCGGGGACGAAGTGGACGCCTAGGTATTGGGTGTAATTGGCGTTGCCGACCACATAGGCGATCACGCCAAAGGTGCCGGCGGCGATCATCACCGGCATGATGGCAAGGCCATCGAGCCCGTCGGTCAGGTTCACCGCATTGGCGGCACCGACAATGACGATCATGCCGAACGGAATGAAGAACCACCACAGGTTCAACAGCAGATCCTTGAAGAACGGAAAGGCCAGTTGCTGGGTCAGGTCGGCGGGATGAAAGCTGGCGGCGGCAAAGCTGGCCAGACCGGCGATCACAAGGCCCGCCGAAAAACGGATCTTGCCGGACACGCCCTTGGTGTTTTGCTTGCTGACCTTGGCGTAGTCGTCGGCAAAGCCGATCAGACCGAAGGCCAGCGTGACCAGCAGCACGATCCAGACGTAGGGGTTGTCGAGCCGCGCCCAGAGCAGGGTGGAGACGAGGAGTGCCGACAGGATCAGCAACCCACCCATGGTGGGGGTGCCCGCCTTGGCAAAATGGCTGGCCGGGCCATCGTCACGGATCGGCTGACCCTTGCCCTGCTTTCGGCGCAGGATGTTGATCAGGGGCTGGCCGAACATGAAGCCGAAGATCAGGGCGGTGAGGAAAGCCCCGCCCGCGCGGAAGGTGATGTAGCGAAACAGGTTGAACACATCCCCCCCGGCAGAGAACTCGGTCAGCAGATACAACATTTACGCAGTCCCTTCCTTTGGGGGGGTGCCTTGGCCCATTTTGCGAAAGCCGTCAACGACAAGGCTGACCTTGATGCCTTTGGATCCCTTGACCAGAACGATATCGCCCGCATCGACCAGATGGCGGACCTGCGCCGCAAGCTCGGGCGCGGTTTCGACCCATTGGCCGCGTTGGGCGCGCGGAAGGGCTGCATGCAGCGCGCGCATCCGGGGGCCGACGCAATGGATGGTGTCGATCGCAGCAAGGCCGGGGTGGCGGGCGATGGCCACGTGCAGCGCGGTCTCGGTGGGCCCGAGTTCCAGCATGTCGCCCAGAATGGCGATGCGGCGGCCCTGATGGGTGCGGCCCACGCCATGTTCGGGCTGGGCGGCGATCAGCACGTCAAGGCTGGCGGCCATCGAGGCCGGGTTGGCGTTGAAGGCGTCGTCGATCAGCTGGAAATGGGTCTCGTCGACACGGTCCAGCAGAATGGTCTCGCGGGTGCCTCGCCCGATGGGGGGCTGCCAGTTGCCGATATCACAGGCGGCGATGGTGGGGTCGCAGCCAAGCGCCTCGGCCACGGCAAGCGCGCCAAGTGCGTTCACCGCGAAGTGGCGGCCGGGGGTGCGGACCTTGAACAAAAGCGCGGTGCCGTTGCGGGTGGCGCGGGCCACGGTCGCGTCCGCGGTCACCTGCGCGCTGGTCAGGCGATACTCGGCCGCGGCATCGGTGCCAAACAGAATGGCCCTTGCGCCCATGGCGGCGGCCTTGGCCAGCAGGATGGGCGTGGTGGGCAGATCAGCGTTCAGCACAGCGGTACCGCCGGGCACAAGGCCTTCGATGATCGACGCCTTTTCCTGGGCGATGGCCTCGACATCGGCAAAGGCTTCCAGATGCGCGGGGGCGACGGTGGTGATCATCACCACATGCGGCTGGGCCATGCGCGCCAAGGGGGCGATTTCGCCGGGGTGGTTCATGCCGATCTCGATCACCGCAAAGTCGGCGTCGGCGGGCATCCGTGCCAGCGTCAGCGGAACACCCCAGTGGTTGTTGTAGCTGGCTTCGGCCGCATGCACGCGGCCCTGCCCGCCAAGGATGGCGCGCAGCATGTCCTTGGTCGAGGTCTTGCCGACCGATCCGGTGATGCCCACGACGCGGGCCTTGGTGCGGGCACGGGCGGCTAGGCCCAGCTTTTCAATGGCTTGCAGCACGTCAGCCACGATCAGCAGCGGCGCATCCGCGGCGACGCCCTGGGGACGGTGGGTGACAAGGGCGGCGGCAGCGCCTTTTTCCAAGGCTTGCGCCACGAAATCATGGCCGTCGCGGGCGTCTTTGAGGGCAACGAACAGATCGCCCGGTTGCAGGCTGCGGGTGTCGATCGAGACGCCCGTCGCCTGCCATGGGGCGGTGGCCTGCCCCCCGGTGGCAGCGGCGGCGTCGGCAGAGGTCCAGAGCGGGGCGGGCATCAGATTACCCCATCGAGGGCAGCGACGGTGATGCTGGCCTGTTCGACATCATCAAACGGATAGACCTGCCCGGCGATGGTCTGGCCGGTTTCATGGCCCTTGCCGGCGATCAGCAGCGCATCGCCCGGTTGCAGGCAATCGACGCCGCGCAGGATGGCTTCGGCGCGGTCGCCGACCTCGGTCGCGTCGGGACAGGCGGCCATGATCGCGGCGCGGATGGCGGCGGGGTCTTCGGAGCGGGGGTTGTCATCGGTGACATAGACCACGTCGGCATGGGCGCTGGCTGCGGCCCCCATCAACGGACGCTTGGTGCTGTCGCGGTCGCCGCCCGCGCCGAAGACAATGACGATGCGGCCCATCACATGCGGGCGCAGCGCGCGCAGGGCGGTTTCGATGGCGTCGGGGGTATGGGCGTAATCGACATAGACGGCAGCCCCGTTGGTTCGGGTGGCGGCAAGCTGCATGCGGCCGCGCACGCCGGTCAGTTTCGGCAGGGTTGCGAACACCGCCTGCGGATCATCGCCCGAAGCGATGGCAAGGCCCGCGGCGACGGCGACGTTTTCGGCCTGAAAGCCGCCGACAAGGTTAAGCCGGGTCAGGAAGGGTTGGCCCTGCCACGCAAAGCGCAGGTCCTGGCCTGTGGCATCAAAGCGCTGCGACAGCAGGCGCAGGTCGGCCCCGTCGCCATGGCCGACGGTCAGCACGCGCATGC
This sequence comes from Paracoccaceae bacterium, assembly GCA_016936395.1. Taxonomy (GTDB): domain Bacteria; phylum Pseudomonadota; class Alphaproteobacteria; order Rhodobacterales; family Rhodobacteraceae; genus Pseudotabrizicola. The sequence goes on along the minus strand of JAFGXY010000013.1, from coordinate 7,321 downwards.
CCCGCGACAGGGCCAGTTCGGCCATGTCCGACCCTTTGGCCCCGTTCAGGTTGATGACAGCGACAGCATCGCCGGGCATCAGCCGGGTAAAGAGCGCGGCCTTGGCGTCGAAATAGGCCTGCATCGTGTGGTGATAATCGAGGTGGTCTTGCGTCAGGTTGGTAAAGGCCCCGGCGCAGAGGTGCACCCCGTCAAGCCGGCGCTGGTCAAGGCCGTGAGAGGAGGCCTCCATCGCGGCATGGGTGACACCGGCCCCGGCTGCGGCATGAAGCATGGCGTGCAGCGTGATCGGGTCAGGCGTGGTGTGGCTGGAGGGGGCGTGCCAAGCGCCCTCAACCCCGGTAGTGCCGATGTTGATGGCGGGGTGGTCCAGCGCCTCCCAGATCTGCCGGGTGAAGGTGGCGACGGATGTCTTGCCGTTGGTGCCGGTGACGGCGACCATGCGGGCGGGCTGGGCACCGAACCACAGGCTTGCGGCCCGGGCAATCGCTTCGCGCGCGTCTTCGACCACGATCACCGGCAGATCGGTGTCAGGCAAAAGCCGTGCGCCTTCGGCATCGGTCAGGATGACGGCGGCGCCTTGCGCGATGGCGGTGCCGGCAAAGGTTGCGCCATGCACCCGGCTGCCGGGAAGGGCTGCGAACATGAAGCCGCGACGGACTGCGCGGCTGTCGATGGCGATGCCGGTCAGCACGCGGTCTTCGCCCAGTTTCGGGGCAAGGCCCAAAGCCGATACGCGTGCGCGGTGTGGTCCCATGGTTGCCCCCGGTTCAGTTGTGGACGGCTGTTAGCCCATCGAAGGGGGCGGCTTCAACCACTGGCCGCAGGCCCAGCAGGGGGGCAATGCGGCGGGTGATCTCGGCAGCGACGGGAACGGCGGTCCAGCCGGCGGTGCGGCGCGGTTCGGTGCCCGAGGTTTCGACCGGTTCGTCCAGCGTGACCAGCACGGCATAGCGCGGGTCTGACGCCGGAAACACCGAGGCGAAGGTATTGATCACCTTGTCCTTGTAATAACCGCCCGTGCGCTTTGGCTTGTCGGCGGTGCCGGTCTTGCCCGCGACCTCATAGCCCGGAACCTCGGCTAGGCTGGCGGTGCCGCGCGTGACGACCTGACGCAGCATCGAGACGGCGGCATCGGCCACTTCTTCGCGCATCACACGGGTGCCGGGGCGCGGCGCGGTTTGCTTCAGCAAGGTCGGCTTCACCGTGATGCCGCCATTGGCGATGGTGGCATAGGCTGTGACCAGATGCAGCGGGCTGGCCGACATGCCATGTCCGTAAGAGGTGGTGATGGTCACGATGTCCGACCATTTCGGCGGCAACAGCGGCTTGGCGCCGGGGGCCTCGATCAGCTCGACCGGGGTTGCCTCAAACATGCCCAGCGACTTGAGAAAGGCCTGCTGGCGCAAGCCGCCGATACGCAGGGCCATTTTGGCGGTGCCGACGTTGGACGATTTCACGATGACATCGGTCACCGACAGCAGCGGACCATAGTTCTTGCCCTGAAACTCCTTGATCCGGAACTTGCCCCATTGCATGGGCGCATTGGCGTCGACCATGCTGTCGGGGGTGACCAGCCCCAATTCCATCGCCTGCGCCACGGCAAAGATCTTGAAGGTCGAGCCAAGCTCATACACGCCCTGCACAGCGCGGTTGAACAGCGGGCTGTCGCCGGGTTCGCCATCCTTGGGCAAGACCGGGTTGGGGCGGTTGTTGGGGTCAAAGGCCGGAAGGCTGGCCATCGAGACGATCTCGCCGGTGCGCACATCCATGATGATGGCGGCAGCGCCTTTGGCGTTCATCATCGACATGCCGGCGGCCAGCACTTCTTCGACCGTGGCCTGCACCGTCAGGTCAATCGACAATTCCAGCGGCGTGCCGGCCTGACCTGGGTCACGCAGACGGGCGTCCATGGCGCGTTCGACGCCTGCGGTGCCGATCACCTCGGCGCTGTGCACGCCTTCGGCACCAAAAGAGGCCCCGCCCAGCACATGCGCGGCCAATTGACCGTTGGGATAGATGCGCATCTCACGCGGGCCAAACAGCAGGCCGGGGTCGCCAATATCATGCACCGCCTGCATCTGTTCGGGCGACAAGACCTTGCGCAGCCACATGAAACTGCGGCCATCGGTAAAGCGGCGGGTCAGGTCTTCGGCGTTCATTTCCGGAAAAATCCCGGCCAGATCGCGGGCCACACGGGCGGGATCGACCAAGTCCTTGGGATGCGCATACAGTGCATGGGTCAGCATGTTGGTGGCAAGGATGCGGCCGTTGCGGTCGGTGATATCGGCGCGTTGGGCGAGGATTTCAGCCCCCGAGGCCGAGGCGCGGGGCTCGGACGGTTCGGTTGCAGCCAGCGTGCCCATGCGCGCGCCGATGGTGGAAAACGCCACGAAAAACGCCACCCCAAGGATCAGCAGGCGCACTTCGGCGCGGGCGCGCGCGGCGTCGCGCATCTGTTCATGCCGCAGGCGCAGGTTTTCCCGTTCGATGATGTCAGGGTTTTCGCCAATGGCGCGGGCCCTGAGAATACGCGCCAACGGGCGCAGCGGGGTGCGGATCACAGCGGGTCCTCCTCGGCGGTTTGCTCGCCAATCACCATCACGGAATTGTCGATCCGGCCGAACATTTCTTCGGCGGGCGGGTAAGACAGGTTGGCGGCGTCGCCAAACTGCGTCGGCTCCAGCGGCAACAGGCCAAGCCGGTCAAAGTTCAACGATGCAAGCTCGCGCAGCCGGTCGGGGCGGTTCAGGTAGGCCCATTCGGCGCGTTGCAGGGCCAATGCCTCGCGCAGGCCCGCAATCTCGGTATTCAGCGCGGACACATCGCGCAGGGCCTCGCGGGTGTCGTAATGCGCGCGGTAGGCCCAAAAGCCAAGGCCCAGAACGGCAAGAAACGACAGGACGTAAATGACAGGTCGCATCAGCGGCGTCCTTTCTTCTGGGGTGGTTCCGGCAGGCCAAGGTCGACCGGATCAAGGCTTTGGGCGGCGGCAGCGGTGCGTCTGCCGATGCGCAGCTTGGCCGAGCGCGCACGCGGGTTATCGGCCAATTCGGCCTCATCCGGGCCGACGGCGCGCTTGGTGACCAGATCAAATCGCGCGGTGGTGACGGCGGTCTGCGGCGCATAGCGGTTGGCGTTGGGGTCGTGGCCGCTGGCCAGTTGGAAGAACCGCTTGACGATGCGGTCTTCGAGGCTGTGAAAGCTGACCACGGCCAAGAGGCCACCGGGTTTGAGCGCCCGCTCGGCCGCCATCAGCCCTTCGGCAAGTTCGGCAAATTCGGTGTTCACGGCGATGCGGATCGCCTGAAAGCTGCGGGTGGCGGGGTGGCTTTGACCGGGTTTCGGGCGCGGCAGGCAGCGGGCAACGATCTCGGCCAGTTGCAGCGTGGTTTCAATGGGCGCGCGGGCGCGGTGTTCGACGATGGCATGGGCGATGCGGCGTGAGGCGCGTTCTTCGCCGTAGTAATAAAGGATGTCGGCCAGCCGGGACTCGTCGGCGGTGTTGACCAGATCAAACGCAGAGGGGCCGTCTTGCGACATGCGCATGTCCAGCGGGCCGTCCTTCTGAAACGAGAAGCCACGCTCGGGCTGGTCAAGCTGCATGGACGACACGCCAAGATCCAGCACCACGCCGTCCAGCGGTTCCGGGGCGTATTGGTCAAGATTGGAAAACGTGCCGGCCACCAGCGTCAGCCGGTCGCCATAGGTATCGCGCCAGCCTGCCGCCATTTGCAGCGCCAGCGGGTCGCGGTCGACGCCGATCACGCGGGCGCCCGCGTCCAGCAGCGCGCGCGAATAGCCCCCTGCCCCGAAGGTGCCGTCAAGCCAAAGTCCGCCGATCGGGGCGCAAAGGTCCAGAATGGGGCGCAAGAGCACCGGAATATGCGGATCGCGGTCCCCTTGTGGGTCAGCCTGCATCGGCATTGTTAACCAACCTCAGGTTAGGCTTGGTATATCGGCCAACAACGGTAAGGACATCCTCGCCTTCGTCATCGTCGTCGTCGTCTTGCTGGACGGCGCGATAGGTGTCTGCCCGCCACAGGCCAAAGCGTTCCTTGGTGCCGGCAAGGACGGATTCAATGCCGTCCTTGATCATCTCGGGCGTCAGGCCCAGCTTTTCGCGCACGGGCGCGGGCAGAACGATACGGCCATCGTCATCCACCTCGACGGTGGCAGAGCGGGTGATCAGGTCGCGTTCGGCTCGGGTGCGGTCTTTGCTGCCAAGGGGAATGTATTCAACCAGCTGGGCCAAGGCATCGGCCCCGGCCATCGAATAGCAGTCGCAATGCTGGCGGTGCTTGCCACCATAGACGATCACCATGCGGGTGCGGGGGCTGTCGGGGGTGCGGGTGTCGCCTGCATCAAGGACACGACGAAACGCGGCCGGGATCAATACCCGGGCTTTGGAATCTACCTTTTGGTAGTATTCGCCGCGAAACGTTTCTGACATCGTCCCTGGCTTGCGCCCTTTCGTCGTTGCGGGGGCCCTGCACGCCCCCAGAAATGCGTACGGCGGATCAAGCTGCTGCCACTGCTTGATCCGCCGCCTGTCCCATCACTGGGCGTCCAGCTACGCGCGCCACCTGGGGGAGATGTCTGCTCGCTCGCGCGCCGGATCTGTTTGTCTAAACGGGGCTGCCTGTATGAAGCCTGACTTTTCGCCTGTTTGCGGTCTTGAAGCTGCCGCTGCTGTTCGTACTGCCCGTCTCGATGCACAAGAGATGACATGGGATAGGCTGGGAATCAACGGGAAAGTGCGGGCCAAAGTGGGCAGATTTGGTTTCAGGACCAAGCGTGAAACAGCATATTGTGGGTCATTTCTGAGGTTCTTTGGCACGGATAGACAACCGGGCCAGCATGAGCCCTACATGTTGTGCGGACCAGACTTTCCCAGGCTTGCCCACCGATAGGAAAAAAGTTGCACGGATCAAGTGATCCCTTTGCCAAAACGGCCCTTCGCAGGCCCAGAAAGGCAGAAAACCGGGGATTTTGCCCCGGCTTCCCATATTTTCCCGTTTGAGTGATTCGCCATGAACGGGGTTTCCCAGCCCATCCCACCCGCTTTCGGCGCCATCCCTTGCGCCGCACAGCCGGGACGACCATCAGGCCCCGCGCAAGCCGCCTGTCAGGCCATGCCACCCGCGATCAGCCGTTGGGCCAGACGGGCATAGGCCTCGGCCTCGGGCGCATCGGTGGCCGCGATGGGGGTGCCGCTGTCACCGGCCTCGCGCACCGACAGGGTCAGCGGCAATTCGCCCAGAAACGGCAGGCCCAGCTTCTCGGCCTCGGCCCGCACCCCGCCGTGGCCGAAGATCTGCGTCTCATGTCCGCAATTCGGGCAGCAGAAGGTGGACATGTTCTCGATCAGCCCGAGCACGGGGGTTTTCAGCTTGGCGAACATGTCCAGCGCCTTGCGGGCATCCAGCAACGCCACGTCTTGCGGGGTGGATACCACGATGGCGCCGGTCAGTTGCGTGCGCTGGCACAGGGTCAACTGAATGTCGCCGGTGCCGGGCGGCAAGTCGATGATCAGCACATCGAGCCGACCCCAAGCGACTTGTGTCAGCAGTTGTTGCAGCGCCCCCATCAGCATCGGGCCACGCCAGATCACCGCCTCGTCGTCTTTCAGCATCAGGCCCAGCGACATCATGGTGACGCCATGGGCCACGATCGGTTCGATGATCTTGCCATCGGGGCTGCCGGGCCGGCGGGTGACGCCCATCATCCGCGGCTGGCTGGGGCCATGGATATCGGCGTCCAGCAGGCCGACACGACGGCCCTGACGGGCCAGCGCCACGGCAAGGTTGGACGAGACGGTGGATTTGCCCACGCCGCCCTTGCCAGAGCCGACCGCAATGATGTGGTCGATGCCCGACAACTTTTGCGGCCCCCCCTGTTGCGGGGTCGGGTGCTGGCCGATCTTCAGGGCCGGGGCGGCGGGTTTCGGGCTGGGACCATGGGCGGTGGTTACCGCCTGCACCAAGGACACCCCGGGCAGCGCCCGCACCGCAGCCTCGGCTTGCGGTTGCAGCGCCGCGATCAGCCGTGCTTCTTCTGGCGTGGCGGCTTCGATGACGAATCTGACGGTGCCGCCGTCTATGGTCAGCGCCCGAATCAGATCGCGCGACGCCAATGTCCCGCCCCCGGGCACCGCCACCGTGCCAAGGGCGGCCATCACATCGGCTTGAGAAAATGTCATGGTGATTTCCTATATCGCCCATCTGTCCGTCACAGTTGCGATGTTTGCAGCAAAGCTCAAGCGCGTCTTGACCGAATGCTCAAAAAATGCGCGAACCCGCTGTAATTCATGACATAATCGTGATGTCTAGCCATGCGGTTGTTGCATGACAGCATTGCAGCCGCTATCTATTGTGCAGGTGCAGCAATTGCCCCATCTTTGGGAGGAACAGCGCAACCAATGATGCTGATGACTGCAAATTTGAAGGCGAGAGCACCATGACCTATGTCAATTCTTCCCGGGAAGGGACCGCGGGACTGGTCAAGCGCGCCGGGACGATTTTTTCATCCCTGCGCCTTTCGCTGAAAAGACGCCGGGTGTTCAAGCAGACCATACGTGAGTTGCAGGCCCTGTCGAACCGCGAACTGGCAGATCTGGGCATTGATCGGTCGATGATAACGCGGGTCTCCAGCGAGGCCGCCTACGGCAAGTAAGTTCTTTGCGAGGCCCCACTCCTCCTCCCCGGGGCCTGTAGCAAAAGCGTCGGCATCATTCCTCCTCCCTGATGCCGACGCCCTTTGATACGAAACGTGCGTTGCAAGACGATCGTTTCTTCTGAGATACCTGAGGCCCCCTCCTCCTCCCTGGGGCTGATCGGTACTGCGGCACCCTCTCCCCTCCTCCCTGGGGGTGCCGCACCTTCTTCGGGGCCTTGGCCCCACCACAGTTCGAGCGGCTTCTCCTCCTCCCTGAGCCGGTCGGAATCGCGGCGGTCCTTCTCCTCCTCCCTGAGGGCCGCCGCACCAGTTTCGGGCCTGATGGCCCCGCGTGATTGCCCGGTTTTCGGATCGGGCTGACGAGATCGGAAAACAGCGGCCCTTTTCTCCTCCCGAGGGTCGCGGTTACCGATGATTGCCCGGCCCTCCTCCTCCCTGGCCGGGATGGAATGATGCGGCGGCGCCCCTCCTCCTCCCTGGGCGTCGCCGTTTTCATATCCGGGGGTTGCGGTTCCGGCGCGGGCTGGTCATCGTCGCGGCAACCTTGGGGGTAGCATGCGGATTTCCCTGATTTCAGCGGCGGTTGTGGCGGCTTTGGTGGGCTATGGCTCGACCATTGCGTTGGTGCTGGCGGCGGCGGCGG
>JAFGXY010000012.1 GCA_016936395.1 Paracoccaceae bacterium | reverse complement strand
GGCAACGGGCGAGCCGTCGCCCTATATCCACATCCGCGCCGGGATGGAGGCGTTGATTGACCGCAAGACCTTTTACCGCATGGTGGATCTTGGCTGCGAAGAACAGGTTGACGGCACCGCCTGGTTCGGCGTTTGGTCTGGCGGCATGTTTTTTCCGATCATCCCCTCGGCTGACCTGACCTGATGCCCCGATTTGCTGCCAACCTGACCATGCTGTTCACCGAGGTGCCCAGCCTTCAGCGCCCGGAACTGGCAGCGCAGGCAGGGTTTGACGGGGCCGAGATCCTGTTTCCCTATGATCATTCGGCCTCTGACTGGCAGGCGGCCCTGTCCGGGTTGCCACTGGCGCTGATCAACGCGCCGCCGGGCAATTGGGCAGCGGGCGACCGGGGCTTTGCCGCCGTGCCGGGCGAAGAGGCCAAGTTTCGCGACACATTCCTGCGCGGGGCTGATCTTGCGCAACGGCTGGGGGCGATGCGGCTGCATGTGATGGCAGGCGTGGCCCGGGGCCCGGTGGCCGAACAGACCTTTCGCGAAAACCTGACATGGGCGGTCGCACAGGCCCCAACCCTGACGCTGACGCTGGAGCCGCTGAACACCGACGACATGCCGGGGTATTTCCTGAACGATTTCGATCAGGCCGCGCGGATTCTGGACGATCTGGCCTGCCCGCAGATCGGGTTGCAATTCGATCTGTGGCATGCGGCCCGGATTCACGGCAACGCGACCGCCGTCTGGACAACGCATCGCGATCGGGTAAACCACATCCAGATTGCCGGCTTTCCCGCCCGCAACGAACCGGGTGGCGGCGGCTTTGACCTGCCGGCCCTGTGCGCAGAGCTTGATGCCGCTGACAGCGCGGTCTGGGTCGCCGCTGAATACCGCCCAGCCCGCGCCACAGTGCACGGTCTGGGCTGGCTGGCGGCGTTGAAGTCGCGCAATCGGCCGATTGGCGGATAAGGTCGGCTAGCCTGTCCCCGCTTTGCCTTGCCGGGGGCACGGTTTATCGTAGTATGGTGGCGCTTACCCGCCTTGAAGGAAGGTTACAAATGACGATCGACGCGCCGGAAACCCAGATTGTGACCACATGGAAAGTCGCCTGCGACGGCGGCGAAGGCGCTTTGGGCCACCCGCGGGTCTGGCTGACCATCCCCGCCGACACAGGCTTTGTCGATTGCGGCTATTGCGACAAGCGCTTTGTCATCGACCGCGACCACGCCCACGACGACCACTAGGCCGGGGTCAGGTCTACCGCGAACGACGGCCCCGGCTTGGGGCGTTCGGTCAGGCCCATGGCGCGATAGGCCATTGCCGCCCCGGTGTTCGCCGGATGGGTGCCAATGGTCAGGCGGGCGCAGCCTTCGGCCTGCGCCACGCCCTTCGCGGCCTGCACCAAGGCGCGACCAAATCCCTGACCGCGAAAGATATCCTGCACGAACAGATGCGCAATGTCATACCCCGCACGCCCGGTGATCAGGTCGACGCGGCGCTGCAACAGCGCATAGCCGACCGGATGACGCGACGGACGGTCTGTGGCAAAGGCCACCAGTCCGCGGATCGTTGGGTCCTCCAGAACCAGACGGCGCAAGACCGGCGGCGTGATGGTGGCCACATCGCCATGCTGCGCGGCAAGCGCGATCAGCATGCGGTGCACCTCGGGCAGATGCACCGCACCCATGGGGCGAATGTCGAAGGGGGGATGGTTCGGGATCATCGGTCTCTCTCTCGCGTCTGGCCCGCGAGGGAGAACCGTTTCCATTGGCCTGTCCCTTGCGGGCGGCTGATGGGGGGTTTCGAATGCGAAACTGCCCTGCCGCCTATGTGGCGCAGGTCCAATAAAACGACGATGGGGCGTTTCGATGCAACATGGCAGGAAAGTGCCTTGGGGGCGCGATGCTGTCAAGGGTGGCAGCAGGCGGCGGAACATGGCAAGACTGACCCAAACGCGGGCGAAAGGGTTTGACCATGGGCGACGGGTTCGGCAAGGGGCATCATCTGCATCTGATCGACGGCTCGGCCTATATCTTCCGCGCCTATCACGCGCTGCCACCGCTCACCCGGAAATCCGATGGCCTGCCGGTGGGCGCGGTGGCCGGGTTTTGCAACATCCTGTGGAATGAGCTGACCAAATCGGGCCGCGAGGTGCCGACCCACATCGCAGTGATCTTTGACTTTTCGTCGAAAACCTTCCGCAACGAGATCTACCCCGCCTACAAGGCCAACCGGCCCGAGCCGCCCGAAGACCTGCGCCCGCAGTTTCCGCTGACGCGCGCGGCCACCCGCGCCTTCAACGTCGCCTGCATCGAGATCGACGGCTATGAGGCCGACGACATCATCGCCACCCTTGCCCGCCAAGCGGTCGAGGCAGGCGGGGCCTGCACCATCATCTCGTCCGACAAGGACCTGATGCAACTGGTCGGCAACGGCGTGCGGATGCGCGACCCGATGAAGGACCGCACCATCGACCGCGACGAGGTGATCGAAAAGTTCGGCGTTGGCCCCGAACGGGTGGTCGATGTGCAGGCCCTGGCAGGCGATTCGGTCGACAACGTGCCGGGCGCGCCGGGTATCGGGTTGAAAACGGCGGCGCTGTTGATCAACGAATACGGTGATCTGGAAACCCTGCTGGCCCGCGCCGCCGAGATCAAGCAACCCAAACGCCGCGAAGCACTTGTAGACAATGCCGACCTGATCCGCATCTCGAAGCGGCTGGTCAGCCTTGATACGCAGGTGCCGCTGGACTTTGACCTTGCCAGCCTTGCGGTGCATGAGCCAGACCCCGACCGCATCTTGGGCTTTTTGCAAGAAATGGAGTTCCGCACCCTGACCCGTCGGGTGGCCGAACGGCTGAGGGTCGATGCCCCCGCCGTGCCCGATGCGCCGGTGCAGATGGACAACACCGCCGCGCCCGAACGCCTGCCATTCGACCACAGCGCCTATCAGCGGGTGGATACCCTTGCCGCCCTGGAAGGCTGGATCGCGCGCATCCGCGAGGTGGGCCATGTCGCGGTGGATACCGAAACCACCAGTCTGGACGAGATGCGCGCCGAACTGGTCGGCATCTCGCTGGCGGTTGATGCGGGCCACGCCTGCTATATTCCCATCAGCCACAAACAGGGCGGCGGCGATCTGTTTGGCGCGACCGATCTGGTGCCGGGTCAATTGGCGCTGAACGATGTGCTGGCCGTGCTGAAACCGGTGCTGGAAGACCCGTCGATCCTGAAGATCGGCCAGAACATCAAATACGACTGGAAGATATTCGCCCGGGTCGGGGTGACGGTAGCCCCGATCGAAGACACCATGCTGATGTCTTATGCCATGCACGCGGGCCTTCACGGCCATGGCATGGATACGCTGTCGGAAACCTACCTCGGCCATGTCCCGATCCCGATCAAGCCGCTGCTGGGCACCGGCAAATCGGCGATCACCTTTGACCGGGTGGCGGTTGACGACGCGGTGAAATACGCAGCCGAAGATGCCGACGTGACCCTGCGGCTGTGGCAGACCTTCCGCCCGCAATTGCACCGTGCCCATGTAACCACAGTCTATGAAACGCTGGAGCGCCCTTTGGTGCCAGTGCTGGCGCAGATGGAAATGCACGGCATTCAGGTCGACCGCGATACCCTGTCGCGCATGTCCAACACATTTGCGCAAAAGATGGCCGGGCTGGAGGATGAGATCCAGTCGCTGGCAGGGGAAAAGTTCAACGTGGGCAGTCCCAAGCAACTGGGCGAGGTGCTGTTTGACCGCCTTGGCCTGCCCGGCGGAACCCAAGGCAAGACCGGCGCCTATGCCACCGGGGCGGATGTGCTGGAAGACATCACCACGCTGGAAGACAGCCATCCACAAGGCGCGCGTCTGGCCGCAAGGGTGCTGGACTGGCGGCAGTTGTCCAAACTGAAATCCACCTATACCGACGCGCTGCAAGACCACATCAACCCTGAAACCGGCCGCGTCCACACCTCGTATTCACTGGTGGGGGCCGTCACCGGGCGGCTTTCGTCCACAGACCCGAACCTGCAAAACATTCCCGTGCGCACCGAAGAAGGCCGCCGCATCCGCGAGGCCTTTGTTGCCCCCAAAGGTCGCGTGCTGGTGTCGCTCGACTACAGCCAGATCGAGCTGCGTATTCTTGCCCATATCGCCGACATTCCGGCCCTGCGGCAGGCGTTCAAGGATGGGATCGACATTCACGCCATGACCGCGTCCGAGATGTTCAACGTGCCCTTGGACCAGGTGACCCCCGACATCCGCCGCCGGGCCAAGGCAATCAACTTCGGCGTGATCTACGGCATCTCGGGCTTTGGCCTTGCCCGCAACCTGCGCATCCCGCGTGCCGAGGCCCAAGGTTTCATCGACCGCTATTTCGAACGGTTTCCGGGGATCAAGGAATACATGTCCAACACTGTCAAATTCGCTCAGGACAAGGGCTTCGTGCAGACCCTGTTCGGCCGCAAGATCCACACCCCCGAGATCAACGCCAAAGGCCCCGGCGCAGGCTTTGCCAAACGCGCTGCCATCAACGCCCCTATACAGGGCACCGCGGCGGACGTCATCCGCCGCGCCATGGTGCGGATGCCTGACGCGATCGCAGGGCTGGATGCCAGAATGCTGTTGCAGGTGCATGATGAACTGCTGTTCGAAGTCGCCGAGGATCAGGCCACCACCCTGACCAACTGCGCCAAGGCAGTCATGGAAGGCGCGCATCACCCGGCGGTCACCCTGAAGGTACCGCTGACGGTCGAGGCGGGTCAAGGCGCAAACTGGGCAGCGGCGCACTGATCGCACCGGCACAAAGGGGCTCTGCCCCTCGGCTTTGCCTCACCCCGGGGTATTTTTGCCAAGAGGAACGATCAGGGAGCGCCCTTTTCCTCTTGGCCCAAATACCCCCGCCGGAGGCAAGCGCCGAGGAGACGCGCGGCACGCGCGCGACGAGACAAGAGCCTTGCGCCGCAGGCGCTCATTCAGATCAGGGGCGTTCGACCAGCCGCCCCAGAACCCGGCCACCAAGGATATGCAGGTGGTAATGCGGCACTTCCTGCATGCCGTGCAGACCCGCATTGGTGATCGCCCGAAAGCCTTCGGGTCCGGTCAGGCCCAGCATGTCGCACACGCTTGCAGCGGCGCGGTGGAAATCAACCAGTTCTTCGGGCGATGCATGGGCGGCGAAATCGGCAAAATCGATGTAGGCGCCCTTGGGGATTACCAGCACATGCACCGGGGCCTGGGCGCTGATGTCATGAAACGCCAGTGTGTGGTCAGTTTCCAGCACGGTCTTGTTGGGAATTTCGCCGCGCAGGATGCGGGCAAAGACGTTGGTGGGGTCATAGGGTTTTGACATGGGTTCAATCCACAAAAAGGTAATCGGAACCCACGATTTCGCGGGCTTGCTTGACCGGGATATCCAGAAACTCGGCGAGTGGGGTGGTGTTTTCGTCGATGCTGGCCGACTGGCGGATGCGATGGAAACCCTTGAACCCGGCATCGCGGATACGGTCGGACTCGAAGCGCACATCGTAGCGGATTGTGGGCAGCAGACGGTTGATGGTTTCTTTCGGCGTGCGGTCGCCTGCAAGGCCCACGCGCTTGGCATGGCCAATCAGGTAGTCGTCGGTAAAGTCACACTCTATTTCCAGCAACCGCACGACGGCCTTGTCATTGTAGAAATCCTGCATCAGGTCGACGTTGGCCGGATCGATGCAGAACACCAGCTTGTCGGTCTGCCAATAGTCAAACAGCATCCGCACCAGCGCCCGGCGATGGCGGGTGCGCTTTTCCAGCGTGGTCTGGATACCACCCAGGTCGGGCAAGGTGGTGCTGTCTTCGTTGAACAGATAGTCAATGGCCGGCATGTTTGTGATGGTGCGGACCCGGTCGACCAGCCGTTTGGCGACATGCCATTTCTTGCAGGTCACCATCATCAACTGACGCTCGCGCCCGACAGTGCTTTCGCGTTCCCAGAACCGTGGGGCAAATCGACGGCCGATGCGGCCGCGCCCGGTAAGGAACGTGAACAGGCCACGTCCTTCGTTCGAGATCTGGAAACGTACGCCAGTCGTGGTGTAAAGCTTGCCCAGACGGGATTTCAGCTCACGCGCCTCGGCGCTGATCTTGCGGGCAAACAGATAGTCCTGTGACAGCAGCAGGTCATAGTGGTCGTTATAGAAGGTGACCGGCATCCCGTAATCGGTGAACATCAGAAACGTCAGCGTGCGGGAGCGGATTTCCCGTTCCGCCACCAGATGCCGGACGATGGTCTGAAAGAACGTCTCATCCGGGATCCATGTGGTGCGAAAGAACCGCATCACATCGCTGCGGCGATCACAGAACTCCAGCACCTGTTCGATGGTGCGGCGGCGCAGGCACCACCATTGCGAGCCGATCTGCATCTGGATGTCTGACGGTATCTTCCGCGTCAGGCCCAGTTTGCGCTGCCATTCGATCGAGCGGTAGAACCAGTCCTTTTGCGTACGCTCATTGAACCAGTGGCGAAAGATCAGACGTTCTTCCTTGATGCCGGTCTTGATCCAGTCCGAGTTGAAGAAATCGACGCTTTCGATGTAATCCACATCATCGCGGTCCAGAAAATCATGCACATATTCCGCCGATTTGATCGGCATGCAGTCGCCCGACAGCATGTAGAAATGGGTGGCGTGCGGAAAGGCATCTATTGCCGCGCGCACGGTCTGAAGCGAGGCTTCGACAAGGCTCCATTCCCCCCAACCGCACTTGACCCGGCGACGGGCGAACGCCACGCTGACGTTCGAGCCAAGGGCCGCCCGAATACGGTCAAAATCCTTGTCCTCGGCATTGGCGTCAAAGTGGATGGCCACATAATCGCCGCCCGCCGTCAGACGTTCTGCTTGCGCGATCACGCCGTCGGGGTCTTTGTGGGTCAGCAGGATGTAGGCGATCTTTGCCATTGTGGCCACGGTTCCCAGGGCGGACGAGTCACTGTTTGTCTAATTAGCTTTAACGGACATTGAAACGACAGAGTTTATTTGCGAGTCTGACGATAACGCGGGACCGGACATGAAAGTCTGGCAGGCATGGAGCAGTGGACGATGGGTTTTCCCGGCACGTGGATGACGCAAAGCGAAAGCATGGTGTATCGGGTGGTGCCGAAATGCGCCTGTTCGACCATCGGTCAGATCATGTTCTATTCCGATCACGGGCGGTTTTTCGACGGCGACATTCACGATTCGAAAGACGGTCTGCACAAATGGGCGCAAGAAGACAGCCAGCCGCTGATCGAACAGAATGTCAAATCGCACCAGAGCTTTGCCTTCACCTGCGTGCGCAACCCCTATCAGCGGATCCTGTCGTCGTTCTTTGACAAGATTTGCGGCATCCAGCGCAATGGCAAGCGCTATCGTGGCAACCTTGTGCCGCACCTTGCACAGAAATACGGGGTCGAGGTGGGCAGCCCGGACGATGGGTTCCAGTTTGACCAGATCAAGAGCTTCCGTCGCTTTCTGCTGTTTGCCCGCGACACCATCCGCTGGAAAAAGCCGATGGAGCCGGACATTCACTGGTCGGCGATGTCGGGCCACATCTCGACCTTCATCTGCAATGGCGGGCGCTATGACCACATCTTTTTCACCGAGCGGTTCAATGAAGGCATGCAGGTGGTGCTGGACAAGACCACGCACAAGCACGCCATTGACCTGAAGCAAATTCCGCGCTTCAACGAAAGCGAAGGCCATGGGCCAAAGCGTGCGCATCCGGTGGAAGACTACTTTGACGACCTGTCGCGCCATCTGGTCTGGGAGATCTACAAGCGCGATTTCCAGCTTTTCAAATATGATTTCGACAATCCGGCCAACAAGGGGCCGATTGGCGAGATTGATCTGGACGAAGTGCATGCCAAACTGGGCGACTGAGATTTTCGTGGTCTTGTGATATTGCCGCCCTAGCTTGCCGCACAGCGCAAATCATGGGGCGGCGGATGCACACGGTAATCATCATGGGGTCTGGCCCCGGCGTGCTGGCTGCGCAAGGCTGGCCAAAGCAGGATCATCTGCTGGTGGCGATCAATAATGCCTGGCAAGTTCGGCCCGATTGGGATGTGCTGATTCACCCCGACGATTTTCCGCAAGACCGCCGCCCGGAACGGTTGGCCAAGGGGCAGCGCATCGTCACATCGGCCGAATACGTGCCGTTGCAGAACGCGCTTGGCGGTTTTGTCTATGCCGGGGGCACCATGGCCTTTACCGCCGCCTATTGGGCGCTGCGGGCGTTGCACCCCAAGGTGATCGCGATGGTCGGCTGCGACATGGTCTACTCGACCAAGGGTCCGACGCATTTCTACGGCACCGGCACGGCCGACCCGTTGCGTGACGACATCACCCTGCGGTCTCTGGAGGCGAAATCGGCGCGGTTCATGGTGCTGGCGGCGCGGGCAGGCTGCGCCGTGGTGAATCTGTCGGATGCAGAGGAGTCGCGGCTGGTCTATCCGCGCGCCACGTATGCACAGGCATCCACAACGCAGGCCCGCGCCCATGATCCGCGCCTGACCGAAGCCGCGCTGCATGCCGAGGCCGAGCTGGGTTATGTTGTGCCCTCGGGCAGATACTGGAAAGAGGCGGATCGCTTTGACCCGGCCCAGATTGACCGGGTCGATGCCATGTGGCTGCGGGCGGCGGGCGTCAGATCAGCCCTTCCTGTCGGAACAGGGCAAGCAGATCAACCTCGGGGCGCGCGCCGAAGTGGCTGATGACTTCCGCTGCGGCAACAATGCCCATGCGGCCCGCCGTGGCAAGATCCTGGCCCGTGGCAAGGCCGTAGATAAAGCCGGCAGCAAACTGGTCGCCGGCACCTGTGGCATCCACCGGCACAATCTTGTGCACCGGCACCCTTACGTCTTGATCGCCGCGCACGATCACCACGTCATGGCCTGACCGGGTGCAGGCGATAAGGCCGATCTCTTGCGCGGCTTGCTCCAAGGCACTGGAAAGGTCGGTCTGATACAGCGACGCCCATTCGTGTTCGTTGCCAATCACAAAATCCAGACCTTTGACCAGACGCCGGAAATCATCGCGGTGCCGGTCAACGCAAAACGGGTCTGACAGGGTCACACCCGCCTGGCCCCCCGCTGCACGGCACAGCCGCGCGGCGCGTTCCAGCGCCTGCTTGCCCTTGTCCTTGTCGTACAGATAGCCTTCAAGGAACAAGATCTCGGTGCCGCCCGCCACAGTGTCTGCCACGTCATCCGGGCCGATTTCCGACGATATGCCGAGGTAGGTGTTCATCGACCGCTCGCCATCGGGCGCGACGAAAATCATGCTGCGCGAGGTTGGCAATTCGCCCCCCGCGACCGGCTTGTTGGGAAAATCAGTGCCGCTTTCAATCAACGATGTTTCAAAGAACCGCCCCAGGACATCATCATGCACCCGGCCGATGAAGGCGGTCTTCAGGCCCAGATTGCCAAGCCCGGCAATCGTGTTGCCAACCGACCCGCCCGGTGCCTGCGTGCGCTCTTGCATCGCGGCATAAAGCAACTCGCCCCGCTCGCGCTCGACCAGTTGCATGATGCCCTTGTCGATGCCCATGATTTCCAGAAAGCTGTCATCGGCGGGTGAAATCACGTCCACAATGGCATTGCCGATCCCGACAGCCTGATAGGTTTTCATGTCGTCTTGTCCTCGTAAAGGCACCACTCGAAGATCGGGCAGATGCCGCATTTGGGTTTGCGCGCGACGCAGATATATCGCCCGTGCAGGATAAGCCAGTGATGTGCGTGCAGCTGAAATTCGGCAGGCACGTTGTCTTCGATGGCGCGCTCGACCGCGTCCACATCGCGACCGGGGCAAATGCCAGTGCGGTTGCCGATACGGAAAATATGGGTGTCCACCGCTTGCGCCGGTTGGTGGAACCACATATTCAACACCACATTCGCCGTCTTGCGCCCCACCCCGGGCAGGGATTGCAGCGCCGCCCGGCTGGACGGCACCTGACCACCATACTGGTCTTGCAAAATCTGGCTCAGCCTGATCACGTTGCGGGCCTTGTTGCGATAAAGGCCGATGGTCTTGATATGCGCGATGACACCGTCTTCGCCCAAGGCCAGCATCTTGGCGGGGGTATCGGCCACCGCAAACAGCCCGCGCGTCGCCCTGTTCACGCCCGCATCGGTGGACTGCGCCGACAACGCCACCGCGACCAACAGCGTGTAGGCGTTGGTGTGTTCCAATTCCCCCTTCGGCTCTGGCTGGGCGGCCTGAAACCGGGTGAAGATCGCGCGCATCGTGTGATAGTCAAGCTGCTGTGCCATGGCCTTTTGCACCACAGCCAAACGCTGACCACAAGCCAGGAAAGCCGCAGGAAACAGGTCGCATGGCCGCAGGGCGCGGGTTAGAGTAGCGGCAAGGAGAGCCGCCATGACTGACCTGTCGCCCGAATACCATTATCACGTCATTGGTCGCGCTATCCGCGAAATCGACGCGGCAGGCCCGGGCCTCACGCTGGAGGATCTGGCGGCGCGGATGGGGATGAGTCCGGCGCATTTTCAGCGCACCTTCAGCCAGTGGGTGGGCGTCAGCCCGAAACGCTATCAGCAATACCTGAGCCTCGATCATGCCCGCCACTTGCTGGCCAATCGCGCCACGGTGCTGGAGGTGGCCGATGCGGCGGGCCTGTCGGGTGGCGGGCGGCTGCATGACCTGTTCGTGACATGGGAGGCGATGACGCCGGGTGATTATGCACGGGCCGGGGCCGGGCTGACCATCCGCCACGGCTGGTTCGACAGCCCGTTTGGCCCGGCCATCGTGATGGGCACGGCTCGCGGGCTGTGCGGCCTTGGCTTTGCCGCCGAAATGGGGCGCGAAGCCGCGTTCGACGACCTTGCCCTCCGCTGGCCTGCCGCGACCTTCACCGAAGATGCCGAAGCATTGCGCCCTTGGGTCACGGCAGCCTTTGGCCAACGGGCCGGACAGAAGGGCGACATACCGCTGTTCCTGATCGGCGCGCCGTTCCAGCTCAAGGTATGGGAGGCGCTTATGCGCATCCCCTCGGGCCACGTCACCACCTATGGCGACATCGCGCGCTTCATCGGCCACCCCAAGGCAGTGCGCGCGGTCGGCACCGCTGTGGGGCGCAACCCGATCAGCCTGCTGATCCCCTGCCACCGCGCGCTGCGCAAGGGCGGCGGATTGGGCGGATATCACTTTGGCCTGCCGGTCAAACGCGCCATCCTTGCCTTCGAAGCCGCCAGGGCCGATGCCCAAGACACCGCAAGGTGATGCGCGGAAGTTTGCGCATGCCGGATCGGACCTGTAAGGTCAGCGCCAGCGTTGTTATAATCAACGACAGGCGCAGGGACAAACCTTGCGATATGTCACAGACATGAGGCAGCAGACATGACCTTCAAGACCCCCCTTCTTCTCTCGGCGGCGTCGCTTCTGGCGCTGACCGCCTGCGTGGACCCCAATGCCTATCCCGATAACCCCAATGCACGCACCCAATCGGGTGCCGTGATCGGCGGTCTGACGGGCGCGCTGCTTGGGGCAACGTCGGGTGGCGATGACCGGCTGGCCAAGGCCGTGGTCGGCGGGGCCATCGGGGCGGCGGCCGGCGGGGCTATCGGGGCCACGCTGGACCGGCAGGCGGCCGGGTTGCGCGGGGCGATCAAGAACCCGAACGTGACCGTCACCAACAACGGCCAGTATCTGACCGTGAACATGCCGCAAGACCTGCTTTTTGCCACCGACAGCGCCTCGCTGCGCGGTGATCTTCAATCCGACCTGCGCAGCGTCGCCTCCAGCCTGTTGCGCTATCCCAACAGCCGGATCGAGGTGATCGGCCACACCGACAACACCGGCGCCGCGGCCTACAACTATGACCTGTCGCAGCGCCGCGCCAATTCGGTGGCCAGCGTGCTGACCCAGAACGGGGTTCCGGTGGGCCGTGTCACGACCATTGGACGCGGTTTTGACCAGCCGGTGACGTCGAACGCCACCGCTGCCGGGCGGGCGCAGAACCGGCGCGTCGAGATCATCATCCGCCCGACCGCCTGAGCGACAGAGGCTGCAAATCAGGGGGCTGGCCCATCGGGTCAGCCCCTTTTGGTTCCGCCGTGAGCACCGGCACAGTTTATCCTTGAGAACACGCCTGTGTGGTCATAGATTTTGACCAATCCATGCAGGTGCAATGTCATGCCGTTCACGAAGATCCAGACCGAGAAGCTGTCGCAATCGGTGGTGCGGCAGATCGAGCTGCTGATCTTGCGTGGCATTCTGCGCCCCGGCGAACGGTTGCCATCGGAACGTGAATTGTCCGACCGTCTGGGTGTGTCACGCCCCAGCCTGCGCGATGCGGTGGCGGAATTGCAAGATCGTGGCCTGCTGGTCAGCCGGGCCGGCGCCGGCATCTACGTGGCCGATGTTCTTGGGTCCGCCTTTTCCGAAGCACTGGTGCAGTTGTTTGCAACCCATGACGAGGCGGTGTTTGACTATCTTGCCTTTCGGCGCGACATGGAGGGCCTCGCCGCCGAACGTGCGGCGCGCTTGGGGTCTGACACCGACCTCAAGGTGGTGGACGTGATCTTTCGCAAGATGGAGGCCGCGCATGTCAAGCGCGACCCGACCGACGAGGCCTCGCTGGATGCCGCGTTTCATCTGTCGATCATCGAAGCAAGCCACAACGTGGTGATGCTGCACATGATGCGGTCGATGTATGATCTGTTGCGTCAGGGCGTCTTCTACAATCGGCAGATGATGTTCAAGAACCGCGTCACGCGCGACATGCTGCTGAACCAGCACCGCGCCATCAACGAAGGCTTGCAGGCCCGTGACCCCGCCGCGGCCCGCTCTGCGGTTGAGGCGCATCTGACCTATGTCGAGCAATCGCTGTCCGATCAGATCAAGGCCGACCGCAATGAGGCAGTCGCCCGCCAGAGGTTCGAACACGAACAATCCCGCTGACAGCGCAAGAAAAAACCGGCCCGAAGGCCGGTCTTCGATGGTGGTGAAAAGCGGGCCTAATGCAGCTTGGCATCGACCTGTTTCAGTGCGGCATCAATCGACGCCTTCGCACTTTCTGCCGTCATCTGCCGCGACAAAACCGAACCTGCGGCCGCGACGGCCACCGAAATCGCTTCTTCGCGCACAGCCCGCACGGCCGATGCTTCGGCGGCATGGATCTGTTCTTCTGCGGCGGCCAGACGGCGGGCGATCGAGGCTTTCAGATCGGCTTGCGCCTGGGTTGCCACCGCCTCGGCCTCGGCCTTTGCCGATGACACGATGCGATCCGACAGTTCCTTGACCTCTTTTTGCTTGCGCTCATAGGACGCCAGCAGGGAGCGGGCTTCTTCGCGCAGGGCACGGGCCTCTTCCAGATCGGCCTTGATCTGGTTGGCGCGGGCATCCAGCAGGTTGGTCACCATGGCCGGGACCTTGTAGTAAACCAGCACCCCCACAAACACCAGAAACGAGATCGTCACGATGAAGTCGGTGTTGGTCAGACTGAAGAACGGGCCAGACGCGGCAAAGGCGGGCGATGCGGCGAGGGCCAGCACAAAGGCTGAAAGTTTGGTCATCATATCACCCCTTCAACCGAGCAGAAACCGCCTCGGCCACCGCGGTTGCATCCGCACTGCCGCCCAATGCAAGCACCAGTTCGCCGGCAGTGTCCTTGGCAACCTGCGCGACGGCCTCCATCGCACCGGCGCGGATTTCGGCGATGCGCTTTTCAGACTCCGCCGATTTGACGGCGATTTCCGCATCGGCCTTGGCCAGAGCGGCATCCAGTTCCTTCTGGATGTCGGCCTTGGCCTCGGCCACGATCTTGTTGGCATCCGCCCGGGCCTTGGCAAGCGCCTCGTCATAGGCGCGCTCGGCGGCGACTGCCTTCAGCTTCAGCTCTTCCGCCGCGGCGATATCATTGCTGATCGTGCCCTGACGTTCGGCCAACACCGCCCCGATGCGGGGCAGCGCGATGCGGGACAGCACGAAGAAGATCACGCCCAGCGTGACCACAAGCCAGAAGATCTGGTTCGGGATCCAGTCGGCGCAAAGCTGCGGCATGCCGATGGCGCTGCCATTGGCACCGACACAGGTGCCAGCCTCGACCGCCCCTTGGGCAGCCCCGTGCGCGGCGTCTGCTGCGGTTGTTTCAGTGGCCATCTTGTTCTCCGTCGGACCCTGTTAACCTCGAAGGGGCGCCGTGGTCGCGGCGCGCCCCTCCTGCGTAAGGATGAGGTGTCAGATCAGACGGCGAACATCAGCAGCAGGGCGACGAGGAACGCGAAGATCCCCAGGGCTTCTGCGAAGGCCAGACCGATGAACAGCGTGGCGGTTTGGCCAGCGGCTGCCGACGGGTTGCGCAAAGCACCCGCGAGGAAGTTGCCGGCGACATTGCCAACACCGATGGCGGCTGCGCCCGAACCGATGGCGGCAAGGCCGGCACCGATGAACTTGCCCATTGCTGCTGCTGCTGCGAGTTCCATATTGTAGCTCCTTGGGATGGAATAAGGGTAAAAGATCAACTGCCGTGCGTCAGTGGTGCGGATGCAGCGCATCCTTGAGGTAGACACAGGTCAGAATGGTGAAGACATAGGCCTGGATGAAGGCGACCAGCACCTCAAGCCCGTAGATGGCAACGATCGCCGCAATGGACACCGGTGCAATCGCGGCGATGGCTGCAAAACCGGCGAACACCTTGATCACGGCATGACCGGCCATGATGTTGCCCGCAAGACGAATGGAGTGGCTGACCGGGCGCACGAAGTAGGAAATCACCTCGATGATCGCGATAACCGGGCGCAGCACCGCAGGCGCATCCTGCATCCAGAACAGGCCAAGGAAAGCCGGGCCGTTCTTCACGAAACCCAGCAACGTCACCGCGATGAACACGCCAAAACCAAGGATCGCCGTCACCGCGATGTGCGAGGTGGGCGTGAACGCCATCGGCAGCAGGCCGAAGTAGTTGGAAAACAGGATGAACAGGAACAGCGTCATGATATAGGGGAAATATTTCACCCCGTCATGGCCGGTAACGTCTTCGATCATCTTGTAGACAAAGCCGTAAAAGACTTCGGCCACCGACTGCGCGCGCGTCGGAATGATGGCGCGGCCGCGGGTGCCATAGACGAAGAGCGCGACGATGCCGAGAACCGCAATCGCCATCCACAACGTCACGTTGGTGGGGGTATACCACATCACCGGACCGTCACCGAACAGCGGCTTTACGATAAACTGGTCCAGCGGATGGAAAACCAGTGCCGAGCCTTCGCCATGTGCTTCTTGCGCCACGTCAGTCTATCCCTTTTTCGGTAGCCTCTTGGGCCAACCGGCGTTCCTGCACTTCTTTTGCTGACCGCATCATGGTTTTCACCCCTGCAGCCAAACCGAACCCGATGAACAGCACCAGAAACAGCGGCATGGTGCCCAGCAGCGTATCCAGCCCGTATCCGATGCCGAAACCGATCAAAAGACCGGCTACAAGCTCTATAACCATCCTCCAGGCAAGTTGTGCCTGCGAATAGTCTTTCTTCATATGGGCTGCCGGTTCGACCGCGGCCTTCGCCGCTGCAATCCGTGCCGCCAACGCCTTCAACCGGGCGTCATCGGATGTGGACCGCGGGTCAGACAAGCACCTTGCCCCCATGAACATGGTTGCATTTCTGCTAAAGCCTGCACCGGCACAAGTCAAGCGCCCTTTGGATTCAATATAATTACGTTAAATCATATGCTTGCATTGCACCTTCCGCGCCGGAACAGGCCTTCCACATCTGCCCTTGCTGCATGTGCATATTCAACTGATCGGTTGATTTTCAGCTTTTCTGCAAAACAGCATGCCAACGCTTAACCCTTTGGTTGACCTTTTTGCCCTGTCATGGCCACACTGAACACCATGTCAGACACTCTCTCCACCACGTTTTCAGCCCTTGCCGACCCGACGCGGCGCGCGATCCTGTCGATGCTGCTGGAGGACGACATGGCGGTGACTGACGTGGCAGAACCGTTCAAGATGAGCCTTGCGGCGATTTCAAAACACCTTGCCGTGCTGGCCGACGCCGGACTGATCAGCCGCGAAAAGCGGGGCCGGGTGATCTGGTGCAAGCTGGAACCCGACGCGCTGCGTGCGGCCAGTGTCTGGATGCAGGGCTTTGGCCAGTTCGAACCCGTCGATCTGGACGCCTTCGAGCGGTTCCTGGCGGGCGAGTTGTCTGACAGCCAAGACACCCCGCCCATCGGCTAAGGACCGTGAACACAGGCGCTCCTGCGCAATTGGCAACGCCCCGGCGACAAACCGTTTCCGCCCTGCCTTGGGCACGGCCCGCCCGCGCCGCGTTTTCGCCGCAAGCCGAAACGATACCAAAGAGGTCGAGGGACACAAACAGACCGAGGAGGCCAAAATGGCTTATGCATTGACCCTGTTGCAAAAGTTCGGGCTGTTCGCCCCCAAGATCGACACCAGCGAAGCTTTTGCCCTGCGTCTGACCCGCATTGGCACCCGCGAGGCCCGGCGCAATGTGCGGGCGGCCGTGTTCGTCAGAACTCCGGCGTAACGCCGGGCAGTCGCAATTCGCGCATCAGGTCACGCACCTCTTGCCGGGCAGCGATGTTCGAGATGTTCAGATGGTCCACGCCGGTATCCTTCAGGTCCAGAAGCGTGATGCCGCGCGGGAACAATTCTCGAAAGATCACACGCTCGGAAAAGCCCGGGATCACGCGAAAGCCGATCCGCTTTGACAATTCCTCCAAAGCGGCACCGACCTTTTTCTTGTTGTGCATCTGCTGGGCGCCCAGGCGGTTGCGCAGCACGATCCAGTCAATCGGCCTTAGGCCCGCCTGCGCCCGCAATTGGCGCGCGTTCCATACCATTTCAGCATAGATCGACGGCCCCTTGACCTTGCCGGTTTCCGGGTCAGTGCGGGCCAGCAGGTCGAAATCGACAAAGCTGTCGTTCAGGGGCGTGATCAGCGTATCGGCCAGACTGTGCGCCACCTGGCTCAGCCTTGTGTGGCTGCCGGGGCAGTCGATCACGATGAAATCCGACACCGGATCAAGGGCTGCAACGGCGGCCGACAGGCGCGCGTCATAGGGGTTTTCACCGGGTTGCAGCGACGCGTCATCCTGCTCGGGCAGGTCGCGATAATCGGGTGTCGCCAGCGTCAGCCCGGCGCGGGCAAGATAGGCGCGGCGGTTTTCGACATAGCGGCCAAACGTTTTCTGCCGAAGGTCAAGGTCAAGCGCGCCCACGCGAAGCCCCTGCCGGGCCAGAGCGGTTGCCACGTGCATGCAAGTGGTGGATTTTCCCGAGCCACCCTTTTCATTGCCCACGACGATGATATGCGCCACGCCCTGCCCCTTTGCATTGGTCTGGCCGCTCTTTTAGGCGGGTTGTCGCGCAAGGGAAAGCTGGAAGCTGCGCCCACCGGAAAATGACCAGCCACTGCCACCTGCGGCCGCTGCAAGGCCACGGGCTTTTGCGGTCATCATCACCCCGTTACATTGGATTGATAGCTTGGGTGCGTTTTTTTGGGGGTGTGTGCGATGCCTACTGGTTCCAATCCGCTGTTTCAGTTCCAAACCTACCTCTCCGGCATTGACGGCCCCGGTCTTTTGGTGATTGACGACAACAGCCCGGTTCTGAACATCCAGCCCGTGTGGCAAGACTATCGCGGCTCGGGCGTCAACGTCGCGATCTACGGGCCGGTGGATCGGTTTCATGATGATCTGGCGGCCAACTATGACACCTCGCGTCTGGCAGATTACGACCCGGAGCCCGATGTGCAGGCCAGTCCGGAGGCCGCCCTTGGCACCTTCATGGCAGGGATTATCGCTGCTGCGGACAATGATATCGGGATGATTGGCGTCGCGCCGGGGGTGTCGATCAGCGGGGTCGGTCAACCATGGCCGGAAACCGACATTCTGGTGCGCGCACCGCAAGGCGACCGGTTCGACACGGAGGTCGAGACCTTTGCAGGCTGGGCTGCGACGGGGCGTGGCGGGCTGGGCGGGATCGTTCTGACAACCAATCCGATCGGGACATCGCTTTATGGACGGTCGGACCTTGGCCCCCACACAGGCGAGGTGAACACGGACTATGTCCTGAACAACGCGCGGCACGTGATTTCCGTAAAGGCCGCAACCCATGCCGGATTGCCCGCCTCGGATGCGCTGGACGGCGACATGACGCTGGTTTCGGCGCCGGTGTTTACCGACGTGGCAAGCGCCTATTTCTTTTCCGACGAAACGCCAACCCTTGGTCTGGACAGTCG
Source organism: Paracoccaceae bacterium (assembly GCA_016936395.1). Classification (GTDB taxonomy): domain Bacteria; phylum Pseudomonadota; class Alphaproteobacteria; order Rhodobacterales; family Rhodobacteraceae; genus Pseudotabrizicola. Next base: position 1,289 of record JAFGXY010000012.1, on the reverse strand, counting down.
TAACAATTATGGCGTCAGCACCTCGGCATCCTCGCTTGGCTACTGGCAAATCCTGGCCGAAGCCGAAACCGGCATCGACATTGACCCGGCGCAATACTGGATCGACACCAGCGGTCTTGGCGCATCTTCGGTCGCCGCCGGTGTGGTTGCCCTGATGCTTGAGGCAAACCCGAGCCTTGGCTGGCGGGACGTGCAGGAAATCCTTGCCTATTCGGCGCAACTGGTGGGCTATACCCCCGATGCCGATCAAGATACCGTCCAGCCCTGGGTGGCAAATGGCGCGCGGGACAAGAACGGCGGGGGCCTGTTTTACAGCGGCGATCTTGGTTTTGGCAGCATTGACGTTCTGGCGGCGGTCCGTCTGGCCGAAACATGGACTGAAACAAAAACCTCGGCAAACGAGGTCGCGATGCAGGTTACACGCCTGACCAGCCTTCCCTCCGGCTTTGTGACGCTTGACGATGAAACGCCGGGCACGTTCACCTTTCAGGCGCCCTCCGACCTGCGGGTCGAGCATATTACGCTGAGCCTCGATTACGAAGCGACCGATGGAGTCTTCGGGCCGGTGGCGGATGAATTGGTCATCGAGATAGAATCCCCGGAAGGCACCCGCAGCTATGCCTCCGGATCAGCGCGGGTGTTTCAGGCGGCGCAGGTCAGCGCGATTGCCCAGGACTATGGCTCGGTCCGGTTCTGGGGAGAGTCGGCGGCGGCAAATGGCGGGATATGGACCGTTCGTCTGGTCGGCAGCGATTATCTGGGCGGCACCTACAAGTTGAACCGGCTGGACCTGACCTTCTACGGCGAGGCGGCCAGCGCGGATGATACCTTTATCTTCACGGATAATTTTCGGTATTACGCACAATACGGGAATACCGCGCCCATCAACGATGGCAGTGGAGCGAACACAATCAACGCCGCTGCCGTCTATGAGGATACCATTCTGCGCAGCGCGGCCGGGGCCTCTGGCACCGTGGGCGGAGAAACGCTCTACAGGCTTGCAGCCGGGACCGAAATTGCCGCCCTGATCTCGGGCGATGGCAACGATACGCTGATTGGCGACGCAAGCGCGGAGCGCCTGGCGTCATGGCGCGGAAATGACGTGCTGCAAGGCCTTGAGGGACATGACACGCTGGAGAGCGGCGATGGCTCTGACACGCTGGACGGCGGTTTGGGCGATGATTTCCTGTTTGGCGGTGCGGCCGAGGCCGATCTGCGCGATGTGATCTATGGCGGCGGCGGCAATGACAGCATCGACGGCGGCTGGGGCAATGACAGCCTGCTGGGCG
>JAFGXY010000011.1 GCA_016936395.1 Paracoccaceae bacterium | reverse complement strand
CGATCTCAACACAGCAGACTTGAAGGTATTCAGGCACTTACACAGCTACATCGGCATAACCCGGGGGTCGGCATAATGCGACTGCCACCCGGTGGCCGCAACCATCTCGGCGATGCTCGCACCATCCTTGCGATTCAGCAGTGCGATGATCTGCGCTTGCTTGGTCCCTTTGCGCTGGGTCGGCGGCTGCGGGATCGCGGATTTGGCATGCTCACGGATCGCAACCACGGTCTTCACCACCACCGGCTCGATCCCGATGGCCAGAAGACCGGCGTCGGTGACCACCAGCGTGGTGCCATGGCCATCGCCCGTTTCGCGCCAAAGCGGTTCATTGCGCCGCAGGTTGGCGTCGACCTCCTGCAGCCAGCCGTGTTCGATCATCTTCGACACAGCCATCTTCGCCGCCGCGCCTGCCAGCCCCTTGGGCAGCGGCAGCGCGATGTTTTCAGGGCGCTGGGCCCCGGCGCTGAGGATGATCGTCTGGGTTTCGGTGAGTTTCGTCATGGCGGGGTCCTCTACTGGTCGTTGACGGCAAGAAAGTCGGTGATGCGCGACATCAGGTCGTTGTCGCCTTCAGCATCCGTGCCGATGATCACGTCGCCATCGTCGTCACGGTCCAGATCGGCGATCTCGCGCAAGAGGGCGATGGCGTCGTCGCAGGCGGCGAGGCGCTCGGCCTCCCACGCGGCGGTGATCGCATCCTGTTCGATCTGGTGGCGCTGGGCAGGATCAAGCGGCATGTTCGCCCTCGTTAAACGCAGCGTCGGTGATCTGGCGCAGGAGGCTCGCGTAGTGGTTCAGGGTGCCGACGTGGCCCCAGTTGATCTCGTCGGGGTGGGTCTCGAAATGGTCGTCGCTTAGGGCCTTCAGCCGCTCCAGCATCGCGTCGATCTGAAACTTCGTGGTCATGAAAGCGTCGAGGGCTTTAGCATTGTCGGTCGCGCGGCGGGTGGTCATGGTGGGGTCTCCGGGGGTGAGTTGCATCGTTTTCGTGCAATCACCATCGCTCTGACGGGGCGCCTAGTGTAGGTAATTACAAGCAATATCAGTGCTTTCTGATTACACTCTGCCAGCATCGGCTTGCGGCACCACGTGCACCCACTGGCACCCGATCCACATGTAGAGATGGGCAAACTCCCGCGTCGGGCGCGGCAGGATGCGGGGATCGCGGGGCGGGCTGAAGCAATCCAGCGCCTCGGCCGTGACCCGCCGGATTTCCCGGGCTGTGAGGATATCTTCGGGCTTCCAGCGCGCCAGCGCGAGCAGCATGTGGGCGGGATATCCATCGAAATGGGCGTACGCATGCGCCCATTCCTCGGGGCCGATCTGGATGGCGATCTGCGCGCGGGTGCTCATGGCGTCGCCTCAGATCAGCTGCAGATCGACCAGCACGGCGCTGGCAGCAGCCAGTTGCGTGGTCGGCAGGTCGATCTTGATGTGCGAAAAGAGATCCGAGCAGTCGGCCTTGATCCCGCCCTCGCGCAGCGCGGCTTCGATCACCTCTGCCACCACGCTGGGGCGGCTGCGGTCGAGATGGTCGGGCAGCGTATCGATGTCGATGCGGATGGTGGTGGTGGCCATGGTCATGTCCCCACCCTCCTTCAGCGCTTCGTCGCGGCGGTGACGCCAGCGGCGTAGGCCGCTTCGAGTGCTGCACGGATCGCCCAGACCGCCACATCGTGGAAATCCAAACGGTCGCTGTTCTGAGTCTCCAGCGTCTCGATCCTGTGGAAATGCTTCGTCGCGATCTCCAGCAGCAGGGCGTCGCTGGGGCTTTTGGCGGGGCCAGTCTTGGTGGTCATGGCGTCGTCTCCGGGGGTGAGTTGCATCATTTTCCTGCACCCAGAATCGCTCTAGCGGCGAGTGTAATCAACTGAATTAGGAAGGTATTTCCGTTTAGTTCCAATATCTTGAGGTCAACTCAATCGCCATGGAAGGTATGTCCGAGCGCGAGTATTCCGCCCATTCCGGCCTGTCGCGCGGGGCCATACAGAAGGCCCGAAAGGCCAGTCGGCTGGTAGTCTACGGTGACGGGTCGATCAACGCGGCCGCCTCCGATGTACGCCGGGGCGAGATGACCGACCCCGACCAGCAGCGGCGAAGCACCGGCGACAGCGGGTTTTCCGGGCCAGCGGACAGCTCGTCCTATCTGAAGGCACGCACGGCGCTGACCGTTTACCAGGCGCAGGACAAGCAGCTGGGCATCCAGAAGAAGAAGGGCTCGCTGGTTGATCGCGCCCGGGCAGAAGCGTTGGTGTTTCGCCTCGCGCGGCAGGAGCGCGACACATGGGTGACCTGGCCGAACAGAGTGGCAGCGCTGATGGCGGCGGAAGTGGCCTTGGGAGTGGAGAAACAAACCGGAACGCCGGTGATCATCGAGGCCGCGATCCTGCAGAGGGTGTTGGAAGCCCATGTCAGACAGCACCTCGACGACCTCGCCGACCTCCGGGTTTCCCTCGGATAGCCCCGACACGGACAAAGATGACCTGACCGCAGACCTCGACCTTGGCTTTGACGGCGCCGAGGACATCCTGCGCAGCTGGCGCAAGGGCACGCGTCCCGATCCGGACCTGACGGTGTCGGAATGGGCGGATGCGCATCGATGGCTGTCGTCGCGCGGTGCATCTGAAGCGGGGCGATACCGGACAGCGCGCGCGCCTTACCTGCGCGAGATCATGGACGCGCTGTCGCCGCGGCACCCGGCGCAACGCGTGACCTTCATGAAGGCGGCACAGGTCGGGGCCACCGAGGCTGGCAACAACTGGATCGGCTTCGTCATCCACCACGCGCCCGGCCCGATGCTGGCTGTGCTGCCATCGCTGGAACTGGCCAAGCGCACGTCGCGGGGCCGTCTTGATCCATTGATCGCGGACAGCCCGGCTCTGCGCGAACGGGTCAATCCGGCCCGCTCGCGTGATGCTGGCAATTCGATGCTGTCGAAGGAGTTTCCCGGCGGCATCCTCGTGCTGACCGGTGCCAATTCGGCGGCTGGCCTGCGGTCGATGCCCGCGCGGTACATCTTTCTGGACGAGGTCGATGCCTATCCGCCCTCGGCTGACGAAGAGGGCGACCCGGTCTCACTGGCCGAGGCGCGGACCACCACTTTCTCGCACCGCCGCAAGGTGTTCATGGTCTCGACCCCGACGATCCGGGGCCTCAGCCGAATCGAGAGGGAATTCGAGGCATCGGACCAGCGCCGGTACTTCGTGCCCTGCCCCCACTGTGGCCATATGCAGTGGTTGCAGTTCGAGAGGCTGCGCTGGGACAAGGGGCGGCCCGACACGGCGGCCTATCATTGCGAGGGCTGTGAGAAGCCCATCGCCGAGCATCACAAGACGCGGATGCTGGAGCAAGGCGAGTGGCGTGCAACCGCCGTTTCTGCTGACCCGCATTCCATCGGGTTCCATATCTCGGCGCTGTACTCGCCCTTGGGCTGGAAAAGCTGGCAGCAGGTCGCCCGCGAATGGCTGGCGGCGCAAGGCTCGGAGGCAATGCTGCGCGTCGCGCGCAACACCCTGCTGGGCGAAACGTGGGTAGAGTCGGGCGAGGCCCCTGAGTGGCAGCGGCTGGCAGAACGCCGCGAGTCGTATGGCGGCGTGCAGATCCCCGTCGGTGGTCTGTTCCTGACGGCTGGCGTCGATGTGCAAAAGGATCGGATTGAGGTCGACGTCTGGGCTTGGGGCCGGGGCTTGGAGTCCTGGCTGGTCGATCACATCGTGATTGCTGGCGGCCCCGACGATCCGGCCTGCTGGGACAAGCTCACGGCCCTCTTGGGGCAGACATGGGCTTGTGCCAATGGCGCGGTGATGGTGATCGGCAAACTGGCCATCGACACCGGCTATGAGGCACCGGCGGTTTATGCGTGGGCACGTAAACAGGGCTTTGACCAGGTCGCGCCGATCAAGGGGCTGGAAGGCTTCAACCGCGCCACGCCGGTGTCGGGCCCGACCTTTGTCGACGCCACTATCGGCGGCAAACGTCTGCGCCGGGGCGCAAGGCTCTGGTCGGTGGCCACGGCGACGTTCAAGACCGAGACTTATCGCTTTCTGCGGCTGGAACGCCCCTCGGACGAGGACCGGGCGCTGGGCGCACTCGACGCCCCCGGCACCGTGCATTTGCCCGACTGGATCGACACCGAATGGCTAAAGCAGCTGGTGGCCGAACAGCTGGTCACCGTGCGCAACAGGCGCGGCTATGCCCACCAAGAATGGCAGAAGATGCGCGAACGCAACGAGGCCCTCGACACCCGGGTCTATGCCCGGGCTGCGGCCTGGATCATGGGCGCGGATCGCTGGGACGAGGCAACCTGGCGGCGGCTGGAAGCGCAGGCAGGGGTGGAAACCCGACGAGCTGCGCAGGTTGCGACCCCAACAGAACCCGCCACGCCCGCTGCGCCCAAAGCCGGAACACCGACAACGCCACGGCGCAAACGCCGGGCTTACACGCCGAACTTCATGAGGGACTGAGATGGATCTGGAACGGATGCGCGCGCTGTTGGCCGCGCTGCAGGAGGCCCGTTATGCGGGCGTCCGGTCGGTCAGCTATGACGGCAAATCGATCAACTATGGCTCGGACGCGGAACTCGCAAACGCCATCAGCGATCTGGAAACGCGGATTGCCGCTGCCACTACCGGCACGCCGCGCCGTCGGCGCTGGGGCACTGTCGCGTCAAAAGGTCTGTGATCCATGGCGTTCGAGGCTTTCCGCCAGCGGCTGGGGTCGATCATCGGGGGTTTCGATGCCGCTCAGGCGCATCGTCGCCTGCGCGGATTTCGCGCTTCCCGCGCCCATGTGAACACGCTAATCGCGGCCTCGGGCGACACGATCACCGCCCGGGCGCGCTGGCTGGTCCGCAACAACGGCTATGCCGCAAACGCCGTGGAGTCCTTCGCCAGCAATGTCGTCGGCGATGGCATCAAACCTTCGTCGACCATCGCAGATGCCTCCAAGAAGGAAGAGTTGCAGTCGCTCTGGCTGGCATGGACCGACGATGCCGACGCCGAGGGCCTGACGGATTTCTATGGCTTGCAGCGCCGGGCGGCGCGCGAAGTGTTCCTGTCGGGCGAAGTGTTCATTCGCATCCGACCCCGTCGCGCGGAGGATGGCCTGACGGTCCCGCTGCAACTGCAGATGCTGCCTGCGGAAATGCTGCCCTTGGACATGAACCGCACCTTGCCCGGCGCCGGGCTGATCCGACAGGGCATCGAGTTCGACGGCATCGGCCGCCGTGTCGCCTATCACTTCCTGCGCCGCCACCCCGGTGATCTGACCGATCCGGGTCTGGCTGGCGAAACCGTCCGTGTCCCTGCCGCCGACGTGATCCATGTCCTCGACCCGGTGGAAGCGGGCCAGCTGCGCGGCGTGTCGCGGTTTGCGGCCGCCATCGTCAAGCTGTTCACGCTGGACCTCTATGACGATGCCGAACTGGAGCGGAAGAAAATCGCGGCGATGTTCGCGATGTTCATCACCTCGCCCGCGCCAGAAACCCCGCTGGAACCGACCGAGGAGGATCTGGAGGTCGAACCCGGACAGGTGGTGCGGCTGGATCCGGGAGAGGATGTGTCCACACCTGCGACGCCAGACTCCGGTGGCACCTACGAGCCGTTCCAATATCGGACCCTGCTGCAAATCGCAGCGGCACTGGGCGTGCCCTACGGATATCTGACCGGCGATACGGCCAAGGGCAATTTCTCGAACACGCGGATTTCCCTGATCGAATTCCGCCGCCGCATCTCGGCCTGGCAGCATGGGGTGCTGGTCTACCAGCTTTGTCGCGCGGTCTGGGTGCGCTGGATGGACACAGCTGTGTTGTCGGGCGCGCTGGACCTGCCCGGCTACGACAGCCAGCGGCGACAATATCAGGCCTGCGCTTGGCTTCCGACCAAATGGGCCTGGATCGACCCGATGAAGGACGCCTCGGCCGAGATCCTGCAGATCGAGGCGGGCCTGAAATCCCGCACGCAGGCGCTGGCCGAGCGCGGCTACGACGCTGAACAGGTGGACCGCGAAATTGCCGCCGAACGGAAACGCGAGCTGGCGCTGGGCCTCGACTTCCGGCGGCCGGGATCCCCGGCGCAGGGGCCGATTGAGAGCGGCAAGACGGATGAGGACCCCAACGCAGAAAAGGACGACGAGGCCGACGACACCGGCGACGAGAAACCTGACCCGAAGGAGGGCGCATGATGCACCATGCCCAGATCGCCCAGCGCGCCTTCAACACGCCGTTGATGGTCGACCCGGCCAAGGCGCTGGCGTTTCTGTCCGGTCTGGGCCCGCGCATCGCCGGGCAGGAAATCACCTTCCAAGGGCTGGAGGTGGAAGCCGCTGACCAAACCGCCGCCAGCTTGCCCGCCCGGGCATCGCTGTTCGGAAACGATCTTGCCCAGCGCCACCAGCGCAACGGCACTCAGCCATTTGTGGCGGTGGATGGCATCGCGGTCATCGAAATCTCGGGCACACTTGTGCACCGTGGCGCGTGGATCGGGCAGTCCTCTGGCCTAACGTCCTCTGAGGGGATTGCTGCCCAGCTGCGGGCCGCCCTCGCAGATCCCGGCGTGCGAGGCATCGCGCTGGATATCGACAGCTTCGGCGGCGAGGTCGCCGGGGCCTTCGATCTGGCCGACCGCATCCGCGCAGCCCGGGCGCAAAAGCCTGTCCACGCCTTTGTCGCCGAACATGCCCTGTCGGCTGGCTATGTCCTCGCCTCCCAGGCCGACCGGATTATCGTCCCCCGCACCGGCGCTGTCGGCAGCATCGGGGTTGTCGCGCTGCATACCGACATGAGCGGGGCCCTCGATCAAAAGGGCATCGCCGTCACGCTGATCCATGCCGGGGCGCACAAGGTCGATGCGAACCCGTATCAGCCCCTGCCCGACGCCATCCACGACCAGATGCAGCGCGAGCTCGAAGTGGTCCGCTTCCTCTTCGCTGAAACTGTCTCGGCCGGTCGCGGTGATCGGCTGACCCATGCCGCAGCTTTGTCCACCGAAGCTGCCGTGTTCCGCGGGGCCGACGCCATCGCCGCCGGTCTGGCCGACGACCTTGCCGATCCTGTCGCAGCCTTCCGGACCTTCGCCGCCGCGCCTCGCGGCACAACCTCCCCCAGCAGAAAGGGTCCACAGATGACCACCACGCCCACAGAAACCCCGACCCCGGCGGCAGTTGCCGCTCCTCCTTCGGCAATGTCTGCGGTCGCGGTCGCACCCGTCCCGGCCGAAGCGCCCGCGAACGCGGCAGCGCTCGTCACCACCACCATCACCGCCGATGCCATTCGCGCCGAGGCGGCCGAGGTGGCGCAGGTTTGCGCGCAGGCTGCCCGGCTCGGAGTGACGATCGACGCCGCTGATGCCGTCACAAAGGGCCTCAAACCGGACGCCCTGCGCGCTCGGGTTCTGGCTGATCTCGCCGCACGCAGTGATGCGGCAGGCATCATCGCCACAGCCCCGGCTGCGGCCGCCGCCAAAGACAGCCCGATCATCGCCGCCGCGAAGAAGGCCGCGACCGACGCCAAGCGCTGAACCAGCGCCACCTCCCCAACCCAAAACCATGGAGACTGACCAATGCCCGTCCTGACGGAAAAGCCCAGCATGGGCGATGTCCTCAAATATGAGGTTAACCCGAACTACATCCGCGAGGTGATCACCCTGCTGCAAGGCCTGCCCTATCCGGTCGGCTCAGTGCTGGGCAAAATCACCGCCAGCGGCAAGTACACCCTGTCACCCGCGACCGGGGCGGACGGTTCGCAGGTCGCCAGCGCCGTGCTGCTTTACGCCGTCGATGCCACACTGGCGGATGCGGTGGGCATTGTCGTTGCCCGTGGCCCTTCCATCGTCTCGCGCGCGGGCCTTGCCTACGGCGCCACCGTCGATGACGGCGCGAAGATCACCACCAAGATCGGCCAGCTGGCAACTGTGGGCATCATCGCCCGCGACGGCGTCTGACGCGCGGCGTCTGCACCTTTCCCCCACCTTAACCCGGAGCCCCCCATGACCCTTGTCCGCAATCCCTTTGACGCTGGCGGCTATTCGCTGGCCGAAATGACGCAGGCCATCAACATCCTGCCCAACCTCTACACCCGCCTCGGCCAGATCGGCCTGTTCCGCTTTGAAGGTGTCACCCAACGCTCGGTGATCATCGAGCAATACGAGGGCGTGCTGAACCTGCTGCCCTCCGTGCCGCTCGGCGGTCCCGCCACCGTCGGCACGCGGGAAGGCCGTTCTATGCGCGCCTTCGCCCTGCCGTGGATCCCGCATGATGACGTCATCCTGCCCGGTGATATCCAAGGCCAACCCGCGCTGGGCGTCTTTGACGGAGCCGACCCGCTGGTCGAGGTGATGAACAGAAAGCTGCAGCTGATGCGCCGCAAGCATGCCCAGACCCGCGAATACATGGAGATGAACGCCCTGCGCGGCATCGTGAAGGACGGGGCTGGGACGACCCTTTACAACTACTTCACCGAATTTGGTCTCACGCAGATCTCGGTCGACTTCGTCCTCGGCACGGCAGGCACCAACGTGCAGGGCAAGGTGCGCGAGGTCTTGCGGGCGATGGAGGACAACCTGCTGGGCGAAAGCATGACGGACGTACATGCCCTCGTCAGCCGCGAATTCTTCGACAAGCTGATCGCGCATCCCAAGACCGAGGAGGCCTACAAGTTCTACGCTGCGACCGGCGCGCAGCCCCTGCGCCAGGATGTGCGGCGCAACTTTCCCTTCGCAGGCATCGTGTTCGAAGAATACTCGGGCACGGTCACGCTTTCCACCAAGGCGACCGAACGGCTGGTTCCGGCCAACGAAGGCATCGCCTTCCCCTTGGGCACGATGGACACCTTCACCACTTATGGCGGCCCGGCGAACTTGCTGGAGGCGGCGAACACGATGGGCCTGCCCCTCTACGCCCGCCAGCATCTCGACGAAAAGGGCCGCTGGATCGACCTGATGACCGAAGCCTCGATCCTGCCGGTCAACAAGCGGCCGCGCATCGCGATCCGCATCCACACCTCGAACTGACGGCCCCGACATGAACGTCTTCGCCGCCGCCATGGATCGGATCTACGCCAACCCGTCCATGGCGACGGCCGCAGTCTGGATTTCAGCCACCACATCAGAGGAACGCCCCATCCGCGTCATCCGCCGCGCCCCGGACCGCATTACAGACTTCGGCGCTGGACGCTTTATCAGCGACAGCATGATGGTGGATGTGCGCGTGTCCGACCTCCTTGATCCTCGTACGGGCGATCTGATCGTGATCGGCACGGACAGCTTCACCATTCAGGGTGAGCCAGTGCGTGACCGCGAGCGCCTGATCTGGTCACTGGACCTGCGGCCGTCATGAAATTGAAGGTCCAGTTCGATCCCGACCTCGTCGCCCTGATGCAGGCCGAAATCGCCGCCGGGGAAAAGGCAGTGTCCGCCGCCATGCGCGAGGCGGGCACCTCCCTGAAATCCGCTTGGCGCAGCCAGATCACCGGCGCGGGCCTCGGAACCCGGCTGGGCAAGAGCATCCGCCTCGCCAGCTTCCCCAAATCCGGCGACAGTCTGAACGCCGCCGCTCTGGTTTGGTCTAACGCCCCGGTCATCATCGGCGCGCATGACACCGGGCCGCTCATCCGGTCCAAGGATGGGTTCTGGCTGGCGATCCCCACCCCGGCCGCCGGGAAAAGCACCAAAGGCGGCCGGATCACCCCCGCCGAGTGGGAACGCCGCACCGGCCTGCGTCTGCGGTTCATCTACCGCCGTCGGGGGCCGAGCCTGCTGGTCGCCGAGGGGCGGCTTAACAGCGAGGGACGCGCCGTGGCGTCGCGGTCGAAAACCGGGCGCGGTGTGGCGACCGTGCCGATCTTTTTGCTGGTGCCGCAGGTCAAGCTGCGCAAGCGGCTGGATCTGGCGCGCGATGCGGAGCGTGCGGTGGACGGCGTGCCTAAATTGATCGTGGCGAGTTGGGTGGAAGGACGCATCTAGTTTGAGGATGCGGCCAGCTCAGGAAAGCCCCGATACCATTCAGCATGAGTGCCAGAATTGTTTGGCATTCCCGGCCTTGTCAGACAGCCTTTGGGTTCGATGTAACTGCTGATCCGTCTAGCAAGAATCTCATGCCAGGAGATGTTAAACGCTGCCAGTTTCGGGAAAAAATACAGACTCGAGTAGGGCAAGTGATCATGGATCCACCATGCAAGCGAGCGCCAATCTTCACCTTGCTCATAGCGGTCAGCAAACCATGGAATGACGATGCAGGCCGTTGCACCGGCATGGCCATTGGCGTCCCTCCGATCCCATATATGACCTGCAAAATTTGCTTCGTTCGAAGCGCAACTATAGCCCTTTTTTTTGGCTCGCTGCTGTTCGCTGCAATATCCATTAACGTCACATGACCGAAAAGCGGACCGGATCACGACCTTTCCAAAAGTCGCATGAAGAGGTTCAAGAAGCTCCTCACAAAGGTGCTTGCCCACAGTTACGGCAAGGTCAGGATCATCCGGGATGTTCGAGATGCCGTGGAGGTTAGCAACCTCGCTATAGAGGAACTCGCGCATGAAGAACGATTTCGAGAGGCGGACACGGCCCAGCTCATCAAGGGTAGATACACTTTCAGGTTTCTTGGCCAAATCGACGCTCCGAAATAGGGATTTCCTATCAGATGGATTTTGAGCATTCAAAAGTCACAAGCGCAAGTGACGCATATTGCTACATCACGGTCGCCACATAATGCCCACAACTCGCGAAATCATCCTCGCCGCGCTCTATGCGCGGCTGCAGCCCCTTGCCGCCCTCACCCTGCGCGATGAGGTCCTGCCCGAACGGATCCCGACAGCCGGTCTGATCATCCTGCGCGATGGCCAGCCGGGCGAACCGGATGTGACGCTGTCGCCGCTGCGTTACCACTACCAGCACCGCGCCGAATTGGAGGTCGTCGTCCAAGTCGGCTCCGGCCGGGCCAGCGCCTTCGACACACTGATCGCTGCCATTGGCACCGCTTTGGAAGCCGACCGCACACTTGGCGGCCTCTGCGACTGGGTCGAGCCCGAAGCCCCGGCATCCGTCGATCTGCCTATCGAAGGCGCGGCGGCGCTGAAGGCGGCGATCATCACCGTCGTGTTGCACTACACCACCACCGGCCCCCTAGCCTGACACCCCCAACATCGAGGAGACCCCCATGGCACGTGCGCAAGGCGCGCGGGCGCAGATGGCGCTTGCGTATGAGACGGTTTACGGCACCCCGCCGGTCAGCGGGTTCCGCTTGATGCCATTTGCCCGAACGACGCTCGGGTCGGAACAGCCGCTGCTGGAATCCGAACTGCTGGGCTATGGCCGCGATCCCTTGGCCCCGATCAAGGATGCGGTCACGGCTGACGGCGAGGTGGTGGTCCCTATTGATGTCGAGGCCTTCGGGTTCTGGCTGAAGGCGGCGTTCGGCCAGCCGGTCACCAGCGGCACGACGCCCAAGACCCACACCTTCCAATCGGGCAACTGGACCCTGCCCAGCATGGCTATTGAGACGGCCATGCCCGAGGTACCGCGGTTCGCGATGTATTCCGGCTGTGTCCTCGATCAGCTGACCTGGCAGATGCAGCGCTCCGGCCTGCTGACGGCGACCGCACGGCTTGTTGCCCAAGGCGAAACCATCGCCGCCGCCACAGCCGCAGGCACGCCCACCGCGCTGGGCCTGCAGCGCTTCGGCCATTTCAACGGCACGGTAAAGCGCAACGGCACGGCGCTGGGCAATGTGGTCTCCGCCGAGATCACCTATTCCAACAATCTCGACCGGATCGAGACCATCCGCGGCGATGGGCGCATCGATGGCGCCGATCCGGCCATGGCCCAACTTTCAGGACGGATCGAGGTGCGGTTTTCCGATACGGCGCTGATCACCCAAGCCATCGACGGCACGCCCTGCGAGCTGGAGTTCAACTACAGCCTCGGGGCCAACGCCAGCTTCACCTTCACCGCCCACGCCGTCTATCTGCCCCGCCCCCGCATCGAGATCGCCGGACCCCAAGGCGTGCAGGCGACCTTCGACTGGATGGCCGCCAAGGCCACCAGCCCCGCCCGCATGTGTACCGCCGTTCTCGTCAACACCCTCGCAGGATACTGATCATGATCCGACTGAACCTGACCGCTACGCCCGAATGGCTGGACCTCGCTCCGGGCCTGCGCCTACTCGTCGGGCCGCTCACCACCGCGCTGATGGTCTCCGCCCGAGCTGATCCGGCCATTGAAGCCCTGCCCGAAGGCGCCAGCCAGGAAGCGCTGGCCCTCGCGATGGCCAAGGCCGTCGCCCGGCGCGCGGTGCTGGATTGGGAAGGAGTGGGTGATGCACTGGGCCAACCCCTGCCCGTCACCCCCGAAGGTATCGACGCCCTGTTGGAAATCTGGCCGGTCTTCGAGGCCTTCCAGACTATGTACATCGCGCGAGGTCTTCTGCTGGACGCCGAAAAAAACGTCTCCGCGCCCTTGCCGAGTGGTCCTTCGGCGGGGGCGACCGGTATTGCGCTGCCTGCGCGGGCCCCTGCCCGGACTGCCCAGCGAGACTGAACCGGCCGCAGACACCAGAGGGCTGGCATATCTGGGATCTGGTCAGTCGACTTGGTGGTCAGCTCCGCGTCATTCCCGGCGCGGTGCTCGGCTGGGATATGGGCGCAGCACTGGCCCTCGCCCGCGCGCTGGGCATCGACACCCTGATCGCAGCCGAACTGCTGCCCGAGATCGAGGCGGTGATGGTGCGCAAACTGAACGAGCAGATCGCAGACGGCAGCGCGTCTGACGTCAGCCCTTGATCTTCTCGATCAGCGTGACCCCCGGCAAACCTTCGAAATGCGCGTCGCAGGTCAGCAGCGTCGCCCCCTTTGCCCGCGCCGTGGCGAACATGATGGCATCCGCCGTGGCCAGCTTGTGTTCGCGGCAGGCCTCGGCGGCGGCCAGCGCTATTTCGGTGTCGAGTGGTGCGACCTGACAGACCTGCGTGAACGCGATCACCTGATCCGCCTTGTCTTCGCCCACCTCTCGAATGAGCCATTTTGTCAGCTCCAGCTGCACCATGGTCGGCACCAGCCAGTCCACCTGTTCGGGCAGATGTTCCGCCACGCGCTCTCCAGTGGCCGATCCGATCAGCCATTCGATCCATGCGGATGTGTCGACAAGGACCATCAGAACCGATCCGCACGATCACGATACTCCGTGGCCGATGCGCCGCGTGCGAGGCCTTTCAGCGCCTCCCGCTTCGGAACCGGCACCAGCAGGACGCCGGTGCCCTTGGGGATGAAGGCAAAGGTCAGCCCGGCTTCCCAATGTTGCGCGGCCCGGATCGCCTTGGGGATCGAGATCTGGAATTTCGAGGAAAGGGTTGCGGTCTCGGACATGATCATACGCCTCCATGATCGATACACATAACGTAAGATGCCAAGTCGGCAAAAGCAAGGAACCAAGGACATGGCCGAGAAACGGGTATCCGTCCGCCTCGTCGCGGAGGGCGGTCGCCAGGTGCGTGCCGAGTTGGAAGGCATCGGTGATACCGGAGTGCGGGGGTTTGGCCGCCTCTCGACCGAAATGGAACTGGCCAACACCCGGATGGCCAGCTTTGCTCGCAAGGCCGGGATCGCGCTGGCGGCGGTGACTGTCGCAGCCGCTGCGGCTGGCGTGGCGATGGTGCGGTCGGGCCTCAACACTATCGGCGCGCAAGCAGACATGGCCGCGTCTTTGAAAACCACAGTCGAAAGTCTGCAGGTGCTGACTTGGGCTGGTGAGCTGGCCGGAGTTTCGATGGGCGAGATCGAACAGGCCACGAAGAAGCTGACGACGCGGTTGTCGGAAGCGGCCGCAGGATCCGGATCGGCGGTCGGGGCGCTTGAGCGGCTGAACCTGACGGCGGCGCAATTGCAGGCGCTACCACTGGACCAGCGAGTCGTGGCCATTCAGGAAGCCCTGAACCGCTTTGTGCCCGAAGCAGAACGCGCCGCCGTGGCCTCCGACCTTTTCGGCGACAAGGCGGCGCTGGCGTTTCTGCGGATTGACCCAGCGACCTTGCGTGAAGCGGCGCAGGATGTGCGGGACTTCGGGGTGGCGGTCAGCGCGGCGGACGCCGCCCAGATCGAACGCACTGGCGATGCCATTGCCAAGCTCAGCCGGATCTGGCTCGGCCTGACCAACCGGCTGACGGCGGCCGTGGCTCCAGCGCTGGAAACGGCGGCCAACACGCTGGCCGACATGGCGCGCAGCACGGGGCCGATTGGGATCGCGATCAACGCCCTCTTCGACAACATCGGTCGCCTGACAACTTACGCCGCGACCTTTGCCACCCTGATAGCAGGGCGCTGGGTGGCGGGGCTGGCGGCTGCGGCCCTGTCCGTACGCGGCCTCGCCACCGGCCTTGTCATCCTGCGCGGCGCGCTGATCCGCACCGGCATCGGTGCGCTGATCGTGGGTGCGGGCGAGTTGGTATTCCAGTTCGCCCGGCTGGTCGCAGGCGCGGGCGGGTTCGGGGCCGCCATCGGCCTCCTGAAGGATCTGGCGCTGGAGGTCTGGGATCGTATCGGCCTTGGCGCGGCCTCGGCCTGGTCGAAAATCGAGGCCAGCTGGGCCGGGTTGCAGGCCACGATCTACGGCGCAATGCAGTCATCGGTGGAGGCAGTGACCAGCTTTGGCAATTCGGCGGCGGGGATCTTCAAGGGAGCCTATGAGGCCGCGCGCGCGATCTGGGGTCAGCTGCCCGGTGCGATTGGGGATTTCGCCTTCCAGGCCGCGAACGGGCTGATCGGTGGTGTCGAGGCGATGCTGAACGGCGTCGTCACTCGCATCAACAATTTCATCAACGGATTGAACGCCGCGCTGGACCTCTTGCCCGATTGGGCCGTGGGGACAGGCGGGGTAAGAATCGGCACGCTCGATCCAGTCGCGCTGGGTCGGATTGACAATCCCTTTGCCGGATCGGCGACTGCAGCAGGGGCCGCTGCCGCCGAAGCCTTCTCGGCCGCGATGGCGCAGACATATGTCACCACTCCTGATCTTGGCCTGACGGGAATGGCCGAAGACGCCACCGCCCGGGCCGATGCCTATCGCGAGGCTTCCGGCATGCTGGCCGATGCGGCCGCACGTCCGATGCAAAGCTGGCAGGCGCTGAAGGATGCTGTCGCCGGGGCGGGGAGCGAAGGCGAGGCCGCCCTGGACGGGGCCGCGGATGCCGCCGACCGGCTGAACGACTCCGTGACTGAGGCCGGGCGCGCTGCCGGTGGCGCGGGGGCTGCGTCAGCTGCGGGTGCCGAAGTGGCCAAGACCGGATGGGAGGCGGCTGTGGCGACCCTTGCCGATTATGCCGCAAAGGCCCGCGACATTGGTGGCGATATCGGCAATGCGCTGGTCAGCGCCTTCACTTCGGCCGAAAACGCCGTGGCCGAGTTCGTGAAAACCGGCAAGCTGGACTTCCGGGATCTGGTCACCTCGATGATTGCCGATCTGGCCAAGCTGGCGGCGCGAACCTTCATCCTTGGGCCCATCGCCAACGCCCTTTCCGGTGCGCTGGGCGGCGCGGGTAGCGTATCGGGGGGAAACGCCCCACTGGGGCCTTTCCTTTCCCCTCAACTCGCCACTATCTTGCACGCCGGTGGCATGGTCGGCTCTCCAGGGCCGGGTCGCATGGTCCCGGCCATGGCCTTCGCCGGTGCTTCGCGCATGCATGCGGGCGGCTGGGCCGGGATCAAACCGGACGAGGTTCCGGCAATCCTGCAACGGGGCGAGCGGGTTCTGTCGCGCCGGGAGGCCGCTGGTTATGGCCAAGGGCAAAGCGCGGCCCCGAACATCTCCGTCACGATCAATGCCCGCGATGCCGAAAGCTTCCGGCAATCGCGCACGCAGGTCGCGGCAGACATTGCCCGGGCGGTATCGCTGGGGCGGAGGGGCATGTGAGTGCGACCCCGCAAGTGGGAACCGGTTGCGGGGACCAGAGCACGAACAACGGAGAATATTGATGGCGTTTCACGAGGTGCGCTTCCCCGACAACATCAGTCGCGGCGCGCGGGGTGGGCCGGAACGGCGCACGCAGATCGTAGGGCTGGCCTCGGGCGATGAAGAGCGCAATGCCAGCTGGGCCGACAGCCGTCGCCGCTATGATGTCGCCTATGGCATCCGGCGTGCGGATGATCTGGCGGCGGTGGTTGCCTTCTTCGAAGCGCGCAATGGCCGCCTGCACGGCTTTCGCACCAAGGACTGGGCCGATTACAAATCCGCCCTGCCCTCGCAGGCGATCACCCCAACCAATCAGCAGATCGGCGCCGGGACCGGAAGCCTGCAAACCTTCCAATTGGCCAAACGCTATACCTCCGGCGCGCAGACATGGGTCAGGACCATCGCCAAGCCGGTGGCAGGGACTGTCCGGGTTGCGCTGAACGGCGCCGAACAGATGTCGGGCTGGAGCGTCGACACCACCACCGGCAGCGTCACCTTCACCATCGCCCCCGGCGCGGGCGTCGCAATCAGCGCGGGTTTCGAGTTCGATGTCCCCGTCCGGTTCGACACCGACATGCTCGACGTGACGCTCGATCTCGAGCGGCTGGGATCGATCACCTCGATCCCGCTGATCGAGATCAGGCGCTGATCCGCGCGCCACAGACCACCCTGCACCCCATCCCACCTGCACCCTTTCTCAAAGGAGCTTTTCCATGCCCATCGATGACGACTGGTCGGGCGTCTTTTCCCCGATCTTCGGACCCGCCACCCGCGCGGCCGCCGTGGTGCCGAATGATGACACGGACCTCGGCCATATCTGCTCTGCCCTCCACGTCGGGGTGATGGGCAACGTTCGGCTGGTCACTTTCAGCTTCGAAACCGTCACCTTTGTCAATGCCTCTGGCATCCTGCCGATCCGCGCCCGCCGCGTGTTCGCCAGCGGCACCACCGCCAGCGGCATCGTCGCGCTTTCCTGAGGAGGTTCCCCGATGTCAGATCAGCCAGCAGGGCGGGTCCAGTCCGCCACCGACATTGCGCGCATCAAGCGGCGCGCCCGAATGGCACAGATGGCGGATGCGGGCTTCAGCCAGACCAGCACCGCGCAGGCGCTGGGCACCTCCCGGGCTTCGGTACTGCGCTTTGCCAAAAGCAGCGGGGTTGTGTTTGCGCATCGTGCAGCGCAGGTCGGCGGCGAAGACGTGATCCGCGAGATTTGCGGTGCAGGCGATATTCCCGTCCGCAATCCAGATGATTACCGCGAGGCAATTCAGGACATGAAGCCGCTCGACGCGGTGGACCATCTACTGGGCCTGCTCGACGGACTGACCCACCGGCTGCCCGAAATGAGCCTTGCGCCCCTGCGCGGCCTCGCGCTGACCCTTCTGGAAGCCCGTTTGCTCCATCATCTCGACCGCCACCGCAACCGGCCGGTCGCGGCAGAGGCGCTGATGTTTGCCATGTATCAGCTTCGGCCGGATCGGGACTGGCCCGACACCGGCATTGTCGGGATCCGGGTCTGCCATCTGCGCCGCAAGCTGCGGCAGGCACAGATTTCCGGGGTCCGAATCGAGACCTGTCGCAGCTTCGGCTTTTGCCTGCGGGTGAGCGACGGCGTCCGTCTCGATTGGAACATTGCTCCTGCGGAAGGAACGCGCACATGAAAACCCTCTCCCCTGCACTGCAGGCCCATCTCGATGATGGCACCACCACCCTGTCCTGGTGCTGGCGGATCAGCCGCGCCGACGGCGTGGCGCTGGGCTTCACCGATCATGATCGCGCCCTCAGCTTTGATGGCACAGACTTTGAGCCTGAAAGCGGGTTTGCAGCCTCGGAGATCCGCACCGGTTCCGACCTCGCTGTCGATGCCCAGGATGCCACCGGCGTGCTGACCTCGGATCGCATCACGGAAACCGACATCCTCGACGGTCGCTGGGACAATGCGACGGTGGAGTTGTGGCGGGTCAATTGGGCCGATACCAGCCAGCGCGTGCTCTTGCGCCGGGGTGCTGTCGGGCAAATCCGCCGTGGCCGCATGGCCTTTGTCGCCGAGGTGCGCAGCCTCGCGCATGTCCTCGGCCAGACTGTCGGTCGGACGTTTCAGGCAGGATGCGATGCTGCACTTGGCGATGTGCGCTGCGGGATCGATCTAGAAAACGCCATCTACAAGGGTACGGGCGTCGTCACCGACCTCTTGCGCGACCGGGCGTTCATGGCGTCCGGGCTGGCTGGTTTTGATGCGGGCTGGTTCACCTCCGGCACCTTGACCTGGACCAGTGGTGCAAATGCGGGGCGCGTCACCGAGGTGATGGCGCAGGGCTTGGCCGATGCTATCGCCACTATGACCCTTCTTGAAGCGCCGGTGCGCGCCATCGCCGAGGGCGACAGTTTCATCGCCCGGGCGGGCTGCGACAAGCGCATCGTTACCTGCAGCACCAAGTTTGCGAACGTCGCCAATTTCCGGGGCTTTCCGAACATTCCTGGCCAGGATGCGGTCCTGCGCTACGCTAGCCAGGACGGCGGCCATGAAGGAAATGTGCTGTGACGACCGCCGATCCCTTGGTCGTCATCGCCACCGCCCGCAGCTGGCTCGGCACACCCTACCATGATCAGGCCAGTCTGCGCGGGGTTGGTTGCGACTGCCTTGGGCTGGCGCGCGGCGTCTGGCGCGAAGTTGTGGGCAATGAGCCTTTCCCGATCCCACCTTACAGTCGGGATTGGGGCGAGACTGGCCCGCGCGAAGTGCTGGCTGAGGGCGCGCGCCGGATGATGCCGGAAATCATGCCCACTGACGCTGGACCTGGCACGCTGATCCTGTTCCGGATGGCCCCGCGCGCCATCGCCAAGCATGTCGGGATCCTAACCACGCAAAACCAGTTCATCCATGCTTATGAGCGTCTGGGCGTCGTAGAGGAAAGACTGACCCCGACATGGGCACGCAAGATCGCCTTCGTCTTCCTGTTTCCGCACCCCAGCAGCATCTGAGATTTTCATCCATGGCAACTTTGGTTCTCGGCGCTGTCGGCTCCGCGATTGGCGGCGCATTTGGCGGCGCCATCCTCGGCTTTTCCGGCGCGGCCATCGGTGGCTTTATCGGCTCGACCATCGGCTCGGTGGTCGACAACTGGATTGTGTCGTCGCTGGCGCCTGCGCAACGCATCGAGGGCGCGCGGCTCGACAGCCTGCGCATCACCTCCTCGACCGAAGGCGCTGTGATCCCGCGCCTGTTCGGCCGGATGCGCATCGGCGGCAACATCATCTGGGCGACGGATTTTCGCGAAGAGATCAACACCACCCGCCAGGGCGGCGGCAAGGGCAGCGGGCCAAAGGTCACGACGACCGAATACCTCTACTATGCCTCCTTCGCCGTCGCGTTGTGCGAGGGCGAGATCACGGGCATCGGTCGCGTCTGGGCCGACGGCAAGGCTATGGACATGACCGGCGTGACCTGGCGCTGGTATCCCGGCAATGAAGTGCAGGCCCCCGATCCGTTCATCTCGGCCAAGATGGGCGCAGCCAGCACCCCGGCCTATCGTGGCACTGCCTATGTCGTGTTCGAGGAACTGAACCTAAGTGCCTTCGGCAACCGCCTGCCACAGATCAGCTTCGAGGTGTTTCGCCCGCTCGCCGACCCCGACACTGCCGAAGGGCTGGTGACGGCAGTGACGATGATCCCGGCCTCGGGCGAATTCACCTATGCGACTGCGCCGGTGAAGAAGACCACCGGTTCGGGTGGCGCGACGGTTGCCGAAAACCTGAACGCGATCACCGACACCGCCGACATCGTCGTAGCGCTGGACCGGCTGCAATCCCTGGCCCCGGCGGTGGAAGGCGTCAGCCTCGTGGTGGCCTGGTTCGGCGATGACCTGCGCGCAGGATCCTGCAAGGTGCGGCCGGGCGTCGAGGTGACGACCAAGACCACCACGCCCTCGGCTTGGGTTGTGAATGGCGTCGCACGCTCGGATGCGTTTCTGGTCAGCCGTGATGCTCAAGACCGCCCTGTCTATGGCGGCACGCCTGCCGACTTCGCTGTGGTGCAAGCGATCCAGGAGATGAAAGCACGCGGGTTGCGGGTGACGTTCTCACCCTTCCTGCTGCTGGACGTCCCACCCGGCAACACCAAGCCGAACCCTTACAGCGCCAATGCCGCCACCTCGGGCCAGCCGACTTTCCCCTGGCGCGGCCGGATCACCTGTTCTCCGGCGGCGGGCTTTGCAGGATCGGTGGACAAGACCGCCACCGCTGCCACGCAGGTTGCAGCCTTGTTCGGCACGGCGACACCAGCCAACTTCAGCGTTTCAGGTACCACTGTCGGCTGGACCGGCCCCATCGGCGAATGGTCGCTGCGCAGGATGATCCTGCACTACGCGCATCTCTGCAAAGCCGCCGGGGGCGTGGACGCCTTCCTGATCGGCTCCGAAATGCCCGGCCTCACCACGATCCGCTCGGGCGCCAGCACCTATCCTGCGGTCACCGCCTTCAAATCCCTCGCAGCTGATGTGCGCGCGATCCTCGGCGCTGGGCCCAAGATCGGCTATGCGGCCGACTGGTCGGAATATTTCGGCCACCATCCCAATGATGGCTCGGGCGATGTGTTCTTCCATCTCGACCCACTCTGGTCGGACGCCAACATCAACTTCATCGGCATCGATAACTACATGCCGCTGTCGGACTGGCGCGACGGGTTCGATCACGCTGACGCAGCACTTGCGCCTGCAATCTATGACCGGACCTACCTGCAATCCAACATCACAGGCGGCGAAGGCTTCGACTGGTTCTATGCCAGCGCCCTTGATCGAACCGCGCAAAACCGCACCCCGATCACCGATGGTGGTGAGGCGGGGAGCGCCACTGGTCCGAGCGACCCGCCGAACGCCAAACCATGGGTTTTCCGCTTCAAGGATTTGCGCGCCTGGTGGCAAAACCCGCATTTCAATCGCCCGGGTGGCGTGGAAAGCGGCACGCCAACGGCATGGGTGCCTCAATCGAAACCGATCTGGTTCACGGAATTGGGGTGCCCGGCGATTGACCGCGGCACCAACCAGCCCAACGTGTTCTTCGACCCGAAATCGTCAGAGAGTTTCACCCCCTACTTCTCGCGTGGCTGGCGCGATGACGCGATTCAGCGGGCATATCTCGAGGCGACGTATCTGTTCTGGGGCACGTCGCCGAACAACCCGGTGTCCTCGGTCTACGGCAATCGCATGGTCCACGTCCCCGAATGCGCCGCCTGGACCTGGGATGCGCGGCCCTATCCTTTCTTTCCAGAACTCACCGATGTCTGGACCGACGGCCCGAACTGGCGGCTGGGCCACTGGATGACCGGGCGGCTGGGCGCGGTGTCGCTGGCGGCGCTGGTGCGGCACCTCTGCCTGCGCGCAGGGATGCCGGAAGAGCTGATCGACGTCTCCGGTCTCTGGGGCGCGGTCGAGGGTTACGTCATCTCGGCACTGGAAGCCCCAAGGGCATCGATTTCCACGCTGGCCCGGCATTTCGGCTTCGATGCTGTCGAGAGCGAGGGGCGCATCAAGTTCCTGATGCGCGGCCGCATAGCCAGTCTCACCATCACGCCCGACAGCATGGTGGCTCCGGCCTCGGCCCAGGGCGACGTGATGGAATTGACCCGGGCCCAGGAAACCGAGCTGCCGCAGGCCCTGAAGTGGCAGGTCGCCCGCGCCGACGAAGATTATGACGCAGCCCAAGTCGAGGCACGGCGCATCACGGTCGACACCACCCGCATCGCTTCCGAGTCGTTCCCCATGGCGATCCCGCCCGAAGAAGCCGAACGCCGCTGCCGTCGCGCGTTGATGGAGGCATGGGTGGGCCGTGAAAGTGCCGCGTTCCGCCTGCCGCCTTCGCGCCTGACGCTGGATCCCTGCGATGTGATCCTGCTCGACCACGATGGCCGCCTGACCGAACTGCGGCTCGTGTCCGTCGCGGACTCGGACTTGCGCAGTATCGACGCGGTGCGCCAGGATCGGGCGGTCTATGACTTGCAGCCCGGAGAACCGCGCCCGGCCACGCTGTCGACACCGACCGTCTTTGGCGCACCAGACATCGTGCTCATGGACCTGCCGCAGCTGCGTGAAGATCAGCCTGCGCACCGTCCGTTTGTCGCGGCGCATGCCAAGCCATGGCCTGGCGAGATCGCCGTCTACCGCAGCGCCGCAACGGATGGCTTTGCCCTGCTGACCACCTTCGGCTCGCGGGCACGGATGGGTGTGCTGGCGGCAGACTTCTACGCCGGGCCGGTATCGCGCTTCGATCTGGGCAATGCGCTGGTGGTCGATCTCTATTCCGGCACGCTGGAAAGCGTCACGGACATCACCCTGCTGGGTGGGGCCAATGCGCTGGCCGTCGAGACCGGCGCTGGGCAGTGGGAAATTGTCCAAGCCGGAAATGCTGAACTGATCGCGCCTGGCCGGTACCGGCTGACCCGACTACTGCGGGGCCAGCGAGGAACAGAAGGCGCCATGGTTTCGATGGTGCCGACCGGCGCGCGGATGGTGGTGCTGGACACAACCCTTGCCAGCCTGCCGATCTCCGAAGCCGAACTTGGCTTGCCATGGAACTGGCGGATTGGCCCCGCCTCAAAGCCGCTCAGCGACGAGACCTTTGTTGCCACAAGCTTCACCCCGGAAGGCGCCGGGCTGCGGCCGTTTTCGGTCGCGCATGTCGAACAGCCGTGGCGTATCGCCCGCAGTCCCGGCGATCTGACGATCCGATGGACGCGCCGGTCGCGGTCGCTTGCCGCCGATACTTGGGGCGTTGGCGATGTGCCGTTGGCCGAGGACAATGAAACCTACGAGGTGGACATCCTCGACGGGGCAACTCGTAAGAGAACCTTACAAGTTGCCACGACCTCTGCCCTCTACACCGCCGCCCAGCAGACCACCGACTGGGGCGCGCCCCTCGGTCCCGGCCAATCCCTCGCCATCCGCATCTACCAGCTCTCCGCCCTGATCGGCCGGGGCGCTGGGCGATCCGTCACGCTCACCTTCTGAAAGAGCCTCCATGTCCGACATCACCACTCACCTGATGCTGCCCTACATCCTGGCATCGCAGGCCCAGAAGCACGTGACCCACAACGAATCGCTGCGCTTGTTGGACGCCATGGTGCAGCTGTCGGTGCTGGACCGAACCCGCACCTCCCCACCGGTCAGCCCGTCCGACGGCGACCGGCATATCGTGGCCTCGGGCGCGACGGGCCTGTGGGCGGGTTGGGATCTGAACATCGCCTTCCGGGTCGACGGCGTCTGGATGCGGCTGGTCCCACGCCCCGGCTGGCTGGCTTGGGTCGCGGACGAGGCAACCTTCGCGGTCTGGAGCGACGGGGTCTGGACGCGGTTTTCCGAGGCCGCCGGTTTGATCATGCGCGCGCCGGACGTGACGATCGCGCGGGCTCCCTACGGGGCTTCCACCGGCGTCACGGTGCAAGAAGAGCTGATGTCCGGTCTTTCCGGAACATCAGCAACCTCTGTCCTCACCATCCCGGACCGGGCAGTCGTGCTGGGTGTCTCGACGCGGACCGTGACCCAGATCACCGGAGCCGCATCGTTCGATTGCGGCACCCCGGACGAGCCGGGCAAGTTCGGCCAAAGCCTTGGCATCGCGGCCGGAAGCAGCAACATCGGGGTGATCGGACCTCAGGCCTACTACGCCGACACGCCGATTCGGATCACGGCCAACGGCGGCAGCTTTACCGGTGGCGCTGTGCGCATCGCCGTTCACAGCCTGACCTTCACTCCTCCGGCGGTGTGACGGCAGGGGACAAATGCGATGCAGACGTCGAGTTCGAGATGAAATTCAAAAGGATATCAACATGACTGAACGAACGTCTCTTCTGCACGAGATTGGCCAGGCCTTCCGCGAAAACGGGCTGACCGCCGCCATCACCGCGCTGGTCGGTGGCTTCCTGGCGCTGCTTGCGGCCGTCACGCGCCGGGCCTTCACCAACGACGCGATGCTGGTCCGGTTGGATCGCGAGCTGCAGGCCGAGCGAGAGCGCGTGGATCGCCAGCGCACCGAGGACCGAAAGGCCGATGCCGATCGCCTCGCCCGCATCGAAACCGACATCCGCGCCATGCGCGATCTGATGTTCGAAGCCTTCCAGCGCGGTCGAACAGACTGACGATCGCCCCACGAACCTGAACCACCCACCGACCCGCCCCCGAGGCGGGTTTTGCATTTCTGGAGACCCACCATGCCGACCACGACCTACGCCCACTTCCGCGACGTGCCCGAAAGCGCTTGGGCAGCTTGGCCCAGCTTTTCCCCGGCCGAGATCGCCTGCCGCGGGACCGGGGCAATCAAGATCAACACCGAGGCGATGGACAAGCTGCAATCCCTGCGCAACCGTCTCGGAAAGCCGCTGATCGTGCGTTCCGGCTATCGCAGCCCCAGCCACAACCGCGCCGTCGGCGGTGCCCCGGCCTCGAAGCACATGCAGGGCACGGCGTTCGACATCGCCATGTCGAACCACGATCCAGTGGCTTTCGCCGAGGCCGCCCGCGCCGTCGGCTTCCTCGGCTTCGGCACATATCCCCGCTCGGGCTTCATGCACATCGACCTCGGGCCCGCGCGGTCCTGGGGCGAACCCTTCGCTCCTCGTGCCACGCCCTTTGTGCCGGAAACCCAGCCCGTCCGCGAAGTTCTGGCCGATAGCCGCACTCTGAAAGGCGGTGGCGCTGCGGGCATCGCGACCGTCGGCGCAGCGGGTGTCGAAGTCGCGCAGGAAGTCCTGGCGGAAACCCAATCCGCCATCCTGCCCCTGGTACCCTACTTTGACACCCTTCGCTGGGTGTTCATTGCCGTGGCGCTGATCGGCATCGCCGTCGCCATCCATGCCCGGATCGACGACTGGAAACGGGGCCAGCGATGATCAGCTCGATCACCGCCCTCCTCACCAGCGGCCCGGCGCGCAAAGCGCTGGGCCTGTTGCTGGCCGCCCTTACCATCGTTCTGTTCCTGCTGAACCTCCGCCGCGCCGGTGAACGCGCCGGTCGGCTGGCCGAACGCCTTTCAACATCGGAGAGAACCCTTGAAATCCAACGCCAAATGCTGGACGCCGCCAGCCGCCGCCCCGCTGATCGTGATGCTGTGGCTGACCGGCTGCGTGGTGGGCGTTTCTGATACCCAAGCGCCTTGCCCACCTGTGGTTGAATACAGCGCCGTCGAACACACGCTTGCGGCCGACGAGGTGGCTGCGCTGTCTGAAGACGCGGTGGTTGTCCGGTTGCTAAGCGATTACGCCCTTTTGCGCGATCAGGCTCGCGCCTGCCAGTGAGCAAGAGCCGTTCTGCGACGCTCTCTCAATCGCCCCTGCCACCTACTACCAACTTCTGGCGAAGCGGGCGGACCCGTCACGCCTGTCGGATCGTGTATCGACCCAGCGGAATCTGCACAGGTTAAGCCGCTAGTGCGAATGCCTCAGCGGGAGGTTTCATGTCCAGCGCCTGATGTGGGCGTCGGTTGTTGTAGAAGCTGATCCAGTCGCCGATGGCGCGTGTCGCGTGCTGAATGCTGTCGAAGCGCTGGCGATGGACGCACTGTTCCTTCAGTGTCCGGATGACGCGCTCGACCATGCCATTCTGCTGGGGGCAATGCGGCGTGATGAACTCCTGTTTCAAGCCGTAGCTGCGAACCAGCGCGGTGTATTTCCGGCTGGTAAAAACCAGCCCGTTGTCCGACCTCAGAAGGAACTCGCGCGTCACCTTGCCCAGGGTGCCGAACCGGGTGATGAGGGCATGCTCGAGCGCGCTGACTGCAGTCGAGGCCTTGCCGGAGCGCGACAGATGCCAGCCCAGAAGCTCGCGGGTATGGCAATCGATCACCAAAGCCAGCGTGGTCCAGCCATCGCGCCCCGACCAGACCCGGCAGAGGTCCGTCGACCAGCGTTCGTTCGGTGCGGCGGCCACGGATGGCACCGCTTCGATGCGTGGTCGCATGCCGATCGGGCGCTTGCGAACCTGCCAGCCCTTGATCTGGAAGATCCTCTGAACCGTGTTTTTGTTGAAGCCCAGAAGCCAGGCCACGGTGCGATAACCGAACGAAGGCTCCTTTTCGATCATCGCCTTGATCGGCTCGGCAAAGCGGGGATCAACCTGCGGCGCCGCCTTGGTCGGCTTGTAATAGACCGTCCGCCGCGGCACGCCGAACCAGGCGCATAGCTTGGCCAGCGGCACCGCGATCCCATCCGCCAGAAGGCCCTCATGGAGCGTCCGGATCATTGCCCGTCCTCCCGCTCCATGAGGGCCGCCAGCTTTTTTCTGGCGCGCAGTTCCAGCATCGCCTCGCCGTAAGCCTCCTGCAGGTCCTTCAACTGCTTCTCGTATTGCTCCCGGATCTCCAGCGGGTTGGCCCGCAGCGCATTTTCCATGCCCCGCTTGGCGTCATCGACCCAACCTTCAATCTCGGAGGGCGAAAGATCATAGGCCCGACTGGCCTCCGCCACCGTCGTCTTGCCCTGAATTATCTCGAGCACCAGCGCCGTCTTCCGTTTGGCAGTCCACCGTTTGATGCTGTCTTCCATCGTCACACTCATCGCCACCTTCTCCTTTGTAGCATGAGCAGATTTTCACTGGGTCGATACAATCGTGCCATAAAGGATGCGGAGCTTCGGCCGCACATCCAGCGCGCCTTTGATGCAAATTGGCAGGTCTACGGCGTGCGCAAAGTCTGGCGGCAGTTGCGACGCGAGGGCTTTGATGTCGCCCGCTGCACGGTGGTTTGGCTGATGAAGGCCATGAGCAATCAGGGGGTTAGGCTGGTTCAACAACCGTCGCCTGCTCAAACCCATCGGGAACATCCCACCCACCGAAGCCGAAGCAATCTTCTACGCCGCTTTGGAAACGGAACCCACGGCCGCGTAACTAACCGAAATCAACCTCCGGCAAACCCGGCGCCGTTCAAGTCTTCATGCGAATTTCTTTCAGAGCCATCACCGGACTCAAGGACACGCTGGAGTCTGCCATGCATGTTCAGAAGATCAATTGCCACCTTAGCCGAGATGGCTTTATTGGCATACTTTAACAACGCGGAACCAAGTTGCGGCGCAAACTCTGTAAGTTCGCATTCTATCAGTACCATTAAATCAGTCAGTTGTATGCCTTCAGAGGTCAACTGGGTTTCGAAAATCATTGCAAGCTGATCACAGACTTCATTTGCCAGATCTGCCGCGCTCGAGAGGGATAACTGAACAGCGAGCAGTGAGAATGTCACTGATGCCTGCACAATGTCCCAATAGTTTGCATAAAACGTGGGCCTGACACCTCGGCCTGAAGAACGACATGTTCTCCATATGACTCCGGCGCTGACAAAGGATTCAAAGTCCTCACCGCGAATGTCGAACAGGTCAGAATGGTCTTGTCGCGTATTTGTGCCGCTCCCATTGCTCGTTTAGGCCACCTGGCGTTCGAAGGCCAAGGGGCTTTTTCCTCCCAACGCT
>JAFGXY010000010.1 GCA_016936395.1 Paracoccaceae bacterium | reverse complement strand
CGCCCAGCAGGCTGTCATTGCCCCAGCCGCCGTCGATGCTGTCATTGCCGCCGCCGCCATAGATCACATCGCGCAGATCGGCCTCGGTCGCGCCGCCAAACAGGAAATCATCGCCCAAACCGCCGTCCAGCGTGTCAGAGCCGTCAAAGCCGCGCAAGCGATTGCTTCCATTGCTGCCGATGATAACATCCGCCGCATTCGTCCCACGCACGCCGTCGATGTTGGAGACCGTGTCCACATCCCCGAACCCGTCCGTCACAAGACCGGTGATCAGATCGGCCCGGATGCCCGCAGCGCCGCCGTCGTCGATGTCGCGCGAATAGTCGATATCGTCCCAGCCTATCGAGCGCCCGTCGCCCGACAGGGTCGCCACGCTTCCGATGATCGTATCGGCCCCGGCATAACCGCGATACCGCAAATATTCGGCCCCGGCCGCACCGGTGAACACATCGGCCAGACCGGTGCCACGAACGCTCTCAATGTCGAACAGGCGGTCCGCATCGCCATAGGTGTCGGTTGCATTCGAGGTGGCGAAATTCACCACAACGCCGCGTGCGCCCGGGTTTTCACGCGCTTCGCTGCGATAGTCGATGACATCGAAACCGCCGGTGCCGCCATGGATGGTATCGTTCCCGGCATGGCCCACAAAGCCCTCGAAACGGTAGGCATTGGCGTCGCCTGTCGCCTCGTCAAATCCGCGGATGAGGTCGGAATCTTGCGACCCGTCAAAGTAATGCGCCCAAGAGAAGGAATCGTCGACCAACCCGACCGTGCCGCTGCGCGTGGTGCCGGTTCCGTTGGCACCGATCAGGATCGTCAACCCGCCCACGCCCGAGACATCGGTGTAGGCAAGGTCAATGCCGTCCCCATCCACCTGAAACAAGGTCTGGCTGCCGATGATGGTATTTGCCCCACGTCCGGGGCGTATGTAATCGCCAAAACCAGTTGTATCGGCCGACCCGTCCAGAGTGTCGTTACCGTCGCCGCCTTCGAGGTAGTCATTGCCGGTCCCGCCAATCAGACGGTCATTGCCGGCATCGCCGATCAGTTCGTCCTCGCCGTCCCGACCATCCAGCAAGTCATTGCCGCCTCTTCCCTCCAGAAATTCCGCCGCCGCCGAACCCCGGATCACATCGCTGAAATTTGTGCCGCGGATCTCTTCGATATTGCTGATCGTCTTGGTGAAGGCCACGTTGCGCCAGGTTCCCGTCACCGTGCCCACCGCCAGATCGACCGTCACTGCCGAGGTGGAATTGCTGTCGCCCCGGTCAAACCGCAACCGGTCAAACCCGCCGCCGCCATCCAGCGTGTCGTTGCCGCCGCGCAGGATAAAGCTTTCGCGCGCGGCGCTGCCGATGATGTTGTCGTTGCGGTCCGAGGTTTCCAGTTCAAGCCTGCCCGCGCCAGCGGTCAGGTTCAGCGCCTCGGCATTGCCGAACCCGTCGTTCAGAATCTGCCCGGTGGCAAGGTTGACCACATTGCCAGCCGACGGGTCATCTGTCCAGGAATAGGCAAGCGTCAGACGGATCGTGCCGGTCAGGGTCAGGTTGTAGGTATCCTGCCCCTCGCCGCCGACAATGCGCGTCCAGGTATCCGATCCACCGTTGATGGTGAACGAATCATTGCCGCGGCTTCCCCAGATGTTCAGTGACTGCGCGTTGTCGTCCAGCAGATTGTTGACATTCACCAGCGTGTCGGTGCCCTGACCACCCTTGACGATGGTGCCGGTGTTGGCGGGGCCATTGATCGTGACGCTGATCGGGCCAAAGACCTCGCTGTAGACCAGATCGATCCAGGACGCATCGTTGCTGCTGGGCCCGAAGACATATCTGTCATTGCCGGGGCTTGCATAGATCGTGTCACCGTCGCCTGAATTGTCGACGATGGTCATCGTGTCATTGCCTGAACCGCCTTCCAGCTCATCCGGCCCGCTTGAGGAAAACACCGTGACAGCAGAGGTAACGCCCGCAAACGTCAGATCGCGGGTGCCACCAGGCGCATTGGTGGCGTCCAATGTGACAGGCTGCAAGCTGGCGAGCGCGATCAATGGCGCGTCATTGTCGGCCTCGATCAGTTGCTGAATGGCAAACAGAAGCTGTGCTGCCCCCCAATTGATATTTTGCACGGTCATGATGGTCTGATCAGCGGCATCGGCGCTGCGGCATCCGGTCACCGTGCCGGGCGGGTTGGGGCTGTCAAGCTCTGCCTCGGTGGTGGGCAGGCCGACCCCGGTAAAACTGGTCACAACGCCGGTCGACGGATTGCGAACCACCAGAAGTGTCGGCGTGAGCGAAATCACCTGCAGATCGGCATCGCCGGTGAATGTATTCAGAAAGGCACTGTCAAGCGGGCTCTGTGGCCCGACGTACGTGATATACATGATAGACCCCCACAAACTGATGGGGCTGCCCCGCCAGCCCCGCCATTTTAATATCCTAGGAAGTTAAACATGATTCTTTCGTGGAACAAAACCGATTTAGGGCAATCGTTCAGGCAGGTTGGCTCTGCGCGGCCGGTTTGATGTTCTGAAAAGCCAGCCGAAAGCGCGATCAGATCGCCTGCAAGAAAACATATTGCTGCATCGGATCATCCAGTGCCCGATCCACTGCAACAATCTTCCAGCCCTTGGCAAGCCCGGCGAGGCAGTCAAGCGTCATGGAACTGTCACCATAGGTGGACATGGGGTCATCTGGTTTGGTTCCGTGTGGAAAAAAGGCAAAGCCCCGCTGCTTGTGGGTGGTAACGTAATGCTCAAGCGAGCCTTTCGGTGCCCCCTTGTGCTTTTCGAAATGGCCCTGCCAATACTCGGGGGGCCGGATCGTGATGCACAAGACACCGCCTTGCCGCACGGCAAGGCGCAGAGCGCGCAGGCACAGAATGGTGGCGTGCTCGTTCAGATGGGTGAAGACCGAAAAGGCAAAAGCAAAGTCAAATGGCATGTCGAACGGCAGGCTTTGCGGCAGGGCATCGGATTTGCGAACCCGGTCGCCAAACCCGGCAGCCCGGCTTTGGTCGAGCGACACTTCCCAAGGGTCACACCCCTGAAGATCGTCGGTGTAGTAGGAAAACAGCCGCAGATACCGCCCGTAACCACAGCCAAAATCGAGGATGCGGGCTTTTTTCAGGCTCTGCCCGGTGACGGCGGTGTAATTCTCGGAACATGATTGCACAAAGCGCAGGCTTTGGCTCAGCAGCAGCATACCCTGTGATCCGGTCCAGCGCGCCTGCACATCTGGCGGCGACATCGGCGGCAGATGCTGCGCCAGCAACGGATAGTCCTTCAGCGGCGAAACCCAGAGCAGCTGCCCGAACTCGGTCAGGCCCAACGGCCGAAGCGCTGCAAGCGCCGCATCGCGCGAGGCAGGCTTGACGCTGGTTTCGATATCAGCAAGAAAATCCTGAACGTAAGACAGCATCCTGATCTTAACCTCAACCTCATCTGTTCAACCGTCGATAGCACCGGGTCTGGGCTGCGACAAGATGAACTTCCGGCGCGGCAGGCCCTTGGCGCACACGGTGATACATAACGGGACATCGTCCCGTATCAGATGGAAAGCGCACGCCGGGTGGGCAAGGTGGCGCGGAGAATGACCCCTTCCGGGGTTCATTTCCGGGCTTGCCGTGCCAACTGCCGTCATCTTGTCGTGGCGGTTGGAAGGCCGCATGGCGCGCGGCCTGATGCCAGCAGATGGTCAGCATCAACAAACCAATGGACATGGCCGAAAGCTACGCTATACGCGAATTCTTGCACGGAAGCCCGCACCTGCGACCTCAAGACCTTCCCGGGCACGAACGCGCCCTTCAGATAGCCCGCGAGAACCCCAAGATGGCGCTGGACACCGTAACCCGCTTCCCCGAAAACGCGGCAGGTCAAGTTGTTGCCCCCCTTCTGGCGCATTAGAAGCGGGCAGCCGCTGGTCGCCCCGTCAGGGGAGCCAGACCAACACAAGCAGTTGGGAGAAAACAGATTGCACAGCTATCCCGGGCAATGCCCTGTCTGTCACCGGAAGACCCATTTCATCAGTGATAGCGATTGGCTGCGCGACAACCTGAGGTGTGAGCATTGCCAGTCGATCCCGCGCGAACGGGCGTTTGCGGTCTGTCTTGACCGGTATGCCCCAAACTGGCGCGATCTTGCCCTGCACGAATGCTCGCCTGCCGACCGGTCGATCTCGGCACGCATGCGGCGCGACTGTGAAGGCTACATCGGATCACAGTTCTTTGACACCGTGCCACGCGGCCAGATGCACGATGGCTTTCGCTCGGAAGATCTTGAGGCGATGACCTTCGCCGATGCCTCGCTGGACCTGCACTGCCATCTGGATGTGCTGGAGCACGTCAACCATCCCGACCGCTGCTTTGCCGAGATGGCACGGACGTTGAAGCCGGGGGGCAGGATGATTTTCACCACGCCCTATTACCCGGAAAAGCTGGAAACCCAACGCCGCGCCGCCTATGGGCCGAACGGCGAAAGGTTCCTGTTGTTCTCCGCAGAATTCCACGGCAACCCGATCAGCGACGAGGGTGCGCTGGTGACCTTCCATTACGGGGTGAACTTTCCCGATCTGATCCGGCTGTGGGCGCCGGACTGCGTGGTGGAAATGGTCACCCTGACCAACCCCGACATTGGCGTGCTCGGGTCATACCGCGATGTGTTCATCGTCACCAAGCGCGGAGTCTGAGGCGGACCGCGGCGACTGTCACGCGTCGGGCGCGCGAGACAACCTTGACCCCGCCTTACGCCATCAGATCAAACACCTGCCCGCCGATGGTGGCCATGATCGCGGCATCGTCGCCACCGTCGACCAAGGCCCACATGAT
>JAFGXY010000077.1 GCA_016936395.1 Paracoccaceae bacterium | reverse complement strand
CGCCTGCGAACCAGTCCTATATCGTGATCGACAAGATCATTGATGCCGTGCGCCAGTCGGGGGCCGAAGCCGTGCATCCCGGCTATGGCTTTCTGTCTGAAAACATGAACTTCGCCGCAGCGCTGGAACGCGAAGGCGTGGTCTTCATCGGCCCGCCCTCCCCGGCGATTGAGGCGATGGGCGACAAGATCACCTCGAAGAAACTGGCGATGGAAGCCGGGGTTTCCACCGTTCCGGGCTATATGGGCCTGATCGCGGACGGCGATGAGGCGATCAAGATCTCGGGCGAAATCGGCTATCCGGTGATGATCAAGGCATCGGCTGGCGGCGGCGGCAAGGGCATGCGCATCGCGTGGTCGGAATCCGAAGTGCGCGAAGGCTTTCAGTCGTCGAAGAACGAGGCCGCCAGCAGCTTTGGCGATGACCGTATCTTCATCGAAAAGTTCGTAACGCAACCGCGCCACATCGAGATTCAGGTGCTGGCCGACCAGCACGGCAATTGCGTCTATCTGCACGAACGCGAATGTTCGATCCAGCGCCGCAATCAGAAGGTCATCGAAGAAGCGCCCTCGCCGTTTCTGGATGAGGCGACCCGCAAAGCCATGGGCGAACAGGCCTGCGCCTTGGCGCGCGCCGTCGGCTATACCAGCGCGGGCACGGTTGAGTTCATCGTCGATGGCAACCGAAACTTCTATTTCCTTGAAATGAACACCCGGTTGCAGGTCGAACATCCGGTGACCGAGTTGATCACTGGCGTCGATCTGGTGGAACAGATGATCCGCGTCGCGGCAGGTGAGCCTTTGCCGTTCCGTCAGGAAGATTTGAAAATCCACGGCTGGGCGATGGAAAGCCGCCTTTATGCCGAAGACCCGTATCGCAACTTCTTGCCATCCATCGGCCGGTTGACCCGTTACCGCCCGCCGGTAGAGGGCAAAACCGCCGGCGGCATCGTGCGCAATGACACCGGGGTATTTGAGGGCGGCGAGATCAGCATGTTTTACGACCCGATGATCGCCAAGCTGTGCACCTGGGGTCCGACCCGCGCCGATGCGATCGAGGAAATGCGTCTGGCGCTGGACACGTTCGAGGTGGAAGGCATCGGCCACAACCTGCCGTTCTGCTCGGCGGTGATGGACCACCCGCGCTTTGCATCCGGCAACATCACCACCGCCTTTATCGCCGAAGAATACCCCGACGGGTTCCAAGGCGTGACGCTGGACCCGAAAATGCTGCGCCGTGTTGCCGCCGCTGCCGCCGCGATGAACCGGGTGGCCGAGATCCGGCGCACCAAAATCTCGGGCACGATGGACAACCACCAGCGCCGCGTGGGCAATGACTGGGTGGTGTCGCTGCAGGGCGAGCAATATGCCGTGACCATCGACGCCGACAAATCCGGCAGCACCGTTACCTTCCCCGATGGCGATGCCCATCGCGTGGCCTCGGACTGGACCCCCGGCGACAGCCTTGCCCGCCTGACGGTGGATGGCACGCCCCTGGTGCTCAAGGTCGGCAAGATCCCGATGGGCTTCCGGCTGCGGGTGCGCGGCGCTGACCTCAAGGTGCTGGTGCAAAGCCCGCGTCAGGCCGACCTTTACGCGCTGATGCCGGAAAAGGCGCTGCCCGACACGTCGAAATACCTGCTGTGCCCGATGCCCGGTCTGGTGGTGAAAATCACCGTGGCCGAGGGTGACGAGGTGCAGGAAGGCCAGGCCTTGGCGACGGTCGAGGCGATGAAGATGGAAAACATCCTCAAGGCCGAACGCCGCGGCGTGGTGAAGAAGATCACGGCCAGTGCGGGGGCCAGCCTGAAGGTCGACGATGTGATCATGGAGTTTGAATAGGCTCGTGGAAATTGCTGCGCGCAACTGTTCCGGTGCTGGCTGCCTTTGTGATGATGGTCATAATGGCCATCGTCAATGCTACTGTCTGGGATGGGCTGCGACCGCCGACCGGCCGGGTCGCCGGGTTTCTGGCCTACCTCACCGGATTACCTTGGCTTTGGCCCAACGCCCCAATGAGGTTCTTGGTCTACAATCTTCCCATATGGGGGATCGTTGCGGCCATAGGCTATGGCGTTGTATGGGAAAAACTTTCTGGGCGGCCGGTTCGATGGCTACGGGTGGCCGTGCTTTGGAGCGGAATGAGCCTTGTGGTCCTCATCTTGGCCGCTTTGGTCCGCTCGGAGTTCCTAAGCGGTTATCACGCAAGTGCGGCATTGCTGTGGCTCTATCTGATCCTCGGCATAGGTGTCGCACGGGATTGGGTGGTCAGATAACCCTAACGCCCCGCCGGGTTGCGCTCCAGCACCTCTTGCCGTCGCAGCGGGAACTTGTCGATGGCCGCCACGATCTCGCGCACCTCCCACGGCAGGGGCTTGCGGATCACCGGCTTCAGGTCCTTGTCCATCAGCACCAGCGAAAACCCGCGCGGGCGCAGCTTCATGCGCCATTCGGTTTTCGCCCCCGGGTCGGTGTCGGTGACCAGCACCACATCGCGCAATTCCAGCGCGGGCAGGTCGCGGGCCAAAAGCTCCATCTGCCTTATGAAATTGGGGTCTGCCGGACTGTCGGCGAACACCACCACCGGGCGTTGCAGATACAACTGCTCGGCAAAACCCACCCCGGCCGCATCGCGCGGACCATAAGGTTGGACAAGTGGTAACGGATCAAGTGACGCCACCTCTTGCGCGACGGATGCGCCAGAGGCGGCAACCAGCGGCAGAAATGCTGCAAGGCCAAGAATGTAAAGTGGTTTCATGCGGTTCCTCATGCGCTGAACATAGGGCGGCAAAACCGGAAACCCAAGGGTAGATGACGGAGAACACGGATGACTGACACGCTGAAATCATGGGCTGCCCTTGTTGCCAAGGAATTGAAGGGCAAAGGGCCGGAAAGCCTTGCATGGCATACGCTGGAAGGCATCGCCGTCAAACCGCTGTATACGGCGGAAGACACCGCCCACCTGCCGCACATGCACAGCCTGCCGGGGCTGGCGCCGTTCACCCGCGGCGTGAAGGCCACGATGTATGCGGGCAGGCCCTGGACCATCCGGCAATACGCGGGCTTTTCCACCGCCGAGGAATCGAACGCCTTCTACCGCCGCGCGCTGGCCGCAGGCCAACAGGGCGTGTCGGTGGCCTTCGATCTGGCCACCCACCGCGGCTATGACAGCGATCACTCGCGCGTGGTGGGCGATGTCGGCAAGGCGGGCGTGGCGATTGACAGCGTCGAGGACATGAAGATCCTGTTCGACGGCATCCCGCTGGAAAAAGTCAGCGTTTCCATGACGATGAACGGCGCGGTGATCCCGATCCTGGCCAATTTCATCGTGACGGGCGAAGAGCAGGGGGTGGATCGCAGCCTGCTGTCGGGCACCATCCAGAACGACATCCTGAAAGAATTCATGGTGCGCAACACCTATATCTACCCGCCAGAGCCTTCGATGCGCATCATCGCCGACATCATCGAATACACCAGCGCCCAGATGCCCAAGTTCAACTCGATCTCGATCTCGGGCTATCACATGCAAGAGGCCGGGGCCAATCTGGTGCAGGAGCTGGCCTTCACCCTGGCCGACGGCCGCGAATATGTGCGTGCCGCGATTGCCCGCGGCATGGATGTCGATGCCTTTGCAGGAAGGTTGTCGTTCTTCTTTGCCATCGGCATGAACTTCTTCATGGAAGCCGCCAAACTGCGCGCCGCCCGCCTGCTGTGGCACCGCATCATGACCGATTTTTCTGCGAAAAATCCCGCCTCGCTGATGCTGCGCACCCATTGCCAGACCTCTGGCGTGTCGCTGCAAGAGGCTGACCCCTACAACAATGTGATCCGCACCGCCTATGAGGCGATGTCCGCCGTGCTGGGCGGCACCCAAAGCCTGCACACCAACGCGCTGGACGAAGCCATTGCCCTGCCCACCGAATTCAGTGCCCGCATTGCCCGCAACACCCAACTGATCTTGCAAGAAGAAACCGGCATCACCCATGTCGTCGACCCGCTGGCGGGCAGCTATTACGTCGAGTCGCTGACCCATCAATTGGCGGAAGAGGCCTGGAAGCTGATCGAAGAGGTGGAAGCTATGGGCGGCATGACCAAGGCTGTTGCCACCGGCATGCCCAAGCTGCGCATCGAGGAATCCGCCGCCCGCCGTCAGGCGGCCATCGACCGGGGAGAAGATGTGATCGTAGGCGTCAACAAATACCGCAAGGCATCGGAAGACCCGATCGACATTCTGGACATCGACAACGTTGCCGTGCGCGAAAGCCAGATCGAACGCCTGCGCGCCACCCGCGCCGCCCGGGATGAGGCCGCCTGTCAGGCCGCGCTGACCGAGCTTACCCGCCGCGCTGCCGAGGGCGGCAACCTGCTCGACGCCGCCGTTACCGCCGCGCGCGCCCGCGCCACCGTAGGGGAGATTTCAGACGCCATGGAAAAGGTTTTTGGCCGCCACCGCGCGGAAGTCAAAACCCTCGCCGGAGTTTACGGGGCCGCCTATGAAGGCGATGCCGGGTTTGAGGCGATTCAGGCCGAAGTCGAGGCCTTCGCCGCCGAGGAAGGCCGCCGCCCGCGCATGCTGGTGGTGAAAATGGGCCAGGATGGCCATGACCGCGGTGCCAAGGTCATTGCCACCGCCTTTGCCGATATCGGCTTTGACGTGGACGTGGGCCCCTTGTTCCAGACCCCCGAGGAAGCCGCACAGGACGCCATCGACAACGACGTGCACGTGATCGGCATCAGCAGCCAGGCGGCGGGCCACAAGACGCTTGCGCCAAAACTGGTGCAGGCCCTGAATGCCGCCGGTGCGGGCGATATCCTGGTGATCTGCGGCGGCGTGA
The DNA here is from genome assembly GCA_016936395.1 of Paracoccaceae bacterium. GTDB lineage: Bacteria > Pseudomonadota > Alphaproteobacteria > Rhodobacterales > Rhodobacteraceae > Pseudotabrizicola. Next base: position 18,275 of record JAFGXY010000077.1, on the reverse strand, counting down.
TCCCGCAACAGGACTACCAGTTCCTGTATGACCACGGCGTCAAGGCGATCTTCGGCCCGGGCACCAACATCCCCGACGCCGCCAAGGACATCCTGTCCCTGATCCGTCAGACCCGCACCTGACCCGCCACCGACGCGCCCTCCATCCGCCGGGGATGCCTCCGGCGGGAGTATTTTAAAAGCAGCAATCCTTGCCGGATCATCTGGCATTGCTGCTTTGCAAATACTCCGGGGGGCGCGCGCAGCGCGGGGGGCAGCGCCCCCCTCTTGTCTTACAACTCGATCTCGCCTTCGGGTGCGGGCAGCGGCATTGGCGGCGGCACGCCCTGACGGCGGGGGATCAGGATATCACCGTTGTCGAGCACGCGCGGAGCGTCATAGTTGCGAATGTCGTCGATCAAGGACATCAGGTCTTTCATCGCGGGCTCGATGTCGCTCAGCGCCTTGCCCATTTCGTTCAGCGCCGGTTCCATCTCGCGCATCAAGCCACGAAACAGCAGCTTTGCGCCCTCTTCCATCAGGTCAAAGCCTTTTTCTTCCTCGGCCCGGGGCTCGGGCAGGGTTTGGGAATAGGCGGGCAGGGCGGCCACGAGGGCCAGACTGATCAACAAGCGATTCATGCAGCCAGTATGCTGCCCGGCCGCGACAAAAGCAAATCACGTCTCAGGCCAGGGTCAGGTCGATCGTCACCGGGAAATGATCCGACGCCTGCAACAGCGCCTCGTGCAGCTCTGGCGTGTGCAGGCAGGCGGGGTCGTTCCACGGGTGCCAGATCCGCCAGGCCGGTTGCGTGGCGGCCAGATCGGGCGAGACCATGATGAAATCCAGCAACGCCTCGAAATAGCGCTTTTGCGGGTTCAGCCAGAAGCGCGCGGTGGTTGGTGCCAGGTTCATCCGGCCGCCCTGCGCCATGGCGGCATGCGGGTCATACATCCGCGCTTCGGGCGGCACGTCCAGACCCAGCACGATTTCCACACCCGAATGGCCGAACAGCTTTTCAAACTCGTCCAGACCCGGACCATCGTTGAAATCGCCCAGCACGATCAGGCTGTCGCCCTGCGCCAGATGCCAATCGACCCGCGCCCGCAGCCAGATGCATTCGGCCAGTTGCTTGCGGCGGTTTTCGATCGACAGGCGGGTGATTTCGGCGGGTGTGCGAGCGCCATGCGGCGACTTGGATTTGGCATGCACCCCGATCAGCCGCAGATGGTGCCCCTGCGCGGTGGTGACGGCCAGTTCCAGCGGTGGCTTGGAAAACCGGATCAGGTCGGGGGCGGTGTCCACATTCATGTCATAGCGGAAGGTGCCGTCAAAGCGTGGCGCGTCGCGGCTGCCTTTCTTTCCCACCGCATCGCCCTTGGGGTCATGCTGCGGGTCCAGGCGGTCGGGGTCATAGAGCAGGGTGATCTCCTGCTCGGTTTCCGACACAAAGCCGCTGATCGCCCGCCGGGTCCGCAGGCCGAAGGCTTGGGCGAAGGTTTCCAGCGCGCGGGTGGACTGGCGCCTGCTGCCGGTGTCGGGGGCCTCGATCACCATCACCGCATCGGCATCCATGGCGGTGAACACGATCCCCAGCGCGCCCGCCTGCTCGGCCCGGGTGGTCTTGTAGCGGGCCGAAAGCTCGGCATCTGCCAGCAACCGGCCATCATCGTCAAACAGCGCGTTGAACCATTCGACGTTATAGGTGGCAAGGCGCAGGCGTTCGGGCGCACGCGCGGGCATCAGGCGGCCTTGCGGCCCGAGATTTCGGCCCAAGCCGCGTTGATGGCGATCAGCCGACGCTCGGCCAGTTTGACCGCCTCTTCCGGCACGCCGCGCGCGATCATCGCGTCGGGGTGGCTGTCCATCACCGCCTGCCGCCAGGCGGCGCGGATGTCGTCCATCGCGGCGTCATGCGCCACACCCAGCACCTCATAGGGGTCGCGCGGCGCGCCCTCGACGCAGCGTGCCCGCAAGGTGGCATAGCAGCGGTCGTCCAGCCCGAAGATGCTGGCCACCTCGCGCAGGAACATATCCTCGGCAGGGTGAAAGGCGCCGTCCGCCATGGCGATGTGAAACAGTCCTTCCAGAAGGTCGATCAGCACATTGCGGTCATCGGCGCACAGCGCCTGACCTTCGGGCCGGAACATCGCCGCCACCTTGCGGGCGTAAAGGTCAAACCCCGCCACATCCTGCCGGGCCAGATTGAACACCCGCGCCGCATTGGCGGCCTCTTCCTCGGGGATCGCGAAAATCCGGCGAAACGCCGACACCTCATTGCGCGTCACCTGCCCGTCGGCCTTGGCCATCTTGGCCCCCAAGGCAATGACCGCAATGGTAAAGCCCACCGACTTTTCCGGCGCGGTCTGCACCCCACGCAAACGGTCAAACACCACCGACAGCCCTTCGCCTTGCGCGAGGGCCGAAACAGCAGCGGCGATGCGGGTCCAGATCGACATGGCCCAAGGATAGCGCGACCGGGCCGCAATGTCAGGTCAGGATTTTCTGCATCAGCACCAAATCCATCCAGCGGCCAAACTTGTGGCCCACTTCCGGCATCACCCCCACCTCGGCATAACCCAGTGCTGCGTGAAATGCCCGTCCGCCGTGGTTTTCCGCCGTCACGGCCGCCACCATGACATGCACGCCGGCCTTGCGTGCCTGCGCCTCCAGCGCCGCCATCAGCGCCCGGCCCAGACCGCGCCCGCTGGCACCCGTGGCCAGATGGATGGTGTGCTCCATCGCGTGTGCATAGCCGATGCCGGCGCGAAACTGGTCATAGGTCGCAAAGCCGCAGACCGTGCCCGCGGCTTCGGCCACCAGAAAACAGCGGTTGACCTGCCGCGCGGCAATGGTGGCGCGCACCTCGGCCACGGGCTTTTCGGTTGCGTTGAAGGTGGCTGTGGTTTCGCGAATTGCGTGGTTCCAGATCATCGCCACCGCTTCGGCATCCCCCGGCGTTGCGTCGCGGATCACATCCACCGCGCACCCGCCGGCGTATCGATCTGCGCCCGCAACCCGACCGGCCCTGCCGTGACCACCACCCGCGCATCATCCAGCCCTGTCAGCGCCGCGCGCAACGCGTCGGCGTCGGGATGCGCCAGGTCCAGCCGAAGCAGCCGCGCGCCGCTGTCGGGCAACCGTTGCGCCGGGTGGATGCCCTGCCACTGGATCAGGCCGGGAAATGCGCCGTCAAACGGCAAGCGGCCATCTTCGGGCACCGCCATCCGCCAGCGCAGATCGCCGCGCGCAAGGTCCACCGCCCGGCCCGCTCCTGCCGGGGCCATGGCCAGGACTGCGTCCAGATCATCGCAGGCCGCCACCCAGTTGGTCAGCCGGGGCGGACCGTCGAAATGGTCCAGATCAAACCAGCGCGGTCCAGCCGGGGCAGGGGCGCCCGGATCAATCGCAATCACCTCCAGATACAGATCGCCAAGGCGCAGCAGCCGGTTGTGGGTGCCCATATGCGGGTGTTTGCCGCCTGCGACCAGCGGCAGGCCCAGCACCGCCTGCACCCAATCGGCCCCTTCGGCCACTGTGGTGCAACTGACCGCCAGATGATCAAGCCGCAGCATCTTCGCCCGGCTGCAACACCTGCCCCGTGCCCCGCAAGGATTGCGTCAGCGATGCGAACCGCGCCCGCGCCACCTCGCCAAACAGGCCCTGACCCAAGGGCGTCAGCCGCAGTTCCAGCACCCGCTTTTTCGGCTTCCACGTCAGCGCGCCCGCCTCGGACGGGTCGCCCCCGGCAAACATCGCGCCAAAGCGCATCGCCTTGCCCAGCACCTCGGCCTCCTGGATCTCGTCCTCGGTCAAAAGCTGAAACAGCGGCTCCAGCCGTGATCCGCTGCGGCTGTTCTTGTAGCGGTGCAGCAGCGACAGGCCCAGAAACACCCGGCCCGGATGGTCCAGCCCGCCAAGGTTGGCGCGGGTGACATTGTCAAAACAGGCATCGGCCCGATAGTCCGGGTGCGCCCGCCACGTGGTGTCGTGCAACAGGCAGGCTGCTTTGATCAGCCGCTGCCGCTCGATCGGGGCATCCCTGAACAGCGGCAGCAGGAAATCATACAGCTTCCTGCCCGTCCCCGGCAGGCGGGCCGAGGTCTGTTCGGCCATCCGTGCCGCCTCGATCAGCGGATCGCGGGCGCGCAACTGCTCGGGCATCTGTTCGTACAGCAGCCCCTCGCGGATGCCATAGGACGAGATGTCGATCTCGGCGGGTTTGAACACCCGGATTACCTCGCGCAGCACCTCGCAGGCCAGGGGCACCAATTCCATCCGTTCGGCGCTGGTGCCGGTGCGGGCGCGCAGCAGCGTCAGGTCCGACTCCGCCAGCCAATCCAGCGTCTCCAGCGCCGACTTCACCGGCATGCGGTATTCGTGCAGCACGGTCAGCGGATAGTTGCGCCGTTCCATGTCCAGCCGCGCGATGGCGCGCCACGACCCGCCGACCAGATAGAACCGCTCATTGTTGGATTTCATCTTTTCCTGGGCGCCGCGCAACACGCGTGCAATCAACGCGCGGCGCTTGTCCAGCCCGCCTTCCACCTGTTGCAGGCGGAACGGCCCCAGTTGCACCGACAGACGGTCACCGACCTGGCCCGCTGCCAGACGCGCCAGTTCCAGCGAATTGCCGCCGATATCGCAGACAATGCCGCTGGCATCGGGCCAGCCCAGTAAAACGCCTTGCGCCGACAGCCGCGCTTCCTCATCGCCGTCGATCACCCACAGCTTCAGCCCGGTTTCCGCCAGAACCTGCGCCTGAAACTCTGGCCCATCGGCGGCCTCACGCGTGGCGGCGGTCGCCACCACGGTCAGGGGTGTCGCGCCCATCCCCTTGGCCAGCAACGCAAACCGCTTCAGCGCCGCCATCGCCCGCAGCTTGCCATCGGGGTTCAGCCTTCCGGTTTCGGCCAGCCCCTTGCCCAGGCCGCACATGATCTTTTCGTTGTAGAAATAGGCCGGGCTGCGCGCCGCCCCGTCAAACACCACCATGCGGACCGAGTTTGACCCCACATCGACCACCCCCACCCGGCTGAGCGCGCGGGCCGACGGGTCTTGGAACAGCGGACGGCCGAACGGGCCAAAATCATCCTCGCCCGCATCCGTGATGTGGCTGTCATTATGTGCCATTGGTCCCCCAAAGTTCTGTCGTGCCGTCATTGCAACAGGCCGCTATGGCCCGTCATAACTGGCAGGCTCATCGCGCAGCGCGGCCAGTTTCGGCACATCCTTGTCGCCCGCCGTGCCCCGCCCGGACAGTGACGGATTGTCCATGAAGAAGGTGTGACAGGCAAACAGTTTGCCATCCTTGGGCTGCAACTCGCGTTGTGACGTGCCGTCAGGTTTCAGCACCCAGGACTGCGCCTCGTCGGCCAGATTGGCCGCCATGATCTGGCTGACGATCTGCGCCTTGACGGTGTCATTCTTGATCTCGACCAGCGTTTCCACCCGGCGCGTCAGGTTGCGCCCCATCCAGTCGGCCGACGAGATGAACACCCGCGCCTGCTTGCTGGGCAAGCCGTTGCCCGACCCGAAACACACGATGCGCGAATGTTCCAGAAACCGCCCGACGATCGACTTGACGCGGATGTTGTCGGACAAGCCCTTGATTCCGGGCCGCAAACCGCAAATGCCGCGGATGATCAGGCTGATCTTCACCCCGGCCCGGCTGGCATCATAGAGCGCGTCGATCACGTCGGGGTCGATCAGGCTGTTCATCTTGGCCCAGATCTCGGCAGGGCGTCCGGCGCGGGCAAGATCGGCCTCGGCACCAATCAATTCGATCAGCCGCGGCTTCAGGCTGATGGGCGAGATCGCAAGATTCTCCAACCCTTCGGGCTGCACATAGCCTGACAGGTAATTGAACACCTTGGTCGCATCGCGGCCCAAGGCCGGATCGCAGGTGAAAAACGACAGATCGGTGTAAATCTTGGCGGTGATCGGGTGATAATTGCCGGTGCCGTAATGGGTATAGGTCACCAGACTGTCGCCCTCACGCCGAACCACGGTGCTGATCTTGGCATGGGTCTTGTAGTGGATGAAGCCGTAAACCACATGCGCGCCGGCCCGTTCCAGCCGCCGGGACTGGCGGATGTTCGCGGCCTCGTCGAACCGCGCCTTCAACTCGACCAGCGCGGTCACCGACTTGCCCGCCTCGGCGGCCTCGCACAGCGCGCTGACAATGGGGCTGTCCCAACTGGTGCGATACAGGGTCTGCTTGATCGCCAGCACATTGGGGTCACGCGCCGCCTGTTCCAGAAACCGGATCACCAGATCGAAGGTCTCATAGGGGTGGTGCAGCAGGATGTCTTTCTGCCGGATCGCGGCAAACAGATCGCCGTCATGGTCTTGCACCCGTTCGGGCACCCGCGGCGTGAACGGCGGCCACAGCAGGTCGGGGCGGCTGGACAGCACCAACTCCTTCAGATCGGCAATTCCCAGCAGACCCTTGACCTCGACCACCTCGGATTCGGTGACCGCCAGCTCTTCCATGATCAGCGTGCGCAACTCGGCGGGCGCGCCTGCGGTCATCTTCAGCCGGATCACCTCGCCGCGGCGGCGACGCTTCAGTGCGGTCTCGAACTCGCGCACCAGATCTTCGGCCTCGTCCTCGACCTCAAGGTCACTGTCGCGCAACACCCGGAACGCGCAATGGCCGCAGTCGGTATAGCCGGGGAACAGCATGTTCAGGTGCAGCAGCAGCAGTTCTTCCAAGGGCAGAAAGCGATGCTCGCCCTCCTTGGCCGGCAGCGGCACAAAGCGGGCAATCTGTTGCGGAATCGGCAACAATGCCTTCAGCGTGCGCCGGTCCGACAGCCGCTCCAGCTCCAGCGCCAGAGAAAACCCGGTGTTGGGCAGGAACGGGAACGGGTGCGCCGGGTCAATCGCCAAAGGCGACAGCACCGGAAACACCTTGTGCAGGAAATGCTCTTCCAGATGCCGCAGATCGCGCGCCGACAGCTTGGACCGGGTCACGATGGTGATGCCTTGGCCCTCCATGGCGCGCTTCAACTCGTTCAGCACGCTTTGCTGCTTTTGCATCAGCTTGCGCGCATCGGCCTGGATCAGCAAAAGCTGCTCGGCGGGGGTGTGGCCATCTTCCGACAGCATCACATTGCCGTTGCGCACCAGCGCCCGCAGCCCCGCCACCCGGACGGTAAAGAACTCATCCAGGTTGGTGGCGCTGATCGACAGGAAGCGCAACCGCTCCAGCAGCGGCACCTGCGGGTTTGACGCCTCGTCCAGCACCCGCCAGTTGAAGGCAAGCCAGCTCAGCTCACGGTTGAAAAACCGGCTCGGGCCGGTGATTTCGCGCTCGGGGCGCGCAACGGCCGCCGGGAATGGCGCCTTCAGGAAATCTGCCTGTGTCATGCGATGTGTTCGGGACTCTTCAAAGGGTCGGTCAAGCTGCGCGGCCAGTGTTTCATTCCGGCGCGTCGGTGTCCAGCAACCCCTTTGCCGTGGCGCGGGTAATCGGCTTGCCCTCGGCAAGTGCGCGGGCGTCCATCTCGGCCACCAGCTTGCGCGCAGCAGCGATGGATCGCTCCATCCGCGCCACCAGCCATGGGATCAGCGCAGGCGGCACCGTGATCTGGCGGTCGGCAAACAGCTTGACCAGAACGGCCGACAGCAGCGCATCGTCGGGCGCCTCCAGCCGCGCGACCGCCGCCGCCTCGATCCGGCTTTTCAGATCGGGCAGCGCAAGGCCCCAGTCGCGCGCCGGTGTCGCGGCGGTCAACAACAGCGAACCGCGTGGCACCACCAGATTGTGCAAATGAAACAACGCCTCTTCGGCGGCGGGGTTGCCCGCCACCGCCTCGGCATCTTCCACCGCCACGGCACCCACGTCGGCCAAGGCAGGCAGGTCGGCCCTCGGCAAATCGGCGCCGGTCACGATCACCGCGCCTGCCGCCTTGGCCCACAGATGCGCCAGATGGGTCTTGCCCGACCCGGCGGGACCAACCAGAACCAGCTTGTGCCCCGGCCAGTCGCGCCAGCCATCCACCGCCGCCAAAGCCGTGGCATTGGCCGCAGACACAAAGAAATCTTCCCGCCCGAACCCCGCCCGATGCGGCAGTGCAAAGGCCAACTGCCGGATCACGCGGCATCCTCATCGCGGGGCTTTCGGCCTTCAATACCCTGATACAACAGGCTCTTGCGGTATTGGCCGATCATGAACCGGGTCAAGACCCCGATCGACGCCGCCACCGGCACCGCGATCAGCATCCCCGAAAAGCCCAACAGCCCGCCAAAGGCCGACAGTGCCAGCAGCAGCCAGACCGGATGCAGGCCCACCGATTGCCCCACCAGCTTGGGCGTCAGGATATTGCCCTCGACGAACTGGCCCAGGGCAAAGATGCCCGCAATGATGCCGATTTGCAGCCAATTGCCCCAGAATTGAAACAGCGCCAGCCCGATGGCCAGAACGCCGCCGACAATCGCGCCGACGTAGGGGATGAACGTCACCGCCCCGGCAACCGCCCCAACCAGCAGCCCGAATTGCAGGCCCGCCAGCATCAGCGCCGCCGAGTAGAAAATCCCCAGCACCAGACACACCGTCAACTGCCCGCGCACGAACCCGGCCAGCACGGCATCAATCTCGCCGGCCAGTCGCCGCACCACTGCCACATGGTCGCGCGGAACCAGACTGTCGATACGCTCGACCATCCGGTCCCAGTCCAGCAGCAGATAGAACGCCACCACCGGCACCACGACGATGAACACCACCGCCGACAAGACCGACATCGCCGAAGACAGCACACCCTGCGCCAGATCGGCGCCCTTGGATTGCACGAAGGCCGCGATATCGGCCAGCGTCTTGCGCATGATCGAGGTCTCGTCGGTCAGGTCCGGAAATCGCTCGATCAGAAACTGTTGCAGGTTCTTCGCGATTTCGGGCGCTGCGTTGACCAGCGCCGTGGTCTGCTGGATCAGGGTTGGAATGACCGCCAGCACCAGCAAGACCATGAACAGCACCAACAGCAGCATGATGACCGCGGTCGAGGCGACCCGGCTCAGCCCCAGCCGCTCCAGCCGGTCGGCCACGGGATCAAGGAAATAGGCGACAGCCCCCCCCACCAGAAACGGCACCAGCACATCGCCCATCAGCCACAGGAACGCAAACAGCACCGCCGCCGCAATGCCCCAGTATTTCGCCTGCTGTCCGATCGGTAACGCCATGCCCGTGCCCCTGCCCGTGTCAGATTCGCTATCAGCCTTGCAGCGTTTTCCTGCAAGACCAAAGGGCCAAACTCCGCGATTTCAAGGCTGACTTCCCTGATTTCGCCCCCCGCGCGAGAATTTGTCGCAGATATTGGGGACTTGAGCGGTTTTCGGCCCCCGATGCCCCGAAATCAGCGCAAAAGATAGCGCTTTCGGGCATTGGGTGGCAGCCCCCGCCGAACAAGCCGCCAAACAAGGATGCACGCAAGATGTCAGATTTTTATTACAGTTGATTGTGTAAGTTTCAAATGACACTATCGACTTGGGCGCAGCGATTCCGCCGTTTTTCCGCGGTTTCCTGAGCCGGACGGGAGAAGTGTCGTCATCCCGTCGCCGCATTTAACGACGACTCGGACACGGAGGAACAACATGTCCAACGATCCCGATAAGGTCTGGCCGACCGGCTTGACCCTGAGAGAAGCAGAAGAAATCCACAGCTACCTGATTGACGGCACGCGCGTGTTCGGGGCCATGGCCCTGATCGCGCACCTTCTTGTCGCCGTCGCGACGCCCTGGCTCGGGTAAGAGGGGAACATCATGAACAACGCAAAAATCTGGCTGGTCGTAAGCCCAACCGTTGGGGTTCCTGTGTTCCTCGGTGCTGTGGCCGTTTCTGCCTTCGCCGTGCACGTCGCTGTGCTGAGCGCAACGCCGTGGCTGTCTGACTATCTGTCGGGCAGCGCTTCGGCCCCTGCTGCAACCGCTTCGGTGGTTCTGCCGGAAGCCAACACCGCCAAGGCCTCGTACCTGCCGCAAGGCGCCCAAGAAGTTCTGGTCACCATGCCGGACGGCTCGCAAACCCGCGCCATCCTGCAAATGCCGGAAACCCTGGCCGCTCTGCGCTGACCTGCTCGAACACGCCGGCCCGTTCGGCGTGTATTCGGTCGAAGATGGGACGCAGGGTCTCAGGCCTTTGGTTCAGGGTCCTGCGTCCTTATCTTGGCTTTCGGCCCGAAAGCGAAAGGGCTTGCCGGAATGTTTGACTACAAACGCTTCGCCTTGGCGCAGATTTCGTCGATCACGCTGCGTTATCTGCCCTTTGCGGATGCAGCCAGCGAAACCGTGCCACTGTCACGCCTGCTGCGGCTGTCGCTGTTTCAGGTCACGGTCGGGATGACGCTGGTCTTGCTGGTCGGCACGCTGAACCGGGTGATGATCGTCGAGTTGGATGTCTCTGCCACGCTGGTGGCGGTCATGCTGGCCCTGCCTTTGCTGTTTGCGCCATTCCGGGCGCTGATCGGTTTCAAATCCGATACCCATCGCTCGGCCCTGGGCCTGCGACGCTTGCCCTATATCTGGAAGGGCACCATGCTGCAATTTGGCGGCTTTGCGATCATGCCCTTTGCGCTGCTGGTGCTGTCGGGCTTTGATCAGGCCGCAACCGCGCCGCGCTGGATCGGGCAATCCGCCGCGGCCTTGTCGTTTTTGCTGGTGGGGGCCGGGGTGCACATCGTGCAGACCGTCGGCCTTGCACTGGCCACCGATCTGGTGCCCGAAGAAGACCAGCCCAAGGTGGTTGGCCTGATGTATGTGATGCTGCTGGTCGGGATGATCGTCAGCGCCTTCATCTTCGGTGCCCTGCTTGAACATTACTCCCCCGGCCGCCTGATCTCGGTCATTCAAGGCACGGCTGTGGTGACCATCGCGCTGAACCTTCTGGCGATGTGGAAACAAGAGCCTCGCGACCGCGTCCGTGGCATGACCCCGCAACCGGTGCACAGCTTTTCGGCCTCTTGGTCGCGGCTGATGCGGCAGGACGGCATGGTGCGGCTGTTGGTGATCATTGCGCTGGGCACCGCAGGCTTTGGCATGGCAGACGTGCTGATGGAGCCTTATGGCGGCCAGGTGCTGCAAATGACCGTGGCGCAGACCACGCGCCTGACCGTGGTTCTGGCGCTGGGCAGCCTGATCGGCTTCACGCTGGCCTCGCGCTGGTTGGGCCGGGGCATGCGGCCAATGACGGTGGCCTTTCTTGGCGCGCTGGTCGGGGTGCCTGCCTTCTGGCTGGTGATCGGCTCGGCGTTCATCATGTCGGTGCCGGCGCTGGTGGTGGCGATCGTGATGGCGGGCTTCGGGGCCGGGCTGTTTGGCCATGGCACGCTGACCTCGGTCATGCGCGCCGCCCCGCGCGATCAGATCGGCCTGTCGCTGGGGGCTTGGGGTGCCGTGCAGACCACCGCGGCCGGGCTTGCCATCGCGGCAGGCGGCGTGATCCGCGACGTGATCCTTCTGGCGCCCCAAGGTGGCCAGCAACCGGCTTCGGCCTATGTTCCGGTCTTCATGCTGGAGGATGCCTTGTTGCTGCTTGCGGTGGTCCTGACGCTGCCGCTGTTGCGCAACCGGGCGCAAGCGGCGCGCGTCGCGCCACCCCCGCCATCCCTGATCCCGCAGGAGGTGGACCTACCCGGCCAAAGCTGACACCAACCCGGTGACTGAGTGCAACGAAACGAACCAAAAGGGTGAGACATGACAACGATCATCACACGACTTTACGCCGATTCCGCCACGGCACAGGCAGTTGCGGATGAACTGCTCGAGCGCGGCCATTCCGAAGATACGGTCGAGGTTATCACGCGCGACGGTGAAGGTGCGGTTGCCGCACGGATGCTGGCCGCCAGCGTGACCGAAGACGCCGCCGCCGTCTATGGCAAGCATGTGTCCGAAGGCAAGGCCCTGCTGGTCGTCCGCGCGCCTTTCGCGCCGCTGGGCACCGCGCGCGATGCGCTGAAAACCGTCAACCGCAGCAAGGCGATCCATGTCGATCTGCCCAAGCAGGAAGTCTATGTCCGCATCGAGCCGAAAGACGATGGCGCGCTGCCACGGCTGATGAAGGACCACCCCAAGCTTCTGAGCAACCCGTTCCGCAAGCTGAACCATGGCCATATCTTCGGTGGCCTGCTGTGGGACCGCAAACCCGCGCAGAATTCGGTCATGCAGGGCGACAATTTCATGTCGACCCGGTTCGTGCCGATGAAGCTGGTGTCCGAGCACAAGAGCTATAATTCGGTCATGAAAGACGGCCCGCTGATGTCGGAACGCTTCAAGATCCCGACCATCATCAAGGAATGGGCCCCGCGCGAGATCGTGCCGACCAAGATGTGATCTGCCGCCAGCACGAACCCTGACAACCGGGCAGAGGATGCACCAAGCGTCCTCTGCCCTTCTGCTGCCGGTCCTTGCCCGTGGACAGGACCGGTGTCTGTGGGTGCGCATGACGGCAAAAATTGCCGTCCCCACGCTGTGGTCACAGCTGCCCCACGCACGGCACACGCACTGCACACGGGCAGACCACGCTGCCTTCACCCGGCTTGCCTGCCCCATGGCTTCCCGCTAGGAACGTGCAAACCCTTTTGCCAAGAGGCCGCCCATGCGTCTGTCGCGCTATTTTCTGCCCGTTCTGAAGGAAAATCCGTCCGAGGCGCAGATCGTCTCACACCGCTACATGTTGCGGGCCGGCATGATCAAGCAACAGGCGGCGGGCATCTATTCCTGGCTGCCGCTGGGCTATCGCGTGCTGAAGCGGATTGAGCAGATCGTGCACGAGGAACAGGTGCGCGCAGGCCATATCCCGCTGCTGATGCCAACCCTGCAACCCGCTGATTTGTGGCGTGAATCCGGTCGATATGATGATTACGGCCAGGAAATGCTGCGCATCAGGGATCGCCATGACCGCGACATGCTTTATGGCCCCACCAATGAGGAGATGATCACCGACATCTTCCGCGCCCATGTCGGCAGCTACAAGGATCTGCCGATGACGCTCTACCACATCCAGTGGAAGTTCCGTGACGAGGTGCGCCCTCGTTTTGGCGTGATGCGCGGGCGCGAGTTCCTGATGAAGGACGGCTACACTTTCGACATCGACCGCGACGCGGCCCTGCACGCCTACAACCGCCACATGGTCAGCTACCTGCGCACCTATGAACGCATGGGCCTGACCGCCATCCCGATGCGCGCCGCCTCGGGGCCCATTGGCGGCGATAATACCCATGAATTTCTGGTACTTGCCAGCACGGGCGAGTCGGAGGTGTTCTACGATCAGGCGGTGACCGAGTTGAAACTGGGTCCGCGCGAGGTTGATTACGACAACCGCGCCGAGGTGGAAGGGATTTGTAAAGAGTTCACCACACTCTATGCCCGCACCGATGAGACGCATGACGCAGCGCTGTTCGACCAGATCCCCGAAGACCGTCGCCGTGTCGGCCGGGGAATCGAGGTCGGGCAGATTTTCTATTTTGGCACCAAATACTCGGCGTCGATGGGCGCTTTGGTGGTGAACGACAAGGGCGAGCGGGTTCCGGTCGAAATGGGCAGCCACGGCATCGGCGTGTCGCGCCTGCTGGGCGCGATCATCGAGGCGAGCCATGACGACAAGGGCATCATCTGGCCGGAAGGTGTGACCCCGTTCCCGGTTGGGATTGTCAACCTGAAACAAGGGGATAGCGGCACTGATGCCGCCTGTGATGCGCTCTACAAGGCGCTTGCCGCCAAGGGCCTCGAGGCGCTGTATGACGACCGCGAAGAACGCGCCGGGGCAAAATTCGCCACCATGGACCTGATCGGCCTGCCCTGGCGCATTACCGTCGGTCCGCGCGGGTTGGCGGCGGGTGTGGTCGAGTTGACCAGCCGCCGCAGCGGCTTGTCCGAGGAGATGTCGGCCGAAGCGGCGGTGGACCGCATCGCGCAGATCTACGCGGCGCATCGCTGAGACCCGCATCGCCGGGGGCCGCCCGCCGGGGGCTTCGCGCCCCCGGACCCCCGCGGGGTATTTGTGCCAAGAGGAAACCGGCACGGGCAGGTCTGCCGGAAGCGTTGTGAATTTACGCCACGTCAGCCGGATTTCACGGTTGACGCGAGAGCGGGATGGACGATCATCCGTGCCTGCCCAGACCGAGGTTGTCCGATGTCCTTGCCCGCCGATCATCCGCGCCTGAAAAAGCGGCCCTTCAGCCTGGAAGAACTGGTGGCCGATGGCATTGTTCATACGCTTGCCCTGATTGCCGGGATGATCGCATTTTCGGCACTGCTGGCCCATGTTCTGGCGCGCGCCGAGTTTGGCCAATTTGCTGCGCTGAGTGTGTATGCGGCGGGGTTCTTTCTGCTTTTCGGCTTTTCGCTGGCCTATAACATGGCACCGCCTTCGGCGTTGAAATGGCTGTTGCGGCGGTTTGATCATTCGGCAATTTATGTCATGATCGCAGGAACTTATACAGCAATTTTGGCACAACTTCCGGGGTCGGGTCTGGTGTGGCTGGTCGGTGGGGTGGTCTGGGCCGGGGCGATTTTGGGCGTGGCAGTGAAACTTGCCTTGCCGGGGCGCTATGACGGGCTGTCACTTTTGGCCTATCTGGCGCTGGGGGCGATGATGCTTCTGGCGATCGGCCCGATGCGGGCCGGGTTGCCGGGGCCTGCGCTCTGGCTCTTGCTGGCGGGGGGGCTGACCTATGGGGCCGGGGTGGGGTTCTACAAATGGCACGCCTTGCGGTTTCACAATGCGATCTGGCATCTGTGCGTCGCCGTCGCCGCCGGCCTGCAATTTGCCGGTATCGCGATCAGCGTCACCGCATAAGGCCGTTCCCGCCGACGTGAGCCACAACCCTGCCGCCCGCCCTTGACGCGCGCAGCGGCAGCAGACAGTGTCGCGCCAAAACAACATACAGGCAGACATGGCCCAGACCGCCCCCTTTTCCCGCTTTGAACGGATGATCGCCTGGCGCTATCTGCGCGCGCGCCGGGCCGAGGGTGGGGTCAGCGTGATGACGTGGATCAGCCTGATCGGCATCACCTTGGCGGTGTTTGCGCTGATTGCCACGCTGGCGGTGCGGGCCGGGTTCCGGGCGGAATTTGTTGATACCATTCTGGGGGCCAATGCCCATGTCACCGTCTATGCGGCGGGGCGGGTGGACGCGACTGGCAATACGATCAAGGGCTTTGCCGATTACACCGAGCGTGCTGCCGCGCTTGCCGCGGTGCCGGGTGTCACCCGGGCCGCACCCTTGATCCGGGGGCAGGTGATGGTGTCCAGCCAAAGGGCAACCAATGGCGCCGAGGTTTACGGGCTGAGCCTTGCGGACCTGAAATCCATCCCGCGCGTCGGCCTTGGGGCCGCGGCCTATGGCGAGATCGACCGCTTTGATCAGGGCATCGCGATGGGGTCGATCCTGGCGCGAGAGCTGGGGGTGACGGTGGGCGACAAGGTGCGGGTGATTTCGCCCAACGGGGTGAAAACCGCCTTTGGCACCAGCCCGCGGGTCAATGCCTATGAGGTGGTCTATGTCTTCACCGCCGGGCGCTATGACATTGACAAGACACGGCTTTATATGCCGTTTGCGCAGGCACAAGAGTATTTCAACCGCGAAGGCTTTGCCGATGAGTTCGAGGTGATGGTCGATACCCCCGACGACATCGACCGCTTCACCGCGCCCTTGCTGACAGCCGGGGGAGATGACGCAATCTTGTGGACATGGCGCGACAGTTCGGGGGCGTTTCTGCGGGCGCTGGATGTGGAAGACAACATCATGTTCGTGATCCTGTCGATCCTGGTGTTGATCGCCACCATGAACATCATCTCGGGGCTGATCATGCTGGTGAAGAACAAGGGCCGCGATATTGGCATCCTGCGCACCATCGGGTTGACCGAGGGCGCGGTGCTGCGCGTGTTTTTCATGTGCGGCGCGTTTACCGGCATCGTCGGCACCGCGGCGGGGGTGGTGCTGGGGTGCCTGTTCGCGCTCTACATCGACCCGATCTTTTCGGCGGTGAACTACCTTGCCGGCGGTGGGGTCTGGGATGCCTCGATCCGCGGCATCTATGCCCTGCCCGCCAAGCTGCAATGGGCCGATGTGCTGTCGGCGGTGTCGCTGTCGCTGGGCCTGTCGTTCATCGTGACGATCTTTCCGGCCCGTCGCGCCGCGCGAATGAATCCGGTCGAGGCGTTGCGCTATGAGTGAAGCGGCCGCCCTTGCGCTGGAATTGACCGGCATCGAAAAGGTCTATAACCGGGGCAAGCCTTCGGAAGTGACGGTGCTGCGCGGCGCGTCGATTTCGGTGAAACCGGGCGAGGTGGTGGCACTGGTCGCCCCGTCTGGCGCGGGAAAATCCACGCTTTTGCACATCGCGGGGCTGCTGGATACGCCGGATGCTGGCACGGTTCGCCTGAACGGCCGCGATATGGCGGGGTTGAACGATGCAGCGCGCACCGAGGTGCGGCGTGCCGATGTCGGCTTCATCTATCAGTTTCACCACCTGCTGCCCGAGTTTTCGGCGCTGGAAAACATCGTCATCCCGCAGCTTGCCAATGCAGTGCCCGAGGCGCAGGCCCGGGCGCGGGCGATGGACCTGTTGACCCGTGTCGGTGTGGGGCCGCGTGCCGACCACCGCCCGGCGGCCCTGTCGGGCGGCGAACAGCAAAGGGTGGCATTTTGCCGGGCCATGGCCAACGCGCCGCGCCTGCTCTTGGCCGATGAACCCACCGGCAACCTTGATCCTGCCACGTCGGACAAGGTCTTTGCGGCGCTGATGGATCTGGTGCGCGTCACCGGCCTTGCTGCGCTGATTGCGACGCACAACATGGACCTTGCCGCCCGGATGGACCGGATCGTGCGGCTGGATCAGGGCCGCGTTGCCTGAGCGCGCCCCACGGGCGGCGGCCAACAGCGGCCTTGCGCCGCGCGCGTGTCGCTGTCACCCTTTGACAAATGATGGAGGCCTCCGATGCAGACCCCGACCCGCCTGATCCCGCTGGCTGTGGCACTGGCCCTTGGGGCCTGCGTTCTGGCGGGGGCCCCCGAACCAGAGCCGACCGGGGCAGAGGATTTTGCCGATTACTGCGCGTCGTGCCATGGGCTTTCGGGCAAGGGCGATGGTGCGCTGGCCAAGACGCTGGAGCATCGCCCCGCCAACCTGACCCGCCTTGCGCGCGCCAATGGCGGCACCTTCCCGACCACGCCGGTGATGGCGAAAATCTGGGGCTATACCGGGGGCAAGGGCGGGTCGGACATCATGCCGAACTTTGGCCCGTTGCTTGACAGCGACACCATCCCTTATGAAGGTGGCGACGGCATCATGACGCCCACGCCGTTGCGGCTGGTCCAGATTGCCGAGCATCTGAAAACGCTTCAGGTCAAATGATCAGGCACCGCTGCCGCGATTTCGCGCGCGGGTCTCTTAGGGCAACTCAGGGGCCAGCGTCCCGTTGCGCAAGGCTCAGCGGCGCCGGGGTTGACGCGATTTCCAGCACCAGTTTGCGACGCACCGCCTCGGCAAAGGTCGCCCGGCTGGTTGCGGCCACCACAAACGCGCCGGGGCCGCCGATGATCTGCGCCTCATAGGCTGCTGCAAGGTCTGCCGCCCGACCGTCGCGCAGGATCGGCAGGCCGTTGATTGTGATGCCGGCCGCCAGCACCTCGGCCCGCGCGTCGGCAATCCGGGGGCCGCTGTAGTTGCCGACAGAATCTCCGGAAAAGTCGATCACTTGCCGCAGGCTGGTGATCTGGTTGGTCTCGATCAGCCGCTTGCCTTCCAGCAGTGCCGCGCCGATGGCGTTGCGTCCTGTCGCAAGCCGGGGAGGGCCCAGCAGACGGGCCGCAAAGGCCTGCGCTGCGGCCTCGCTGTCGATCACCGCCCAATCGACCACCACCGCCTGATTGGCGGCCCATTCCACATAGGTCACCGCGATACTGCCGGTCATGGTCGAGCGGATCGCATAGACGACATCGGGATGGGTGATCGCCGTGGCATAGCCCTGACGCTGAAAGGTGATCTCTTCCTCGTCAATCGAGCCCGAGGCATCGGCCAGCAGGACAAGCTCAAGGTCCACCTCTTGCGCAAGGGCGGGCAGGGGCAGGAAAAGGAGGGGGACGAGCCATCGCATTCACAGATGGTAGCGCGGATCGGGGCGGGGAGGGATCACGATACTGTGGCCGGCCGTGAGACGGTGCAGCACGGACATGCCCGCTGTGTTACAGGGTGCAGAGTTGCCTTTTATCGTAAGCGGTGCGCCAGCCCCGTGGTTTCGGCCTGATCTGACTTCGGGCATGCCATCCTGGAACTGAGTTTGCGGGAGACTGGCTG
>JAFGXY010000076.1 GCA_016936395.1 Paracoccaceae bacterium | reverse complement strand
CGGTCTGCTCGATGACCTACGGTCAGGTGTATCGCACCGAAATGACCGGCGAGACCATCCACACCATCCTTGAAGACGTGGCCGACAACATCTTCAACGCCGACCCCTACTATCAGCAGGGCGGCGATATGGTGCGGATCGGCGGCATGGCCTTTGCCTGCGACGTTTCCAAACCCATCGGCCAGCGGATCACCAACATGGTGCATCTGAAATCGGGCGAAACGATTGACCCGACCCGCACCTACATGGTTGGCGGCTGGGGCAGCGTGAATGAAGGCACCGAAGGCCCGATGATCTGGGATGTCATTGAAAGCCATCTGAAAAAGATTGGCACTGTAAAACTTGAACCCAACACCTCGGTCACCGTGACCGGACTCTGATGTTGAAAGGAGCGTTCGCCATGTCAGACGAACACAACACCCAAGAGCCCGTAATGGGCACCACCCGCCGGGGGTTTCTGCGCCAGACTGCCGTGGCAGGGGCCAGCCTTGTCGCCGGTGCCACCGCCGCACAGGCCAACTCGCCCGACCCGCTGATCGTGGAACAGCAGGATTGGGCGCGCGAATTTGGCGACGGCGTCGATGCCGTGCCCTACGGCCTGCCGATCAGGTTTGAATCCGACGTCGTGCGCCGCAATGTGGAGTGGCTGACCGCCGACACCACCTCGTCGATCAACTTTACCCCGATCCATGCGCTGGATGGCACCATCACCCCGCAGGGCTGCGCGTTCGAGCGCCACCATTCGGGCGCGATCGAGCTGTCGAAGGCCGATTACCGCCTGATGATCAACGGCCTTGTCGATACGCCGCTGGTGTTCACCTATGCCGATCTGGAGCGTTTCCCGCGCGAAACCCGCACCTATTTCCTGGAATGTGCGGCCAACACCGGGATGGAATGGGCGGGTGCCCAGTTGAACGGCGCGCAGTTCACCCATGGCATGATCCATAACATGGAATATACCGGCGTGATGCTGTCCACCCTGCTGAAAGAGGCAGGCGTCAAGCCCGAGGGCAAGTGGGTGCTGGTCGAAGGGGCTGATGCGTCGTCAAACGGCCGCTCGATCCCGCTGGAAAAGATCATGGACGATTGCATGATCGCCTTCAAGGCCAATGGCGAGGCGCTGCGCAAGGAACATGGCTATCCGGCCCGCCTGATCGTTCCCGGCTGGGAAGGCAACATGTGGGTCAAGTGGGTCCGCCGGATCGAAGTCGGCGACCAGCCTTGGGAAACCCGCGAGGAAACCTCGAAATACACCGACACGCTGGCCAATGGCGTCAGCCGTAAATGGACATGGGTGATGGATGCGAAATCCGTGGTCACCTCGCCCAGCCCGCAGGCACCGATCACCCATGGGCAGGGGCCGCTGGTCATTACCGGTCTGGCCTGGTCAGGCAATGGCGCGATCACCCGCGTGGACGTGACCACCGATGGCGGCAAGACCTGGAAAGAGGCTCGGCTTGCCGCGCCGGGGCAGAAGATGGCGCTGACCCGCTTCTATCTGGACATCAATTGGGACGGTCAGGAAATGCTGCTGCAAAGCCGCTGCCATGACGAAACCGGCTATGTCCAGCCGACCAAGGACCAGCTGCGCGAAGTGCGCGGCCTGAACTCGATCTATCACAACAACTGCATTCAGACCTGGTGGGTCAAAGCGGACGGGAGCGCAGAAAATGTCGAAGTCTCTTAATCTTACCCTCGGCACAGCGCTGGTTTCCGTTCTGCTGTCGGCCCCGGCTTTCGCCGAAAAACTGGGCCTTGGCCGCGTAGCCCTGCCCGAAGAAATCGCCGCATGGGACGAAGACGTGCGCCCCGATGGTCAGGGGCTTCCCGTTGGCTCTGGCGATGTGCTGACTGGCGAAGAGGTGTTCTCGGCCAATTGCGCGGTCTGCCATGGCGAATTTGCCGAAGGTGTGGACAACTGGCCAAAGCTGGCCGGTGGCGCCGGCACGCTGGACCACGACGATCCCTTGAAAACCGTGGGTTCGTTCTGGCCGCACCTGTCGACCACCTTTGACTACGTCAACCGCTCGATGCCTTATGGCAATGCGGGCACGCTGTCAGCGGACGATGTCTATGCGATCACCGCCTATATCTTGTATTCCAACGATCTGGTGGATGAAGACTTCGTGCTGTCCAATGAAAACTTCGCCGAAGTCGTGATGCCGAACGCCGACAACTTCATCGTCGATGATCGCAAGGACAGCGAATACGCTCTGTTCAGTGCCACCCCCTGCATGGAAAACTGCAAGGAAACGGTTGAAATCACCATGCGCGCCGCCGTGCTGGACGTGACCCCGAATGTCGAGGAAACGCTGGCCCCGGTGGTCGAGGTGAAGCAGATCGCCGAAGCGCCGGCCGCTGCGCCCGAAGTCGTGGTGCAGGCAACCGCCGAGGCCCCCCCGGCTGTTGAGGCCGCGCCAGTGGCTGCCGCCGCTGACCCGGCGCTGATTTCGGCGGGCGAAAAGGTGTTCAAGCAATGCGCCGCCTGCCACAAGATCGGGGACAATGCCAAAAACAGCACCGGCCCCATCATGACGGGCATCATCGGGCGGACTGCGGGAACCGTGGACGGCTACAAATACTCCAAGCCGATGAAAACGGCTGGCGAAGACGGTCTGGTTTGGGATGCCGCCACGCTTGATGCCTACCTCGCCGATCCCAAGGGCTATATCCCCCGGGGCAAGATGTCGTTTGCCGGTCTGAAGAAGGCCGAGGATCGCGCGGCAGTGATTGCTTACCTCTCGACCTTCGGTGGTTGACCCGAATGGGTTCGCGCGGCCTCCTCCCAGCGCTAGCCCTTGCTGCCGCCGCCGGACTGTCTCCGGCGGCGGCAAACGATCTGGGGGACCAGACCCGCGGCTTTGAGTTGTTCAAGCGCCAATGTTCCGCCTGCCACCAGATCGGCCCCGACGCCAGGAACCGCGTCGGCCCGGTTCTGACCGGGTAGTTCGGCCGCAGGGCCGCCAGTGTCAAGGACTTTACCTATTCCAAGTCGATGGCGCGGATGGGCAGCGATGGTCTGACATGGACACTGGAAACCCTTGATGCCTATGTGGAAAACCCCAAGGCACTGGTGTCTGGCACCCGGATGAACTATCGCGGCATGGCCGATGCGCAGGCGCGCGGCGCCCTGATCGCGTACTTACGCGAATGGTCCGACAAGCCGCAGAACATTCCTGAATCCGAGCCCACCGCCCGCAAGACCGACCCCGATCTTGATCCGGCGGTTCTGGGCATCGTGGGCGATGCGGAATATGGCGAATACCTGTCATCGGAATGTTCCACCTGCCATCAGCGCGACGGGTCGGATCAGGGCATCCCGTCGATCACCCAGTGGCCCGAGGAAGATTTCGTCGTGGCCATGCACGCCTACAAGAAGAAGTTGCGCCCTCACCCGGTGATGCAGATGATGGCAGGGCGTCTGTCGAATGACGAGATTGCGGCGCTGGCCGCCTATTTCGCTACACTGGAATAAAAAGACGGCTGAGCACGGACATACCGCGCCGGACCAATTCGCAAGGGGAGGAACCGCGAATGATCCTGAACAGAAGACGATTCATCGGCACCGGCATCGCGACAGGTGCCCTGCTTTCGGCCCCCACGGTCTGGGGCCAGACCAAGGCCAAGGTCGTGGTCATCGGCGGCGGCGCAGGCGGGGCAACCGTCGCGCGCTATCTGGCCAAAGACGGTGGCGACGCGCTGGATGTCACGCTGATCGAGGCCAACCCGATCTACACCACCTGCTTTTTCTCGAACCTCTATCTCGGCGGTTTTCGCGAGTTTGAGAGCCTGCAACACGGCTATGACAAGGTTGCCGCAGGCGGCGTGACCGTCGTCACCGACATGGCCACCGCGGTGGACCGTGCCGCCAGGACCGTCACGCTGGCAGGCGGCCAAGTGCTGCCCTACGACTGTCTGGTGCTGTCGCCCGGCATCGACTTCAAGGACGGCTCGGTGCCCGGCTGGTCGGTCGAGGCGGCGGAAATCATGCCGCATGCCTACAAGGCCGGGCCGCAGACCCAGCTTTTGAAAAAGATGGTCGAAGAGATGCCACAGGGCGGCACCTTCGCCATGGTCGCGCCACCCAACCCCTATCGCTGCCCGCCCGGCCCTTATGAACGCATCAGCATGGTCGCCCATCTGCTGAAGCAGAAAAACCCCACCGCAAAGATCCTCGTGCTGGACCCAAAGGACAAATACTCGAAACAGGCGCTGTTCGAGGAAGGCTGGGCCAAGCATTATGACGGCATGGTGTCGTGGGTCGGGCCCGAGTTTGGCGGCGGCGCGGTCGAGGTGCGCCCCGACACGATGGAGGTCATCGTCGATGGCGAAGCGCAGAAGGTTGACGTCTGCAACGTGATCCCCGGCCAGATGGCGGGCAAGATCGCGGCGCTCGCAGGCGTCACCGACGACTCGGGCTGGGCCCCGGTTCACCCCGACAGCATGAAGGCCAAGGCCGACGGGAATGTCTATGTTCTGGGCGACAGCTCGGCGCAGGGCGACATGCCGAAATCGGCGTTCTCGGCCAATTCTCAGGCCAAGGTCGCCGCCATGTCGATCCGCGGCGAGTTGACCGGATCACGCGTGTTCCCGGCGAAATACTCCAACACCTGCTGGTCGCTGATCGCGCCCGAGGATGGGGTCAAGGTCGGCGCATCCTATGAACCCACGCCCGAGAAAATCGCAAGCGTCGAAAGCTTCATCAGCGCCACCGGCGAAGATGCGGCGCTGCGCAAGGCCACCTATGAAGAAAGCCTTGGCTGGTATGCCGGCATCACCGCCGACATCTTTGGCTGACACCGTCGGCTGACATCCGGGGGGCCAGATTGGCCCCCCTTCCCCCCTTTCCCTTCCCTGACCAAGGTGCCCCATGCTGACCCGCCGCCATTTTCTGACCGCTGCCTCTGCCAGCCTCGCCCTGCCCTTCCTGCCTGCCCGTCTTTGGGCCTCGTCCAGCCTGACCATGGGCACAATGCGGATCGACACCCTGCTGGATGGCACCCTGACTTTGCCCGGCGATTTCATCCTTGGCGGCATGCCGCAGGACGAAATGACCGCCATCGTCACGAAATACGGCCTGCCCACCGACCAGTTGACGCCGCCCTGCAACGTGACGCTGATGCGCGACGGCACCAATACCGTGCTGTTCGATGTGGGGTCAGGCCCCGATTTCCAACCCACGGTGGGCAAGCTGCAAGAGGCGTTTGATGCCCTTGGCCTGACCGTTGATGACATCACCCATGTCTGCTTTACCCACGCCCACCCCGACCACATCTGGGGCCTGCTGGACGAGTTTGACGAGCCGATCTTCCCCAACGCGCAATTCATGATCGGGCAGGCCGAGTTTGACTACTGGATGGACCCGAACACCGTTTCCACCATAGGCGAGGCGCGCACCACCTTTGCCGTCGGTGCCATGCGCCGGCTGGAGGCGATTGCCGAAACCGTTCGCTTCGTCAACGATGGCGAAGAGGTGCTGCCCGGTATCGCCGCCCGCCTGACCGCAGGTCATACCCCCGGCCACATGGCCTATGAACTGCGCGGTGGCAGCGAAAGCGTCATGGTCGTGGGCGACGCGCTTGGCAACCACCACGTCGCCTTTGAACGCCCCGACTGGGCCTCGGGCTCCGATCAGGACGGGGTCATGGCGGCGGCAACCCGTGTGGCGCTGCTGGATCAGATCAGCGCCGCACAGATGCGGCTGATCGGCTATCACTTGCCCGGCGGCGGCATTGGTCGCGCCGAAAAGCAGGGCTCCACCTATCGTTTTGTAGAGGAAGCGTAAATGTTCACCCGCCTGACCCTTGCCGCCTGCCTTTTGTCCACCGCTGCCTTTGCGTCGGAAGATATCCCCGACCAATACCTGCAGTCGGTGCTGTATTCAAAGCCGGTCGAGATCATTCCCCATGTCTGGTCCTCCATCGGCGCGACGGCACCGCCGACCTATGAGAACGCAGGCCATAACAACAACCTCAGCTTCATCGTGACCGGCGATGGCGTGGTCGTCGTCAACTCGGGCGCCAGCTACAAACTGGCCGAGGCGCTGCATGCCGAGATCAAGCGCGTCACCGACCAGCCGGTGAAGCTGGTGATCAACGAAAACGGCCAAGGCCATGCCATGCTGGGCAACAATTACTGGATCGCCCAAGGCGTGCCGGTGCTGGCCCATGTCGATGCGGCGGAAGAGTTTGATGACAGCATGGGTCAGAGCCTGCAAGCCTTGAAGGGCTATGCCAAGGAAAACGCCGAAGGCACCGACCCGATGGGCCCGACCGAAACCTTCACCGATGCCAAAACCATCACCATGGGCGACGTGACGATCGAGGTGCTGCACCTTGGCCCCGCGCACAGCCCCGGCGACACCCAAGTCTGGATTCCGCAATGGTCGATGATGATCGCGGGCGACATCGCGTTTTCCGAACGCATGCCACCGATCTTTGAAGGCACCTGCACCAGTTGCTGGATCGAGACATGGGAAACCAAGTTCATGCCACTGAACCCGACTTACATCGTGCCGGGCCATGGCCACCCGACCAATCTGGCGCAAGTCACCCGCTTTACCCGCGACTATCTGGTGGATCTGCGGTCAAAGATCGCCGCCCATATCGAAGCCGGCGGCGATCTGGCCGGGGCCTATTACGTCGATCAATCGGCGTGGAAGAACCTTGACACCTTCGAAGAACTGGCCACCAAAAACGCCGGCGTGGTGTTTTCCGAGATGGAATTCGAGTGAGTTTGTTACCTCCCTGACGGACACCTTCAGCGGCCCCTCGGGGCCGCTTTTTTTGTCGGGTCAGGTCAGAGCTTATGCGGCAACCGGGCGGCTGCCGACCTGATCCACCAGAAAATCGGTGATGATCGCGCCGATCCACATGCACAGCAGCGCGAGCCAGGCCGTTGCCACAAAGATCGACCCGCCGGTAACCCCGGCACCGATGGCACAGCCCCCGGCCAGCATGGCACCAAAGCCCATCAGCACCGCACCGAACATCGACCGCTGCATCTGGCGCGCGCCCTCAAAGGCCTCGAACTTGAACTCGCGCGTCACAAGCGATGCGCTCAACGCGCCCAGCACCACCCCCGGCACCAGACCCACGTCGAAATCCAGCACCGGATCGGGGATCAGAAAGAACATCAACGTATTCGCGGAAGGGCCTGAAAACGTGGCAGAAGTCACCGACACGGGGTCAAACGCCTGCTGTGCCAGCGTGAAGGTCAGCACCCAACCGACCGCCACCGCAAAGCCCACACCCGGCGCAAAGATCAGTGTCTTCAGGCCAATGGCATTGCGCCGCGCCAGCACAAGGGCCACAGCCGCCAACACCACGCCCAGCAGCAGGCCCGAGATATCGGGCAAGCCCAGCAAGGCGATCAGATCGACGTTCATTCCGTTGGAGGTGACCCACAACCCGGCCAGCTCTTCGCGCAATGGCGCAAGCAGGCCATGCAGGCTCATCTGTGCGACCACGGCGAAGATCAAACCCGCCACCACCGACCGCAGGTTGCCGGTCGAGGCCAGCACCAAAAGCCGCCCCGAACAACCGCGCGCCAGCACCATGCCGACGCCAAAGATCAGCCCGCCGATGATGGCGCCCGACCATGACCCGGTGATCGCCATCATCCGCGCCTCTTGCGGCTCGAACAATCCCAGCAGACGCGCCGCCTGCACCCAGACCACCGCCGTGGAGAACGCCAAAAGCCAGACCGCCATCCGCGGCCCCAACTGACCGCGGGCGAATTCAACAGTCGAGGCCCGCAGGCAGAACGACGACCGCTGTGCTGCCACGCCAAAGATCAGGCCAGTGATCAAGCCGAACAGTGCCGAGAGATAGCCCTCGTCCATCAGGTCAAGCAGTGCGGAAACGTCCATGGCGGCCCTCCGTAGGAATTCCTATGCCAGTTATTCGGCAATTGTGCCTTGATCTTGCTCAGATCGCCAGAAGTTCCGTGGTCGTGGTCACGAAGCTGACACAGTGTTGCAGGCAGGCGCAAGCGGTGCCGTGGGGGCCGGGCCGGGCGCGACGGTCTGGCAAAGCGCGCCAATCGCCTGTGCCAGACCGTCGATCGACACCGGCTTGGTCACCACGCTGGCAAAGCCCGCGGCGCGATAGTCGGCCTGATGATGCATCATCGCATTGGCGGTGACGGCAATCACCGGTGGCAGGGCCGCCGCCCCGGCCTTCGCCAGCTCGACGGCCTCGGCCTGCAATTCGGCCAAAGCGGTCACGCCGTCCTTGCGCGGCATGGCGATGTCCATGATCACCAGATCATAGGCCCCCGGCTGCCACAGCGCCACGGCCTCATCACCATCTAGCGCCATGGTTGCCGATATGCCCAGCCGGGTCAGCATGGCGCGCAGGATCAGGCGGTTGGTGGCGTTGTCCTCGGCCAGCAGCACCCGAAGACCGGGAAAATGCGGCAAGGCTCCGGCGGGCACCGCCGCATCCGGCGCCGCGCACACCGGCATCGGCAGACGCAGATGCACCGTGGTGCCCTGCCCCGGCGCGCTGTCCAGACTGATCTCGCCCCCCATCATGCCGACCAGCCGGCGCACGATGGGCAACCCCAGTCCGGTGCCGCCAAAGCGGCGCGAGATCGAGCCATCGGCCTGGGTAAATTCATCAAACACCACCGCCGCCTGATCTGCCGACATGCCGATGCCGCTGTCGGACACCCTCAGCCCGATCCCGTCGGCCTCGGGGTCGATCCGCACGGCCACAAAGCCGGCTTCGGTGAACTTGACCGCATTGCCGACAAGGTTGTGCATGACCTGCAACAGGCGCTGTGCGTCGCCCAGACGGTGCATATGCAGCCCCGGGGCAAGATCAACCCGGAACGCCACCCCCTTGGCCTGTGCGGCAGGCCGGTGCATCGCTTCCACCCGTTCTGCCAGATCGGCCAGCCGCAGCGGGGCCGCGTGCAGCGCCAGCTTGCCGCTTTCGATCTTGGCCAGATCAAGGATGTCATCCAGGATCGACAGCAAATGGCCGCCGGATTCGCGGATCGTGGTCAGCATCCGGCCTTGTGCCGCGTCCAGCGGCGCGTCAACCAGCAGATCGGCCATCCCCAGAATACCGTTCACCGGCGTGCGCAACTCGTGGCTCATATTGGCCAGAAACTGCGATTTGGCGCGATTGGCGGCCTCGGCCCGGTCGATCGCGGCGCGCAGGTCTTCTTCGGCCGTGGCCGCCCCGGTGATGTCGGTGATGGTGGCAACCACCCGCGCGATGCCCGGTTCGGGCAACATCGCCGCATTGACCGCCACCACCTTGCGGCGGCCGTCGGGCAGGTGCATTGCAAGGCGCAGGTCGCGGACGGTCTGGCCACTGGCCTGCACCAACTGACAGGGCAACTCGCAAAACGCCAGCGGACGACCGTCTTCATGGTGCAGGCGCAACATTTGCGGGTCGCAAATCCGGTTCAGCAGCCCCTCGCCCGGCAGTTCCAGAATGCGCTGCACCTCGCGGCTGAGAAAGACGATCCGACCATCGGCATCCGTGGCCATGATCCCCGACACCGATGTTTCCATCAGGGTGGCCAGAAAGTCGCGCTCGGCCTCCAGATCGCTTTCCAGCCGCTTGCGCGCGCTGATATCCAGCAGCACGCCGGACAAGGCGATCGGCCTGCCATCGGCATCCCATTCGGTCGCCCGCCCCCGCGACAGCACCCAGACCCAATGCCCCGCCTTGTGGCGCAGCCGAAGTTCATATTGAAACTGGAACAACCCGCCAGCAAGTTGCCGTTCTTCATCACGGTCCAGCATCGCCAGATCTTCGGGGTGGATCAAGGCGCGCCAGGTGTCATCCGTCACCGGCGACAGCGCGCCCGCGGCATGGCCAAGCATCCGTTCCCATTGGTCATTGACCTGCGTCACGCCGCTGCGCAGGTCGCGGTGCCAGGTTCCCACCTCGGCGCCTTCGATGATCTGTTCCAGCCGCTGTTCGGCGGCTTTCAGCGCCGAGACATCGACATGCACCCCCGCCATCCGGACCGGCGTGCCATCTGCCTTGCGCTCGGTCACCTGACCGCGCGACTGGACCCAGACCCAATGCCCGTCGCGGTGACGCAGGCGGAACGCCAGATCGAACACCTGACGCTTCTGGCGGATCACCCTGTTGATGATCTCCAGCACCATCTGGGTGTCGTCCGGGTGCAGCAGGCTACGCCAAGTCAACAGGGTGATCGGCTCCAGCGCCGCCCGGTCATAGCCCAGCATGGTGACCCAGCGGTCGTTGACAAGGTTTTCGTCGGTCTCGAAATCACATTCCCAGGTGCCAGCCTGCGAGCCTTCGATCACCTGCGACAACCGGCGCTTGGCGGCCCGTTCGTCGGTCACGTCGATCCGCAGGCCGACGCGGCCGCCGCTGGGGATCTTGCGTTCCAGCGCCCGCATCACGCGGCCCTTGGGCAATTCGGTCAACCGCTCGAAGACCGGGGCGTCCCGTGCGGTCAAGATATCGTCGATAAACGCCGCCTCACGCCCGACGGCCTCGGGAAACACCCCCATGGCCACGCCTTCGGCCAGCACATCGACATAGCGCCGCCCCGGCACCATACTGCTGGCCAGTTCCGGGTAAACCGCTTTCATCTGGTCATTGACCATCACCACCCGGTCTTCGGCATCAAACAGGACAAACCCATGCGGCAAGGCCTGCACCGCGGTGTGCAGTTCTGCACGGGCCCGCAGCGCTTCATCGCGCACCGCCTGCACCTCGGCCAGATGGGCCCGCTCGGCGCTGATGTCCTGAACCAGCAGCCAGACGATCTTGCGGCCACGGGCCTGCGCCAGACTGATGCCCTGCACCACCGCCGGAAACAGGGTTCCATCCGGGCGCCGAAAGCAGCTTTCGACCGGGCCGAACCGACCATTCTGAGCCAGATCGCGCACCGCGTCATTCCGCAGCTGGCTGTGTTCCGGGCCAAGCAGAACAAAGATGTCCTGCCCCAGCAAATCGTCGCGCGTCCAGGTGCCAAAGCCTTGAAAGGCGGCATTGGCCTCGATGATCTGACGGCTTTCGCCATCCACCAGCACCACGCCAACGGGCGACAGGTCGAACAGGTGGCGCAAAAGCTGATCGCGCCGTTCGACCTTGCCCTGAAGCCGCTCTACCATACCGACTTGCGCCTGAAGACTGGTCAGTCGCGCGGCGACCGCCCGCAGAAATGCCGTCAAGGCAAGCTCGGCGGCTTGAGAAAGCGTCTCTGGCCCGCCTTGCAACCGCACCCCATCGGCCTTGCGCAACGCCTTGCCGGGGGTGCCGGTCCCCGCCCGCCACGACGTGCCGCCATGGTGCAGCGACAGCGGCAGGTCCAGCGCGACAGCCAGCCGGTCAAGTCCGTCTTGCGGGTCGTCGTGGGTTGCGACATCGGCCATGGCAAGTGCCACGGCGACCAGAACCGCGGTGTCGTCGGCCATCGGCCGGTCAATGGCGTTCAGCTTGGCCTCCCGTGCGGATTTCGTCTTGGGATTGCACGATGCCCCAAGCACTCGATCCTGACAAGCATAGCAAACGGCCAGACTCTGCCCAAGGGCCCGAAACACCGTGCCGACCACACCCGACGAACCGCCCTAAAGCAGCGACCGTGCCAACCCGGCCAGCGACAAGGCCATCAGCAGCAAGATGGCAAAGCGCCGGAAATCCTGTGGGCTGGTCGCGGCAAAGTGCCTGCCCCCGGCCCAAAGCCCCGCCAGCATGAACGGCAGGCCAAGCCCCGTGGCGATGAAACTGTCGCGGGTGATCTGCCCCGCCTGCCACAACACCGGCAGCGACCACAGGTCAAGCGCGGTGAAATAGGCAATCACCGTGGCGCGAAACACCACCGGCGGCACGCCTTGCGCGGCAAAGAACACCGCCACCGGCAGCCCCCCCACCGCCATGCCATTGGCCAGCCCCGACACCACGCCAACGCCGACATGCGCGGCGTCGCCTTGCCGCCCGATGTGCCAGCCCACCAGCAGCAGCGCGCACATCGCCAGCACAAAGCCCGACAACAGCGCCCGCCCGGCATCGACGCCGATCCAGCCGATCGCGGCCACCCCCAGCGGCACGCCGACAAGGCAGCCCGCAAACAACCCCGCCACGCGCCGCCAGTCGATCTGCGCCCAGATGCCCCGCGCCTGCCCGGCTGTCATGGCGATATCGGCCAGAATGACCACCGGCACAAACCGGAACGGGTCAGTTACCAGCGCCGCAAACAGCATCACCAAGGCGGCAAAACCAAAGCCGGAATAGCCCCGGACATAGCCTGCAACCGCCATTCCAACCGCCACCAAGGCTGCCTCGGCCCCGGTCAGGCCAAACGGGATCATACCGCCTGCGGGCGCATGTCGGCCTTGGAAATTCCGGCCACCTCAACGGGTTTCTTCATGGCATCCCGGCGGAACGGCTCGCCCAGTTCCTGATTGATCAGCGCCTCGATCAGCGTGGTCTTGCCCGCCTTCTGGTCAGCCAGCGCCTGAGTCAGTGCCGCGCGCAAGTCGTCCATCGTGCGGGCCTGCACGCCAAGCAGCCCACAGGCCCGCGCGATGCCCGCGTAACTGACACCCTCGTCCAACTCGGTGCCGACAAAGTTGTCGTCATACCACAGGGTCGAGTTGCGCTTTTCCGCGCCCCATTGATAGTTGCGGAACACCACCATGGTGATCGCGGGCCATTCCGGGCGGCCAATCGCGGTCAGTTCCGTCACCGCAATGCCGAAGGCGCCATCGCCGGCAAAGCCCACCACTGGCGTATCGGGGCAGGCAATCTTGGCCCCCACAATCGACGGCAGGCCATAGCCGCAGGGGCCGAACAACCCCGGCGCCAGATACTTCCGCCCGGCCTCGAACGTGGGGTAGGCGTTGCCGATGGCGCAGTTGTTGCCGATGTCGCTGGAAATGATCGCCTCTTTCGGCAGGGCCGACTGGATCGCGCGCCATGCCATGCGCGGGCTCATCCACTCGGGCTTGGCCGCACGGGCGCGCTGGTTCCATGTGGTGCCCGGATCATCGTCTTCATGATCCATCGACGACAACTGTTGCGCCCAGGCCGATTTGGTCTGCGCGATCAGCGCCTTGCGCTCGGCCCGCCCGGCTTCGCCCACAGTTGGCGCAAGCTGGCCCAACAGCGCCTCGGCTACCGCCTTGGCATCACCCACAATCCCGACCGAGACCTTCTTGGTCAGACCAATCCGGGCCGGGTTGATATCAACCTGAATGATCTTCGCGGTCTTCGGCCAATAGTCCAGACCATAGCCCGGCAAGGTGGAAAACGGGTTCAACCGCGTGCCAAGGCACAGCACCACATCGGCCTGCGCGATCAACTCCATCGCTGCCTTGCTGCCATTGTATCCCAAAGGCCCGGCAAACAGCGGGTGACTGCCCGGAAAGGCATCGTTGTGCTGATAGCCGACGCAGACCGGCGCATCCAACCGCTCGGCCAGCGCCATGCTGGCCGCAATCGCGCCGCCCAGCACCACGCCCGCACCGTTCAGAATGACCGGAAACGCCGCCCCCGAAAGCAGGTCCGCCGCCTGCGCAATCGCCGCCTCGCCGCCCGATGGGCGTTCAAACTCCACCGGCACCGGCAGATCAATATCAATCACTTGCGTCCAGTAATCGCGCGGCATGTTGATCTGCGCCGGGGCGGAATGGCGACGCGCGTTCAGGATCACCCGGTTCAGCACCTCGGCCACGCGGGACGGGTCGCGCACCTCCTCCTGATAGCAGACCATATCCTTGAACAGCGCCATCTGTTCGACTTCCTGAAAGCCCCCCATGCCGATGGTCTTGTTGGCGGCCTGCGGCGTGACCAACAAAAGCGGCGTATGGTTCCAGTAGGCGGTCTTCACGGGCGTCACGAAGTTGGTGATGCCGGGGCCGTTCTGGGCAATCATCATGCTCATGCGACCGCTCGCGCGGGTATAGCCATCGGCCATCATCCCGCCGCTGCCCTCATGCGCACAATCCCAGAACGTGATCCCCGCCTTCGGGAACAGGTCGGAAATCGGCATGAAAGCCGATCCGATGATGCCAAAGGCATGCTCGATCCCGTGCCGCTGCAACACCTTTACAAAGGCTTCCTCGGTGGTCATGCGCATCGGCTGGGCTCCGGCAGTTAGGGGTTGGCGGCCAGTGTAGCGATGCGCCGAACCCCGCCTTAGGGCCAGAGGGTTCGCGCGGATAGGTCCAGCCGTCAGCCGCGCAACGCCGCCCCGATCCGTGCCACGCCATCGGGAATGCGCGACGCGGCGATCGACGAATAGGCCAGCCGGTAACAGGCCCGGCTTGCGCGGTCCGGGTGAAAAAACGCCCGCCCCGGCTCGATCAAGACCCCGTCCGCCCGCAAGCGCTGCGCCAAAACCTCGGTATCCACCCCGTCGGGCGCCCGCATCCAGATCGACGATCCGCCAAAGCCGCCCTGCCCGGCCACGCTCAGCCCCTGTTCGGCAATCGCCTCGTCCAGCACCTGACGGCGGCGGCGAAACGCGCTGCGCATCCGGTTGTTCAGCGCGTCGTAATGGCCATCGGCCAGAAAATAGGCCACCGTGCGCTGAATATGCCCCGGCGGATGGCGCAAGACCAAGGCCCGCAGCGCCCGCGCCTCGGCAATGAAGCTGGGCGAGGCCACCAGATAGCCCAGCCGCAACCCCGGAAAGATCGACTTGGAGAACGACCCGGCATAGACCACCCGCCCGTCACGATCCAGCGACTTGAGCGCGGGCGAGACCGGCTTCAGGAACGACATCTCGAACTCGTAGTCATCCTCGACAATGACAAAGCCCTGCTGCGACGCCGCCTCCAGCAGGGCCACCCGCCGGGCCACCGGCATGGTGGCATTGGTCGGGCACTGGTGCGATGCGGTGGTGAACACCACATCCGCCCCCGGCGGCAGACGGTCCGGCGGCAGACCGTCTTCATCGATATCCACCGGCAGCACCTCGGTGCCCGATGGCTCCAGAATGGCGCGCAGGCCGGGATAGCCGGGGTTTTCGATGACCGCGCGGCGGCCCGGCCCCAGCAGCACCTGCGCCGCCATCCACAGCGCGTTCTGCGCGCCCAACGTCAGCAACACCTCGTCGGGTCGCGCCGCAATGCCCCGGCGCGGCAGGATGGTGCGCAACACATGCTCGATCAGCAGCGGGTCATCGCGTTCATAGTAATCCGAGGTCAGCGCGGCAAAATCCCGCCGTCCCAGCGCGCGCAAGGCGCAGGCTCGCCAGTTCTGATGGTCAAACAGCGCCGGATCGGCCTGACCGTAGATGAAGGGATAGGGATAGCGCTCCCAGTCTTCGGGCTTGGCCAAGCGCGACAATCGAGAATAGCGCGCCCCGGTCAGGGCGCTGAAATCCAGCCCCTCGGCCCGCTCTGGCGCTGCCGGAAACTCGGGCGCGCGCGGCGCGGTGTCCGACACGAAATACCCCGACCGCCCCCGCGCCGACAGATAATCGGACGACACCAGATCGGCATAGGCCAGCGTCACCGTGATCCGGCTGATCCCCAGATGCTGCGCCAACCCCCGCGATGATGGCATCCGGTCGCCGGGCCGCAACCGCCCCGCCAGAATGCCCTGCACCACCATGGCGCGGATGCGGCTTTGCAAGGTGCCGACCGCGCCGGGCGGCAGAAAGAAAGCTTCGGCAAGAACCGGCATGATCTGGCCTTATCTATGATAGGTCCAGATCACCCAGCCCGCCGTCAAAGGTCAAGTGTGAACTTTCGGCTTGCTGCTTGCCAAATACTCCCGCCGGAGGCGACCCGCCATGTCCCGCCCCACACCGCCATCACGCAAAAGCCCGTGTTAACCCATCACCCGCAGCAGCGCCGCATCAATGGCATCGGTGATCTGGTCTATGTCATCGGGCGTGGCGATCAGCGCCGGCGACAGGCACAGCGTGTTGTTGAACCCCGGCACGCTGCGGTTGGTGGCGCCGATGATCACGCCTTGCGCCATGCAATCGGCCACCACCGCCTGCACCCGCTTTTCGTCCAGCGGCTCTTTCGTGGCCCGGTCGGCCACCAGTTCGGCGCCGCAGAACAGGCCCTTGCCGCGCACATCGCCCATCACCGGATGGCGTTCCATCAGCGCGTGCAGATTGCCCATCAGCCGCGCGCCCATCGCGGTGGTATTGGCCAGAAGGCCCTCATCCTCGATGATCCGCATGTTTTCCAGCGCCGCCGCCGGCCCCGCCGTGCAGCCGCCAAAGGTGCTGATATCGCGGAAATAGCTCATCGTATCGGTCGGGTCGTCCTTGAACATCTCGAACACCGCTTCGGTCGTGACCGTGCAGGAAATCGCGGCATAGCCAGAGGCCACGCCCTTGGCCATGGTCACGAAATCGGGCTGGATGCCATAATGCTGATAGCCGAACCATTCGCCGGTCCGCCCGACGCCGCAAACCACCTCATCAATATGCAGCAAGATGTTGTATTTGCGGCAAATCTCTTGCACCCGCTCCCAGTATCCCGCAGGCGGTGCAATCACCCCGCCGCCCGCCGTCACCGGCTCCAGCACCAGCGCACCAATGGTATCAGGGCCTTCGCGCAGGATCACCTCTTCGATGGCATCGGCGGCGCGCTCGCCATAGTTCTGAACGTCCCATTGCTTGCGATACTCAAGGCAATGCGGCACCATCACAAAGCCATCCGGGTAGGGTCCGTATTGCGCCGCGCGTTGCGCCTGCCCGCTGGTGGCCAGCGTGCCGATGGTGGTGCCGTGGTAGTCGCGCTCGCGATACAGGATCTTCCACTTGCGGCCGCCATGGTGCTTGTGCGCGATCTGGCGCACCATCTTGTAGACCTTCTCGTTCGCCTCGGAGCCTGAGTTGGAATAATAGACCCGCGTCAGACCCGGCATCTTTTCGACCAGCCGCTGCGCAAAACGTGCGCCCGGCACCGATCCTGCGGCGCCTGCGAAATAGTTCATCTTGATCAACTGATCGCGCACGGCATTGGCAATGCTCTCCCGGCCATAGCCCACGTTCACGGTCCAGACCCCGCCCGACACCGCATCCAGATGCTCTTTGCCCTTTGCATCCCAGACCCGCATGCCGCGGCCTTCGATGATCACCCGCGGATCGACGGTTTCATAGGGTTTGTGCTGGCTCAGGTGATGCCAGACATGGGCGCGATCCGCCTCGACCACCTGTGAGATATCGTTGCTGCTGTAGCCGTCCATCAAAGCGCCTTTCTGCCAGATCAAGCCGCCAGCATCCGCCTTTGCAGCGGGCAATCGTAGGACCAGAGCGTGCGCGACCATAAGGCCAGTTACAGAATCGTTTTGCGCCGGGCAAAAGCGGGGCAAAGATCAAAGCCTTGGGCATGGCGGCTGTGGGCGCGCACGTCGCGCTTTCCTGCAAACGCCGCAAGGCCCTTCGACAGACGCAAAATTCGCCCCAACCAATGAGGGCACGCACCAAGACGTCACCCCAACACGGAGAAGCGCAGATGACATTTCGCACACCCCTGATAAGCGCGGTCGCCACGGCGGCGCTGTTGGCTGGCACCACCAGCGCCATGGCGCTGGATGAGCTGACCGTTGCCTATTTCATGGAATGGCCGATGCCGTTCCAATACGCAAAGGCCAATGGCACCTTTGAAGAGGCGCTTGGGATGAAGGTCAACTGGGTGGCTTTCGACACCGGAACCGCGATGTCTGCCGCCATGGCCGCGGGCGATGTGCACATCGCCGTCAGCCAGGGCGTGCCACCCTTTGTGGTCGCGGCCAGTGCCGGGCAGGACTTGCAGGTGATTGATGTCGCGGTCAGCTATTCCGACAACGACAATTGCGTGGTGCGATCCGATCTGGAAATCACCAAGGACAACGCCAGCGATCTTGTCGGCAAGAAGGTGGCCGTGCCCTTGGGCACCGCCGCGCATTACGGCTTTTTGCGGCAGATGGAGCATTTCGGGATTGATCTTGCCAGCCTTGAGATCGTCGACATGGCCCCGCCGGACGGTGCCGCTGCCATCGCGCAAGGTGCTGTCGACATGGCCTGCGGCTATGGCGGCGGTCTGAACCGGATGAAGGAACATGGCAACGTGCTCTTGACCGGCGCCGAGAAAGAGGCGTTGGGGATTCTGGTGTTTGACGTCACCTCCTCCCCTGCGCCTTTCGTGGCCGAAAACCCCGAGGTCGTGACCAAGTTCCTGAAAGTGGTCGCCGACAGCAATGCCATGTGGAACGAAGGCTCGAAAAAGGCCGAAATGCTGCCAGTGATCGCCAAGGACGCCGGAATGGATGAAGCCACCGCCGAAAAGGACATGAGCACTTTCGTCTTCCCGTCGGTCGATGACCAGTTGTCCGACAAGTGGCTGGGCGGTGCGGCACAGGCCTTCATGCAGGGCGTGGCGGGCGTGTTTGTCGCGGCAGGCTCGATCCCGGCAGCCTTGCCCAGCTATGATGCCGCCGTGAACACCGGGCCGCTGGCCGCAACCAAAGGCATGTAACGCCCCGTCGGGCGGCCGCACTTGACCAAGGGCCGCCCGACCCATGACTGGAGCAGACATGTCCGGACTGATCATCGACAACATTTCGATGCGATTTGACCTTGCCAACGGCAAGGCGGTGCAGGCGCTGCAAAACGTCTCGCTTGACCTGAAACAGGGAGAGCTTTTGGCGGTGCTGGGCCCGTCGGGCTGTGGCAAGACAACATTGCTGAACATCCTTGCCGGTTTTCTGGCCCCGACCGAAGGTCAGGTCCGGCTGGGCGGCAAGCGGGTCACCGGCCCCGGCCCCGAACGCGGCATGGTTTTCCAGCAAGGCGCCTTGTTCGAATGGATGAACGTGCGCCACAATATCGACTTCGGCCCAAGGATGAAGGGCATGGCGCGGGCCGAGCGCGACCGTATCACCGATCATCTGCTGGAAACCGTGGGCCTGCATGATTTTGGCGAAAAGGCGGTGTATGAGCTGTCGGGCGGCATGCAGCAGCGGGTGGCGTTGGCGCGCTGTCTGGCCAATGACCCCGATGTGATCCTGATGGACGAACCCTTGGGCGCGCTGGACGCGCTGACGCGCGAAAAGATGCAAGGGCTGGTCCTGAAGCTGTGGAAGGAAACCGCCAAGACCGTGGTGCTGATCACCCATTCGGTGGAAGAGGCGCTGCTTTTGGGCGAACGGCTGGTGGTGATGGCCCCGCGTCCGGGCCGGATTTTCCGCGAATACCGCCTGCCTTTTGCCGAACGCGGGGTCAACATGGACCTGCGCGCGGTCAAGCGGTCCGAAGGCTTTGCCCAGACCCGCGAAGAGATTCTGGAAATGATCTGGGGGATGGAAGAGGAAATCATGGGCAAAAGGGAAAGCGCCTGATGGTGGTTCTTCTGGTCTATGCAGCGATCTTTGTCGTCTCGATGCTGGTCTGGGGCCGGATCAAGCGCCACCGCGACCGGCATGATTTTACCTCGCTGAAAACCGTGACCTTTGGCGACGAATCCGCGATCATCCCCGACCGGGTGGCCAGCGTGATTTCGGTCGTGTCGGTGTTCCTGATCTGGGGCGCGTTCACCGGATCACGGATCGTGCCGCTGCATGTGCCGGGGCCGTTCATCGGCGAGGCAGGGTTCAGCTATACCGCCCGCGATGCCAGCGGGGCCGAGGCGCAGGCGCCGGTGCGGATACTGGTGCATGCCATCGGCGCCAAGCCCGCGCCGCCCGTGGTGCCCGAAGGCACAGGCTTTGCCAAGGGCGATGCCGCCATCGTGGCCGCCTGGCGGTCGGTGCTGATCCGCCCTGCCGACAACGACGGTCCCGGCGCGCAGATCGTGGCGATCGACGGCAAGCCGATTGCGGTGGACCAGAAGATCGCCGTGAGCGGTGGGGCGGTGACGCTGACCGCCAAGGGCTCGCTGAACTTTCAGGCCGCGCGTGGCATGCAGATGGAGCCGATCTGGCTGCCCTCGCCAGAGGCGGTGGTGGCGCGGCTGATCGAGATTGCCAACAACGGCTTTCAGAACACCTCGCTGTGGGGGCATCTTGGGGCGTCGCTGGCGCGGGTGCTGGCGGGCTTTGTGCTGGGGTCGGCGGTCGGCATACCCCTTGGCTATGCCATGGGCCTGTCGGGCTGGTTCCGCGGCTGGTTCGACCCGATTGTCGAGTTCATGCGCCCGGTGCCGCCCTTGGCGCTGATCCCGCTGGTGATCATCTGGTTCGGCATCTGGGAAACCGGCAAGGTGGTGCTGCTGTTTCTGGCGGCGTTGTGGATCATGGTCATCGCCGCGCGGTCCGGCGTGTCGGGGGTGAAGCTGTCGAAGATCCACGCGGCCTATTCGCTGGGCGCCAGCCGCGCGCAGATCATGCGGCATGTGATCATCCCCAACAGCCTGCCCGACCTGTTCACCGGGGCGCGGGTGGCGATGGGGGTGTGCTGGGGCACGGTGGTGGCCGCCGAACTGGTGGCGGCGCAAAAGGGCGCGGGCATGATGATCATCGCCGCGTCCAAGTTTCAGCTGACCGATATCGTGGTGATGGGGATCATCCTGATCGGCATCATCGGCTATGGCATCGACATCGCGATGCGGATGGCCGAGCGGCGGCTGGTGCCGTGGAAGGGCCGCGGCTGACGCGCCCGCTGTGTTACAGAAAAAAAGTGACATCCTATCCGTGTGTTAGGTTTTCATTTTTACCCGCCGTTAAGGAATGGGGGCGCTGCCCCCGTCCCTGCGGGACTCCCCCGGGGTATTTTTGCCAAGAGGATGCACGGGGCCGGCTTGCCCGGCTGACGGCGGGGCCGGGCTGTGGATTGCGCGGGCGGCTTGGCTGGGCTAGTCAGCAGGGCAGAGCATGGGGGGCGGAATGACAGATTTGACCGAGCGGTTGCGGGCGCTGTTTGACCGCGCGGTGGAGGTGGCCGATCCGATGCGCAGCCTTGCCGCACATCTGCCCGCGCGGCCCAAGGGCCGGGTGGTGGTGGTGGGTGCGGGCAAGGCCAGCGCGCGGATGGCCGAGGCGGTGGAGGCCGTCTGGGGGCCCTGCGAGGGGCTGGTGATCACCCGCTATGGCTATGGCCGCCCCTGCCGGGGGATCGAGATCGTCGAGGCCGCCCACCCGGTGCCCGATGCGGCGGGGCAAGCCGCCACGGCGCGGATGCTGGCGCTGCTGGACGGCTGTGGCGCGGGTGATTTCGTGCTGGCGCTGATCTCGGGCGGGGCGTCCGCCCTGCTGGTGGCGCCGGTCGAGGGGGTGACGCTGGAGGAAAAGCGGGCGGTAAACGCGGCCCTGCTGGCCAGCGGCGCGCCGATTGACCGGATGAACACGGTGCGCAAGCACCTGAGCCGGGTCAAGGGCGGGCAGTTGGCAGCGGCGGCATATCCGGCGCGGATGCTGTGCCTGATGATCTCGGACGTGCCGGGGGATGACCCGGCCTTCATCGGCTCGGGGCCCACGGTCGGCGACGGGTCGACGGCGGCGGACGCGCGTGCGGTGCTGGCGCGCTGGCAGGTGGCGGTGCCTGCGTCGGTGACGGCGGCGCTGGCGCGGCCGACCGGGGTGATGGCGCCCGGCGATGCGCGGTTGAGCCGTGTCGAGAACCGGATTTACGCGGCCCCCGCGCAGTCTTTGGCGGCGGCGGCCGAGATGGCGCGCGGCTTAGGCTGGCAGGTGCACAGCCTGGGCGATGCGCTGGAGGGCGAGGCGCGCGAGGTGGCGGCAGATCATGCGGCGCGGGCGCTTGCGGCGCAGGCGCACCTGACGGCGGGCGATGCGCCGCTTTTGTGGCTGTCGGGCGGGGAATTGACGGTCACCCGGCGGGGCGCCGGGGTCGGCGGGCCAAATGCCGAATATTGTCTGGCCTTGGCCTTGGCGCTGCAAGGCGCGGCCGGGATTTATGCGCTGGCTTGCGACACCGATGGTGTGGATGGCGCGGCCGAGGTGGCGGGGGCTGTAAGCACGCCCGAAACCCTGGCCCGCGCGGCGGACAGGGGTCTGGATGCGGCGGCGGCGCTTGCCGAAAACGACGCGCACAGCTTTTTCGCGGCGGTGGGCGGGCAGGTGATCACCGGGCCGACCCTGACCAATGTCAACGACTTCCGGGCGCTGCTGATCTTGCCGCGGCAGATCGCATCAGAGGCGGCAGACAGGCCCGCAGGCGCGGGGGCGACGGGCTGACACGCCCGCCCGAACCGCTGCGTGGCACCGGGGCCGTGCCTGGCCTTGTGCAACCCTCGCGGTCCAGAGGTTCCAAATCGTGACAAGACCGTTGCCGAAGCAGGGGCTTGAACCGGGCCGGCGGCTGATGCACGCTGCACAGTGTCGGCGGGATTTTCCCTATCGCGTGGCGCAGTCAAAGGTTTTCCTCTCGCATGGGTTCTGTCCTGACACAGTTGCGCGGTGACGGCGTTTTTGTGCGCGTCCTGCGCAGTTCGGCCTGGACCGCGCTGGGCTATGGCACCAGCCAGGTCATGCGACTGGCATCCAACCTGATTCTGACGCGCCTGCTGTTTCCCGAGGCCTTCGGGCTTATGGCCTTGGTCACGGTGTTTACCGTCGGATTGACGATGTTTTCCGATGTGGGAACCCAGCCGTCGATCATGCAGCACAAACGTGGCGATGATCCTGCCTTCCTGAACACCGCCTTTACCGTTCAGGTGATCCGGGGCGTCCTGCTTTGGCTGGCGGCCTGTGCGATCGCGGTGCCGGTTGCGCGTTTCTATGGCCAGCCCGAGCTGCAATGGCTGCTGCCTGTCGCCGGGATTTCCTTGTTGATCCATGGATTTGAGCCAACCCGGATCGACACCGCGATGCGCCATCTGCGCGTGGGTCGGCTGACCGCGCTGGACCTTGCGGCACAGGCGATCGGGATTGCCGCCATGGTGGGCCTTGCGTGGCTGTTGCAGTCGGTCTGGGCTTTGGTGGTGGGGTGGATCATCTCGGCCCTGGCCAGACTGGCCCTGATGACGCTGTATCTGCCGGGGCCGAAAAACCGCCTGCAATGGGACCCATCGGCCGCGCGCGATCTGCTGCACTTCGGGGTCTGGCTGTTTTTTTCCACCATCTGCGGCTTTCTGGTGGCGCAGGGCGACAAGGCGATCTTGGGCAAATACCTGACGCTGGAACAGTTGGGACTGTATAACATCGGCTTTTTTCTGGCGTCGTTTCCGCTGCTTTTGGGCCAGCAGGTCACCGGGCGCATCCTGATACCGCTGTATCGGGAGCGCCCGCCGTCGGTTTCGCGCGCGAATTTCATTGCCATCCGCCGCATGCGCTTTGCCTTGACGGCGGGGATTTTGGGGATGGTCGGGATCATGGCCTTTGCCGGTCAGGCGATTGTGGGATTGCTTTACGACCCGCGCTACGCACTGGCCGGGGCCATCCTTGTTCTGATCGCTGTCGTGCAGATCCCGACGGTCATCGGCATGACCTATGATCAATCGGCCCTGGCCGCCGGCGACAGCCAGAACTTCTTCTGGCTGACGGCGGCGCGGGCGATCTTGCAGGTGACCGGGCTTGTTGTCGGGGCCGAGGGGATGGGTCTGGTCGGTGCGCTGATCGGGCAGGGTCTGGCCAGCCTTGCGGTCTATCCGGTGCTGATCTGGCTGGCCCGGCGGCATGGGGCCTGGGACCCGCTGCATGATCTGACCTTTGCCATGCTGGGCCTTGGGCTGGCCGTGGCCGCGTTGCTGGGCGATCCGACCACCCTGGCCGGTCTGCTGATGGTGCAGGGGGGCGGGTCATGAAGGTTGCGGGCAACCCCGGCTTTTCCGCCGCGACCGGTGTCGAACATGCGCTGACGCCGCTGCAATTGGGCATGGTCTATGAAAGCACGCTGGCCGGACGGCCCTGGGTGAACCTTGAACAGACCGTGGTGCATCTGGAGGATGAGGTCATCGACCCCGACGCCTTGCGTGCCGCCTGGGCCATCGTCGCTGCCCGGCACGAGGCGTTGCGGCTGGCCATCTTGTGGCGCAAACGGGTGGTGCCGGTTCAGGTTGTGCGGCCGCAGGTCGATGTGGCGCTGACGGTCGAGGACTGGACCGCCCTGCCCGCGCGCAAACAGGCCGCAACGCTGGCGCAGTTTCTTGAGGCCGATCGCGCACAGGGGGTTGATCTGGACGGTGCGCCTGCCTGGCGTCTGCTTTTGGCGCAACGCGGCCCGCGGCAATGGGTCATGGTCTGGACCATTCATCATGCCATGGTCGATGGCCGGTCGATGGCGGTGGTGCTGGAAGAGGTGTTCGCAGCCCTTGCCGGACAGCCCTTGCCACCGGCGCCGACGGTCGGCTTTCTGGACTATGCCCATGCGGTGAACACACGCGACACCGCCGATGCGCAGGCGTATTTTCGCGCCTATCTGGACGGGTTCGATCAGGCCAACCCGCTTGTCGATGACAGCCCCGCCCCCGCTTTGCGCAAGCGCCAGTTGGAACGCCGCCTGGATGCGGGGCTGACCGAGGCGCTGGCGGACCGGGCCGAGGCGGCGGGGGTCACGCTGGCCACCATGGTGCAGGCGGCCTGGGGCATGGTGATGGCGCGCTGGACCGGGCGTGGCACGGCCGTGGTTGGCACCACCTTGGCGGGCCGGAACCTTGTGCCGGGCACCCGCGACACGGTGGGCTGCCTGATCAGCACGCTGCCGGTGAAGGTGCAGATCTGCCCGCCCACCCCGACAGATGCCTTCTTGCAGCGGTTGCGACAGGACGTGCTGGCGCTGCGAAACCACGAACATGCCAGCCTTAACGACATCGCACGGTGGTGCGGCCTGCCGGGCACGGTGACGCTGTTTGACTCGCTGGTGATGTTCGAGCGGGCCTCGTTGCACGAGACGCTGCGGCGCAAGGGCCCGGGCTGGCACCGGCGCCGGGTCGAACTGCGCGAGGAAGGCGCGTCGCCGCTGACGCTGGCCGCCTATGGCGATGCTGAACTGCTGCTGATGCTGGAGCATGATCCCGGTGTCGTGCCCGAAGCCAAGGCCGCCATGATGCTGGTGCATCTGGCCGAGCTGCTGGCGTCCCTGGCCAAGTCTGGCCCG
Organism: Paracoccaceae bacterium; assembly: GCA_016936395.1. Taxonomy (GTDB): domain Bacteria; phylum Pseudomonadota; class Alphaproteobacteria; order Rhodobacterales; family Rhodobacteraceae; genus Pseudotabrizicola. Next base: position 41,966 of record JAFGXY010000076.1, on the reverse strand, counting down.
ACAACGCCGCTGCCGCATCTGACCATGCTGCCCCGGTCGGAAGAGGCCGCCCTGCTGGCGCAAGGCCGCCCCGACATGCGCCTGCCGCAGTCGCTGCCCTGTCTGTTCGGGCGCTTTGCCGATGTGGCCCGACACGCCCCACAGGCCGCGGCTTTGCATCAGGTCGGGGCCGACGACGGCGGGCTGGACTATTCCACCTTGGCCGCCCGCGCCGAGGCATTGGCGGCGGCCCTGACCGAAGCCGGGGCCGGGCCGGGGCAGATCGTGGCGATCTGCCTGCCGCGTAGCCCCGATTTCGTCGTGGCGATGCTGGCAATCTTGCGGGTCGGGGCGGCCTTCCTGCCGTTGGACCCCAGCTATCCCGAACCGGTCTTGCGCCATATGCTGACCGACAGCGGCACCCGGCTGATGCTGGCCCTGCCCGAGCGGGCCACACCCGAAGGCGTGCGCTGCCTGTCGGCGGATGCAAAGGCAACGACGCCGCTGCCGCCGATGCTGCCGCCAGACCCTGACCGTCTGGCCTATGTGATCTACACCTCCGGCTCGACCGGGGTGCCCAAGGGTGTGCGGGTACCGATGCGGGCCATTTCTGCCCATGCCAGCGCGATCATTGCGGCATTCGGGCTGACGCCGGCCGACCGGGTGCTGCAATTTTCCAGCCTGTCCTTCGACGTCTCGATCGAAGAGGTGGTGCCTACCTTGCTGGCCGGCGCCACGCTGATCCTGCGCGATGACGAAATGGCGGCTTCGGTCAGCCGGTTCCTTGAGGTGGTCGAGACGCAAGATGTCAGCGTGCTGAACCTGCCAACCGCATTCTGGCACGTTCTGGTCGACGAGATGGCCCGCAGCGCGCTGCCCTTGCCGCCGTCGGTGCGGCTGGTGGTCGTGGGCGGCGAACGGATCAACCCGCGGGCCCTGGCCACGTGGCAGCGGATTGCTCCGGGGCCGCGCTGGCTGAACGGTTATGGTCCGACCGAAACCACCATCACCTGCACGCTGCACGAGGCCGGCCCCGTGGCCGCAGGCAGCGATATTCCGATTGGCCGGCCCACTGCACATGCCCGTGCCTATGTGCTGGCGACCGATGGCTCGCTGGCCCCGGCCGGTGCGATGGGCGAGTTGTGGATCGGCGGCGCGGCGGTCAGCGCGGGATACATCGGCCATGAGGCAGAGACCGCCGCCGCCTTCCAGCCCGACCGCTTTCACGGTGAAGGCCAAATCTATCGCACCGGCGACATGGCCCGCTGGCAGCCCGACGGCACACTTGCCTTTCTTGGGCGCCGCGACCGGCAGGTCAAGCTGCGTGGCTTTCGCATCGACCTGCGCCATGTCGAACGGGTGCTGGAGCGAGACCGACAGGTGGGCCGCGCCCTGGCGCAGGTGCTGGACCCGGGCACGCCGGCCGCGCGTCTGGTGGCCTGGGTGACCGGGGCAGAGGGTCAGCCATTGCCCGATGCGATGGCCCTGCGCGATGCAATCACCGGCCATCTGCCGCCACATATGCTGCCCAGCATCGTGCCGGTGGACGAATTTCCACGCACGCCGGGTGGCAAGATCGACACCAGTGCCCTGCCCGCGCCCGAACCGCTGCAAAACGCCGGGCCTGCCGGGGTGATCGACGATCCGGTCACACGCACCATCGCCGATCTGATGGCGCAGACCCTTGGACTGCCCGCGGTCAGTGCCGATGACGATTTTCACGATCTGGGTGGCCATTCGCTGCTGGCGGTGCAGTTGATCGGCCGGATCGAGGCCACGCTCGGCCACCGTCTTGGCGTGGCCGACCTGCACCGCCGCCCGACGCCGCGCGCCCTGGCTCTGGCCCTGTCGGCCGCCCGGTCAGGGCCGCGCTATATCATTCCCATTCAGCCGCTGGGCCATCTTGCGCCGTTGTTTGGCGTGCATGTGCTGGGCCGGAATGAGGATTATTATCGCCCGCTGGCCACGGCCTTGGGGCCGGATCAGCCGGTGCTGGGGCTGTCGGTCGGACTGCTGACGGAAAACACCCCGATCGGGGTTCAGCAAACCGCGCGCGCCTATCTTGAGGACATCCAGCAGCACTATCCCACCGGGCCAATCAGTCTGGCGGCGGTGTCTCTGGGCAGCTACATCGCCTTTGAACTGGCCCAGCAATTGCTGGCGGCCGGCCGCGATGTCAGGGTGCTGGCCCTGTTCGACGCCGAAGGTCCGGGCGGGCGCTCAAGGATACAGGGCCTGATCCGGCTGCGCGCGCATTGGCGCTGTCTGCGCCGCGATGGCGTGGTTTATGTGCTGCGCATGATCGAAAACAAGCTGGTCAACCTGCGCAACCGCATCGCAAAGCTGCAAGTGCGTCTTGCCATGCGAAACGGCGGCGCGACGCCGATGACCATCGACCGGTTTGTGGCCGCAAATGAACTGGCGGTGCAGGCCTATGATGCACAGCCCATCCTGCGCCCGCTGACGATTTTCCGGGCGGCAGAAGACACCTTCGACAGCCCCGAGACCGCGCGCGACGGTTTGGGTTGGGCTTCGGTCGCTGCCGCGGGCCTTGAGGTGATCGAGGTGCCGGGCGACCATCTGTCGATGCTGCAACCGCCGAACGTCACCGCTTTGGCGGCGCATTTGACCCGGTTGCTGGCAGAGGTGCCCGGCGAATAGTGCCGCCGGGCCAGAGGTGGCGGCGGGATCAGCCCCGGGCCCGGTCCTGCACGCCATAGCTGGCAAAGCTGCGGCCCGCGTCGTCCAGATCGGCCTCGGTCAGGATATTGCCGCCGCCGATCTGCAGGACATGGTAGTATTGATGCGCGAGCGCCTCCAGCTCATGCGCCAGCCAGGCGGCGCGGGCAAGGTTGGGGCCGCCGACCAGCATGCCATGATTGGCCATCAGGCAACCGTTGCGCCCCTCCATCGCCGTCAGCACCTGCGTTGACAATTCGGGCGTGCCATAGGTGGCATAGCCCGAACAGCGGATGTCAGGCCCGCCGAAGGCCGCCATCATGTAATGCACCGCCGGAATCGGTTTGCGGGCGATGGCAAGGATGGTGGAAAACGGCGCATGGGTGTGGACGATGGCGTTGAAATCGGGGCGCGCGCGCATCAGGTCCAGATGAAAGCGCCACTCGGTTGACGGCTTCAGCGGGCCTTCGTAATGGCCGTCGCTGCGGTCCAGCGGCATTTTCGCCAGCATGTCGGGGGCCAGCCGTGCGGCGGGAACGCCAGACGGGGTGACAAGGATCGCATCGCCCAGACGCGCCGACAGATTGCCCGAAGATCCGCGGTTCAGGCCGCTGGCATCCAGTTCCTGCGCGCAGGCAACCAGCTCGCTGCGCAGCGTGTGTTCGGTCATGATCCGACCCTTTCCGGAAACATCGCGGCCAAACCTTCGGCTGTGGCCGGGCAGATGCCGCGCTCGGTGATCAGGCCCGTCACCAGCCGCGCGGGCGTCACGTCGAAGGCGGGGTTGGCGGCAGGGGTCGCCTCGGGGCTGATGCGCAGGCGGGTGACGCTGCCATCGGCAAGTTTGCCCTGCACGAAAGACACCTCGTCGCCGCCGCGTTCCTCGATCGGGATCTCGCGCACGCCATCCTGCACCCGCCAGTCGATTGTGGGCGAGGGCAAGGCCACATAGAACGGCACGTTGTTGTCATGCGCCGCCAAGGCCTTGAGGTAGGTGCCGATCTTGTTGCACACGTCGCCGCGCGCGGTGGTGCGGTCGGTGCCGACGATCACCATGTCAACCTGCCCGTGCTGCATCAGATGGCCGCCCGCGTTGTCGACAATCAGGTGATGCGCAATGCCATGGCTGGCCATTTCCCACGCCGTCAGATGCGCGCCCTGATTGCGGGGGCGGGTCTCATCGACCCAGACATGCACCGCGATCCCCGCCTGATGCGCCTTGTAGATCGGCGCGGTCGCAGTGCCCCAATCGACCGTGGCCAGCCAGCCCGCGTTGCAATGGGTCAGGATGTTGACCGGCCCGGCCTTGCGCGCGGCAATGTCGCGGATCACCGACAGCCCGTGGTCGCCGATGCTTGCGTTGATTGCCACATCATCATCAGCCACCGCCGCCGCCCGCGCCATGGCGGCAGCGGCCCGGTCTGCCGGGGCAAGCGGGGCCAGATGCGCCAGCATGTCTTCCAGCGCCCAGCGCAGGTTCACGGCGGTGGGGCGGGTTTGCATCAGCACATCATGCGCACGCTGCAAACCCGCGTCAGAGGCATCTTCGCGCATGCCAATCGCCATGCCATAGGCGGCGGTGGCGCCGATCAGCGGCGCGCCCCGCACCCACATGTCGCGGATCGCCGTGGCGGCCTGCGCCAGCGAGTCCAGCGTGATAATGCAAAATTCATGCGGCAGCCGGGTCTGGTCGATGATGCGCACGGCGCTGCCTTCGACCCAGATCGACCGATACTGCGTGTTGCCCATTTTCATACTGTGGCCCCCCTGTCGAATGCTGTCTCAAGTGCTCGCAGATTGCCGCTTGAAAGGAAAGCGCATCGCAGCCCCGCCCGGGATGGCGCGGATCGTCGCAGGCAGTGGACCTTTGGTTGCGAAGTCGGGACGGGGTTCTAACTTATGTCGAGGATATATGTTTGAGGACGCAGACATGGACTTTGGTCAAACAGCGGTCGATCTGGCGCGGTTTCAGTTCGCCTTCACCATCTCGGCACACATCATCTTTCCGGCGTTTTCCATCGGGCTGGCAAGTTTTCTGGCGGTGTTGAACGCGCTGTGGCTGTGGCGGCGCGATCCGGTGTATCTGCGGCTGTTCGACTACTGGAAAACCATCTTTGCCGTGGTGTTCGGCATGGGCGTGGTGTCGGGCATCGTGATGTCTTACCAGTTTGGCACCAACTGGAGCGTGTTTTCCGACAAGGTCGGCCCGGTGATCGGCCCGCTGATGGGGTATGAGGTGCTGTCGGCATTCTTCCTTGAGGCGGGCTTTCTGGGCATCATGCTGTTTGGACGCGCGCGGGTGGGCGACCGGCTGCACATGGCGGCCACGGCGATTGTGGCGCTTGGCACGCTGGCCTCGGCCTTCTGGATTCTGAGCGTGAACTCGTGGATGCAGACCCCGGCGGGATATTCGATCAACGAAGTCGGCCAGTTCGTGCCCGAAGACTGGTGGGCCATCGTGTTCAACCCGTCCTTCCCCTATCGGCTGGTGCATATGGTGCTGGCGGCCTATCTGACCACGGCCTTCGTGGTGGGCGCGGTGGGGGCCTGGCATCTGTTGCGCAGTCCGGGCAGCCGCGGGGCGGCGGTGATGTTTTCGATGGCGATGTGGATGGCGCTGATTGTGACGCCGTTGCAGATTTACGCGGGCGATGAGCATGGCATCAACACGCTGGAGCATCAGCCCGCCAAGGTGGCCGCGATGGAGGGGCATTACGAGGGCCACCCCAATGGTGGTGCGCCGCTGATCCTGTTCGGACTGCCCGATGATGAAGCGGGCGTGGTGCGCTGGAAGGTCGAGATCCCCTATCTGTCCAACCTGATCCTGACCCACAGCCTGACCAAGCCACTGCCCGGCCTGAACGACTTTCCGCCCGAAGATCGGCCCAAGGCGGCGCTGATCTTCTGGACCTTCCGCATCATGGTGGCGATCGGCTTTGCCATGCTGGCGGTCGGGCTTTGGGCGGCTTGGGCGCGCTGGAAGGGGCGGCTTTACACCGACCGCTGGCTGCACCGGGCGGCGCTGGCGATGGGGCCTTCGGGGTTTCTGGCGGTGCTGTGCGGATGGATTACCACCGAGGTCGGACGGCAACCCTTTACCGTCTATGGCGTGTTGCGCACCACCGACAGCGTGGCCCCGTTGGCCGCCGAGGCTGTGGGCGCATCGCTGCTGGCCTTTATCGTGGTCTATTTCTTCGTCTTCGGCTCGGGCACTTTCTATGTGCTGCGGCTGATGGCCAAGCGCCCGAAAGACCGGGTGGACGTGGAAGAGATCGGCCCCACGCGCAGCGCCGGGATCACCCCGATTGCCGGGCACCCGCAACTGGGTGACCGTATCGTGCCGGGGGAATAGGCCATGCTGTTTGACCTTGCCCATATCTGGGCGGCGCTGATTGCCTTTGCCGTGCTCTCCTATGTCATTCTGGACGGGTTTGATCTGGGGATCGGCATCCTGTTCCCGCTGCTGCGCAACCGGCAGGACCGGCATCTGGCGATGAACACCATCGCCCCGGTCTGGGATGGCAACGAGACCTGGCTGGTGCTGGGCGGCGGTGGGCTGTTTGCGGTGTTTCCGCTGGCCTATGCCGTGGTGATGCCGGCGCTGTATCCATTGATCATTGTCATGCTGCTGGGGCTGATCTTTCGCGGTGTGGCGTTTGAATTCGTGCACCGCACCCGGCGGATGCAGGCGTTCTGGGAATGGGGCTTTGCCGTCGGCTCGCTGGTTGCGGCGGTTGCACAAGGTCTGGCACTTGGGGCGCTGGTGCAGGGCATCGCGGTGGAGGGCCGGGCCTTTGCGGGCGGCACCTGGGATTGGCTGACGCCGTTTTCGGCGCTGACGGCGCTGGCGCTGCTGGCGGGCTATGCGCTGCTGGGCGCGACCTGGCTGATCCTCAAGACCGAGGGCGCGCCGCAACGGCGGGCGCTGGCGCTGGCACGGCCGCTGGCGCCGGGCTTTGTGGGGCTGATCGGCGCGGTCAGCCTGGCGACCGTGTTTGTGCGGCCCGAATATATGGAGCGCTGGTTCGGCTGGCCGATGATGCTGGTGTCGCTGGGGATGCCGCTGCTGGTGCTGGGCCTGGTCTGGGCGCTGTGGACCGGGTTGCAGCGTGGCCTGTCAGCCCGCCCGTTTCTGGCAACGCTGGGGCTGTTCATCCTGTCCTATATCGGGCTGGGCATCAGCTTTTTCCCGCATATCGTGCCACCGGCAATGACCATCACCGAAGCCGCGGCCCCAGACAGTTCGTTGCATTTCCTGCTGGTGGGCGCGGTGGTGCTGATCCCGATGATCCTGGCCTATACCAGCTATTCCTACTGGGTGTTTCGCGGCAAGGTCCGGCCCGAGGATGGGTATCACTGATGCGCCGCTGGTTGTGGTTCGCCGGGCTGTATCTGGCCGGGATCGCGGTGATCGGCACCATTGCCATGGTGATTCGCGCGGTGTTGGTCTAAGGTGGGGCGATGCCGGGTGATGGCACCGCAGGGGTCCGATGCAGATATTTGCCTGTCCTGCCTGTGCGCGGCCGCTGTATTTTCACAATCAGGGCTGCGTCTGTGGGGCCGGGGTGACGTTTGACCCGTTGGCGCAGGTCTTCGTGCCTTTGTCGCATGCCTGCCGCAACCGGCAAAGACTGGGGTGCAACTGGCAGGCGCCGGTCGATGGCGCGCCCTGCCTGTCGTGCGCGATGACGCGCACCATTCCCGATCTGCGGATGCCGCAAAATCCGGGCTATTGGGTGGCGACAGAGCTGGCAAAGCGCTGGGTTCTGGCCGGGTTGATCCGGCTGGGCTGGTTTGGCCCCGATGATCCCGGCCCGGCCCCGATCTTCGACATGATCGCCGAAGAATCCGGCGTTCAGCTTGTCATGGTGTCGATGGGCCATGATGCCGGTGTCATCATCATCAACGTGTCCGAAGCCGACCCGGCCCGTCTGGCCGACCGGCAGTCGCGCTTTGGCGAGTTGCACCGCAGCATGATCGGCCACATGCGCCACGAGATCGCGCATTTCCTGCACTGGCGGCTGATGCAGGATCAGGGCTTTGCCGACAGCTTTCGCGCCCTGTTCGGCGATGAGCGGGCCGATTACGCCGCGGCCATTCAGGCGCATTACGCCCACCCGACGCCCTCGGACGCCAGCCACATCACCAGCTAGGCCACCGCCCACCCGCATGAGGACTGGGCCGAAACCGCGGCGCATCTGTTGCACCACGTGGATATCGTCGACAGCTTCGATGCGGCCGGGTTGCGCGCATCGGCAGATGACCCGACCGGCGGCGATGCCTATGCCACGCAAGACACCGCAGCGCTGTTGCGCCGCTCGGGCACCATCACGCTGGCGCTCAATCACATCAACCGCTCGATGGGGCTGCAGGACCTCTATCCGTTTGCACTGCCTGCGCGTGTGAAGGACAAGCTGGCATTCGCCCACAGGCACTTGCGGCGCACAGCAAATCCCACGATTCCGCGATAGAACCGTTACAGCCGGCAAAGCTGTGAAGAAATTGTCACAAGCCCGCGATAGAGGTGCTTGGCTGATCCGCCATTTGGCCGCTATCGTCTGAGGACGATCCCGCGAATCCGCCCCGAATCAAGGGCAGGCACGCAGAATGGCTGGCGGAACAGACAGTGTTCAACCGGGAGATACCCTTATGACGAAAAAGACTCTGCTCGCCCTGACCACCGGCCTGTGTGTCGTGGCGACCTCGCAGTCAGCCTTTGCACAGTCGCTGGCCGATCTGGAAGCCGCGGCCAAGGCCGAAGGCATGCTGACCACCATCGCCCTGCCGCATGACTGGTGCGGCTATGGTGCTGTGATCGAGGGCTTCAAAGCGAAGTATCCCGAGATTCAGGTCAACGAGTTGAACCCCAACGCGGGTTCGGCCGACGAGCTGGAGGCCATCAAGGCCAACAAGGGCAACACCGGCCCGCAGGCACCCGACGTGGTTGACGTCGGTCTGAGCTTTGGCCCCGCCGCCAAGGCCGAAGGCCTGATCCAGCCCTACAAGGTCTCGACCTGGGACGACATTCCGGCCGATGCCAAGGATGCCGAAGGCTACTGGTATGGTGACTACTATGGCGTGCTGGCCATGGGCGTGAACAAGGACATCTTCCCCGAGTCGCCCACCAGCTTTGCCGACCTGACCGACAAGAAATATGCCAACTCCGTCGCCATGCCGGGCGACCCGCGCACCGGCAACTCGTCGATGATGACGGTCTATGCTGCTGGCCAGTCGGTCAATGCCTCGGCCCGTGGCGCCGATGCCCTGACCGCCGGGATCGAATATTTCAAGGCGATGAAGGAAAACGGCGTTCTGGTTCCGGTCAACGGCAGCGCGCAGAACCTGGCCGCTGGCACCACCCCGATCTATTTCGACTGGGATTACAACCTGCTGGCCGTGCGTGACCAGTTGGCTGGCAACCCGCCGATGGACGTGATCGTGCCGTCCGACTCGGTTCTGGCCGGTGTTTATGTGCAGGCGATCAGTGCCTATGCACCGCACCCGAATGCGGCAAAGCTGTGGATGGAATACATCTACTCGGACGAAGGCCAGAACCTGTGGCTGAAGGGCTATTGCCATCCGATCCGCTTCAACGCGATGGCTGCCGCCGGCACGCTGGACGCCGAAGCCATGTCCAAGCTGCCGCCGGCGGAAAACTATGCCAAGGCCGTGTTCCCGACGCTGGACGAACAGAGCGCCGCCAAGCAGGTTGTTGCCGACAAGTGGGCAACCGAAATGGGCGCGAACTGATCTTCGCGGCAGACTGACATCAGGTGCCGGGAGTCCCCTCCCGGCACCTTCTTCCATGACGCCGCCCCCGCCTGCGCGCGCCTCGCGATGCAACGGATCAGGCGGACCCAAAGCCGACGGATAGCCCGAAATGACAGACAGAGCCGACGCGATGCACCCGCCTGCCCGGCGTTTATCGGTTCCGCGCAAGCTTTGGGATCTGCTGGGCCTTGTTCCGTTTCTGGGCTTTGCCTTCCTGTTTCTGGTGGCGCCGGTGTTCTATCTGGTCGTGGGCGCGTTTCAGACGCCTGACGGCACCTTTACCTTTGACAACATGCTGGGCCTTGCCGCGCCGAATATCGCCAATTCGTTCTGGCTGTCGATCCGGCTTAGCTTTGCTTCGGCGGCGCTTGGCACGGTGGCGGGGCTTTTGCTGGCCCAAGCGCTGATCCTGGGCGGGATGCCTGCGTGGCTGCGGCAGGCGATCACCACCTTTTCCGGGGTTGCATCAAACTTTGCCGGGGTGCCGCTGGCCTTTGCCTTTATCGCAACCCTTGGCCGTCTGGGGCTTGTGACGCTGATCTTACGCGATGTGTTCGGCTGGAACATCTATGCGTCCGGGTTTTCGCTATTCTCGTTCTGGGGGCTGACGCTGACCTATCTGTATTTCCAGCTTCCGCTGATGCTGCTGGTCATCACCCCCGCCGTCGAAGGGCTGCGGTCCGAATGGCGCGAAGCCGCCGAAAGCATGGGGGCCAGCGGCTGGCAATACTGGCGGATGATCGGTGCACCGGTGCTGGCGCCATCAGTCATGGGCTGCTTTTTGCTGCTGTTCGCCAATGCCTTTGGCACGCTGGCAACCGTGATCGCGCTGACCGGGTCTAACTTTTCGGTGGTGCCCATTGTGCTGTTCCAGCAGATCCGCGGCAACGTGCTTTACAACCCGAACCTTGGCTATGCGCTGGCGGTGGGGATGATCCTGGTCATGCTGGTGTCGAACCTGCTTTACATGCTTTTGCGGCGTCGCGCCGAACGGTGGCAGAAATGAACCGCAAGTTCCGCCCCGGTGCCGTGATCATCGTCACGCTGGCCTGCCTGTATTTTCTGGTGCCGCTTTATGCGACCTTCCAGTTCTCGCTTCAGATGCGGCGGGGCGAATTGTCCTTCGATGCCTATCGGTCGGTCCTGTCCAGCGACGTGTTCCTGCGCGCCTTCACCTATTCGGTGGTGGCGTCGATTGCGGCGATCATCGTCGGTGTGCTGCTGATTGCCCCCACCGCCTATTGGGTGCGGCTGCGCCTGCCCAAGCTGCGCCCGCTGGTCGAGTTCCTGTCGTTTCTGCCACTGATCATTCCGGCGGTGGTTCTGGTCTTTGGCCAGATCCGGCTGTTCGGCTCGTCCTCGATCCTGCCGCTGACCACGACCGAGATCGGAACCAACACGCTGGTTGTGGCGGGTTATGTGGTGATCTCGTTGCCCTATATGTACCGCGCCATCGACAATGGCATGGCCGCCATCGACATCTCGACGCTGACCGAGGCCGCCGAAAGCCTTGGAGCGTCGCGTCTGCGCACGATTGCGACCGTGATCCTGCCAAATCTGCGCAGCGCCATCGTGTCGGGCGCCTTCCTGACCTTTTCGATCAGCCTGGGCGAGTTCGTGATTGCCAGCCTGCTGAACCGCCCGGCCTTTGGCCCCTATCTGGTGCAACTGGGCGAGGACCGCGCCTATGAGCCTGCCGCGCTTGCCATCCTCAGCTTTGCGCTGACATGGGTTCTGATGGGCGTCATGCAGGCCTTTGCCCTGCGCAAACCCAACCAGCGGTGGCTGCGCCGTCGCACCTCTGCTGCCGGAAAGTCATCGACATGAGCCAACTGACCCTGCGATCCGTCTTCAAAAGCTTTGGCGCCACCGCCGTGGTGCGCGACTTCAAACTGACCATGCGGGATGGCGAGTTCCTGTCGCTGCTGGGGCCGTCGGGCTGCGGCAAGACCACGGTGCTGCGCATGGTGGCCGGGTTTGAAAGCCCAAGCGCCGGGCAGATCGAGATTGACGGGCGCGATGTCACCCATCTGCGTCCGGCACAGCGCAATATCGGCATGATGTTTCAGGCCTATGCGCTGTTTCCCAACATGACGGTGGGCGAGAATGTGGCCTTCGGGCTGAAGGTCAAGGGCGTGGGCCGCGATGAGCGCGAGGCCCGCGTGGCCGATATGCTGCGCCTGATCGGCCTGCCGGACCTTGGCGCGCGCTATCCGTTCCAGCTTTCGGGCGGGCAGCAGCAGCGGGTGGCCCTGGCGCGGGCGCTGGCGCCGCAGCCCAAGGTGCTGTTGCTGGACGAACCGCTGTCGGCGCTGGATGCCAAGGTGCGGGTCAGCTTGCGCACGGAAATCCGGCAGATTCAGCAGGAGATGGGGATCACCACCATTTTCGTGACCCATGATCAGGAAGAAGCGATGAGCATTTCCGACCGGATCGTGGTGATGAATGGCGGTGTGGCCGACCAGATCGGCACCCCGTTCGAGATCTACAACCGCCCGACCACCCGCTTTGTCGCCAATTTCGTCGGCACGCTGAACACTTTCGAGGTCAAGGTCGTGGACCCTGCCCTTGGCCGCGTGACGCTGGCCGACCAGCCGCTGACCCTGTCGGACCGGCCGCTTGGCGCAAGGGCGGGCGACACCCTGTCCATCGCCCTGCGCCCCGAGGCCTTGCGTCTTGGCCGGTCGGATGCGCATGAAACCACCCTGCCCGCGCGGATTGACGACGTGCATTTCATGGGCTCGGTCATTCGTCTGCGGGCGATGATGGCGGGGGTGCCGGTGTCACTCGATACCTTCAACCGCCCCGATGTGCCGCCGCCGGTGCCGGGCAGCATGGTCGAGGTCAGCCTGTCGGGGCATGAGGCGATTGTGCTGAACGGCTGAAGTCGGACGGGTTAGGTCGGGTCGCCCCCCTCCCCCATCGTCGGGGGCATGCCCCGACCCCCACGGGGGGGAGGGGAGGCGCTTCCTTCGCATCGTTTGCGCGTGACGTCCGGTTTGCGCGCCGCCCCTAGCCCCAGGCGGCCCCCTCCCCCTTCGTGGGGAGGGATGGGGTGGGGGGCAGCGATTTACATGCAGGCGTCGAACAGCGCGCGGGTGTTCTCTTGCGTCATCGCAATCGGGTTGCCGCCACAGGACGGGTCTTCCAGCGCCATCTCGGTCAGCCTGTCCAGATCGGCGTATTGCACGCCCATGGCCGACAGGGTTTCGGGGATCGCCAGAGCCGTGCGCAATTCCATGATCTGATCGTGAAAGCCGTCAAAGCCGCCGGCAAAGCCCAGATAGGCCGCCGCCGCGCGGATGCGGTCTTCGATGACCGTGCGGTTGAACGCCAGCACCATCGGCATCACCACGGCGTTGGTGGTGCCGTGATGGGTGTTATAGACCGCGCCCACGGGGTGGCTCAGGCTGTGGATCGCGCCCAAGCCCTTTTGGAACGCCACCGCGCCCATGGCGGCGGCACTCATCATATGGCCGCGCGCCATCAGGTTGGTCGGGTTGGTGTAAACCTCGGCCAGGTTTTCGAACACCAGCCGCATGCCTTCCAGCGCGATACCCTGACTCATCGGGTGGTAGAACGGGCTGCAATAGGCCTCAAGGCAATGCGCCAGCGCATCCATGCCGGTGCCTGCGGTGATGAACTTGGGCATCCCCACGGTCAGGGCCGGGTCACAGATCGTGATGGCGGGCATCAGTTTGGGGTGGAAGATGATCTTCTTCTTGTGCGTGACCGAATTGGTCAGAACGCCCGCCCGGCCCACTTCCGAACCCGTTCCCGCAGTGGTGGGCACGGCGAGGATGGGGGCGATCTTGTCTGCATCGGCGCGGATGAACCAGTCGTCCACGTCTTCCAGATCCCACACGCTCAGATCGGCGCGCTGATGCGCCATAAGCGCAATCATCTTGCCCAGATCCAGCGCCGAGCCGCCGCCAAAGCAGATCACGCCATCATGGCCGCCCGCCAGAAAGGCGGCGATGCCTGCGGCCATGTTGGCCTCATTTGGGTTTGGGTCCACGTCGGAGAACACCGCGCGGCCAAGGCCTGCGGCCTCCAGCACCGACAGCGCCTCTGCCGTGATCGGCAGGCTGGCGAGCGCCTTGTCGGTGACCAGAAGCGGGCGTTGAAGGCCGATGGATTTGGCATGGTCAGCCAGTTCGGAGATTCGGCCAACGCCGAACTTGATGGCGGTCGGATACGACCAGTTGCGAGAGGGCACACCGTGCGTCATGTGATCAGACCTTCTTGAGGTGATAGGATTTCGGGCGGGTCACCGAATGGAAACCCAGATAAGACAGGGAATTGCCGCGCCCGGTGTTCTTGCAACCGGTCCAGCACAGCGCCGGGTCAAGATAATCGGCGCGGTTCATGAAGACGGTGCCGGTTTCGATCTGCGCGCCGATTTCGGCGGCGGTATCATAGTCTTCGGTCCAGATGGAGGCGGTCAGGCCATAGGGGCTGTCGTTCATCAGCGCGATGGCTTCGGCATCGTCCTTGACCTTCATGATGCCGACGACGGGGCCGAAGGATTCCTCGGTCATCACCCGCATCGAATGGTCGACATTCACGAGAACCTGCGGCGCAAGATAGGCACCACCGTCATCGGCGGGGAAATGGGCCGGATCAATCAGCGGCTTGGCCCCGGCGGCAATCGCCTCGGCGATCTGGTCGCGCACGACCTTGGCAAAGCGGACATTGGCCATCGGGCCAAGCGTGCTGGCGGCATCAAACGGATTGCCCAGTTTAAGCGCATTGGTCCACGCGACCGCCTTTTCGACAAAGGCGTCATAGAGCGATTCATGCACATAAATCCGCTCGATCCCGCAGCAGCATTGGCCCGCGTTGAACAGTGCGCCATCCATCAGCGTATCCACCGCCGCATCAAGGTTGGCATCGGCGCGGACATAGCCGGGGTCTTTGCCGCCAAGCTCCAGCCCCAAGGGCGTAAAGGTGCCAGCGGCGGCGCGTTCCATCGCTTGGCCCCCCGCAACCGAGCCGGTGAAGTTCACGAAATCGAAAGACCGGGCCTTGATCAGCGCCTCGGTCGTGGCGTGGTCCAAGACGACGTTCTGGAACACATCCTCGGGCACGCCTGCGGCATGGAAGGCCTGCGCCAGACGTTCGCCCACCAGCAGGGTCTGGCTTGCGTGTTTCAGGATCACCGTGTTGCCCGCGATCAGGGCCGGGACCAGCGTGTTGATTGTGGTGAGGTAAGGATAGTTCCACGGCGCCACGATGAACACCACGCCCAGCGGTTCGCGCGCGATATAGCGGCGGAAGGCATTGGAGTTTTCAACGGTTGTGGGGGCCAGCACCTCGGCGGCAATTTCCGACATATAGTCGGTTCGGGCATTCACGCCGCCATATTCCCCGCCAAAGCGGGTGGGGCGGCCCATTTGCCAGGCCAGTTCCTCGACCACTTGGTCCTTCATCTCGTTCAGTTTGGCCACACCTGCCTTGACCAGCGCGATACGGTCTTCCAAAGGCCGCGCGCGCCAGTCCTTTTGGGCAGCACGGGCGCGGGCGACGGCTTGGGTCGCTGCGTCCAGCGAAAGCGGCACACGTTCAGCGTAAACCCGGCCATCGACCGGGGAAATCAGTTGGATCGGTTTCATCGTCTCACCTTTGTTGGCGGGCATTGGTGCCGCCGGGATATCTCAGGCCCGCTCCAGCAGGCGTTGCAGTTCAAAATCGGTCACAACACGGTCCGTCTCGGCAATCTCCCACTCTGCGGCATGGTGGTAGTGGTCAACCACATCATCGCCAAAGGCCGCGCGCAGCATGGTGGACCCATGCAGCAGCGCCGCCGCATCGCGCAGGTTGTGCGGGATCTCGCGGATGCCGGTTGCCGCATACATGTCGCCCTTCATTTCCGGCTCAAGCGCCAGCTTGCCTTCGATGCCTGCCAGACCGGCGGCCAGCAGGGCAGCACAGGCAAGGTAGGGGTTCACGTCGCTGCCCGGGATACGACATTCGACCCGCACGGCCTTGGTATGCTCGCCGCAGACGCGGAAGCCTGCGGTGCGGTTGTCGGCGCTCCACACCGCTTTGGTGGGGGCGAACATGCCGATGGTGAAGCGCTTGTAGCTGTTGACGTAAGGCGCCAGAAACGCGGTGATTTCCTGCGCATGAGCCAGTTGCCCGGCAAGGAAATGCTTCATGGTCTGGCTCATGCCATGCACGTCGTCGTGGTCATGGAAACAGGGCTTGCCGTCTGCCGTCCACAGGCTTTGATGCACATGGGCCGAAGACCCGGCGCGGCGGTGGTCATACTTGGCCATAAAGGTTACTGACTTGCCCTTGGCATGGGCAATTTCCTTGACCGCCTGCTTGACGATCACATGGTTGTCGGCGGTATCGAGCGCGTCGGAATAGCGATAGTTCACCTCATGCTGGCCCGCGTCTGCCTCTCCCTTGGTGTTTTCCACAGGGATTCCAGCGGCATAGAGGCCGTTCCTCACATCTCGCATCAGGGTTTCTTCCTTGGTGGTCTGGAAGATGTGGTAATCCTCATTATAGCCCGAGATCGGTTTCAGCCGCGAAAGCCCGCCATCGCGCAGGTCTTCATAGGCGTTCTCGAAGATATAGAACTCAAGCTCGGTCGCCATCATCGGCTCATACCCCAGCCCACGGGCGCGGGCGACCTGCCGTTTCAGGATGGCGCGCGGGCTGATGGGGATATCGGCCTTGCCTGCATGGTCCATCAGATCGGCCAGCACAAGCGCGGTGCCCGGCAGCCATGGCACAAGGCGCATCGTGGCAAGGTCGGGCTTCATCATGTAGTCGCCGTAGCCCTGCTCCCACCCCGCCGATTTGTAGCCCGGCACGGTCGTCATTTCCATGTCCACCGCCAGCAGATAGTTGCAGCAATGAGTTTCGCGGTAGCCGCCTTGCAGGAAAAAGGCCGCATGGAACCGCTTGCCCATCAGGCGGCCCTGCATGTCGATGGCCGCCACCAGCACGGTGTCGATCTTGCCCGCGTCCACCAATTCGCGCAGCGCGTCCAGCGTCAGATTGCCCGGCATGCTTCGTGTCCCCGCTTCTTTATTGATAACTTACGCAAAGGGGGGGCGCACCGCATGCGCCCCCGGTTGGTGAAAACCCGCGGCCGTGATCAGCCGTAGCGATACGGAGGGCCTGCCTTTTGCATCACCTCGTTATACTGCTTGAAGATCGCCACCACCTTGGCCTTCACCTCGGATTCGGCGGCGATTTCGTCCCAGAACTTGATGGCGGCATCTTCGACCGTCTTCCATTCCGCGTCGGGAATGGTGGTCAGTTGCAGCTTGCCGCCGTTCAGGCGCAGGTCAGCCTCACCCGCCCAATACCAGTGCTGGCGATAATAGTGCGACTGCTCGAAGCACACCGACAACAGTTCTTGCAGATGCGGCGGCAGGGCGTTCCAGCGGTCCATATTGGCGAAGAAATGCCCGATCCAGGCGCCCGAGATGTTGTTCGTGAGGAAGTAGTTGGTCACATTCGACCAGCCCACGGTATAAACCTCGGTGATGCCCGACCACGCGATGCCGTCCAACTCGCCCGTCTGCATGGCGACTTCGATGTCTTCCCATGGCAGGGTGACCGGCACCACGCCGAACTGGGTCAGGAAACGGCCCGCGGTCGGGAAGGTGAACACCCGCTTGCCCTGAAGATCGGCCAGCGAATTGATCGGCTCCTTGGTCGAGAAATGGCACGGATCCCACGACCCCGCCGAGATATGCTTGACGCCGACCTTGGCGTATTCGTCTTCCCAGATCGCTTTCAGCCCGTATTTGTTAAACAGCGCCGGCACATCAAGGCTGTAGCGCAGGCCCAGCGGGAAGTAGCCGCCGAACACCGTCACTTCGGTGGGCGAGGCCATGGAATCGTCATCCGATTGCACGCAGTCGATGGTGCCCGATTGCATGGCTTGGAACAGCTCACCGGTGGGAACAAGCTGATCGGCATAGAACAGCTCAATCTCCATCTGGCCCGCTGCGATGCGGTTGAAGGCGTCGATGGCGGGTTTCACCACCTGCTCACCCAAGGCCGCGCCCGCATAGGTCTG
Source organism: Paracoccaceae bacterium (assembly GCA_016936395.1). Classification (GTDB taxonomy): domain Bacteria; phylum Pseudomonadota; class Alphaproteobacteria; order Rhodobacterales; family Rhodobacteraceae; genus Pseudotabrizicola. The sequence goes on along the minus strand of JAFGXY010000076.1, from coordinate 24,490 downwards.
CATGCGCCATTTGATCACCTCTTGCGCGCGCAACACCGTTGGCGCCGCAAGGGTCGCGGCCCCCGCAATTGCGCCTTTGGTCAGGAAGGAACGTCTTGAAGTTGTCATCCGTGTAACCTCCGTTATCTGGTTTCTGTTGGAAGGATTTGGGGGTGGTTTGGTCCGCCCCTCAGTTTGGATAGATCAGGTTTGGCAGCCAAAGTGCGATCTGCGGAAAGGCCATGATCAGCGCAAGGGTCGCCATCATCACCGCCACAAAGGGCGTCACCGAGCGGTAGATATCGCCCATCGAGATTTCCTTCGGCGCAAAGGCCCGCATCAGAAACAGGTTATAGCCAAAGGGCGGCGTGAGGTAAGCGATCTGACAGGTGATGGTGTAAAGCACGCCATACCAGATCAGCACATCTGACCGCGGGATGCCAAGGTCCAGCGTGGCCACCAGGGGCACATAAAGGGGTGCCACGATCACCAGCATGGCGGTGTCGTCCAGAAACATGCCCATCAGCAGGAACGACAGTTGCATCAGGATCAGGATGGTCCATGGCCCCATCTGCAAGCGGTCGACAAACAGCGATTCCACCGCCTTGACCGCGCCCAAGCCGTCGAACACCGCACCGAACGACAGCGCGGCCAAAATCACCCACATGAACATCGCGGTGATGCCAAGGGTGCTGCGGGATGCCACCTCGAACACTTGCCGGGTGAAGGTGCCTTTCAGAACCGCGCCTGTGACGGTGGCCAGCACCCCGATCACCGAGCTTTCGACAAGGCTGGTCCAGCCGTTCACGAAAGGCACCATCATCGCGCCGAAGATCACGAAAGGCAGCACCCCGGCGCGCAGGCTGCGCAGCTTTTCGGCGGGGGTGATCTGGGCGCGCTCCTCAGCCGACAGCGCGGGGCCAAGCGACGGCTGAAATCCGCAGCGCAGCACGATATAGGCGATGAACAGCGCCGCCATCAGCAGGCCCGGCATCAGACCGGCCAGCCACAACTCCGACACCGGGGCGCGCGCGATCATCGCATACAGCACCAGCACAACCGAGGGCGGGATCAGGATGCCAAGGCTGGACCCTGCCTGAATAACCCCGGTCACCATGCGCTTGTCATAGCCGCGTCGCAGCAGTTCGGGCAGCGCGATGGTGGACCCGATTGCCATGCCCGCGACCGACAGGCCATTCATCGCGGAAGTCAGCACCATCAACAGGATGGTGCCCACCGCAAGCCCGCCCCGCACCCGGCCAAACCAGACATGGAACATGCGGTAAAGGTCATCGGCCAAGCGGCTTTCGCTCATCACATAGCCCATGAAGACGAACATCGGCAGGCTGAGAAGCGGATACCACTTCATCAGCTTCATGGCGGCGGAGAACCCCATCCGCTCGCCCCCCGTGCCCCAAAGCGCAAGGGCCGCCACCACGGCGACAAAGCCGATGATGCCGAACACCCGCTGCCCGGTCATCATCATCAAGAGCATGGTCGAAAACATCAGGGCGGCGATCATCTCATAGGGCATCAGATGGTCTTTCCCCGGATGGTCGCAACATCGCGGATCAGCGCGGCCATGGCTTGCAGCAGCATCAGGGCAAAACCGACGCACAAGATCACCTTGATCGGCCACAGATAGGGCCGCCATGCGGTTGGGCTGCGTTCGTTGTAGTGCAGGGCATAGGCGGTGCTGTCGATCGCCCCCCACAGCATGACGCCCAGATAGAAGATCAGCGCCAGAACGGTGATCGCATCCCACCACGCCTGCCGCACCGGGTTTTGTTGCGCATAAAACAGGTCCATCCGCACATGGGCGCCCATCTGCATGGCGTAAGGCCCTCCCAGCACGAAATAGGCGACCATCACGAATTGCGCCATTTCCAGCGTCCAGAGTGACGGCGCGCCTGCGGCCTTGCTGATGGTGGACCACATCAGTATGCCCATCAGCACGAACAAAAGATACATCGCCACCCGGCCAACGCCATAATTCATCTTGTCCACCAGCCGGACAAAGAGCGACGCCGCGCGGATCATGCGCACACCTCGGCCACGGCGCGGGCCAGCACCGGGGCCAGCAGATCGGCCATCGCCTGCACCTGCTCGGGGGTGGCGATCAGGTCGTTGCGCAGCTCCAGCATCGCATTCGCCAGCCGGTAGGGCGTGGCTTGCAGGCGCAGGGTATGGGTCACATCATCGGCGGCGCTGTAGGGTTCGTTCAACGCCACATGCAACCGGGTCAGGTCTTGTGCCGCCGCCACGATGGCGCGGGCCAGACGGTCATCGGCGTCATGGATCACCCCGAACTCAACCGCGCGCGGCCGGCCAAAATAGACCGGCGTGAAGGAATGGATGGTGATCAGCACCGGCGGGGTGCCCAGTGCCAGACGGCGGCACACCTCGGCGTGCAGGGCGGCGTGGAACGGCAGATAGACCGCTTGGGTGCGGGCCAGCCGCGCCTGCGGTGTCAGCCCCTGATTGCCGGGAATGTCGAACACCTCGGACCGCGCCGCCATGGCACCGGCGTGGTCGGGCGCGCGGTTCAGGTCGGCAATCAGGCGGCTGACCGGCGCATGCACCAGCCCTGCCCCCAGCCGCTGCGCCAAAGCCCGCGCCAGCGCCAAAGCGCCCGGATCCCAGGCGATATGCGCGCGGCGCTGGTCATCGGTCAGCCCCAGATCGCCCCAAGGCGCCGGAAAAGCGTTGCTTGCATGCTCACACACCAGCAAGATCGCGCCCGGGCCTTCGGGGCAATCGACGGACGCGGCAAAGCTGGCTTCGGCGGCAAGCACGGACATCTGAGAGTCGGTTCCTTCTTTCGGATATCCCAAGGCTTCCTGATCCGGCCCCTTCCTGTCAAGAATATTTCTTTCACATCACCCCTGTTACAATCGTTTCTGTCTTGACGCGGGGCCACGGCCAAACCCAAATTGCACACAGATGCGGCACGAAAGGCAAAGCCATGGACGCGGCACTGGGCGTTGAGGACAAGATGCGCGCCGCCCTGCCCGATCTGACCCGGGCAGAACGCCAGGTGGCGACCCATATCCTGCGGCACTATCCGGTGGCGGCGCTGGGGTCGATCACGGCGCTGGCCCGCGCCGCCGATGTCTCTACCCCCACGGTGGTGCGCTTGTGCCAGAAACTGGGCTATCGCGGCTATCCCGACTATCAGCGTGCCCTGCGCGGCGAGGTCGGCGCAATGCTGGAATCGCCTCTGGTCAAGCATGACCGCTGGGCCGGTGGTGTGCCCGACACCCATATCCTGAACCGTTTTGCCGACGCGGTGGTGGCCAACCTGCACGCCACGCTGGGCCAGATCGACCACGCCGATTTCGATGCCGTCGCCCGCCTGCTGGCCGATCCCGCACGGCGCATCTTTGCCATTGGCGGGCGGATCACCCATGCCCATGCCGATTATCTGGTGTCGCTGATGAAGGTTGTCCGCCCCGATGTGACGCTGCTGTCGGACATGTCGAACACCTGGCCACCGGCGCTTTTGGACATGAAGCCGGGCGATGTGCTGGTGGCCTTTGACATCCGGCGCTATGAAAACTCGGTCCTGCATCTGGTGGAACTGGCAGGCGAACAGGGGGCCGAGGTGGTGGTGATCACCGACCGCTGGGTCAGCCCGGCCGCCGCCCATGCCCGCCACGTGCTGACCGCCCATATCGAAGCGCCCTCGGCCTGGGATTCAACGGTGTCGGTTCTGGTGCTGGTGGAAACCCTGCTGGCCAGCGTGCAGGGCCAGACCTGGGGCCAGACCGAAGAACGAATGCAGCGGCTTGAGACGCTGTATGACCGATCCCGGTTCTTTCGGCGGCATCGGTAGGCGGGCGATCAAAACACACAGGGCCCCGCTGTCGGTCCAGCGGACTTTGTTTGTGAGTGCAAAGGGGGCTTTTGTGCGGGCCCTACTGCCATTCGCAACACAGGGCAGCGCCTGACCGCCGGGTGGGCGCTGCGACATGCGGTATAGGCGCTTTATGGTGCGACCACTTCCACCGAAATTCTGCTGGAAACGCTGCAAAAGCGCCCGCCTGAGGGGGTGATGAGCGTAAAGAAATCTTCCAGTGGAAGATTTCCGCGAAGAACGCCCGGCCCGTGGCCGGGCCGGGAGGCGGACGCTGCCCGGCGGCGCTGAAGCGCCTGGATTCCGGGCGAAGAGCAGACCGGAGACCGTCCGCCTCCTCACATAGCTGGCAACCGCACGTTTGGCCCTACACCGCCGCCTCGACCGCGCCCACGATCTCGTCGACCACCTGCGCCAGCATGGCGGGGTCTTCACATTCGGCCATCACCCGGATCAGCGGTTCGGTGCCCGACTTGCGGATCAGGATGCGGCCCTTGCCCCTGATCCTTGCGGCATTGGCCTCGATCACCGCCTTGACGCTGTCTTGCTCCAGCGGCTTCTTGCCATCGGCAAAGCGCACGTTCTTCAGCATTTGCGGCACAGTGTCGAATTGCTGGGTCAACTGGCTGGCCCGTTTGCCGGTGCGCGCCATTTCGGCCAGGAATTGCAGGCCCGCGATCAGCCCGTCGCCGGTGGTGGCATAATCGGTCATCACGATATGGCCCGATTGTTCGCCGCCCAGATTGAAGCCCCCGGCCCGCATCCGTTCCACCACATAGCGGTCGCCCACGGCAGTGCGTTCCAGCCGCAAGCCGCGCTGCACCAAGAACCGCTCCAGCCCAAGGTTCGACATCACCGTGGCGACCAAAGCCCCGCCCGTCAGCTTGCCCGCATCGGCCCAGCGGGACGCCATCAGCGCCATGATCTGGTCGCCATCGGCCACCCGGCCGGTCTCGTCCAGAATCATCACCCGGTCGGCGTCGCCATCCAGACAGATGCCGACATCGGCGCCATGCGCCACCACGGCCTCGGCGGCGGTCTGGGTGTAGGTCGACCCACAGCGATCGTTGATGTTGGTGCCATTGGGCGACACCCCGACCGGCACCACGGTTGCCCCCAATTCCCACAACACCTCGGGTGCTGCCTTGTAGGCCGCGCCATTGGCGCAGTCGATCACCACCTTCAACCCGTCCAGCCGCACGCCCGCCGGGAAGGTGGTCTTGACGAACTCCTGATAGCGGCCCCGGCCATCCTCGATCCGCTTGGCGCGGCCGATCTTGCCGGCTTGCGCCAGCTGAATCTCACCCGCAACAATGGCCTCGATCTCGGCCTCGGCGTCATCGGACAGCTTGAAACCATCGGGCCCGAACAGCTTGATGCCGTTGTCATGGTGCGGGTTGTGGCTGGCCGAGATCATCACGCCCAGATCGGCGCGCATGCTGCGGGTCAAAAACCCGACCGCAGGGGTGGGCACCGGGCCCAGCAGCAGCACGTTCATGCCGGTGCTGGTCAGCCCCGCCGTCAGCGCGTTTTCCAGCATGTAACCCGAAAGGCGGGTGTCCTTGCCGATCACCACCCGGTGCTCCGATGCGCCATCGCGGCGAAAGAACCGCCCCGCCGCAGCACCCAGACGCAGCGCTATTTCGGCGGTCATCGGATAGGTGTTGGCGCGGCCGCGCACGCCATCGGTGCCAAACAGCTTGCGGGTCATCAGGGGGTCCCTTTCGTTACGGCCTGCCACAATGTCAGTGCGGCGCGGGTATCTGCCACGTCATGCACGCGGATCATCTGAACACCCTGCGCCGCGCCTGCCAATGCCACGGCAAGACTGCCGGGCAGCCGGCGCGCGGCATCGTCTTCGCCCGACAGCGTGCCGATAAAGCGCTTTCGGCTGGCCCCCAGCAGCACCGGCAGGCCAAGGCTGTGAAACAGGCTCAGCCGCGCCAAGAGCGCAAGGTTGTGTGCCAGCGTCTTGCCAAAGCCGATGCCCGGGTCAATGGCGATCCGCGCGCGGTCAATGCCCGCAGCCTCGGCCTGTGCCACCCGTGCGGCCAGCGCGTCATAGACATCCAGCAGCACGTCGTCATAGTGCGGGTCGTCCTGCATGGTCGCAGGTGTGGCAATCGAGTGCATCAGGATCACCGGCGCACCGCTGCCCGCCACCACCTGCGCCATCGCAGGATCAAACTGCAACGCGGTCACATCGTTGACGATGCCCGCCCCCGCCGTCAGCGCCGCCTGCGCCACCGCGGCCTTGCGGGTATCAATCGAGACGGGGCGCACGATGCCCGCCGCGCGCATCGCGGCAATCACCGGGGCGGTGCGGGCGGTTTCCTCGTCCACCGCCACCTCGGCCGCACCGGGACGGGTGCTTTCGCCGCCCACATCCAGAATATCGGCCTGCGCCGCCATGGCACGCGCCTGCATCATCGCGGCCTCGGGTCGCAAAAACAGCCCGCCGTCGGAAAAACTGTCCGGCGTCACGTTCAGGATGCCCATGATCCGGGGCTGGTCCATCGACAGCCCGGCAAAGTCGGCGCGCGGCGCGATCAGCGGCGACAGCAGGCTGGGCGACACCTCGGACACCGGCACCACCATGGGCGCGCGGCCCCGCTCCAACACCTCGACATGGGAAAAATGACACCAGCCCCCGGCAAGGGTCAGGGCGTCGGACGGACGGGCGGCATCCTGCACAGGGATAGGGCGTATATAGGTCATGATCATGGATTAGGCCCCAAACTTGGGGTTTGGCAAGCGTCAGCGACGGCCAGCCTCGACCGGGACGCGGCTTCCCGCCGGAAGTGCAACATTTGCGTGAACAACCAGCCCCCGCGCCGCCATGGTTTCGGCCAGCCACAAGGCAAGGGCCACCGGATCGGCGGCCTTGGGGCCATCAACCGCGTCCAGCACCATCTTGGACGGTGCCCAGACCACCGATTGCCCGCGCTTGATCGCCCAGTCGATCTCGGTCCGGGTCGCCACCACCACGCAGCGGGCATCGCGCGCGGCCAGTGTCCAGGCGTTCTGCTCGATGGCCAGCAGATCAATCCGGCGTTGCGTCGGCTTGTGCCCGGTGACCGGGCGCGGGGTGTCGGGCAGGCCGACCGTCAGGATCAAGGGTGCCCCACGCGCCTGCAACGCATCCAGCAGCACAGCCAGATCTGGGGCGGCAATCGCTGCATTGTCCAGATGGACCACCAGCGGATGCACCGCCGCCTCGACCCCGTCCTGCCCCACCATGCGCAGCGGCACCTCGGCCCGGCTGCGCACGATTTCGACCCCCAGCTTGTAGGGCCCGACATCCAGCTTCTCAACCCGCACGAAAACCCGCATCGCCTGCGGTTCGGCCAAGATCCGTTCGGCCACGCGCTCGGCCAATGTCTCCAGCAGGTTCAGCCGTTCTGCCACCAACTCATGCGCAATCGCCCAGGTGATGCGGTCATACGACAGGATGCGGTCCACATCGTCGTTCAGCGGGGCCGCCACCGGCGCCACCTCGACCACCACGTTGAACATCACCCGCTGTTTGTGGCCGCGCTCTTGCTGAAACGCGCCGATGTCCACCTCGACCACATGATCGCGCAGGGAAATCCGGTCACGCGGGTCGGCACTGGCCGACGCCTGACTGCGCTCTTCGGGGTGGGCAAAGGCAAGGCCGATATCGCTGGTCATCTGGCCCCCCACGGCCCGCACGGGGCACACGACCGCCCCGCCACCCGATTGCCCCAAGCAGGTCTGGGGTGCAAGGCCCGCGACGCCTTATGGCTGGCGATAAAACAGATGCGCCCCGATCGCGGCCGTGCGCGCAAAGCGCCGTGCCCAACCGGGTCGGACGGCGCGGGTGTGGAAATGCGTGGCCCCGGCGGTCAGCCCGCGCGGCGCGCCATCCAACATCAGCCGGGCAATCCGACCAGCGCGCTCGGCGGCCACGCGGTCGCGCATCACATCCTTGTTGCCATCGCAGACATAGCTGAACTGGCAGCCTTTGCGGTTGCCTTGCTGCACCACGCCACAGACGGTTTGCGGATAATCGGGGCTGTCAACGCGGTTCAAGATCACCTCGGCCACGGCAAACTGGCCTTTCAGCGTCTCGCCACGGGCTTCGAAATACAAAGCGCTTTGCAGGCATTGCCATTGCGCGTCGCCTTGTGCAGCCGGTTGTGCGGCCAGAAAGCTGTCGTCATAGCGGATCAGCGCCGGGGTTGCCGCATCGCCTTTGGCTTTGGCTTTGCGCCGGGGACCGGTCGCAAGGGCAGCGAGCGTCGCCATGGGAACGGCGCGCACCGCGGCACGCTCGGCCCCCATCAGCGAGGCAAAATGGTCAAACATGCCTTCGACCGGGCTGTTCGACTGGCTGATCGTCACATCGGCGACGGCCGCCTCACCCAGACAAAGGGCCGCAACGGCAGCCGTGGCAAAGATTTTTCGCAAGCGCATGAAGAGCTGTTCCGTTCTGTTGCCGTGCTGCGATCTCCTCTGGTTGCCCAAAGGGGTGCGCACAAGGGCATCGCCTAAGGCACGGCACCGGCCCGAGTCTATTGTGGTTGCAATTTTGCCACGCAACTGGGGCACATGTCGGCGGAATCTTGCGCAAATCTTAACAATTCACAGAAAGAATGCGCATCATCTACATGATATTGTGGCTGAATTCGCCTTATCCACTACGGTCGTTCAGGGCCAGATGCGCGGCGGCCAGTCGTGCAAGCGGAACACGATAGGGTGAACACGACACATAATCGAACCCGGCCTTGCGGCAAAAGGCGATTGATTCGGGGTTCCCGCCATGCTCGCCGCAAATCGAAACGGTCAGGTCGGGCCGGGTCAGCCGCCCGCGTTCCGCCCCGATCAGCAAGAGTTCGCCCACCCCGTCGACGTCCAGAATGTGAAACGGGTCTTCGGGAAATACGCCCTGCTGGACGTAGGTGTTCATGAAGCGCCCGGCATCGTCGCGCGACAGGCCATAGGTCATCTGGGTCAGGTCATTGGTGCCAAACGACAGAAAGGCCGCATGTTGCGCAATTTCCCCGGCCCGCAGGGCGGCGCGCGGGGTTTCGACCATCACCCCCAGCTTGTAGGCAAAGTCCTGCCCGCATTTGATCCGCACCGTCGCCGCCACGGCATCGATGTTGGTCTTGACAAGCTCCACCTCGCGCCGGGCACTGACCAGCGGGATCATGATTTCGGGCACCACCGCAGCCCCGCGCCGCGCCACCTCGACGGTCGCTTCAAAAATCGCCCGCGCCTGCATGTCATAGATCTCGGGCAGGACCACGCCCAGACGCACACCGCGCATGCCCAGCATCGGGTTGAACTCGGTCAGCGCCTCGGCGCGGCGGGTCACTTCGGACAGCGGCTTGTCCAGCGCCTCGGCCAATTCGCGCAAGCCCTCGCGGCTGTGCGGCAAAAACTCGTGCAGCGGCGGGTCGAACAGGCGGATGCAGACTGGCAGACCGGCCATGATTTCAAACAGTTGCACGAAATCGGCGCGTTGCATCGGCAACAATCGCGCCAAGGCCGCCGCCCGGTCATGCGAGGTGTCGGCAAAGATCATCTCGCGCATCACCACCAGACGGTCCTGATCAAAGAACATATGCTCGGTCCGGCACAGCCCGATACCTTCGGCGGCGAACTGCCGGGCGGTGGCGGCATCGGCCGGGGTGTCGGCATTGGCACGCACGCCGATATCGCGGAACTGGTCGGCCCAGCCCAGCAGTTTCTGGAAATGCGCATCCAGCGCCGGAGACAGCATATCGACCGCCCCGGCCAGAACCTGGCCCGTGGTGCCATCGACGGTGATCAGATCGCCTTCGGCAAACACCCGGTCGCCGGCATGAATCCGCTTTTCGCGCAGGTCCAGCCGCATCTCGGCGCCCACCACGCAAGGCAGGCCAAGCCCGCGCGCAATCACCGCCGCGTGGCTGGTCATGCCGCCGCGTTCGGTCAGCACGCCCGCCGCCGAGTGCATGCCGCGAATGTCTTCGGGTGCGGTTTCGCGGCGCACCAGAATGCAGGGCTCGCCGCGCGCGGCACTGGCCTGCGCCGCATGGGATGAAAACACGATATGGCCAACCGCCGCCCCGGGGCTGGCGGCAATGCCGCGCGCAATCACATCGCGCGCCCTGCGCGGGTCAACCTGCGGGTGCAGCAATTCTGACAGCGCATGCGGTTCCACCCGCAACACCGCCTCTTCGCGCCCGATCACCCCATCTTCGGCCAGCGCCACCGCGATGCGCAACCCCGCCCGGGCCGAGCGTTGCACCCGCACCGCATCCAGCACCGCCAGATGCCCGTCTTCAATGGTGAATTCGATCTGCATTTCCTCACGCAGCCGGGCGCGGCAGGCAACGCCATGGCGCAGCAGATCGGCATAGATCTCGGGCGCGATATCTTGCAGCGACTGCCCGCGCGGGTCGCGCGACAGATACAGCGATTGCGCCGCTTTCAGCGCATCACGGCCCTGACCCTGCGCCAGATACCGGCCGGTGATCTGCGGCTCGCCGGTCACCGGATCGACGAATTGCATGACGCCCGAACCCGAAATCCCCTGCCCGATGCCCTGCGCCATGGCCTGCACCACCAGCCCCAGCGGCGCCTCGACCGGCGCGCCCTTGGCCTGGCGCAACAGCCGCGCCGTGGTGCCTTCCCAGGCGCGGGCCATGGATCGCAGCACCTCGGCCAGTTGCCGGGCCGGGTCTTGCGGAAAGGCCTCGTCCATCTCTTGCTCATAGACCAACAGCGCCGCCCGGATCGCATCGGTCGAGGGGGCAGAGGTGGCGAACATGTCGGGGTCCAGCCGGGCGACATGGGTGGCATAGCTTTGGATGAAGCGCAGATAGATGGCATCTGCCGCCAGCGGGCCATGGCGCGCGGCCAAGGCGCGGTGCCGGTCGGCGTTCAACCCGATGTTGAGCACCGAGGCCGGCCCGCCCCATTCGGGGTTTTCCGGGCTGGGCCGCACCGAGACCAGCGGCGCGGGGCCAAAATGCGCCAGAAGGGCCGCACAATCCACAATCTGCCCCGCCGCAATGGCGCGCACCGTATCGCAGGGCAAAGCCACGGTCTGCGGCACCGGCAGGTCCAGCCGGATCAGCCGTTGCAGGCATTTCGCGCGCCAGCCATGCGCCCCGGGATCAATCCGGGCGGTGGGGGTGACTTCGGTGAATGCGGTCAAAGGCGGGATGTGCTGCACTGCGGCATTCCTTGTTTGGCCTGACAATATACCGATTTTACGGGCAGGCAAGTGCGGCACAGCCGCCGTTACACCCGGGGCCGATGTGGAAAGGGGGGCTGTCTGCCCCCCTCGCCCGTGCCGGGCTTACCCCCCGAGGGTATTTCCGCCAAGAGGAACTCAGCCGTCGAGCTTGGTCAGATCAGCCACCGACAGGCAGATGCTGCGGATGCGCGAGAGCAGGTTCAGGCGGTTGCGGCGGATGATCGGATTGTCGGCGTTGATTTGCGTTGCGGTGAAGAAGGCGTCGATGGGGGCGCGCAAGGTGGCCATGGCGGCCATGGCGCTGGTGAAGTCTTCTTGCGCCATCGCCGGTTTGATGCTGGCTTCGGCCGTATCGAGGGCCGCGAACAGCGCGCGTTCTGCGTCGGTTTCGGCAAACTTGGGGTCAGCGCCGTAGGAGTATTCGACGCCGTCTTTTTCCTCGGCTTGGGTGAGGATGTTGTTGGCGCGCGTGAAGCCCGCGACGAGGTTTGCGCCGTCTTCGGTTTGCAGGGTGGCCTGCAAGGCGGTGGCGCGCTTGACCAGCAGCGTCAGGTCGTCATTGCCCGGCATGGCGAGGCAGGCATCGATGACGTCGTGGCGGATGTTCTGGTCCTTGAGGAAGACTTTCAGACGGTCGTGGAAGAAGGCGAGGAGGCTGTTGTAGTTTCTGTTGGCATCCTCGGGAACCCATTCCCCGACCTTGATTGCTTCTGGGAAGAGCATGTCTGCACTAACGTGAACGTCCCGCAGATCAACCCGCACCACATTCTCCAACACCAACCGGATCACCCCCAACGCCGCCCGACGCAGCGCGAATGGGTCTTTGCTCCCGGTAGGCTTTTCGTTAATCGCCCAGAACCCCGTCAGCGTGTCGATCTTGTCGGCGAGTGCCACGGCGACCGAGACGGGGTCGGTCGACACGGCATCGGTAGGGCCCAGCGGGGAATAGTGGTCGCGGGCGGCGTTCGCCACCGCTTCGGGCTCGCCTGCGGCGAGGGCGTAGTAGCGGCCCATGGTGCCCTGCAACTCGGGGAACTCACCCACCATGGCAGAGCGCAGGTCAAGCTTGGCAAGGCTGGCGGCGCGGTCGGCCATGTCGGGGTCGGCCCCCACCAGCGGCGCAATTTCCCGCGCCAGCGCCGCGATGCGGGCGATGCGGTCGGCCTGTGAGCCCAGTTTGTTGTGGAAGGTGACGGATTTCAGCCCCTCGGCCCACTCCGCCATCCCCGCCTTTGCCACGCGCAGATCGTTTTCCCAGAAGAACTTGGCGTCCGACAACCGCGCGGTCAGCACCTTCTGGTTGCCGTTCAGGATCGTCTGGCCATGGTCGGCGGTGACGGTATTGGCGACGGTGACAAAGCCTTCGATCCGGGCGGTCTTCGGATTGCGCACCGAAAAGAACTTCTGGTGTTCGCGCATGCTGGTCTGCAAAACCTCGGGCGGCAGGTGCAGGAAATCATCGGCAATGCGGCCCAAGAGCGGCACGGGCCATTCGACCAGACCCGCCACCTCGGCCAGCAGCGCGCGGTCTTCGACCACCTCCAGCCCCGACGCAAAGGCCAGCGTCTGCGCCTCGGCCCAGATCGCGCTCTCGCGCTGGGCGGCATCAAGGATCACATGGGCGCGCTTCAGCTTGGCCGCGTAATCCTCGAACGAGGTTACAGAAAACGCATCCGGCGACAGGAAGCGGTGGCCGCGGGTGGTGTTGGCGGCGGTGATGCCATCCAGCGTCAGCGGCACCACCTCATGCCCCGCCTCGTCCGACAGCAAGCACAGGATCGAATGCAGCGGGCGCACCCAACGCAAGGCGCCATTGCCCCAGCGCATCGATTTCGGCCAGGGGAAATTGCGGATCGTCGCCTCCAGCACCTCGGCAATGATGTCAGGCGCGCGGCGGCCGGGTTTTTCGATCACGGCAAACCAGACCTCGCCCTTCTTGTCGGCGCGGCGTTCCAACTGGTCCAGCGTCAGGCCGGTGGAGCGCAGGAAGCCCTCCAACGCGGCAGCGGGGGCGGTGGTGGCGGGGCCTTTGCGCTCTTCGCGCACGGCGCGGGATTCAGCCGTCAGCCCCTCGATCCCCAGCGTCAGCCGGCGCGGGGTGGAAAAGCTGGCGGCATGGGCATAGGTCAGCCCGGCCCCGACCAGACCATCGGTCACCAGCTTTTTGAGATCCTCGCGGGCGCGGGCCTGCATCCGGGCCGGGATTTCCTCGGAAAAAAGTTCGATCAACAGATCGGGCATGGGGTCAATCCTTGGCGGCGGGGTTCAACTGGTGCCAGGCAAAGGCCCGGCCATCGGGGAAGACGGCAACAACCCGGTCAATCTCGGCGGCGATGTTGGATTGCGACAGAAAGGCAAGGGCCTCGCCCCGGGCCAGCGCGGCACCGATGGCCATGGCGTCAAAACACGCAAACCAGCCCGGCGCGGCACCGGGTTCGGCCCCGTCATAGGCGACATAGGTTTCCGACAGCATGGCTTGGGTCAGCGGCGTGGTAAAGCAGGCACGATAGCCCAGAGGGCTGTTGCCAGCGTCAATGCCTGTCACCGCATTGGCGAGGATCGGCTCGGGCTGGCCCGATTCAATCGTGGTCAAGGTGATATCCTGCCCCGGCGTGACGCTGGCGGGCGCGTAGAAGGCATGGACCTGAAGGGAGTAGATGGCTATGCCGGCAACTGTTGCTGATATCACGATGGCCCACGCTGCGATTTTTCCGTTCATGCCAAAAGCCTAAACCCAATACAGCGAGACGACCGGTGACGTCGCCCGCCGGAACGCCTGGCGCAGTGCACGCACGCGCGGCCATGTCGCCGGATATTGTTTTTCATGGGTCTCAACAAAGATCGCATCACAGTGCAAAATCAGGTGCCCCGCAGCGAGCTCCTCCAGCAGATCAAGTTCTGCCCCTTCGATATCCATTTTCACGAGGCTGGCCTTGCCGCCAAGCCGGTCGATGAATGTGTCCAGCGCAACCTGTTCGACCTCAAAACTGTTGTCCGCGTCCGACATGCCCGGGCGGAAAAAGCCCGTCACCCCCTGCGAGGCAAGATCGCCCGCCCGGTCCGAGGCAACCTGGGGGCGAAACATTTGCAGGCGGCCTGAGGTAGAGCCGACAGCCAACTGGTGCAGGGTAACATTGCGCAAATGCCCCAATCGTGATGCCAGCGTGGCAAAGGTGTCGGGGTCGGGTTCGACCGCATGCACCTGCGCCCCGGTGGCAGCAAGACGCTCGGACACGGTTCCGATATTGGCACCCAAGTCGATGCACAGATCGCCCGGCCCCAGTTTGCGCAGCATCTGCGTGAACTGCTTATCGGTTGCGCACGTCAGTCGGCGGCGCAGCTTGCGCCCGAAAGACCGGCCAAAATAACCGGGCAGATTTTGCAAAAGGAAGAGCAACCGCACCGTGGCATTTTCGGGCAAGGGTGAAATGCAGGAGGACAGGTTGCTCATTGCGCGACCCCAGAGATGTGTGCCCCGGCATCTTCCGCCACATCGGCCCCGGCCTCGGTCAGCCGGAAGGCATCGGCGCATTTCTTGGCCAAGGCCCGGACGCGGCCGATATAGGCCTGCCGTTCGGTGACCGAGATCACGCCGCGCGCATCCAGCAGGTTGAACAGGTGGCTGGCCTTGATGCACTGGTCATAGGCCGGATGCGCCATGATGATGCGCTTGCCCGACTTTGGGTCATCGGCCGGAAAAGCCAGAAGCCGGTCACACTCGGCCTCGGCATCCTCGAAATGCCGCAACAGCTGCGCGGTATCGGCGCCGTCAAAGTTGTGGCGGCTGTATTCTTCCTCGGTCTGGCGGAAGATGTCGGCATAGGTCAGCGGGATCGGGCTGTCGGGGTCGTTGAACGGCATGGTCATCACATGGTCGATGCCGAGGACATACATCGCCAGACGTTCCAGCCCATAGGTCAGCTCGCCCGACACCGGGCGGCAGTCATGACCGCCGACCTGCTGGAAATAGGTGAACTGGCTGACCTCCATGCCGTCGCACCAGACCTCCCACCCCAGACCCCAGGCGCCCAACGTCGGGCTTTCCCAGTCATCCTCGACAAAGCGGATGTCGTGCAGGGCCGGGTCAAGGCCGATCGCCATCAGCGACCCCAGATACAGGTCTTGCAGATCGGGCGGGCTGGGTTTGATGATCACCTGATACTGGTAATAGTGCTGCAGGCGGTTGGGATTGGTGCCATAGCGCCCGTCGGTCGGGCGGCGCGACGGCTGCACATAAGCCGCGGCCCAAGGCTTGCTGCCCAAGGAACGCAGGGTGGTGGCGGGGTGAAAGGTGCCTGCCCCCACCTCCATGTCATAGGGTTGCAGAATGGCGCAGCCCTTGGCGGCCCAATAGGCCTGCAACCGCAAGATCACCTCTTGAAACGACCGGGGGGCCGGGTTTGCGCCGGTTTGTCCGCCGGATGGTTGCATCTGTGACATAGCGATGACCCCCTTGGGCGCAGAAGCCCTTGAAATGCTCGGCTGTCATAGGCAAGAGGCGGGCAAGGGTCAATGCGAACCGGTGTGGCGACCGCGTCTCGCGCGGCTGTGATGGCGCGGGGCAGAAAACCCCTCGCCTTTGGAACGGCGGCACCCTTAGGGTGGGTCGGGTTTTGTGTGGGAAGGACGACACGGGAATGATGCGTTTGACGTTTGGGCTTTGGATGATGGCAGCCCTGCTTTGGGCACAGGTGGCCGCAGCCCAGCAGCAGGCCTGGATTCAGGTCGAGGCGCAACCCTCCCTTGCCGAAGCTGAAAATCGTGCCCGTGCCTACGCGGCGGCCTTTCCCGATGTCGTCGGCTATCGGCTTGGGTCGCGCTGGTATGGCATCGCCCTTGGTCCCTATGCGCCCGACGATGCAGCCCAACGACTGGCAGATCTGCGGCGCGAGAACCTGATCCCGGCGGACAGCTATCTGTCGGATGGCACCAATTTCCGCGAGCGGTTCTTTCCGGTCGGCGCCCCGGCGCAGACCCCTGCCCCCCTGCAGCCGCTTGCCGAAACCCGGCCCGTGACCGACGCCCCTGTCGTTTCCGCCCCCCCCGCACCGGTGATCGCGATGGACGAAACCCCGGCGCAGGCCCGCCGGTCCGAGGCCAACCTGACTCGCGACGAGCGCGAAGACCTGCAACGTGCGCTGCAATGGCAGGGGTTCTACACCTCGGCCATCGATGGCGCCTTTGGCCCCGGCACACGGGCGTCGATGGCAGACTGGCAAACCGCGATGGGGCTAGAGCCGACGGGCATCCTGACCGCGCGCCAGCGTGCGATGCTTGTGGCAAACTGGCAGGCCGACCTGGCTGAATATGGCTTTGAGACGGTGATGGAAGCCGCCTCGGGGATCGAGATTGCCCTGCCGCTGGGACTGGTGCAGTTCGACCATTACGAGCCGCCCTTCGTGCACTACACGCCCCGCACGCCCGGCGGGATGCGGGTGATCCTGATCTCGCAGCCCGGTGACCGCGCGGCGCTGTATGGCCTGTATGACATTCTGCAAACCTTGACGATCATCCCGACCGACGGCGCCCGCAGCCGTGGCGAGCGGTCGTTCGAGATCAACGGTGTGTCCTCCACCACGCAAAGCAATGCCTTTGCCGAAACCCGGGCCGGGTTGATCAAGGGCTATCTGCTGGTCTGGTCGCCGGATCAGGCCGATCAGGCCGCCCGCGTGCTGGACCGGATGAAGGCCAGCTTTCGACCCATCGGCAACCGCGCGCTGGACCCCGGCATGGTGCCGATGACCGATGCCGCGCGACGTGGCCTGCTGGCCGGGCTGGAACTGCGGCGACCGCTGCGCTCCGGCTCGGGGTTCTATGTCGATCCGGTGGGGCATGTCCTGACCTCGGCCGAGGCGTTGGCCGGGTGCGGGCGCATCACGCTGGACACGGTGACCGACGCGACGCTGACCTTCAGCGATGCCGAAAGCGGCCTGGCCCTGCTGACCCCCAAGACCCCGCTTGCACCGCCTGCGGTTGCCGGGTTCCAGATCGCGCCCGACCGGATCGGGGCCGAAGTGGCGGTGGCGGGCTACTCCTACGAAGACACCCTGCCCGCCCCGGTGATGACCTTTGGCGTGCTGGAAGATACCCAAGGCCTGAACGGCGAGGCGGGCATCAAGCGTCTGGCCATCGGCACCCTGCCGGGCGATGCCGGCGGTCCGGTGCTGGATGGCACTGGCGCGGTGCTGGGCATGCTTCGCCCGCGTGCATCGGATGGTGCGCGCCTGCTGCCCGACGGGGTCGAGTTTGCCACCGACGCGGCCACCATCGCGCAGACCCTTGCCGCGCAGGGCATCACCGTGACGCAGGCCCCCGCCAGCGGCGGCCTTGCCCCCGAAGACCTGACGCGCAAGGCGATGGGGATGACGGTTCTGGTGTCATGCTGGGACTGACCCCCCGGGGGCTTGACTTTGCGCGCGCACTGCGCCCGGGCTCAGCGTCCTCAGTCCCGCCAGAACCGCCGCATGAACAGCACATAGACCGACAGCAGCTCCAGCCGCCCCACCAGCATGCCCGCCATCATCAGCCATTTGGCCGCCTCGGGAAAGCCATGCACCGCGCCCGTTGGCCCGACTTCGGGGCCGAAGACCGGGCCGACATTGGCGATGGATGTCCATGCGGCGGTCACCGCCGTTTTCGTCTCCAGCCCGGTCAGCGACAGTGCCACCGCCAGCAGGCCGAAGCTGAGGATGAACATGGTAAAGAACACGATCACCGAATCCAGCACATCCTGCCCCACGCCGCGCCCGTCATAGCGCAGCGGATTGACCGACCCCGGATTGTGCAGCCGCCGGATCTGCACCTTGATCGCCTCGAACAGGATCAGATAGCGAAACACCTTGACCGAACAGCCGGTAGAGGACGTGCAACCGCCGATCAGGCCGACGATGATCAGCACCACAAACGGCAACGGCCCCCAGGCCGCAAGGTCCACGCTGGCAAAGCCGGTGCCGGAAAAGATCGACACGATGTTGAACGTGGCTTCGCGGATCAGGCCGGGCAGCGGAATGTCGTGCGTGAACGCCTCATAGGTCACCACCGCGGCGATGGCATACAGGTTCCAGCGCAGATAGGCCCGCACCTGCGGGTCGCGCCACAGCGGCCGAAGCGACCCTTGCGCCAGTTGCACGAAACGGATGAACGGCAGGCTGCCCAGCAGCATGAACACCGCCGCCGCATATTCCAGCGGCCCGATGAACACGCCAAAGGATTTGTCATAGCTCGACATGCCGCCCGTCGACACGGTGGTCAGCGCATGCACCACCGCGTCAAACCCGCTCATCCCAAGCGAAAAGAAGGTCACGGCGCAGGCGACCGTCATCCCGACATAGACCTGGATCAGCGCCGACGAGATATCCATGGCGCGCGGCAACACCTTGCCCAGCGTATCAAAGCCTTCCGAGCGGAAGAACTGCATCCCGCCGACCTTCATCACCGGCAGAAACAGCATGGCAACGATCACGATCCCCAGCCCGCCCAGCCATTGCAGGATGCCGCGCCACAGGTTCGCGCCCATCGGCAGGGCGTCGATGCCTTCGATGGTGGTGGTCCCGGTCGTGGTCATGCCCGACACGCTTTCCAGCAACGCATTGGTCAGCGACAGGCCGGGTGCCCCAAGGATCAGCGGCAAAGAGCCAAACGCCGGCAGTGCGACCCAGACGCCGGTGGTCAGCAAGAACACCTGCCGCAAGGTCATCGACCGACCTGCCCCGTTTGCCGTTGCCAGGGCCACGGCGCTGCCCACCACCAGACAGATCACCGATGCGCTGAAAAACGCCCTCCAGTTGGCATCGCCCGCCGTCAGGTCCAGCGCCAGCGGGAACAGCATGAACAGCCCCATGGCAACCACCAGAAGGCCGATCACATACAAGACTGGGCGCGGGTCGATCATGGCCAGCAGACTTGGCGGGGTTGCACCGCCAAGTCAATGCGATCCGATGCGACCGCAGCGTGGCACCCGCCCCGGACCAGCCGCGCGTGACCCAAGACAGCCATCGCGCCGGTGCCGGATCAACCGCTGTGGATCAGCGACGCGAAAAGCCGCGGGTCAAGGCTGGTTTGCGCAAACGTCGGCCCTTCGGTCAGCAAGCTGACCGCGTCATGGCTGTGCAGGCTTTCCTGATGGCTGGCCAGCACCCGGAAATCGCCGATCCGCGGGTCGCGCTGCAACACCGCACAGAACGACCGTGCCGCATCCTCGACAAAGATCGGGTTGGCGGCATTGAGTTCGGCAAAGGCCTGCTCATCTTCCCGTTTCACCATCACCTGCGTCTCGGTCACCACACCGGCCCGCGCCATCTCGATCAGGTCTTCCAGCGCCAGATCGCCGGTCAGCACCACCGAAATCCGCGCGACCGAGCGTTGCGAATGCGGTGTCGCCAATTGCCCGCGGGTCTGGCGGGCATGTTCCGACAACTCCAGTGAGCACGGGCAGGTGCTGGAATAAACGTAGTCCAGATGCACGATGCGCTGCCGCACCCCGGCCTGTTCCACCAGTTCCAGCGCGATATCGTAATACTGCCAGCCCGACAGGTTTGACCGCAGCGACGCCACCTGCATCGGCCAGGACAGCCGCATCTGGATGCGCGCATCAAAGCTGCCAAGGTCGTGCTTGTAGTCATCCAGCGCCGCCTCGATCACATCAAAGCTGAAGGCCCGCTCAGCATGGGCATAAAACGACCGCATGATCCGGCTCATGTTGATGCCCTTCTGGTCGGCCTCAAGGCTGACGGTGCCGGTGACGCTGGTTTCCAGCACCATCTGGCCGCCATCGCGGGTCTGATAGCGGATCGGCAGGCGGAAGTTCGAGATCCCCACGTGCTGAATCCGCTGCCGCGCGCCGACGATCAGGCTGGCGGGGCCGTTTTGCAGATCGGGCAAGCCGGCACGATAAGCGGCATCCACCGCAAAGGCGTGCGGATAGCTCCGGCTCAGCGCCGGATAGCCCTGCCCCGGCAGCAGATGCCCCACTGCGCTGTCCAGCGTGGCGATCTCGTCATCCGAGCATTTTCCGGCCCATTGCCGCAGCACCGCAAGGGCGGCTTCCGCCTCGGCACGGCTGGGTTTGCTGTCAAACTCGGGGGTGTGGATATTCATGGGGAGTCCTTCCGGTTCGAGTGGGGCGCGCGGCCGTCCACCTTCAATGTCAACAGGTTATACGCGGCACCGCCCCGCATGGATCATAAATAGGCCCCGGATTTTCCCCAGCAAGACCCTGGCGCAGAAATCAGGCCTCCAGCGCGCCCAACAGATCGGCGATCAGGTCGCCCGCATCTTCCAGCCCCACCGACAGCCGGATCAGCCCCGGCGTGATGCCCAGCGCATCCTTCTGGTCTTGTGGCAGGCGCTGGTGCGTGGTGGTGGCGGGATGGGTGGCAATGGTCTTGGCATCGCCCAGATTGTTGGAAATCTTGGCGATTTGCAGCGCGTTCAGGAACCGGAAGGCGGCCTCCTTGCCATCTGCGATGTCAAACGTCACCAAGGTGCCGCCCGCGCCCATCTGCGCCATCGCCAGCGCATGTTGCGGGTGGCTTTCCAGCCCCGGATAGATCACCCGCGCCAAGGCCGGGTGCCCGTCCAGCGCGCGGGCGATTTGCAGTGCCGCTTCGGCCATCGCCCGGCAGCGCAGGTCCAGCGTCGCCATTCCGTTCAACATGATCCAGGCGGTGAACGGCGACATGCTGGCGCCGGTGTGCTTCATGTAGGGCTCCAGCACCTTGCGGATGAAGGCCTGCGTGCCGCACACCACCCCGCCCAGCGCCCGGCCCTGACCGTCGATGTGCTTGGTGGTGGAATAGACGATGACATCGGCGCCCTGATCCACCGCGCGCGAAAAGATCGGCGTGGCGAAGACGTTGTCGACAATCACCAGCGCGCCTGCCGCATGGGCAATCTCCGACACCGCGCGGATATCGACCATCTCCAGCGTCGGGTTCGACATCGACTCGAAGAACACCGCCTTGGTGCCGGGGGTGACGGCCGCGCGCCACTGGTCCAGATCGGCACCATCGACAAAGGTCACGCGCACGCCAAACCGCGTCAGCACTTCTTCCAAAACATACAGGCACGAGCCGAACAGCGCGCGGGCCGACACCACATGGTCGCCTGCGCGCAACAGGCTGGTCAGCGCGCCACTGACCGCCGCCATGCCGCTGGCAGTGGCAAAGGCGTCTTCAGTGCCCTCAAGACCCGCGATCCGCTCTTCGAACATCCGGGTGGTGGGGTTGCCATAGCGGGCATAGATGAACTCATCTTTCCCCGGCTGCACGAACCGCGCCTCGGCGGCCTCGGCCGTGGGGTAGACAAAGCCCTGCGTCAGGAAGATTGCCTCGGCCATCTCGCCATACTGGCTGCGGCGGCTGCCCTCATGCACCAGTTTGGTGCGGGTTTTCCAGTCGTTGGTCATGGCAGCACCCTTCCCGGGCAAAATGAAACCCCAAACGCCGGTGCAGGCTTTTGGGGTTTTCGCCCAAGACCCTTTTAGCGGCATGTTTAACGTGGCCCGCAATCCGGCAACAAAGCACCACAAAGGGCGGGATACGCTTTTGGCGACGGGTGGTCAACGGGGGCGTGGCGGCGGGCAAAGCCGAACCTTGCGCCAATGCCCCCTACCCCAGCCCTCCCCACGAAGAGACAGGGCGCACCTTGCGGTCACGGTTGTGACCTGTGTCTGATCCGCACCACCGGGCCCTGATCACCTAGGGGCCGGGCCCGCCGCCCGGCTGGAGCGTTCACGCCCGAACCCCGCGTCCATCACGAAACACCCTTGCTGCCCTGCGCCCCCCCCGTGGGATTTGCTGCTTTGCAAATACTCCCGCTCGGAGCGCAAACCAGCCTCTGCCATGGCTCATGCCTTCGGGGGGTCGTCCTCGGCCTCGGCTTCGATCAGGAAGCGTTGCAAAGCGAAGATCTGCCACCAAAGGAACAGCATCAGTGCGGCGGGCATCGCAAAGGTTTCCAGCTTGACCCAGGTCTCGGTCGACATCGTGCGCCAGATCGCCTCATTGGCCACCGCCAGCGCCACGAACATCGCGGTCAACCGCCGGGTCAGCAGCATCCAGCCTTCGGGCTGCATCGGCAACAACTCGCCCATCACCAGCCGCAACCAGCTTTGGCCACGCAGCAAGCCTGCGCCCAGCAAAGCCGCAAGAAAACCGTAGACGATGGTGGTCTTCATCTTGAAAAACCGCTCATCGTTGAACCACGCGGTCAGGCCGCCAAAGAAGATCACCATGAAGGCGGTGAAGATCTGCATCCGGCTGATGGTGCCAGACAGCGCCCAAAGCGCGGCCATCGCCGCCAGCAGGATCGGCACGAAGACCAGCGCCGCAACAATAAAGCCCGAATACTCGGTGCCAAGAAGGGTAAACGTGTCTTCCTTGATCTTGAGATAGATCACGAAGAACGCAATTGTCGGCCCCAGTTCCAGCACCTGCTTCAGCACGCCGTTGATCTTTCTTTCCGCCATCGCCTTACCCTGCCATTTCCATCATCACCGCGCCCAGCGCGATCAGCGCCATCAACCCGAGCTGCACCCGACCGACCTTTTCGCCCAGCACCAGCCAGCCGATCAGCGCGGCAAATACGGTCGAGGTTTCACGCAGCACCGCCGCCTCGCCCACCTTGTCCAACCGGGTGGCCATCATGATCGACCCGAAACTGAAATAGGCGACAAATGCCCCCAGCACACCCCGTTTCATCAGCGGCACCACATCACAGGCCAGCAGACGCGACCAGCGACGCCATGTCACGACCGGAATGAAGATGCCATCCAGCATGAAAAACCACGCAAGGAAGGTGAACGGATCAGCGGTGGCGCGGATGCCCCAGGCATCATAGGTAGTGTATGCGGCAACGAAAGCCCCCGTCGCGGTGGCAAAGGCCAGTGCGGGCACCATCCGGTCGCGGTTCAGGGTGATATGGGTCAGGTTCCACGCGGCCAACCCCAGGATGCCCGTCACCAGAACCGCCAGACCCAGCCACTGGCCGGGGGCATAGACCTCGCCAAACACCACGCCCGCCGCAAGCACGGTGAACAGCGGCCCGGTGCCGCGCACCACCGGATAGACCACCGTATAGGCCCCGCGGGTATAGGTCATTGCCTGCAACACCTTGTAGGCCGAATGGATGACGAAGGCCCCGGCAAAGATCGCCCACATCCATGGCTCGGGCCAGGGCACCACGAACAGGGCAAACGGCATGGCGATGATGCCGTAGCTGGCGTCGATGGCTGCGCGCGACAGCCACGGATCATGCCGCCCCTTTTGCAGCGCCCCGAACAAGGCATGCAGGAAGGCCGCCATCAGCGCGAGGCCAAGCGCCAGATCGGCGCCCCGCGCCGTGCCTTCAAGCGACACCAGCCAGCCACTCATCGGCGGTTGGTCCCTTTGCAAGCCCCGGGGGCCTTGCCCCCGGACCCCCGGGGTATTTCAGCCAAGAGGAAACGGCTAATCGTCAAGGCCGACCAGCGCACGGGCAAAATCTTCTGGATCAAAGGCGGCAAGGTCGTCGATCTGTTCGCCCACACCGATGGCATGGATCGGCAGGCCGAACTTGTCGGCCAGGGCCACCAGCACGCCGCCCTTGGCCGTGCCGTCGAGCTTGGTCATCACCAGACCCGAGACATCGGCGATCTTGCGGAAGATCTCGACCTGGGTGATGGCGTTCTGCCCGGTGGTGGCGTCCAGCACCAGAAGCGTGTTGTGCGGCGCGGTAGGGTCAACCTTGCGCAGAACGCGCACGATCTTGGCCAGTTCCTCCATCAGGTCAGCGCGGTTTTGCAAGCGGCCCGCAGTGTCGATCATCAACAGGTCGGCCTTGTCGGCCCGGGCCTTTGTCAGCGCGTCAAATGCCAGAGAAGCGGGGTCCGAGCCTTCGGGGGCGGTCAGCACCGGCACCCCGGCGCGGCTTCCCCAGATCTGCAACTGTTCCACCGCCGCGGCGCGGAAAGTGTCGCCCGCCGCAATCACCACCGATTTTCCGGCAGCCTTGAACTGGCTGGCCAGTTTGCCGATGGTCGTGGTCTTGCCCGAGCCATTGACCCCCACCACCAGCACCACCTGCGGCCGGGTCGGATAGATCGGCATCGGCCGCGCCACCGGGGTCATGATGCGTGCGACTTCATCGGCCAAGGCATGGCGCAGTTCGGTGGACGAAATCTTCTTGCCAAAGCGGCCTTCGGCGATGTTGGCGCTGACCCGCAGGGCGGTGTCCACGCCCATATCGGCCTGGATCAGCACCTCTTCCAGGCTTTCCAGCATGGCGTCATCCAGCGTCCGGCGCGGCTCGTCCACCGTGCGATGGATGGGGGCGGCAGGGATGGCAGGTTCGGACCTGGCGGCTGGCGCACCGAAGAGGCGACCCAGCAGGCCGGGTCTGGGAGGCGGGGGGTTGGTCGGTTCGGGGCCGGTGGATTCGGGGCTGGACGGTGCGGGTGCGTCCGG
>JAFGXY010000075.1 GCA_016936395.1 Paracoccaceae bacterium | reverse complement strand
ATCATGTGGGCCTTGGTCGACGGTGGCGACGATGCCGCGATCATGGCCACCATCGGCGGGCAGGTGTTTGATCTGATGGCGTAAGGCTGACAGGGTCCGCAGCCGCCGTGTTTCAGGCACGAAACCATGCGGCTGCGGTTACTGATGCTGGAAAACGGCACGCGAACAGCTGTATAGCGAAGGGATGACAGCCCTGCCGCCCTTTTTGGCCAAGACCGTCCGGTCCTCTGCCCGCGCACCGCGGGTGACGGTCTTGCTGGCCACATGGAACGGGGCAGCCAATTTGCGCGCACAGCTTGACAGCTATTGCGCACAGACCTTGCCGCCTGCCCGTCTGATCGTCAGCGATGACGGGTCAACCGATGGCACTGTAGCGATCCTTCGCGACTTTGCGGCCTCTGCCCCCGGCTTTGCCGTCGATCTGCTGGAGGGGCCACGCCGGGGCGGGGCGCAGAATTTTCTTCATCTGCTGCAAGCGGTGCCCGAAGGCACCGACTGGGTCGCCCTATCGGATCAAGACGATGTCTGGCTGCCTGAAAAGATCGCAAGCGGAGTCCAGATGTTGGCGCAGGTGCCTGAAGGGCAACCCGCATTGCTGGGCGGGCGCAGTTTTGTCTGTGATGCCGACCTGGGTCAGCGCCGCCTGTCACCCTTGCCACGGCGGTCCCCTGCCTTTCGTCATGCGCTGGTGCAAAATTTTGCTGGTGGCAACACCATGATGCTGAACCGTGCCGGGGTTGATCTGGTCCGGGCAGCGGCGGCCGAGGCCGGGCGCGTGGTGGTGCATGACTGGTGGCTCTACCAGATCGTGTCTGGCACCGGCGGGACGGTGATCTTTGATCCGGCACCGCTGTTGTTGTATCGTCAGCACGCGGGCAACCAGATCGGTGCCAACAGCGGCGTCGAGGCCAAGGTCAAGCGCCTGCGCTGGATGTTGCGGGGCCGGTTCCGGCGCTGGAACGCCATCAACCTGGCCGCCTTGCGGGCTTCGGCGCATCGCTTTCCACCGGAAAACCGCTTGCTTCTGGAGGACTTCGCCAAGCTGCAACGTGCCGATCTGATCGGGCGGCTGACCATTCTGCGTCGCCTTGGGCTGTATCGCCACGGGCTGCAGGGCACGCTGTCGCTGTGGCTTGCCGCGGCGCTGGGGCGAATCTGACGTCTGCCGCGGCGGCGCGCGTGGACAGGGCCGGGAAGAGTTGCTATCACCTCAGCTATTGCGACAGACCAGAGGATTGTTTCGTGCAGATCGAAGAAACGGCCCTTTCGGGCGTGATGATCCTGACGCCGCGCCGGTTTGGCGATGACCGCGGGTTCTTTTCCGAAGTGTGGAACCGCAACGTTCTGAAATCGCACGGCATAGACATTGACTTTGTGCAAGACAACCATTCGCTGTCACGTCCGGTAGGCACGGTGCGCGGGCTGCATTTCCAGTCGCCGCCGCATGCGCAGGACAAGCTGGTGCGGTGTGGCGCGGGTGTGGTCTTCGATGTTGCCGTCGATGTCCGCACAGGCTCGCCCACCTACGGGCAATGGGTCGGGGTGGAGCTGTCGGCCGAAAACGGTCGGCAACTGTTGATTCCAAAGGGCTTTCTGCATGGCTTCGTGACGCGGGTGCCGAACTCGGAACTGCTCTACAAATGCTCTGATGTCTATGCACCCGACTGCGATGGCGCGGTGCGATTTGACGACCCCGATCTGGGCATCGAATGGGGGATTGATCCGGCAGCGGCGATCCTGTCTGAAAAGGACCGCCGCGCGCAGGCTTTTTCCGATTTCAAATCTCCGTTCACATTCGAAGGATAGCGCCATGAAACTTCTGGTGACAGGTGGCGCCGGCTTCATCGGGTCTGCCGTGGTCCGCCAAGCGATCCGTGACGGGCATCAGGTGGTGAACCTGGATGCGCTGACCTATGCCGCTTGTCTGGACAATGTGGCCAGTGTTTCCGATGCACCGGGCTATGCGTTTGAGCACGCCGATATCCGCGACCGCGCCGCACTGGACCGGATCTTTGCCGCCCATCAGCCCGATGCGGTGATGCATCTGGCGGCGGAAAGCCATGTTGACCGGTCGATCGACGGGCCGGGTGATTTTGTTGAAACCAATATCACCGGCACCTACAACATGCTGGAGGCTGCCCGCAGCCATTGGGTGGCCAAGGGCAAGCCTGCAACGTTCCGCTTTCACCACATCTCGACGGATGAGGTGTTCGGCAGCCTGCCCGATGACCCGCAGGTGAAGTTTACCGAAACCACCCCCTATGATCCGCGCAGCCCCTATTCGGCCTCCAAGGCGGCGTCGGACCATCTGGTGCGGGCCTGGCATGAAACCTATGGCCTGCCGGTGGTGCTGACCAATTGTTCCAACAATTACGGCCCCTTCCATTTCCCCGAAAAGCTGGTGCCGGTGATCATCCTGAACGCCTTGGCCGGCAAGCCCCTGCCGATCTATGGCACCGGCGCGAACATCCGTGACTGGCTGTATGTCGAGGATCACGCCGATGCCCTGCTGACCGTGGTGCTGAGAGGCGAGGTCGGGCGCAGCTACAACATCGGCGGCGAGAATGAGCGCACCAATCTGGAGTTGGTAAAGACCCTGTGCGCCATTCTGGACGAAAAGCGCCCCAAGGCGGCCGGGTCTTACGCCGACCAGATCACCTTTGTCGCGGATCGCCCCGGCCATGACGCACGCTATGCGATTGACCCCGGCCGCATCCGGACGGAACTGGGCTGGCGGCCAAGCGTGACAGTAGAAGAGGGTCTGGCGCGCACCGTGCAATGGTATCTGGACAATGAGCCCTGGTGGAAGGCGCTGCAATCACGGCATGGCGTCGGCCAGCGTCTGGGGGTAAGCGCATGAGCCGCACCAATCTGCTGGTCTTCGGCCTGACCGGACAGGTGGCGACGGAGCTTAAGCGTCTGGCCCCAGATGCAACTTTTCTGGGCCGCGATCAGGCCGACCTGTCGGACCCCGCGGCCTGTGCGGCGGCGATCCGCGCCCATGCGCCCGCCGCCGTGATCAATGCCGCCGCCTGGACCGGCGTGGACAAGGCAGAGTCCGAGGAGGCCGCGGCCACGGTGGTCAATGGCGATGCGCCCGCCGCGATGGCGCGGCAATGTGCGGCCCTTGGCATTCCCTTCGTGCATATCTCGACCGATTACGTGTTTGACGGCGCGGGCGATGCCCCCTTTGCACCCGATCATCCGACGGCCCCGCTGGGGGCCTATGGCCGTTCAAAGTTGCGCGGTGAGCAAGGCGTGCGCGCGGCGTCCGGCGCGCATGTGATCTTGCGCACGTCTTGGGTGTTTTCGGCGCATGGCAGCAATTTTCTGAAAACCATGCTGCGCCTTGGGGCATCACGCGAAAGCCTGACCGTGGTGGCTGACCAGATCGGCGGACCCACCCCCGCGCGGGCCATCGCGGTGGCCTGTCTGACCATCGCAGACCAGCTTTGCGCCGATCCCGCCAAGACCGGAACCTATCATTTCTCGGGCGCGCCCGACGTATCCTGGGCCGATTTCGCGCGGGAGATCATGGCGCAGGCGGGTCTTTCCTGCACCATCACCGACATCCCCAGCAGCGCCTATCCCACTCCGGCACGACGGCCCGCCAACAGTCGGATGGACTGCACCCACCTTGCGACCTTCGGCCTGAACCGCCCCGATTGGCGCGTCGGCGTGACCGAGGCATTGACCGATCTTGGAGTTTCGAAATGACCAAAGCCCTGACATCGGCCCGCAAGGGCATCATTCTGGCCGGGGGGTCGGGCACCCGGCTTTACCCGATCACCATCGGTGTCTCGAAACAACTTCTGCCGATCTATGACAAACCGATGATCTACTACCCTTTGTCGGCGCTGATGCTGGCCGGTATTCGCGAGATTGTGGTGATCACCACGCCGCAGGATCAGGACCAGTTCCAGCGCACCTTGGGCGACGGCAGCCAATGGGGCCTGCAATTGACCTATATCGTGCAGCCGTCGCCCGATGGTCTGGCGCAGGCCTATATCCTGGCCGAGGATTTCCTGGCGGGCGCGCCGTCGGTGATGGTGCTGGGTGACAACATCTTTTTCGGCCATGGCCTGACCCAACTGCTGGCCGATGCTTCGGCGCAGGGCATTGGTGCGACGGTCTTTGGCTATCGGGTGTCAGACCCCGAACGCTATGGCGTGGTGTCGTTCGATGCCGAGGGCCAGGTGGAAAGCATCATCGAAAAGCCTCAGAAACCCTTGTCTGACTATGCGGTGACAGGGCTTTATTTCATGGATGGCACGGCCCCTGCCAAGGCACGCGCAGTCCGCCCCTCGGCGCGCGGTGAGTTGGAGATCACCACGCTGCTGGAGATGTATTTGGCCGAGGGCACCCTGACGGTGCAGAAAATGGGCCGCGGCTATGCCTGGCTGGATACCGGCACGCATGGCAGCCTGCTGGATGCGGGTAATTTCGTGCGCACGCTGGAACGGCGTCAGGGCTTGCAGGTGGGGTGCCCTGACGAGATTGCTTTTGAACAGCGTTGGATCGACGAGGCCGGCCTGCGGGCCCGCGCCAAGCTGTTTGGCAAGAATGACTACGGGACCTATCTGCTGCGACTTCTGCACGAGTGATGCCGCCCTGGCAGGACCGGGCGGCAGACGCCGACCGGCGCTGCCAAGACAGCAGAGGTGGTCGGGATCACGTCCCGCTTCAACGGATACGGGTCAGAACCGCAGGGCGCGGTCGCCAGTGGCGTCCCTGATCCGCGTTGGCAGGCCCATTCCGTTCAGCAAGGTGAGAAAGGGCTTCGGGTCAAGGTCTTCGACATTGACCATCGTGCCCGTATCCCAGATGCCTTCGGCAATCAGCAGGGCAGCGGCCACGGGCGGCACCCCGGCGGTATAGCTGATGCCCTGACTGCCGACTTCTTCATAGGCATCCTTGTGGTCGGCGACGTTGTAGATCAGCACCTCGACCGGCTGGCCATCCTTGGTGCCTTTCACAAAATCACCGATGCAGGTCTTGCCGGTATAGGTGGCGGCCAGGCTGGCCGGGTCGGGCAGCACGGCCTTGACCAGTTTCAGCGGCACAACCTCTTGCCCTTCTGCGGTTTTCACCGGCTTTTCCGACAGCAGGCCAAGGTTTTTCAGCACGGTGAAGACGTTGATGTAATGGTCGCCAAAGCCCATCCAGAACCGCACATCGGCCGTCGGATAGCGGGCCGACAGGGAATGCACCTCATCATGGCCGGTCAGATAGGCTTTCTGTTCGCCCACAACCGGCATGTCCCAGGTCTTGCCAACCTCGAACATGCTGTTCGACTGCCAGGCACCATTCTGCCAAGAATAGACCGTGCCGGTGAACTCGCGAAAGTTGATTTCGGGGTCAAAGTTGGTGGCAAACCATTTGCCGTGCGACCCGGCGTTGATATCGACAATGTCGATCGACTCGACGGTGTCCATCATGCCCTCGGCCACGCGGGCATAGGCGTTCACCACGCCGGGGTCAAAGCCCACACCCAGAATCGCGGTCACACCCGCCGCGCGGCAGGCCTCGCGGCGTTTCCATTCGTAATTGCCATACCACGGCGGGGTTTCACAAATCTTGTCCGGGTCTTCGTGAATTGCGGTGTCCATATAGGCGACACCTGCCTGAATGCAGGCATCCAGAACCGGCATGTTCACAAAGGCTGACCCGACGTTGATCACGATCTGGCAGCCCGTTGCCTTGATCAGCGCCACAACTGCTGCCGTATCCATCGCATCGACGGCATGCGCCTGAAATACGCCCGGCACCTTCATCGCGGCCTTGGCATGCACCCCGGCGATAACCGCCTCGGCCTTGGTCAGCGTCCGGCTGGCCATGTGCAAATCGCCCAGGCGGTCATTGTGCTGGGCCGCCTTGTGCGCGACCACCTGGGCCACGCCACCTGCGCCGATGATCAGAACATTCCGTTTCACTTCGAACCGTCTCCTTTAAGGACAGAGGGAAGGGGCAACCCGATTAACCCAAGTTGCCTTCAAAATCGGCATAGCCGAACTCACGCACGACGGTCATCGACCCGTCGAATTCCTTGATGACGATGCTGGGCATCTTCACCCCGTTGAACCAGTTCTTCTTGACCATGGTGTAACCTGCAGCATCGGCAATGCTCAGACGGTCGCCCACCTGCAAGAGGGCGGGAAAGTCGAACTCGCCGAACACATCGCCCGCAAGGCAGGACTTGCCGCAGATCATGAACCGGTGATCGCCGGCGGTTTCGATCCTGCCCGACAGCCGATAGATCAGCAGGTCCAGCATATGCGCCTCGACCGATGCATCGACCACGGCCAGATCCTTGCCGTTGTTCAGCACGTCCAGCACGGTCACTTCCAGCGTGGCCGCATTGGTGATCGCGGCCTCGCCGGGTTCAAGGTAGACCTGCACCCCGAACCGTTCCGAGAACGTGCGCAACCGTGCGGCCAGTCGGGCCACAGGATAGCCTTCCCCGGTAAAGTGAATGCCGCCGCCAAGGCTGACCCACGTCAGGCGATGCAACAGCGCCCCGAACTCGGCCTCGATGCGGGTCAACTGCTGGTCGAACAGATCAAAGTCGGCGTTCTCGCAGTTGTAGTGGATCATGAAGCCGGAAATCTTGTCGATCACCCGCTCGATCTTGCCCGCATCCCACTCGCCTAAGCGGCTGAACGGGCGCGCCGGATCGGCCAGATCGAAACCGCTGGTCGAAAACCGCGGGTTCAGGCGCAACCCGCGCGCGATGCTGGCCGACGGGTTGTCGAACCGCTCCAGCTGCCCGATCGAGTTGAAGATGATCTTGTCGGCGTATCCCACGGCTTCGGCGATCTCGTGATCGGCCCAAGCCACCGAATAGGCGTGGGTCTCGCCGCCAAACCGGGTGCGGCCCAGCTTCAATTCATACAGGCTGGACGACGTTGTGCCATCCATGTGCTGCCGCATCTGATCAAACACGCCCCATGTGGCAAAGCATTTCAGCGCCAGCAGCACCTTGGCACCAGATGCCTGCCGCAGGTCATCCATGATGGCCATGTTGCGCGCCAGCTTTGCGCGGTCGATCAGGTAAAACGGTGTTTGGATCATCGCATCCCCCCCAAGGGCAGCAGAAGAACAGAAGGGACGCTGTTTATGCCCCCCGTTCCCCGTATGCAAGCCCCGTGACAGGCAGATGACGGTCAGACCATGCGGATCACGTCCTTGCCGACCGCCAGAACATAGCCGCGCCGGGCGATGGTCTTGACCAGCAACTCGCTGACCAACTGGTTGCCCAGCGTGTCGCGCAGGCGTTTTATGCGGGTGGCCCCGGCGGCCTCGTCGCAATCTGCTTCGTTGCGCCCCGAGATCACCGCCTCGATCTGCGCGCCGGTCAGCACCTCGTCGTCCATCCGGGCCTCGGCCAGCACGGCAAGGGTTTCAAGTGCGGCTTCGGTCAACGCGAATTCCAGATCGTTGATATAGACCGCCCGGCCTTCGCGGCTGATCATCAGGCTGGCAACCTGAATCCCCGACCGTTGAATGGCAGAAATCCGGCGGTTCAGGGCGATGATCATCACCAGAAACACCAAGGCGGCAATCAGCAGCGCCGTTGAAAACACCAGCAGCACAAAGATCACCACCCGGTAGCTTTGCAGCACCTGCGCAAACGAGGTGCCCGATTGCGCCAGAATTTCCAGCAGCTTGATCTCGGCCCCGGTGGTCAGGTTGTCGTTTTCAACAAACAACCGTTCGACCCGCGCGTTGAAGGCGTTGGCGTCGGGCAGGTTCAGAAACAAGAACAGCGCCGCGCCGAACAGGATCAACACAATCGCGGCGATACCAAAGCTGACAACGCGGTTGCCCGTCTTCAGGCTGTCAGAAACGGAGGAAAAACGCGCCTGCACTCGCTTGCCTTTCGCCAAGGCCCTCGGGGCCGAAAGTGGACAACACATTCAACAGCGTCCAGCCAGCCGCGGCCAGCCGGGGGGCAAGCTCGCCCCTTGCTGCGGCGGGCGAACAGTTGCCGTCGCTGACCTGCGCCACACCATAGTGCAGGCGCAAGGGGGCATCCTGCTTGGCCTTGTAGTCTGCGTAGCATTCCGCCGAGGCGGGGCCCGCCAGCCCCAGCACAAGGGCGGTGATCAGGGAAAGGCGCGTCATGGGGGGCTCCTGCATCAGGGCGGCTTTGTCAGACACAAGCTGTGCGCGGGAATGGCGCGCTATTCAATAACAACCCTGCCTTCCGCCCGGTGTTATCGCCTAGCAGGGCCGCGATATTGCCTGTCTGGGGCAGCGGGCCGCAAGGTTTGGGCATGAAAACCGGCGCAATGGTCGTGCCGGGCAAACAGAAACCCACCTGACAGGAGGCCCCCCATGTTCAAAGGATCCGCCCGCATTGCCCCCATGCTTCACCGCGAAACAGCGCATCCGCTGCGCCGTGCCGCGGTGGTTCTGACCGCTGCTGCCACGGCCCTTGCGCTGATGACAGCCACCGCCTTGCCCGCCCATGCCGACCGGGCCAGCGACAATCTGGCCAAGGCTCTGGTTGCAGCCCTTGCCATTGGGGCCATCGTCAATTCGGTGGACAAGGGCCGCGCCCATGCCGCTCCTCCGTATGCTCCGGTTCATCAACCCCCGCGAGAGGTGCGCAGCCCGCGCGTGCCATCGGTCTGCGCCATCGAAATCTCGGGCGCGCGGCGCGCCGTGACAGTCTATCCCGAGCGTTGCCTGCGCCGCGAAGGCTTTGACGCCCGCCTGCCGCGCCAATGCGCGCATGAGGCGCGGGTCTTTGGCCGCACCGACCGGGTCTATGGTGAAGACTGCCTGCGCGACGCAGGTTTGCGCGTCGGCGGCCACAACCGTTACCCAGAGCCGGGCCGGGATCGCATCAGTGGTCGCGATGACGGTCGCTGGGATCAAGGGCGGGGTCGCTTCGACCGTTAGGCACCCTGTCCCCGGGTGCGGCGCAACCCCCAACCGCACCCCAACTGAGGGGGGAAGGCAAAGTGGCTTTCCCCCCGTTTTCTTGCCCGCCGGTCTTCTTCTTGCCCGTCCGACGCGCTAGACAAGACCATGGTCAAACCCACAGCCGATTTCAGCCATGAAGCCGCCGCCCTTGCCCAAGGGGCGGCTTTTGTCGTGGGGGTGGATGAGGTCGGTCGCGGCCCGCTGTGTGGCCCGGTGACTGCCGCCGCCGTGCGGTTGGACCCGATGCGCATTCCCGCGGGGCTGGCCGATTCCAAGACCCTGTCACCCCTGAGGCGCGAAATGCTCTTTGCACAATTGCAACGGGTGGCGCAGATCAGCATTGCCCACGCAACGGTCGAAGAAATCGACAGCCTGAACATCCTGCGCGCCAGCCATCTGGCGATGGAGCGGGCTGTTGCGGCCATAGGGGCCGATTTTGCCCTGATTGACGGCAATATGATCCCGCGCAACCTTGGGTGTCAGGGCCTTGCCCTCGTAAAGGGCGATGCCGTATGCCTCTCGATTGCCGCCGCCTCGATTTGCGCAAAAGTCACACGGGACCGGATCATGGTGGATTTGGCGCAACAATACCCCGGCTACGGCTGGGAGGTGAACGCAGGTTACCCGACAAAGGCCCATCTTGCCGCGCTGCTAAATCTTGGGGCCACCCCCGTTCATAGACGTTCGTTCAAACCTGTCCACAAGATATTGTATCAAGAGAAATCCATAACCCCTTGATTCAAAAAACAATTTGACGCCGATTCGTGCCTGCCTCATTCTTATCCACAAGATCGGCACACCGCATGATGCCGGGGACAGAGGCAGAGAATGACGTCGAAGACCAAAGCGACAGGGGCAGCACTGCCCCTGAACCAGATCCTTGCGGGCGACTGCATCGAGGTGATGAACAGCCTGCCTGCGGGGTCAGTAGACCTGATCTTTGCTGACCCCCCCTATAACCTGCAACTGAAGGGCGATCTGCATCGCCCGGACAACTCCCGTGTCGATGCGGTCAACGACCACTGGGACCAGTTCAGCAGCTTTGCCGTTTACGACGATTTCACCCGCAAATGGCTGGCCGCCGCGCGCCGGTTGCTGAAGCCAAATGGCGCGATCTGGGTGATCGGCAGCTATCACAACATCTTCCGGGTTGGCGCGTCGATGCAGGATGCGGGCTTTTGGATGCTGAACGATGTGATCTGGCGCAAGTCGAACCCGATGCCCAATTTCAAGGGCAAGCGCCTGACCAACGCCCATGAAACCCTGATCTGGGCCAGCCGGGACGAGGCATCGAAATACACCTTCAACTATGAGGCGCTGAAGGCGCTGAACGACGGTATCCAGATGCGCTCAGACTGGGTGCTGCCGATCTGCACCGGGCATGAACGGCTAAAGGATGACAAGGGCGAAAAGGCGCATCCGACGCAAAAGCCCGAAAGCCTGTTGCACCGTATCCTGATCGCCACCACCCACCCCGGCGATGTGGTGCTGGACCCGTTCTTTGGCACCGGCACCACGGGTGCTGTGGCCAAGATGCTGGGCCGCGATTTCATCGGGATCGAACGCGAAGAAGCCTACCGCCGCGCGGCCGCCGAACGCCTTGCCCGTGTGCGCAAGTTTGATGCCAGCGGTCTGGAAACCACCGGGTCAAAACGCGCCGAACCGCGGGTGCCGTTTGGTCAGGTGGTTGAACGTGGCATGCTGCGCCCGGGGGAAGAGTTGTATTCGCTGGGCAACCGCTACATGGCCAAGGTGCGCGCCGATGGCACCTTGGTCGGCAATGATGTCAAGGGCAGCATCCATCAGGTCGGCGCCGCCTATGAAGGCGCGCCAAGCTGCAATGGCTGGACCTATTGGCACTTCAAACGCGATGGCAAGATGATCCCGATCGACATCCTGCGCCAGCAGATCAGGGCCGAGATGGAGGCCGAACAGGGCCGCCCGAACTGACGGCGGGGAAACCCCCGCCCTACCGCCACCCCCCCCCGCGTTACGCCTGCACCGCAGTCCGCCTGCGGTGCCCCTTGCCCCGCCATGTCCGCATGGCGGGGCCTTTTCACGGGCGCCGGGCAAGGATGCGGCGTGCAAGGATGCGGCAATTTGCATAATCCCTGAGGCATCTTTTCGTTCAGGCCGGCGTTTCATCTGCGCGCATCCGGTGCTAGTGGTTAAGGCGCGGTCAATCTGTCTTGCCCTGTCAGGTCCGCGCCGAATGTTCAAAGCCCGGAATGGATACCATGACAGACCAACGCAACCCGGATGCCGCCACCCCCCGCCTGTTCACGCTGTTTCGGATGATGGCGCTGGTGGAAGGTGTCACGACCCTATTGCTGTTTTTGATCGCGATGCCGATCAAGTATATTTTGGGCGATCCGTCCTGGGTTTCGGTGACCGGCACACTGCACGGCTATGCCTGGGTGGCCTATATGGGGCTGATGTTCGTTGCCCTGCGCGGGCCAGGCTGGGGGCCGCGCGACTGGTGGCGCTGCACCTTTGCAGCCCTGTTTCCGTTCGGCACCTTCCTGAACGACGCCTATCTGCGCCGCCGCGGGCGCGAGGTGCTGGCGGCGTGACCCTACCTGCGCCGCCCCGGCGTGCGGCTTAGAAACCCCGGCGGGCGCTTGGCCACCCAGTCAAGGAAGGGCCGCAGGCGGTCACTGTCACGCAATGCCTCGGGCGTGTTGAAGCTGCGAGCCAGTTCGGCCTCGGTGAACCTTGCATGAAGTTCCTTGTGACAGATGTGGTGCAGCAGCACCGTGGGCCCGCCCTTGCCGCCTTTCAACTTTGGGATCAGGTGATGCAGGCTTTGCGCCACACCGGTGGGGATGGGGCGCAGGCACAGCGGGCAAACGGGGGCGGTGTCACTTGTCATTGCGTCGGTTCCGCGCCAAAGGATGAAGCGGATTTCCGGATTGGCAAGGGGGCGGCATGGACAAGCAGGCAGAATGCGTGATCTTCGCCGCGCCCGCGATGCCCCTTTTGCCGGCGCCGCGCCGGGCGCTGTTCTTGCTTGCACGCCCGGTGGAATGATGGATGCCCTGGTCATCGGTGCAGGTCCGGCAGGCCTGATGGCGGCCGAGGAACTGGCGCGCGCCGGTCGCCGTGTGGTGGTTGCCGAGGGCAAGGCAACTCCCGCGCGCAAGTTCCTGATGGCTGGCAAATCCGGGCTGAACGTGACCAAGGATGAACCCTTGGCCCGCTTTGCCGCCGCCTATGACAGCGATTGGCTGGCCCCGATGCTGGCCGGGTTCGGGCCTCGGGAAGTGGCACAATGGTGCCGCGATCTGGGGCAAGAGGTGTTTACCGGATCGTCAGGCCGGGTCTTTCCCCGCGCGATGAAGGCCTCGCCCCTGCTGCGCGCCTGGCTGGTGCGCTTGGCCGGACAGGGGGTCGAGGTGCGCACCCGCTGGCTCTGGCGCGGATTTGCGGGCGACGGTCTGCGATTTGATACGCCAGATGGTCCGCACACCCTGCGCCCGCGCGTGACGGTGCTGGCCTTGGGGGGCGCAAGCTGGGCGCGGTTGGGGTCGGATGCGGCCTGGGTGCCGTGGCTGGCGGACAAAGGGGTGACGATCACCCCGTTCCGCCCTGCCAACATGGGGTTTCAGGTCGCGTGGTCGCCCCACATGGCCGCGCATTTCGGCCAGCCGGTCAAGGGGGCCATGCTGACCGCGGGCGGGCAATCGGTGCGGGCCGAGTTCGTGCTGTCGGCCCGCGGGGTAGAGGGCGGCGCGATCTATGCCCTTAGCCGTGCGCTGCGCGATGGGGCTGCATTGACCGTGAACCTGCTGCCGGACCTTGCGCGTGAAGCCTTGGCCATGCGCCTCTCGCGGCTGAAATCCAGCGACAGTCTGGGCAACCGCCTGCGCAAGCTTGGCCTGTCGCCCGCCGCCGCAGCACTGGTGCAGGAATTTGGCCGGTCGCTGCCGCTGACCACGGCCCTGACCGCGCTGCCGGTGCCCTTGCAAGGCCCGCGCCCGATCGACGAGGCAATTTCGACCGCGGGGGGGATTGCCCGCGACAGCCTGACCGAAGGGTTGGAGTTGCGCGCAGTGCCCGGCGTTTTTGCCTGTGGCGAAATGCTGGATTGGGAGGCCCCGACCGGTGGCTATCTGCTGACCGGGGCCTGGGCCAGCGGCAAATGGGCCGGCCACCACGCGGCATTTTACGGCAGGTCTTGACACATACGGGGAATGGTCTTGCTGTCGAGCCGTTGTTGTCATGTTGTGAATTGATGGGAAAGGGAATCCGATGCGCCTGATCTTTGCAGTTGTTCTTGGTCTGATGGCTCCCGTAGGGGCCCTTGCCTGCGCCAAACCAAACGGCGCATCAGGGCTGGAAGCGGCGATGGTCACATGGATCAATGACCAGCGCACGGCACATGGGTTGAACCGTCTGCGACCTTCGGACAAGCTGACGGCAGCGGCGCAGGGGCACGCCTGCGATATGGCCACGCGCAACTATTTTGGCCACCAACGCGCGGGCGGGCCTCCGCTTGGCGCGCGGGTCAAGGCCGAAGGTTATCGGGTGCGTCGGGTGGCCGAAAACATTGCCAAGGTCGGCAGCCCCGATGTGGCGCGGGCTGCAAGCGTCTGGCGCAATTCACCGGCGCATTGGCAAAATATCCTGTCGCCCGGCCTCACCGAAATCGGCGTTGCCACAGCAGCCGGGGGTGCCAGCACCTTTTGGGTGATGAACATCGGCACACAACGTTAACCGCGCACCCGCCCGCCGTTCCGGATCACCGTGCCTGGCGGAAGGTCCGGGGCGGGCGGATCACCGTCTTGCCAAAAGCACAGCCGAACCTCTTCGCCCAGCGGCCCTGACACCAGCGCCCAATCCAGCCCGAAGCCTTCGTCGAGTAGACCTTCGGCGTAAAACGCGATCTCTTCGGCCTCCAGCGACTCGCCCATGGCATCCGACCATACGCCGTCACGAAACCACAGCACCTGTGCCTCGATGTCCTTGTGGCTGAGGGCGATCCGGCCCAAAGCTTCCAGTGCGGTTTCCTTGGTCATCGCCCCCCCAGCTATCTTCGCAGCATCGCCACGCGGATCAGCGCACGTTCCATCAGCGCCATCCCCGGCGCGCGCGAAGCCGAGCGCAGCGTCAGGTCAGTTTCCAGCAGCAGCGCAACGGCGGTTTCCAGGGTCCGCATCCCCAAGGCCTGCGCCTGGCGCTGCATCTGGTCGCGCCTTGGGCCAAAGACGCGGGCCTTTTGCAAGCCCATGGCCGGGCCTGCCGGGTCGGCTGCCGCCATGTGCAGCGCGCGAAAGTGTCGCAAGGCCTGAATGCAGATCGCCACCGGCAACACGCCTTGCCCTTCCAATCGCCGCATCAACAGCCCGATGGCCGGCGCACGGCCATCTGCAACGGCCAGAAGCAGGTCATCCACCTCGGCTTCCAGCGTCGATGGTGCCATGGCCGCCACATCAGCGGGGGTCAGCGGGCTGGTATCGCCGTATTTATAGAGCGCGATCTTTTCCAGTGTTTGCCGGAAATCACCGGGGTCCAGCGCGCGGGCTAGGGTGGTCAGATCAGCCATCGCCTCGCGGTCAATGTGGGAAAGGCCCGCCTTTTTCAGCGCGTCCTCAATGTCCTCCCGGGTTGGCGGGTCGTCATACAGCATGGCGCAAAAGGCGTTGGGGTGCTTGTCAAACAGCAGTTTCAGCGCCGATTTCGCGGTCAGATTGCCCGCCGTGACCACAATCGTCGCATCGCCGGGCCGCCAGTCCTTTAGCGCAAGCGCGACGGTATCGGCCAAGGTATCGGTGGCCTCTTCGACAAAGGCCACGCGCGGGCCGGGGAAAAAGCCGATGGCCTTGATCGCGTCAATCAGCGCCGCGCCATCCTTGCGCAAGTCACTGGCCGGAATACGGGTCAGGCGCATTTCGCCCTCACCCTGCGGGCCGATCAGCGCGGCAATCACCTCTTGCCGTTTCAGCGCCACCCGCATCGCATCGGCCCCGGCAATCAGCAGGCCGGCCTTGCCGGGATCGGGCTTTGCAAAATACCGGCTGGCCTCGACCCCTTTCAGGATCATGCCCAACCGCCCGCAGTGGCCATCAACCGGGTTACGATCTGGTCGGCCAGCATCCGCATCAGCCGAAAGGCGGCATCTTCCTTGGCGGCAAGCCCCGCCACGGTGCTGCCGGTGGCGGAATAAGCGGTAAAGCTTTGCACCCGTCCACCCGCCACCCGTTGCCCGCCGTCGCGGCTGGTCAGGGTCCAGTCGATATGGCCGGTCAGATGATAGCGGGTGATGGCATTGTCGGCGGTGATGCCGGTGCCGACATCCTCGGTCACAATGGTGTATGACAGATCATAGGCTACGGAGTCTGGCCGCCCCAAACGCTCTTCCAGCCGCTCGACCAGATCAAACCCCAGCTTGTCGGACGGATCGGCCACGCGGATGCGACCCTGCAACCCAGCCGCAGCTGCCCCCGGCGCATTGGCCGGGGCAAAGCCGCAGGCGGCCATGGCAAGTGGCGCAAAAAGCACAGATCGGCGGTCAAGCAACGACATTTATGATACGCCCCGGCACGACGATGATTTTCCTGACCGGTTGGCCGGCAAGGAACCTGACCACATCCTCATTGGCGAGGGCAATCTTTTCAACCTCTGTCGCGGCCATATCCTTGGGCACGCTGATTTCCGCCCGGCGTTTGCCGTTGATCTGAATCGGCAAGATGACGGTATCGTCGATCAGAAGCGCCGGGTCGGCCTTGGGCCAGGGGGCTTGGCAGCACAGCCCCGTGCCGCCCTGCATGACCCAGATCGCTTCCGCGATATGCGGCACCATCGGTTGCATCAGTTGCGCCAGGGTGCGGATCGCGTCCTTCATCACCGGGGTGCTGGCATTGGCGCGCGAAAGCGTGTTGGTAAAGCCGTAGAGCACCGCAATCGCCTTGTTGAAGGCAAAGCTTTCGATGCCCTTGGTCACCTCGTCAATCGCCTTGGCGGTCGCGCGGCGCAGATCGTCATCGCCCTCGCCAACATGGCCTTCGGGCATGTCGGCGATACGATTGCTCAGGCCCCAGACGCGGCTCAGATGCTTGAACGCGGCCTCGGCCCCCGACGATGTCCATTCCACATCGCGCTCGGGCGGGCTGTCGGACATCACGAACCAGCGCGCGGTATCGGCGCCAAAGGACGCGATGATGTTCATTGGATCGACGACATTCTTCTTTGATTTCGACATCTTGGCCGAAGGGATCACCTCGACCACCGTGCCATCCGCCAAGGTGGCACCGGCATCGGTGCGGATGATGTCTTCGGGCAGGTGATAGACCGGCCGGCCATTGGCATCGGTGGTCTTGTAAATCTCATGCGTCACCATGCCTTGGGTGAACAGGGCCTTGAACGGCTCGATCGCCTTGGCGGGCAGATGGCCGGTCTTGGCCATCGCACGGGCGAAGAAGCGGGAATACAAAAGGTGCAGGATCGCGTGTTCGATGCCGCCAATGTATTGATCGACATTCATCCAGTAGTCGGCGTCCGGAAGGCTGGTGGGCGTCGTGGCGCGAGGGCTGGTAAAGCGGGCGTAATACCAGGACGAGTCAACAAAAGTGTCCATCGTATCGGTTTCGCGCCGGGCCTCGGCCCCACATTTGGGGCAGGCGCAATTGCGCCATGTGGGGTGGCGGTCCAGCGGGTTTCCGGGCACGTCAAAGGTTACGTCATCGGGCAGCTTGATCGGCAGGTTTGCCTTGGCCTCGGGCACCACGCCGCAGGTGGGGCAATGCACCACCGGAATCGGGCATCCCCAATAGCGTTGCCGCGACCCCCCCCAGTCACGCAGCCTGAACTTGGTGACGCCGATGCCGTAACCATTTGTTTCAGCGTGGGAAATGGCGGCGGCAATGGCCTCGTCGCCGGTTTGGACTGTCGGCTTTCCGTCGATCGGTCGCCCGTAGGCAACTCTTTCAAATTTGGGCGGAGCGTAGGCTACCGATGTGATTTTCTGATAGGTATAGAAGGCTGGCCCATATTCCCCTTCAACGTCAGTGAATACCGAGTCCCGCGAGAAAACACTATCAGGCGGAAATCCCTCAAAAGGCGTGTATCCTTCAGTCCTCGCGCCTAGATTACGAAACACGAGGTTAACCGGTAGATTGTATTTCCGCGCAAAATCCAAGTCGCGCTGGTCATGCGCGGGACAGCCGAAGATTGCGCCGGTGCCATAGTCCATCAGGATGAAATTGGCGATCCAGACCGGCAATTCCCATGTCGGATCAAGGGGATGCCTGACCCTGATGCCAGTGTCATAGCCAATCTTCTCGGCGGTCTCGATGTCTTCGGCTGATGTGCCGCCGCGGCGACATTCGGCCACGAAAGCCGCCACTTTCGGGTCTGATTCCAAGGCCTTGGCAAGCGGATGGTCGGCACTGATGGCGGCGAAGGATGCCCCCATCAGCGTGTCGGGGCGGGTGGTGTAAACTTCAAGCTTTTCAAAGCCTTGCGGGGCACCGACCGTATCGAAGGCGAATTGCAGGCCCCGGCTTTTCCCGATCCAGTTGGCCTGCATCAGCCGCACCTTTTCGGGCCAGTGGGTCAGGCCGTCCAGCGCCTCGAGCAGCTCTTCGGAATAATCCGAGATCTTGAAAAACCACTGCGTCAGCTCGCGCCGTTCGACGGCGGCACCCGAGCGCCAGCCTTTGCCGTCGATCACCTGTTCGTTGGCCAGCACCGTCATGTCGACCGGGTCCCAGTTTACCACGGCGGCTTTACGATAGACCAATCCGGCGTCCATCATGTCGATGAACATCGCCTGCTGCTGGCCATAATATTCCGGGTCGCAGGTCGCAAACTCGCGCGTCCAGTCGATCGACAGGCCAAGCGGTTTCATCTGGCCGCGCATGTCGGCGATGTTGCTGTATGTCCAGTCCTTCGGATGGCCGCCGCGTTCCATCGCGGCGTTTTCGGCCGGCATGCCAAAGGCATCCCAACCCATTGGATGCAAAACGGAAAATCCCTGCGCCGATTTATAGCGCGCCACCACATCGCCCATCGTGTAGTTGCGCACATGGCCCATGTGGATGCGCCCCGACGGGTAGGGAAACATCTCAAGCACATAGTATTTCGGGCGGGCCGGATCGCGCCGCGCCTCGAAGGCCTGCGCCTTTTCCCAGGCCTTTTGCCATTGCGGTTCGATCTGGGCGGGTTCGTAGCGCGACATCTGTGTTCTCCGGGTTCCCGGCGGAATTACACCGATGCGGGGCCAAAGGTCCAGTGCTCAGGGCGTGCCAGCGCCGTGTGCCATCTGTGCCAAACCCGTGTGCATCGCGTGGTCACAGCGCGTGACCACGGGCAAAGCCGGACGCAAGGCATGAAAACGCCGCCCGAAGGCGGCGCAAACGGCGGCGGTTCAAGTGACTTAAAGCTTGGCGTCGCGGATGCGCAACTGCCGGGCGCGGGTCAGGATGGCGTCCTCGATCGCGCGCGAGGTCTCGGCCGACACCGCGCCGCCGCGGGTTTGCAAAGCCAGACGCAACGACCGGGCATCAAGGGCGGGGTCTTGCACATAGACCGTGGCGCGATAGGCGCGGCCACCGCCGGGCGGGGTGCCATAGCCGGTGACGATGACGCCGGTAAACGGATCAACCGATTCAATCGGCAGGAAATTCAGCACCTCAAGACTGGCCTGCCAGAGGTATTTGTTGACCTCGACCGTGGTGTTCGGGTCGGCGGCGTTGGTGAACAGGTCGAAAAACTTCGACCCGGTATCGCCTTTTTCCTCCGCTTCCGACCGTTCGATCGCCGCGCGTTGCGCCAAGGCCCGTTCGCGACGCGTGGCCTGTGCTTCGGTCAAAGTGCCGCCGCGGTTGAAAAGGCCCGAATCCCCGCTTGCCAGACCGCCACCACAGGCGGACAACCCAAACAAAACCACGCCCGCCATCATGGCGCTTGAAATGCGGTGCAAGATCATCCGGGTCTCCCTGCCGATGCTTGCCTTTCTGTAACTTAGGCCCTCTTTCGGAACAAGGGCTTTCACCCGGGCCGGGCAAACCCGGACCTGCGCTGCGTGAACCAAGCGACACCAAGACGTTGCGGGGCGTTGTTAAGGCGTGGGTTTCTTGCGGCGGCAAGGATCATGGCGCGCGGTGCAAGCCGGGGGCCACCGCACCGCAGAACCGCCGAGAAATCACTGTGGCATCTGTGCACCATCAGTTTCGGAATTGGCCGCCGCACCTTGGCCAAGGTTGCAATCGCACGGCCGACGGGCGAAACAGCATCCATATCCATCACGGAGTTCCCTGGGGTGGAAAGCTGAACGACAATGAGGGAAAAAATGAAAAAGTTTCTTATCGCGACGACCATCCTGGTGTCCACCGCTGGTTTCGCCGCCGCTGAAGTGAAGATCAACGGCACCGCCGGCATGGGTCTGAAGTATGGCAGCGAAGGCGATGGCGATGTAACGACCAGCGAAGACGCGAAGACCCGTGTGTTTTCGAAGGTCAACCTGGAGTTCGTTGGCTCGGGCGAAAGCGACGGCGGTCTGGCTTTCGGGTTCTTCACCAACCTCTTGGTTGAAAACAACGGCGGCGCTTACTCGAACGACGACACGCAAGTTTACATCTCGGGTGCCTTCGGCAAGCTGAGCATGGGTGCTGTGTCGGAAGCTGACGAAGTTGCTGGCCTGTCGGACATCGGCTGGGACGGTCTTGAGGTTGATGACATCGCTGAAA
Organism: Paracoccaceae bacterium; assembly: GCA_016936395.1. Classification (GTDB taxonomy): domain Bacteria; phylum Pseudomonadota; class Alphaproteobacteria; order Rhodobacterales; family Rhodobacteraceae; genus Pseudotabrizicola. The sequence continues at coordinate 29,999 of JAFGXY010000075.1, read as the reverse complement.
GCATCGTCGGCGACGATCTGGACGATTTGACCGGCGTGTCGCTTGGTCACAACGTGAACTACACCTACGAAGCCAATGGCTTTAAAGTGTCCATCTCGGGCCTTCTTGCCGAAGATCCGGACAACCTGGTGTTCCCGACCTCGGCTACCTCCGAGAAGGCGACTGAAAGCTATGCCGTTGGTGTGAAGTACTCCTTCTCGGATTACTACGTTGGTTTGGGCTATGCATCGCATGACTCGGCCTACATCGCCGATTCGAAAATCGGTGATCTGGTTGGTGGCATCGCGGGTCGCTTCGACTCGGAAGTCGTGTCGATCTACGGTGGTGCTACGTTTGGCGACATCGGTGTGAAGGCGCTCTACGCTCAGGGCGATCACACCGCTACGCCGAATGGTGCAGCCGCAGTCGGTATCGACTCGGAATCCTTCGGCATCTCCGGTTCTTACAAGATGGACGCGCTGACGCTGACGGCCGCCTATGCCAAAGCCGAGTTCGAGGCTCTGGGCTTGAAAGCCGAAGAAGAGGCTTATGGTATCGGCGCTTCGTATGACCTTGGTGGTGGTGCATCCGTCAGCGGTGGCATCGCATCGGTCAAATCGGGCGACGAAGGCTACGGCACCTTCTTGGCTCCGGTCCGCGAAACCCGCGCTGACTTCGGTCTGACCCTGAAGTTCTGATCTGACGATCAGTCTTGCGGAAAGAGCGGGCCCTGTGCCCGCTCTTTTCATTTTGCAGGCCGGCGCGTGCTGCGCCGGAAGGGGGGCTTCATGTCGCTGTCGGAAATCCAGACCCGTCTGACCGCTGCCGAAGTGGCCAGTGGTCGTGTGCCGGGGTCGGTGCAGTTGATCGCGGTGTCAAAGGTGCAGCCGCTGGAGCGGGTGGTGGCGGTGCTGGCCGCCGGGCATCGGCTGTTTGGTGAAAACTATGTGCAGGAAGCGCAGGCCAAGTGGCCCGACCTGCGGGCGCGCTTCGGCGCGGTGCAGGTGCATATGATCGGGCCGTTGCAGACCAACAAGGCCAAGGTGGCGGTCGAGCTTTTTGACGCCATTCACACGGTGGACCGGCTGTCGCTGGCGGAAAAGCTGGCGAAACTGGCGCAAGGCCGGGGGGCGTGCCCGCAGCTTTTCGTGCAGGTCAACACCGGGGCCGAGCCGCAGAAGGCAGGCATCCTGCCCGGTGATACCGATGGGTTCGTGACCACCTGCCGCGCGATGGATCTGCCGCTGGCCGGGTTGATGTGCATCCCGCCCGAGGGCGAAGACGCCGCCCCGCATTTTGCCATGCTGGCGCAAATGGCGGCGCGCAACGGGCTGACCGGTCTGTCGATGGGGATGAGCAGCGATTTTGAGGCCGCGATTGCCCATGGCGCCACCCATGTGCGCGTCGGCAGCGCGATTTTCGGCGCGCGCGACTATGGCTGATCAGGTCAGCCAGACCCGCGCATAGGGCGGCAGGGAGACGGTGCCCTTGTGCGCCTGAACCGCGGTGTCGGACAGCGCGTCGTGCATCCGCGTAACGCCTTGGGCCTGAACCCAAGCCAGTGGCAGATGCTGCCAGACTTCGGTCATGTTGAACAGGCACAGCACCGGGCCTGCGGGGGCAAGGCGCTGAAACGCGAAAATGCCGGTGTTTTCGGGAAACACGATGCGGGTGCCGTACCCTGAATGCAGGCCGGGCGTGGCGCGGCGACGGGCCAGAATAGCCCGTGTGCCTTGGAAAACCCGCGCCGACGGGCTGTCGCCGCTGTGCGCGGCTTCGGCCAATGGCCAATCCATCCTTGGCCGATGGCTCCAACGGCTGTCATGCGCCTGGGCGGGGTTGTTCAGATAGCTGTCGTCGTTCAAGAGCGCCAACTCGTCGCCCATGTAGATCAGGGGGATGCCGCCAAAGCTGGCGATCAGCGCGTGTCCCAGCAGGATGCGCTGGATCGCCAGATCCACCCCTGCCGCATCCTCTGCCGCAAGCGCCGTTTCCAGCCCGGCAAGCGAGGCAAAGCTGCCAGAAATGCGCTTGTCGCCGGTGGCTTCGTTGACCTGAAACAGCGCGCCTTTTGCGAAAGATCCCGGAAAGCTGCCCTCGTAAAACGCGGACAGGAAGGCCCGGTGCGCGGGGCCAGACAGGCCGACGGCGGCGGCGTCCTCATCGGTGACGGCCCAGCCGATATCGTCATGGCAGCGGATATAGGTGGCATAGGTGGCATTGGTCAGGGTTTGCGGGAAATGCGTGGCCAGCACATGGCCCATCAACCGGGTGTCGCGGCTGGCCAGTGCCCCCCAGAATTGCACCATCAGGCTGTTGTGATAGGCAAGGTTGCCCTCGCGGCCATCGTGCCGCCCGCGCCCCAGATACGGCAGCATCTCGGCGGGGCCGACGATGGCCTCTTCCAGATGGATCAGCGCCGGGGCGGCAATGCGCGAGCAGGCGCGCAAGGCTTGCAGCAGCATGTGAACCTCGGGTTCGCTTTGGCAGCGGGTGCCGATGCGTTTCCACAGGAAGGCCACGGCATCAAGCCGCAGCACATCGACGCCGCGGTTGGCGAGGAACAGCATGATCCGGGTGATTTCCAGAAACACCTGCGGGTTGGCCCAGTTCAGATCCCACTGGTGTTCGTTGAAGGTGGTCCAGACCCATTTGCCGAACTCGGGGTAATGGGTGAAACTGCCGGGGGCATTGTCGGGGAACACCTGAACCAGCCTCTGTTCATAGCGCTGTGCCAGGTCGGGGGTGTCGAACATCAGGTAATAGTCTTGATATTTCGGATCGCCCTTGGTGGCCTTTCTGGCCCAGGCATGTTCCTTGGCGGTGTGGTTCAGCACCAGATCAATGCACAGCGACATGCCGCGCGCGCGCAAGGCAGCGCTGACCTGTTCAAAGTCGGCCATGGTGCCAAGGGCGGGGTTGATCTGCCGGTAATCCATCACCGAATAGCCGCCATCGCTGTCGCCGGGGCGGGGTTTCAGGCAGGGCATGAAGTGAACGTAGGTGATGCCAAGGTCGGAGAGGTAATCAAGCTTGTCCAGCACCCCGGTCAGGGTTCCGGCAAAGCGGTCGATGTAGAAGACATATCCCGCCATGTCGGGGCGCAAGAACCAGTCGGGTTCCAGATCGCGCTTCAGGTCCAGCCGTTTCAAGTCGGCGGGTCGCGCGTCCCATGCCTGTTTGAGGGTTTTCAGCAGGGCGGTGCGAAAGGCGGGATAGTCGGGCCGATGGCCATAAAGCGCGTCCAGCATGGGCCACAGGTCGGGGGCCGAGCGGTCAAGGCGCAGCGCGAACAGTTCATCCTGTGCCGATACGGGTGCTTTGGCCATTGTCGTCTCTCCCCTTGGCTGGGGGCAGATTAGGCAATCCAAAGCGGTTTGGAAAGGGGTCAACCCCGGATCATCAGCCGGGTCTGGTGGCGGATGCGGGCGGCAATCCACAACAGGTCGCCGCGGGCAAAGGCGACACAGCCCGCGGTGGGAAAGCGCGGTCTGCGCCAAGTGTGAACAAAGATCGCCGACCCGCGCCCCGGTTCGGCATGGGGCCAGTTCCAGTCGGTGATCAGGATCAGGTCATAGAGCGGGTCTGGGCGTTGCAGCGCCTCGTGGCTGTAGGGGTGCGGCAGGCGGACCATCAGGTTGTAGTGGGGGTCGGCGCTGTCGTCGGACCAGCGGTCGCTTGGGGTGGTGGGCAGCGCCCAGTCGGCGGGCGGGGTCAGCCGGGCGGGGTGATACAGCATGCCGACGATGCGGTGGGTGCCCGCCGGGGTGGCCCCGTCGCCTTCCCGCTTGGCCGATGCGGGTTTGATCCCGCCGTGCCCGACAGAGCAGGGAAAGCTGCGCCCCATGAAGCGCGCACCTTGGCGGGTGACGACGATGTCGTGGGGCTTCACAAAAGATGCCCCGACTTGGCGGCCTTGGTGGCCAGATAGGCGGCGTTTTGCGCGGTTTGGCCGACACGCAGCGGCACCCGTTCGGTGACGTGCAGCCCACAGGCCTGCATCATCGCCAGCTTTTTGGGGTTGTTGGTCATCAGCCGCACCGCAGAAAACCCCATCCGGCGCAGGATATCGGCGCCGATGCGAAAATCGCGCTCGTCATCTTCAAAGCCAAGGCGGTGGTTGGCCTCGACTGTGTCAAAGCCTTGATCTTGCAACGAATAGGCGCGCATCTTGTTGGCAAGGCCGATACCGCGGCCCTCTTGATTGAGGTATAGCAGCACGCCTGCGCCTTCCGCCCCCATCTGGGCCAGCGCCGCGCGCAGTTGCGGGCCGCAGTCGCATTTCAGGCTGCCCAGCACATCGCCGGTAAAGCAGGCCGAATGAAGCCTCGCCAGAACCGGCTTATCCCGGTCGGGCGTGCCGATTTCGATGGCGTAATGTTCGGCCCCGCCATCTTCGGGTCGGAAGATATGCACCCGGCCCGCCTGTGACGCCACCATCGGCAGGCGGGCCGAGGTCACCTCATGCAGCGGCGACAGCGCGGTCAGGGCGTCGCCCGCCGCATCCAGCGGCACGAAGGTCAGGCCAAGCCGGGCGGCCAAGGCCAGACCGTCCGGCACCGGCACGACCAGAACGGCGGGCAGCAGATGCGCCGATTTGGCAAGGGCAAGGGCGGCGCGGTGCAGATCGGCCGGCCCGTCGCGCAAGGACCGCAGCGGGCCTTTCATCGGCACGCGCAGATCATCGGCGGGGTCGGCAACGGCGCGCAGCCACTCGACTTGCTGTTCGGCGCCGCCAAGATCGGCGGGCACCATGATGCGGGCAAGATCACCGTCATAGGGCCGGGCCTTCAGCGTTTCAGCCCGCCGCGCGGTCAGCGCCAGTTCGGGCACACCGATGCCGTGCAGGGCGGTCAGACGCGCGGGCTCCAGCACCTCGACCGCCACCACCAGCGCGGCGCGGCCCCCCCCGGCCAGCACCACGGGCACGCCCATGCGCAGATCGCCGCGGGCGCGGTTCAGCGTTTCGGTCAGGGTGGGGCCAAGGGTCATGCGGGTCTCCTGCCTTGCTGTCTTAGCGGCAGACGGGACGGATTGAAACATATCCCCGACAGGCGACACGACCCCGTGAGGCGCGGGTCACATTTCTTGCGACCTCACATCGCCGGGCGCATCTGTCACAAACACGCGAACGACGGAGGAAGACCATGGCCCAGTTGCGCAAGATTTTGATGGTGGACGATGACGACGACCTGCGCGAGGCGTTGAGCGAACAGTTGGTGATGACCGAGGATTTTGATGTGTTCGAAGCCCGCACCGGGGCCGAAGGCATGGAAAAGGCCAAGGCCGCAATCTATGACATGGTGATTCTGGATGTCGGCCTGCCCGATACCGATGGCCGCGAATTGTGCCGCCGGATGCGCAAGGCCGGGGTGAAATGCCCGATCCTGATGCTGACCGGGCATGACACCGATTCGGATACGATTCTGGGGCTGGATGCCGGTGCCAATGACTATGTCACCAAGCCGTTCAAGTTTCCGGTTCTGCTGGCCCGGATTCGTGCGCAACTGCGCCAGCACGAGCAATCGGAAGATGCGGTGTTCCAGCTTGGGCATTACACCTTCAAACCGGCACAGAAATTGCTGCTGGACGAGAAGGACAAGAAGATCCGGCTGACCGAAAAGGAGACCAACATCCTGAAATTCCTGTATCGCGCGCAATCTGGCGTTGTTCCCCGTGATGTGCTGCTGCACGAGGTCTGGGGCTATAACGCCGGGGTCACGACCCATACACTTGAGACGCATATTTACAGGTTGCGTCAAAAGATTGAGCCCGACCCGTCAAATGCGCGCATTTTGGTCACAGAAAGCGGTGGATATCGCTTGGTCGCGTGACGGCCACTTGTTGCCACATTCATCCTTAATATACCTTTGTGGTTGAGGATACTGAAATGGGTTCCCCTTGTCGTGTCGGGGTTATGGCACGGCACCTCCCTGTTGGACCTGGCCGGGCCTCGTGCCCGGCCTTTTTTTGATCCGATATCCAGAATGTTTGATTTGCATCAAGGTGGTGGTCGAAGGTCAATGACAGATTTATGACGCCTCCCTGTTGAACTGTCGCCCGGGCCGAAAGGTCTGGGTTTTCTTTTTCAGCCCCGCGGTGCAGCGGGTAAGTCTTGAGGTGGCATCCGCACCCCCCTAAGGTGCCGTCCGAACAGGAGACGCGCCATGAGCTTTACCCTTGCCACCTGGAACATCAATTCCGTGCGCCTGCGCGAAGGGTTGGTGGCGCGTCTGATGGCCGAGGAAAGCCCCGATATCCTGTGCTTGCAGGAATGCAAAAGCCCGGTCGACAAGATCCCGGTCGCGCAGTTTCAGGCGCTGGGCTACCGCTACATGGTGGCGCGCGGTGAAAAGGGCTATAACGGGGTGGCGATCCTGTCCAAGCTGCCGATCATGGATGCCGGAAGCCGTGATTTTGCCGCGATGGGGCATGCGCGGCATGTGGCGGCGCAACTGGAAAACGGCGTCACGATCCACAATTGCTATGTGCCAGCCGGAGGCGATATTCCTGACCGAGCGGTGAACGAAAAGTTCGGGCAAAAGCTGGATTTCCTGACCGACATGCGCGAATGGTGCCGCTGGGACAAGCCGGATCGGTCGATCCTGGTGGGAGACTTGAACATCGCCCCGCGTGAGGATGATGTCTGGAGCCACAAGGCGCTGCTGAAGATCGTCAGCCACACCCCGGTCGAGGTCGAGCATCTGATGCAGGTGATGGAAGCGGGCCAGTGGCAGGACATCACCCGCAAGGATATTCCCGACGGGCTGCTTTATAGCTGGTGGTCCTATCGCGCCGCCGACTGGGACGCGGCTGACAAGGGGCGGCGGCTGGACCATATCTGGGCCACGCCCGACATTGCCGGGGCCGCCCATTCCAGCCGCATCCTGCGCGCGGCGCGCGGTTGGCTGCAACCGTCCGACCATGTGCCGGTGTTTGCGACGTTCGATCTGTAAGGTGGCTGATCTGCAAGGCTGCGGTTGGCCCGTGCGGGCGGCGGCAAGGACTGTGCAAATCCTGTGCCTGTGCGCATGTGCTGGGTCGCAAGATCCAAAGTCAGATTGCTTTTTCCTTCATCAAGTTGCCATCATTCCTGCTGGCTGATTTTCGGATCAGGCCTTTTAACAAGTCGGACAGGAAGGGTATGAGCATGATGAAGAAATTGTCGGCCGAGGTGATCGGCACATTCTGGCTGGTGCTGGGGGGCTGTGGCAGCGCGGTATTGGCGGCGGGCTTTCCGGATGTGGGCATCGGGCTTTTGGGCGCGTCGCTGGCCTTTGGCCTGACGGTGCTGACCATGGCCTATGCCGTGGGGGGCATTTCCGGTGGGCATTTCAACCCGGCGGTCAGCCTTGGCTTGGCACTTGCGGGGCGGTTCGAGATGAAGAACCTGCCCGCCTATTGGGGCGCGCAGGTGGTGGGCGCGGTGCTGGCGGCTGGGGTGCTGTTTGTCATCGTGTCGGGCAAGGCCGACTTTGCCGGGGTGGGTGGCTTTGCGTCAAACGGCTATGGCGATGCGTCACCGGGCGGGTTCAACATGCTGGCGGCGCTGGTCACCGAAGTGGTGATGACGGCGGTGTTCCTGATCGTCATCCTGGGGGCAACCGCCAAGGGCGTGCCTGCCGGATTTGCGCCGATTGCGATCGGGTTGTGCCTGACGCTGATCCACCTTGTGTCGATCCCGGTTACCAACACCTCGGTCAACCCGGCGCGGTCCACCGAGGTGGCGCTGTTTGCCGAAGGCCCGGCCCTGGCGCAGCTTTGGCTGTTCTGGGTGGCACCGCTGGCGGGGGCGGCGATTGGCGCGCTGATCTGGAAGGCCTTGCTGGCCGACGACTGAGCACGGCGAGGGCGCGGGGTCGTCTGGCCCCGCGCCTTGAGTTTCGTCTTGCGGGCGCCTAGGCCCCGCGCACTGTGTCGATCATCAACTGCACGTTTTCGGGTTTGCCGTCCGGCGTGATGCCGTGGCCCAAGTTGAAGATGTGGGGGCCGCCCCGGAACGCATCGACCACGCGGCGGGTTTCACGCACCAGAGCTTCGCCGCCGGTCACCATATGGTCGGGCGACAGGTTGCCCTGAACGCAGCCATCTTTCTGCACATGTTCGACCGCCCATTCCGGGGTCACCGAATTGTCGAGCGCCACGCAATCGGCCCCGGTCTTTTCGGCAAAGCCGATGTAGCCCTCGCCTGCCTCACGCGGGAAGGCGATGATCGGCAGGCCGGGGTGGCGGGCTTTCAGTTCGGCAATGATACGCTGGCTGGGCTTGACCGCGAAATCCTCAAAATCCGCGCCTTTCAGTGACCCGGCCCATGAGTCGAACAGCTTGACCACCTCGGCCCCGGCCATGACCTGCGCGCTGAGGTATTCGACGGTGGCATCGGTCAGGGTGTCGATGATGGCGGTGAATGTGGCACGATCCGCCGCCTTCAGCACATGCGCGGCGCCCTGATCCTTGGACCCGCGACCCGCGATCATGTAGGTGGCCACTGTCCAGGGTGCCCCGGCAAAGCCGATCAGCGTGGTTTCGCGTGGCAATTCGCGCGACAGGATCCTGACGGTTTCATAGACCGGAGCAAGGGTTTCGTGAATCTCGTCGATCGGGCGCAGGGCACGGACCTGATCGGGTGTCGTGGTGGTTTCCATGCGCGGGCCTTCGCCTTCGGCAAACCACAGCTTTGGCCCCAGCGCCTGCGGCAGCAGCAGGATGTCGGCAAAGACGATGGCGGCGTCAAAACCGAAACGCCGGATCGGCTGCAAGGTCACTTCGGCCGCCAGATCCGAGGTGTAGCAGAGCGACAAAAAGTCGCCCGCCTGCGCCCGTGTTGTCCGGTATTCCGGCAGGAAACGGCCCGCCTGACGCATCATCCAGATCGGCGGGGTTGGAAGAATCTCGCCTTTAAGCGCGCGAAGGATGGTCTTTTCGGTCATGCTGGGCTCCTTTGCCCCATGGGTCGGATTGTTGCCGCTGCTTGTCAAGAGTTGTCAGGCAAGAGTGACAGTTGTATGCCTGTGCGCATGATGCAAAACCTGCCCTCCCCCGCCCAGCCCCTGAAGATCGGAACCCGTGGATCGCCGCTTGCCCTGTGGCAGGCGCATGAGACGCGGCGCAGACTGATGGCGGCGTTTGATCTGCCGGAAGACGCCTTCCAGATTTGCGTGATCAAGGTGATGGGCGACCAGATCCTTGACAAGGCGCTGAAGGATATCGGCGGCAAGGGCCTGTTCACGCGCGAGATCGAAGAGGCTCTGCTGGATGGCAGCATCGACATCGCCGTGCATTCGATGAAGGACATGCCGACGGTGCAGCCCGACGGGTTGATCCTGGACTGCTATCTGCCGCGCGAAGATGTGCGCGATGCCTTTGTCAGCCCGCATGTGGCGCGGTTGGCCGAATTGCCGCAGGGCGCGGTGGTGGGGTCATCGTCCTTGCGCAGACGGGCGCAGTTGCGGCTGAAACGGCCTGACCTGCACTTGGTCGAGTTTCGCGGCAATGTGCAGACCCGGATGAAAAAGCTGCAAGAGGGTGTGGCGGTGGCCACCTTTCTGGCGATGGCCGGGCTGAACCGCCTTGGCATGGCGCATCTGGCGCGATCCGCGATTGAAACCGACGAGATGCTGCCCGCCGTGGCCCAAGGCGCCATCGGCGTGGAACGACGGATCAACGACGACCGCACCGCCATGATGCTGGCCGCCATTCACGACACCCCGACCGGGCAGCGCCTTGCCGCCGAACGGGCGATGCTGGAACGGCTGGACGGGTCGTGCGAAACGCCGATTGCCGGGCTGGCGCTGATCGAAGGTGACCAGCTTTGGCTGCGCGGCGAGATACTGCGGCCCGATGGGTCGGAAGTGATTGCCGGTGCGCGGCGGGGGCCGATTGCCGAGGGTGCCGATCTGGGCCGGGGGCTGGCGGAGGAACTGCTGTCGCAAGCCCCGGCGGATTTCTTCAGCTGGCGCTAGGCCGACACGCGCAGCCAGCGCCCCGGATTGCGCCGGAGCGCGGGCTGACAGGTCGGCTGCGCGCCGCGCGGGAGTATTTTCAAAGCAGCAATCTGCGGGTGGTCAGTTTGTGCGGGCGATCAGGTCAAGCACGATGGGGCCGAGGTTGGACACGATCTTTTGCACCCCGGTCGCGTTGGGATGGATGCCGTCGTCCAGTATGAAACCGGACAGGTTGCCAAGGTCTGCGGCGTTGGGGTCAAGCAGGCCGAAGAAGCTGTCGACGTGCAGCGCGCCGTGTTGCGCGGCAAGCTCGGGGTAAAGGCTGTCAAAGCTGGTCTTGTAGTCGGGGCCGAAATTGCCCGGCGCTTTCATCCCGATCAACAGGACGGGCAGGTTGCGGTCGCCGGCCTTGGTCAGGATCGCGTCAATGTTGGCGCGGGTCACTTCGGGCGGCAGGCCGCGCAGAAGGTCATTGCCGCCAAGGGTGACGATCATCGCGTCCACATCGGGGGTCAGGCTCCAGTCCATGCGTGACAGGCCGCCGGCCGAAGTGTCGCCCGACACGCCGCCATCAAGCACGACGGCATCGGCGCCGTTTTTGGCAAGCCAGTCGTTCAGGCGCGGCACCAGACCTTCATGCTCGGCCAGCCCATAGCCTGCTGTCAGGCTGTCACCCAGCGCCAGTATCGTCGTGGTTGGGTCGGCATGGGCGGCGGCCACAGGTAACGCCAGCGTGAGCGCAAGGTTGCGCCCGGCGCGCATTGCGCCATATGCAAGGGAGGACAGCATAAAAGGATATCTCATGGCTTTGGCCGTATTGGCGTTGAAGGATGTGACGCTGACCTTGGCAGGCAACGCCGGGCCGGTCGAGATTCTGAAAGGGATCGACCTTACGGTTGCGCAGGGTGAGACGTTGGGGTTGATCGGGCCTTCGGGATCGGGCAAGTCGTCGCTCCTGATGCTGATGGGCGGGCTGGAGCGCGCCACATCGGGGTCTGTTCTGGCGCTGGGTCAGGACCTGACCGCAATGGACGAAGACGCGCTGGCGCGGTTTCGCAGAGGCAATATGGGGGTGGTGTTCCAATCTTTCCACCTGATCCCGACGATGACCGCCTTGGAAAACGTCGCGGTGCCGCTGGAACTGGCCGGGGTTGCCGATGCCTTTTCCCGGGCGCAGGCGGAATTGCAGTCGGTGGGCCTGGGCGCGCGAATGGACCATTACCCGAGCCAGATGTCGGGCGGCGAGCAGCAGCGCGTGGCCTTGGCCCGTGCAGCGGCACCGCGCCCGGCGATCCTGTTGGCGGATGAGCCGACCGGCAATCTGGATGGCGCGAACGGGGCGGCGATCATGGACATGCTGTTTGGGCTGCGTGACCGGCATGGTGCGACGCTGGTTCTGGTGACGCATGCGCCGGAACTGGCCGCGCGCTGCGACCGGGTGGTGCGGCTGGCCGATGGCCGGATTGTTGGCGAAGACCGCGCCCGGGCGGCGGCAGAATGACCGGCCTCATGACGGGCTGGGCCTTGGCCTGGCGGCTGGCACGGCGCGAGTTGCGCGGTGGGTTGCGCGGGTTTCGCATCTTTCTGGCTTGCCTTGCGCTGGGCGTGATGGCGATTGCCGCTGTCGGCATGGTGCGCGCCGCGATCGAGGGCGGGTTGCGCGATCAGGGTGCGGTGCTGTTGGGTGGCGATGCGCAGATGGAGTTCACCTATCGCTTCGCCGATGAAGGTGAGCGCACCTATATGGCGGGCATCGCCACGACGGTATCCGAGGTGGTGGATTTCCGGTCGATGGCGCTGCGCGGCGACGATACCGCGCTGACCCAGGTCAAGGCGGTGGACAGTGCCTATCCATTGGTCGGCGCGGTGGTGCTGGAGCCAGAGGTGCCGCTGGCGCAAGCGTTTGCGCCCCGGGATGGCCGTCCGGGTGCGGTTATGGACCGGGTGCTGGTTGACCGGCTGGGCCTGTCGGTGGGCGACACCTTCAGGCTGGGGCTGCAGGAGTTTCATCTTGGCGCGGTGCTGCTGCGTGAACCCGACAGTGCAACGCAGGGCTTCAGCCTTGGCCCGCGCACCATGGTGCTGACCGCTGATCTGGCGCAATCGGGGCTGATTGGGCCGGGGTCACTGTATGAGACCGAATACCGCCTGCTGCTGCCCGAAGGCCACGATCTGGCACAGCTTGAGGCGCAGACCGAGGCCGCGTTCCGTGACAAGGGCATGCGCTGGCAAGACAGCCGCCGCGCCACGCCGGGCGTCGAGCAATTCGTCGAACGGATGGGGTCGTTCCTGATTTTGGTCGGTCTGGCCGGTCTGGCGGTGGGCGGCGTGGGCGTGTCTTCGGCGGTGCGCGCCTATCTGGACGGTAAGGTTTCCACCATCGCCACGCTGAAAACACTGGGGGCCGAGGGCGGGATGATCTTTCGCGTCTACCTGGTGCAGATCGCGGTTCTGGCCGGGGTGGGCGTGGGTCTTGGCCTTGTGCTGGGGGTGGCGGTGCCGTTGCTGTTTGCGCCGCTGATTGCTTCGTCGTTGCCGCTGCCGGTGGTGTTCCGGCCCTATCCGCTGCCGCTGATCGAGGCGGCGTTCTATGGGCTGGTGACGGCACTGTTGTTCACGCTGTGGCCTTTGGCGCGGACCCGCAAGGTGCGGGCGGCGGCACTGTATCGCGGGGCGGGGCAGAACGCCTGGGTGGGCTGGCCTGCGGCCTTTGGCGTGGCGGGGTTGCTGGCGCTGCTGATCGGCGGGTCGGTCTGGTTCTCGGGCGTGTGGCAATTGGCGCTGGGGTCGGCGGCGGGGATTGCCGGGGCGCTGGCGGTGCTGGCGGGGGCGGCGTGGCTGTTGCGCAAGGGTGCGATGCGGCTGGCGCGGTCGGTGCTGGCGCGGGGCCGGGTGGCCTTGCGTCTGGCGCTGTCGGCGATTGGCGGGCCGCGGGCTGAGGCGACTTCGGTGGTGCTGTCGCTGGGGCTGGGCTTGTCGGTGCTGGCCACGGTCGGCCAGATCGATGCCAACCTGCGCAGCGCGATTGCGCAAGACCTGCCAGAGCGGGCGCCGTCTTATTACTTCGTTGATATCCAGCCCGATCAGATCGTGGGCTTTCTGGCCCGCACCACCGGCGATCCTGCCGTCAGCAAGGTGGAAAGTGCGCCGATGCTGCGCGGGTTGGTGACGCAGATCAACGGCCGCCCGGCGCGTGAGGTTGCGGGCGAACATTGGGTGGTGCGGGGCGATCGCGGTATCACCTATGCCGCCGCGCCCTCGGAAAACACCACGATCACCGAGGGCGCATGGTGGCCCGCCGACTATACCGGCGAACCGCAGGTCAGCTTTGCCGCCGAAGAGGCTGGTGAGATCGGGCTGAAACTGGGCGACAGCGTCACCGTCAACGTGCTGGGCCGCGACATCACCGCCCGCATCACCAGTTTCCGGCAGGTGGATTTTTCGACCGCCGGCATGGGCTTCATCATGACGCTGAACCCAAGTGCACTGTCCGGGGCCCCGCACACCCATATCGCCACCGTCTATGCCGAACCGCAGGCCGAGGCGGCGATCCTGCGCGATCTGTCGCGGGCCTATCCCAACATCACCGCGATCCGGGTCAAGGACGCCATTGACCGGGTGACCGAGGCCTTGGGGGCAATTGCAACCGCAACGGCTTGGGCGGCGGCGGCCACGTTGCTGACCGGCTTTGTGGTGCTGATCGGGGCCGCCGCCGCAGGGGAACGGGCTCGGGTGTACGAGGCGGCGGTGCTAAAAACGCTGGGGGCGACAAGGGGCCGTATCCTCCTCAGCTTTGCCCTGCGCTCGGCCCTGATGGGCGCGGCGGCTGGTGTCGTGGCCATCGTCGCGGGCGGACTTGCCGGCTGGGCGGTAATGACCTTTGTCATGGAAAGCCCCTACCGCTTCGAACCCGTCTCGGCCCTTGCCATCGTCATCGGCGGTATCCTTGCCACTCTGGGCGCCGGGCTGGCGTTCGCGTGGCGGCCGCTTGCCGCCCGGCCTGCTCAGGTGCTGCGCGCACAGGATTGATGCCACAAGGGATTGCTGCTTTGAAAATACTCCCGCGCGGAGCGCATCCGACCGTGCGGCAACAGGCGGCTTCAGATCAAAGCCCCAACAGTGCCGGCAGGTCGGCCATGCGGGTGAAAGGCTCTGCCCCTTCGGCCACCAGCCGATGGGCAGGCGTTTCGGCGGCGTAGCCAAGGCAGCGGATACCGGCGGCGCGGGCGGCGCGCGCGCCTGTGGGGCTGTCTTCGATCACCACGCATTGGGCCGGGGGCACGCCCAACTGCCGGGCGGTGTGCAGGTAGAGGTCGGGCGCGGGTTTGGGCCGGCCCAGCGTCTGGCCGGAATAGAGATGCCCGCCAAACCGGGCGATCAGGCTCGGGTGCTGGCCCAGCGTCACCTGCATCTTGGCATCTGACCCGTTTGACCCGATGGCATAGGGGATGCCCGCCGCGTCCAGCGCATCGAGCACGCCCAGAATCCCGTCAATCAGCGGCGTGCCCTTGGCCAGATGCGCGTAAAGCCGGGCATAGAAATCGGGCACCCAGGTCGCGGGCAATCTTGCCCCCGCCGCGATGGCGCGATGGGCCACATCGGCCATCGTCCCGCCGATAAAGTTGCGCGCAAGCGTCTCACGGCTGACGGTCAAGCCATGCGTGGCAAAGTCGTCCAACAGCAGGTCAAAGGTCAGTCCTTCACTGTCCACAACCACCCCGTCGCAGTCAAAGATCACGGCTTTCACGGTCATTTGCGGGCTTTCACTCGGGCGCTTTCATCAGGCTGACGACGGTATCGCCATACTTGCGCTGGTCCAGCAGCGCAAAGCCTTCGGGGGGCAAGGGGGCGGTGCCTTCCTCCCAGACCACCATCGCGCCGGGGGCAAGCCAGCCGCCGATGCGACAGGAGGCAAGCGCTTTTTCGCCCAGTGCCTTGCCATAGGGTGGGTCAAGAAACACCACGTCGAACGCAGGCCCCCGGTTCACCCCCATGTGGCAGGCATCGCGGCGCAGGACATCGGTTTCATCGCCCGCCCGCATCAGCGCGATGTTGCGCTGCAACAGCGCACGCGCCGCCGTGCCGTCATCGACAAAGGTCACGCGAGATGCGCCGCGCGACAGCGCCTCCAGCCCCAAGGCACCGGTTCCGGCAAACAGGTCCAGCACCCGCGCGCCCTGCACCGGGTTGCCGTAACCGCCGTTCAGCAGCAGGTTGAAGATCGCCTCGCGCACCCGGTCAGATGTGGGGCGCAGATGCGCCTTGGCGTCACCGATCCCCACCGGGGCAAGATGCAGGCCGCGCGATCTGCCGCCGATGATCCTCACGCCAGCAGCGCCTTCAGATCGGTGGCCGGGTCTGCGACCAGCGCTGGATCGGGGGACTTGCCCGCCTCGATCAGCCGCTTGCCCACCATATAGGCCCGGGCGTCGTTCATTGCATCCAGCGCCAGTAACTGCGCCCCGCGGTAATACCAGACCGATACCGCGTCACCGGCACCGGGCCGGGTGATGATGCGGTCATAGCCGATGTTCAGCCCGGCGATTTGCAGCTTGCAATCATACTGATCCGACCAGAACCACGGGGTGGCGTGATAGTCGCGGCCCGCGCCCAGCATGTTGGCGGCCACCGCTTCGGCCTGATCAATGGCGTTGCCGACCGATTCCAGCCGCAGCCGCCCGCCCTGCCAGGGAAACGACGCGCAATCGCCGGCCGCCCAGACGTTCGGGGCCGCGGTGCGGCCCTGCGCGTCGGTGGCGATGCCATTGTTGATCGTGATGCCCGCCGCTTCGGCCACGCGGGTGTTGGGCGTGACGCCGACGCCCACGATCACGAAATCTGCCGCCAGTTCGCGCCCGTCGGCAAGCCGCGCAGTTGTCACGCGCCCTGCGCCCAACAGCCGGTCCAGCCCGGTCTTTTCATGGATGGTGACACCATGGGCTTCGTGCAGCGCGCGGAAATAGGCCGAGGTTTCGGGCGAGGCCACCCGTTGCAGGATACGCGGCGCCATTTCCACAACCGTCACATGCAGGCCCAGCTTGGCCGCGACGGCTGCCGCCTCCAGCCCGATATAGCCGCCGCCGACGATCAGAACCCGGCGGCCGGGGGCGAACTCGGGCCGCATCGTATTGACATCTGCCAATGTGCGCACTGTGTAGACCCCGGCCAGATCACCGCCGATGGCCGCGGGCAGGCGGCGTGGGCTGGCCCCGGTGGTCAGCGCCAGTGCGTCATAGCCAAGCGTCGTGCCGTCCGCCAAGGTAACGGTTTGCGCCGTGGGATCGATCGCCTGTGCTGTGGTTCCCAGGCGCAGGTCAACCGCGTGTTCGGCCCAGAACTCGGGCCCGCGCAGCCACAGCCGGTCGGCCCCGATCTGACCCATCAGATAGGCCTTCGACAAGGGCGGGCGTTGATAGGGCGGCGCGGGTTCGTCACCGATCATGGTGATGCGCCCGTCGTGCCCCAGGCCGCGCAGCTTGGCCGCCAAGGCCGCCCCGGCCTGACCCGCGCCGACAATCACCACATCCATGGCCTATTCCTCTGGTCGCCCTACCGGTCGGACCCTATAACCGGGAAGCGCGGGAACGCAACGCGACAGGGAGAGCGACATGACAATTTCCATTGGCGACACATTGCCCGAGGCCAGCCTGATCCGGCTGGGCGCAAACGGCCCCGAAACCGTGTCGCTGCACGCACTGGCCAAGGGCCGCAAGATCGTGGTATTTGCCGTGCCGGGGGCCTTTACGCCCACCTGCCATTCGTCGCATGTGCCCAGTTTCATTCGCACCAAGGATGGCTTTGCCGCCAAGGGTGTGGACGAGATCATCTGCATCAGTGTCAACGATCCGTTCGTGATGCAGGCATGGGGCGAGGCGACGGGGGCCACCGCCGCCGGTCTGACAATGCTGGCTGATGCCGACAGCAGCTTTACCAAGGCGATGGGGCTGGATTTCAGCGCCCCGCCGGTGGGTCTGCTGGCCCGGTCCCGGCGCTATGCGCTTTATGCCGAGGATGGGGTGATCAAGCAGTTGCATCTGGAAGAGTCGCCGGGCCAGTGCGAGATCTCGGGTGGTGAGGCCCTTTTGGCCGCGATCTGACGGGCTGGGCCAGACGATGTGCATCATGGCGCCTTCCCGGTGACGGGTGGGCGTTTTTTCATTGGCGCGAAAAAATATGCCGACTTGGGGGAATAACGCTGCCGCGCTGCCGTTGTGACCCGTAGTCAATGAGACAGGTGTGACCCTGATGAACGGCCAAAGGCCCGATACCTTCCGGCGCGATCTGGTGGCCCTGGTGCCAAAGCTGCGGCGCTTTGCGCTGTCGTTGACCGGCAACATGCCGGATGCCGATGATCTGGTGCAGGCAGCGTGCGAAAAGGCGCTGCGCAATGTCGCGCAGTTTGTGCCGGGCACCCGGATGGACAGCTGGATGTATCGTATCGTGCAGACGCTGTGGCTGGACGACCGGCGCAAGCTGACGCGGCGTGGCGCAAGCGTGGACCCCGATGACGTGCATCTGTCAGACGAAGGCAAGGCCGCAAGCCTGCCCGAGGACCGGATGATGCTGGCCCAGACACGGGCGGCGATGCTGGACCTGCCGCGAGGCCAGCGCGAGGTGCTGGCGCTGGTCGCGATCGAGGGCCTGAGCTACCGCGAAGCCGCCGAAACGCTGGATGTGCCGGTCGGCACGGTGATGAGCCGCCTGTCCCGGGCGCGTGAGGCGTTGTTGCCCAAACTGGTGCTTAGCCAAGGAAGGCGTCAATGATGCGCGAAACCACACTGGACAAGGCGCGGCTTGCGGCCTTTGCCGATGGCGAGTTGTCGCCCGAAGAGGCGGCGGCGGTGGTGATGCATCTGGCCGACCACCCCGAAGATCAGGCTTTTGTCGATGACCTGATGGCCGCGAACGCGGCGCTGATCCGGGCCTTTGATGCGCCGATGACCGCGCCTGTGCCGCCCGCGATTCTGGCGGTGATTGACGGGCAGCAGGCGCGGGCAAAGGTGGTATCCTTCCCGGGGCGTCGCGCATTTGCGTTGGCCGGGGTGGCGCTGGCGGCCTCGGTTGCGCTGGCCGTGGTTCTGGTTCCGGGCCCGCGGCCAAGCGGGTTGACCGTGGGCCCGGTGGCGCAGGGGCAGGTGCTGCATGACCTGCTGCAAAGCTTGCCATCTGGCCAGACCGTGCCGCTGACGGCCGCGCAAGACCTGACGATTCTGGCGACACTGCCCACCACGGCCGGCCATTGCCGCGAGGTCGAGGTGATCGACCGCGCTGCGGGTCGGCTGGATATGGCATTGGCCTGCACGGCGGATGCCGGCTGGCGGGTGGACGTTGTTCTGTCCGAGCCCTTGCCTGACACGCCCCCCGATCAGGCCTATGTCCCCGCCGGCGGGATCGAAACCGAGGCGCTGACCCTGTGGCTGGACCGTCTGGGCGCGGGAATGGCGCTGGATGCGGCAACCGAAGCCGGAATGATTGCGCGGGGCTGGGTGCGCTGATCCGGCCGAAGGGCAAGCCCCGCTGCCCGATGGTGCGGCCACGGCGTCTTTCACCGATATTTTTCAGGCAGCGCGCTGATTGCGCGGCACGGCACCCTGCCGCTTTGGATCGTTGTCTGAAGGCACAGATCCGACCTGCGTCGTCCCGCCCGAAGAGGCCGCGCTGTCTTTGCCTGAAAAGATTTGCCCTGAATAGATGTTTGCCTGCGGCGTTGTCTTTGCACAAGGCGAGGGCCTTGTTCACAACAGGAGATGCAGATGAAACCCTTTACGTTGAAGCTTGTCCTTCCGGCCACGATCCTTGCGCTGTTGCCCTTTGGCGCACAGGCCGGGGTTGCCCCCCTGATGCTGACCGCCACGCCGATGACCCAATCCGATGCGGCGGTGGAAAAGGTTCAGTTCCTGATGATCAAATCCGAGCGCAAAGCGCGCAAGGATCGAAAGGACCGCAGAAGCCGCGATGATGACGGGTCGAACTCGAACTCCAATTCGAATTCAAGCTCGAACTCGAATTCGAATTCGTCGTCAAACTCCAGCTCTAACAGCAATTCGAATTCATCGAGCAACAGCTCTTCGAACAGCAACAGCAATTCTTCGTCCAACTCGTCGAGCAACTCGTCGTCCAACTCGTCCTCGAACAGCTCGGATGACGACGGCGACGACGATTGATCCCCTCCGACATGCAGGGAAGGCGGCCCCCCCATTGGGGGCCGCCACCGGATCTGGTCCGCGGAGAGTGCGCACCGATAGCCTGCTGTGCAAACCCCCGACGCAGTGCGAGACCCGGTGCCGAGACTTGGCGGCGCTGTCCTGTGGTTGGACGTGTCACGCCCCGGCCCTGCCTTGCAGGCGTTGGTCAGCGCGCCAGAAGGCTGGCCACGATCTGCTCTGCGGCGCTTTCGGGCGACAGGGTTACGGTATCCACCACAATCTCGGCGGCCTCTGGGGCCTCATAGGGGCTGTCGATGCCGGTGAAGTTCTTGAGCTTCCCGGCGCGGGCCTTCTTATACAGGCCCTTGACGTCGCGCGCCTCAGCCACCTCCAGCGGCGTGTTGACATAGACCTCGATGAATTCGCCCGGTGCCATCAGGTCACGCACCATACGGCGTTCGGACCGGAACGGCGAGATGAAGGCGGTCAGCACGATCAGGCCGGCATCGGTCATCAGACGCGCCACCTCGCCCACCCGGCGGATGTTTTCCACCCGGTCGGCATCGGTAAAGCCCAGATCGCGGTTCAGCCCGTGGCGCACGTTGTCGCCATCAAGCAAAAAGGTGTGACGGCCCAGTGCGTGCAGCTTTTTTTCCACCAGATTGGCAATGGTCGATTTGCCCGACCCCGACAGGCCGGTGAACCAGACCACGACGGGTTTTTGGCCTTTCTGGGCGGCATGCGCGTCACGGTTGATGTCGACCGCTTGCCAATGGATGTTCTGGCCGCGCCGCAGCGCAAAATGGATCAACCCCGCGGCGATGGTGGCGTTGCTGATCCGGTCAATCAGGATGAAGCCGCCCAGATCGGGGTTCTGCGCATAGGCCTCGAACGGGATCGCCCGGTCGGTCGAGATGTTGACCACGCCGATTGCATTCAACTGCATGGTCCTTGCGGCCAGATGCTCCAGCGTGTTGACGTTCACCTCATATTTCGGCTCGGTCACGGTGGCGGTCACAACTTGCGTGCCGATCTTCAGCAGATAGGGGCGCCCGGGCAGCATCTCATGCTCGTCCATCCAGACCAGCGTCGCCTCGAACTGGTCAGCCACTTCGCAGGGCGCATCGGCAGCCACGATCACATCGCCGCGCGAGCAATCCACCTCGTCGGCAAAGGTCAGCGTGACCGATTGCCCGGCCACCGCCACTGCAAGGTCGCCGTCATAGGTGACGATGGATTTTACGGTCGTGGTTCGCCCCGAAGGCAGCACACGAATGGTATCGCCGGGGCGCACCACGCCGCTGCCGATCTGCCCGGCAAAGCCGCGGAAATCAAGGTTGGGGCGGTTGACCCATTGCACCGGCATCCGCAAAGGTGCGTCTTGCAACCGGCTCAGGTTGACCGGGGCATCTTCCAGATGGGTCAGCAGCGTCGGGCCCTGATACCAGGGCATCGCGGCGCTGCGGCTGGCGATGTTGTCACCCTTCAGCCCCGAGATCGGAATGGCGGTGAAGGCTGTGATCCCGATCTGGCTTGCAAAATGCGAATAATCCTTCACGATCTCGTAAAACCGTTCCTGGCTGTAGCCGACCAGGTCCATCTTGTTGATCGCCAGCACCACGTTGCGGATGCCCAAGAGGTTGACCAGATAACTGTGCCGCCGGGTCTGGGTCAGCACGCCCTGGCGCGCGTCGATCAGGATCACCGCAAGGTCGGCGGTAGAGGCACCCGTCACCATGTTGCGGGTGTATTGTTCGTGCCCCGGCGTATCGGCCACGATGAACTTGCGCTTTTCGGTGGCGAAGAACCGATAGGCCACATCGATGGTGATGCCCTGTTCGCGCTCGGCGGCCAGACCATCGACCAGAAGCGCAAAGTCGATCTCGGCGCCTTGGGTGCCCACGGCCTTGCTGTCTTTTTCCAGCGCTGCAAGCTGATCCTCAAAGATCATCTTGGTATCATAGAGAAGTCGCCCGATCAGGGTCGATTTGCCGTCATCGACCGAGCCGCAGGTGATGAAGCGCAGCATGGTCTTGTGCTGATGCGCGGTCAGGTAGGCGTCGATATCTTCGGCAATCAGCGCGTCGGTGACATAGATGGGGTCCTGGGTCATGAGATCTTGGGCGACGGGGTCTTTGGCGGCTGGCATCAGAAATACCCCTCTTGTTTCTTCTTCTCCATCGATGCCGACTGGTCGTGGTCAATCGCGCGGCCCTGCCGTTCGGATGTGGTGCTCAGCAGCATTTCCTGAATCACCTGTGGCAAGGTCTTTGCCTCGGATTCCACGGCGCCGGTCAGCGGATAACAGCCCAGCGTGCGGAACCTTATGCTGCGCATCACCGGGGTTTCGCCGGGCTCCAACGGAAAGCGGTGGTCATCGACCATCAGCATCAGACCATTGCGGATGACTGTCGGGCGTGGGGCGCTGAAATACAAGGGCACGATCTCGATGCCCTCAAGGTGGATGTATTGCCAGATATCCAGCTCGGTCCAGTTCGACAGCGGGAACACTCTGATCGACTCGCCCTTGGCCTTGCGGGTGTTGTAAAGCTTCCACAGTTCCGGGCGCTGGTTTTTCGGATCCCAGCGGTGATTGGCCGAGCGGAAGGAAAACACCCGTTCCTTGGCGCGGGACTTTTCCTCATCCCGGCGCGCGCCGCCAAAGGCCACATCGAAATTGTATTTGGTCAGCGCCTGTTTCAGGCCTTCGGTTTTCCACATGTCGGTGTGCAAGCCGCCATGGTCGAACGGGTTGATGCCTTGGGCCAGTGCTTCGGGGTTCTGATAGACGATCAGGTCCATCCCGGCCTCGCGGGCCGCCTTTTCGCGCAGGTCATACATGGCGCGGAATTTCCACGTCGTATCGACATGCAGCAAGGGAAATGGCGGCGGGGCCGGGTAGAATGCCTTTTTCGCCAGATGCAGCATGCAGGCGCTGTCCTTGCCCACCGAATACAACATCACCGGATTTTCGGCCGAGGCCACCACTTCGCGCAGGATATGGATGCTCTCGGCCTCCAGGCGCTGAAGATGGGTCAGGGTGATTTCATCCATGGGACGGAGGGCCAAACTGGGCATTGCCGGTGTCTTTCCTGTGTTCACGCCGCTTTCGCAAATTTGCGCAGGGAATCCAAGGATGGACGTGCAAGCCCCGACACAAATCGGCTGGCGTCTGTTACCGTGCCGCAACCTTGGCCAGACCCTTTACCGATCTTTCCGCCTGACGGATCTGTGCCACGACGCGCAGAGCAATGGCCTGGCTGCCTTTGACGGACGGGTGGATCAGGTCGAACTGGTGATAAGACGTGTCGCCCTTTCGCACCAGGTCGGACATCGGCAGGAACGTCACCCCGGCATCAAAGCGCGCCATTGCGGTCAGACGGCGGTCAAGTTCGTTCCCGGCCGGGCCGCAGTGCTTGATCGGCGTCATGACGCCCGGATTGCGCAGATAGCCAAGATATATCACCTGCGCCCCGCTTTCACGGATGCGCGCGACATAGGACGGGATTGCCCCGCCCCGACCATCTGGCGTCACCAGACGGTTCAGCACCCCGGCACAAGGCCCACAGCCGCAGCCGAACAGCAGATCATTGCCGCCGCCGTTCAGAATGACCCATTTCCAGGGGCCGGGACGATATTGCTCGGTCAGCCGCAAACCAGCCGCCCCTGAAATCGGCAGGCCATGGAAATAGCGCGCGGCCACCACCGACCGATCTATCACCTCTTCGCCCAGCGCCGTCTCGATGACATCCGCCACCGCGCGGCCGCCGCCACGGTTCGACGCCAGCATCGAGTCGCCCAGCACCAGAATTCTGGCCTGCGGCGCATCGGAAATCGGTTCGCCACAGCCAAACAGAAGAACCAGGGCGACCAAGGCAAGGATGGGCCGGATCATGCGCTCTCCGATTGAAATGCCAGCGAAGGCTGCACCATTGGCGACAACCCGGGCAGGATCGTGGCGGGGCGGCGGTGATCTTGTGATCGGGCCTTGCGGTGGGTCGGTCCGCAAGGTGGAGCTTGCCAGCTGCGTCGGACGCCAGTGCATTGACGGACAAAAGCCCGTTGCGGCGCAGGTCAACCCGGCGGTGTGACTTGCGCCGCAGTCATCGGGATCGCGAAACGGTGACCGTCTGCGCGATCATTTGTGCCCATTGCGACGTTTCCAGAAACGAGACGTCTGCGGCGTCACGACCGGCCCCGATGATGACAAGCCCGGAGGGTTCACCCATGCCGGTTGCATCGAACAGGTGCCATGCACCGTCGAGCCAGACCTGGGTCGCAGCGTGAAAATCGGGCGGCCGGGCATCGGCGCAATAGACTGAGACATAGCGTGCCGGCATGCTCGCGGCCCGCACCAGACTGCAAGCCAGATGGGCAAAGTCACGGCAGACGCCCTGTCTGGACACGAAGGTGTCGACTGCCGTGGTTCTGGCATCGGAACTGCCGGGAACATACTGCGTCTCGGCCTTCACCCAATCCACGATCGCCGCAACCTTTTCGCCGCCGTTCAGGTGGCCAAATCGCTGTCCGACAAAATCGGTAAACAGGTCTGACGGGCAAAACCGCGAGGGGCGAAGGCAGGTCAGCGCGTCAATGGGCAGGACGTGCACCGGCGCTGCCGCAAGGGTTTCGACCGCACAGTGGGGCCGTGTGACCGTCACTTTGGCGGTGTAGTCTACAGCCAGCCGATCGCCGCTGATCGTTGCCCATACCCGCTGGCCAAGACCGAATTCGCCGCTGATCCGGTGCAGGGTGGCGTTGTCGATCTTCAGCGCGCTTTCGACAAGGGTCTGGCCGTCGGTTTGGGCGGCTTCAAGGGTCAGCAGAACAGGCGCGGTGCCAGAAAGCTGATACTCCAGCGCGACAGTGATCAGCATCTGCATGTCTTGCCTTTTCGACCTTTGGGCGTCGCTGCGCGGGTGCTGACAAGGCGTCAGGGTGCACCTTGTTCAACGAGTGTGTTTTCAGCATAGGAACGGCCAAATGCACCGTCAGGTCACGCCAAGCACCACAGTCGCGGCGCAAAGGGCGTGCAGGCTGCCCAACGTGCCGTGCTCGGCGTTATAGAGACCGCCGGACGGAGAGCAAGCAAAGTCCTTGGCTTGGCGCGCCGGCGCGCCGGGCCGCATGCCTGATCTGTCATGGTCAGGCATGCTGAAAAGGGTGGCCCATCAGGGCAACGCGTCCAAGAGGCCGCAAGGTGCAGCCTCTTGGACAGGGGGAAAGACTTCTGCCACTCAGTTCCGAGACGGGTGTCGGTCGCAGTGCTGCGCGTATCACTGCACCTCGACAATGTCCTCGAGTTGCCACGTCTTGTCGAAATATGGCTCGGTCGGGCCATAGAAGCGGAAGAAGGGGAACCAGCCCTTTCCGGGAACGGTTCTGATCCAGTTCCTGCTTCCCTCCGGCGCTTCGGGGCCAAAGTAGATGTCGACGGACCCATCTGCGTTGGTGTCAGGTTTCGTGCAGCTGCTGAGCGAGGGGAAAGGCTGCCCATTGTCCAACAACGACCGGCTGAGCGCGTCATAGACGACGACCGACCAGAAGTTCTTGGCCGGTACGTTGGGGGGGATGCGCAGACGATATTTCTTGGCGCCGTCAAGGTATGCGCCTTCGGCATCACGGTAGGTCCAGAGATACTGGGAACCTTGGCCGATATTCTTTTCCATCAGGGCTGGCGAGTTGCCCCAGGCCATGTAGTAGACGTAGTTCGCGGCGTCGACTTGCGGCGCGCCGTCTTTCTCGAAGGTGTAGGACATACCCGCTGGCACGCCTTCCCAGTTCCGGTCAGGATAATACTTGCCCGCCCTTGACGCGTAGCAGTTGGCGCGCGCCATTGCGCCGCCCAAGCGGGCCGCCTCTGACAGGATCGCCTTCATCCTTTCGTCCGGGGCGAATGGCTGTCCCTTCTCGATACCGATCGCCCGCATCATCGACCGTGCGAGCGGGTCGAACACGTCAAGCGGCTCTTCCTCGACCAGCATGGCAAGGAGTTCGAAGTAGCGGAAGTTGTCCGGGAACACCTGGTCGATGGCCTTGCCCGACGCATTCATGAATTCCATCGCGGGCGGCGCAGCAGCCTTGTCGAGCGGATAAACCCTAAGCTGCTTCATGAGGTTGACGGCCTGATCGGTCTTGCCGTCTACCTGAAAGCCGCGCACCGCGAATGTCACCGAGTTGGTCGGGGATTGTACGGCGAAATACCCGTCCGGCACGTTGCCTTTGAAACCGGGCGGCAGGACGAGGTATTTCCCGCCCTTGCCCTTGTCCGCGCCAAGGGGGCCGATATCCGCGAGGTAGCGCTGCAAGCCGTCCAGCAGAAAGCCAAGCATCAGGGGCGGTGCCTCGATCACTGTCGGACCATCGGTGCCAAGCGCCAGTTGGCTGGTGGCATAGACGGTCTCGGTATTGCCGGTCAGCATCAACGTCTTGGCATCCAACAGGTTTTCCCAGATCATCACCTGCGTCGGCCGTGTCGCGCCAAAAGCCCGCGAGCCTTCTCGATACGCCAGCACGTTCACCGCCATCATCTGGGTGAGGTAAACCTCGGTGGCACGGTTGAGTGTCTGCAAGTCGAGCAGGCGGGTGGCCGACTCTTCGGTGGGGTAGCCATTGTCGAACCTGAAGTCGCCGGAGCGCGTCTTCAGTGTTTCAGTCCCAAGCCATCCGTGCGTGTCCATGTCAGGTCGTTCCCTTTCGCTTTGCTGCTGGCAGACGCATCTTGGTCATACGCACCCAAGTGCCCAGCTGCTGGGTTTCAGGATCGCCTGCGGCTGTTCGCCGAGCAAGCGTTTCTCAAATGCCGGTAAGTGTGATCGCAAAGGCGACCCTACCACTCGGACGTCACGGGAAGAGCAGCGTCAGCGTCGTGCGCACCCCCCACGCCGGGGCCGTGTCAGGGCCCTCGGCATAGTATTTCGCGCCGACCTGCCAGCTCATCATCTGTTGACCGGCCTTGAAGACCTTCGAATAGCCGACGTTGATCGGCACGGTCCACTGGTCGTTCTCCCAGTCGTAGCTCGACTCGGCGTTAAGGGAGATCGTCTGCCCGTTGCCAAGGCCATAGGATACGAAAGGCTGGAAGAGGGTCGCGCTGACGTCGGGCCGGTCGTCATCCCCGGCGACAGACCAGATATGATTGGCAAGGGCACCCAGCGTCCACGGTCCCGTCTGCTTCAGGACGACCCCGGTCAGACCGGCACCGAACTTGCCCGATCCGAGCCGGTCATCACTTGCCGTCGGCAGCAGGAAGACCGGGCCGACACCCCACGTCAGGCCGTTGACGCTGTTCCTGGCGAAAAGAAGAAGCTTTGCGTGATGTCGCCGATGCCCGAGATGTGCGAGTCCGGCGCTGCGGCATAGTCCCGGTAGGACAGCGGAACGATGGTGCGCGAGATCAGCACCCAATTGTCGTTCAGAGGAATCGGAACTACCGGCTGCACGTTCAGGGTGAAAGCGTTGCCGTCATCATCCGCGCCACCACCGAAGTCGAAGTTTCCTTGCAGGGGCACGCTGGTCAGAGAGGCAATGGGGTTGGACAACTGCCGCGCCAGTTCATCGGCATCCTGCGCCTGCGCGGTGCTGCCCTGTCCGAACACGGCGGCGCAAGTCACCAAGGTTGCAAGGACATCATGCGATTTCCTGCGAGAACGACCCTGCGCCTTGCGTTCAAGCTTACCCATGCTCGGTTTTCCCCTCTTGGCAGAGCCTTGGTCAGCCCCAACCGCACGCAACGGCCGTAACGACTGACTTTCCTGTCAACCTATTCTCCAGCCCAACTCTATGATCTCGAACCCTGCCTTTCGCTTTGACCGACGTCAATGTTGAATTGCGGGCAAGCGAGACCAGAGGAACGATCTTGCTGCTGAACTGCCCCGGCGAGGCAAGAAGTTTCTCCGTGTCAAAAGTGAACGCAGATACAGCAGCCTGGATCAGAAAGGCGATTGCGGTCTTCGGCATCTCCGGGGGCTTTCGTGACACGTGGCGGGAACAGTCTGATGTTGACCCTATATGTGCCTGTGCGGTTCGGCTGGGCAAAACGCCGCCCGAGGCAGAGGCTTGATCGCTTGCCCAAATCACGCCTGTCGTTTAAACCTCTGTCGCGTGGCCCCGTAGCTCAGCTGGATAGAGCAGCCGCCTTCTAAGCGGCTGGCCGGGGGTTCGAGTCCTCCCGGGGTCGCCAACGTCAAGCCTCTGCAGTTGTTGTTCGACATCCAAAGACCGACTTTTCGACAAAAGTTGGTTTTTGAGGATCATGGGCCTGCAGTAAACGCCTTTTGCCGATTCTAGTGCTCGCCGCCTGACGCAAGATGCCCTACGTCGGCGTCGAGCCCATCAGCGATATTCAGGCATCCCGCTGCATAGAAAGCCCTTTCGCAGGTGCGGCAACGTTATCAGCCTAGAACCACCACTCGCCTAATCAAGCTCCGCGCTCCGAAACGGCCACTCGTCCGCGCGACAGCGATTGTTACACGAGATCGAGACCGCGCTTCGGCATACTTGATGCGATACGCCGGTGGGGTGCCAGATCGCGCATATGCCCGAGGGCAGCCCCCATGACATGACCGCGATCCGTTCGGTGTTCATCGGGCGGTTCGGTTCAGTGCTAATGGTCAAAGGCGTCGCCACAAGTTTTGTTCCGGCCCTTTGCGCGAGTGCCATGCACATACGCATTCAGCGGATTGCTGCCGCCGACATACAGGCCCTTCACAGGGCCATCCGGGCGCATGTGCGGGCATTTATTAACTATGCCACCGCCGTGGCTACTGACTCGGCCGCTGAGATCAAAACGGGCTGGCCTTGAGCACCACCCGGGCTAGTCAGCGAGGCTAACTGGCGTTTCATGGTTGCCAGTATGCCTGCATCGCCTGGGAGGCGCGACGAAACGCGTTGTTTACCATTGGGATGCGATGCTGCATGAATGCTGAAAAGCCACTGCAAGCGGGGAGGGCTTCGCCGTGCCGTTGCCTTCATTCGACCTGCGGGGTCTGCTGCCGCCATTCGTCGGCGCGGATGCCACCACGCCCGACCGCTCGCCCTACTGGGTCACGATGCCGGAGCTCGTGGGCGCATTCGGCACGACACCCCACCGGCAACAACTGTTGCGCAACCTAATCGCCTACCGCGCGCTCCTCGCCCAAGGGGGCTACGTGGGCGGCATACAGTTCATTGACGGCAGCTTCGTGGAGAACGTGGAGGCACTGGAAAGCCGCAACCCAGGCGACATTGACGTGTTCAGCATCCTGAACGCGCCGCTCAGGTATCTGACCGACCCTACGGCATGGCAGGCGACTGGGCTCCCCTTCTGGAATGCCGAGGTAGCCGACCGCAACCTTAACAAGCAGCGGTTCAGCCTGGACACCTACGCTGTGTTGTTCGAGGAACGGCAGGCGCAGCCGATGAACCTAATCAGCGACATAATCTACTGGTATGGGCTGTTCTCACATCAGCGCGACACGTTCGCCTGGAAGGGCTTCGCCGGGCTCGCCCTTGACCCCGCCGCTGACCAGGTCGCACTGTCACAGCTTGGGGGTCCGTAATGCCCGTCCTGCTCTCAATCGAGGCCCTAGAGGCTGACCGGCGCTACGTAGAGCGGCAGATCACTGAGGCTGGCGACAGCCCATGGGGCACTGCGCGCGTGATGTGGCAGAGCCGCCTTGCGGACATTGACCAACAAATTGCTGCTCTGGCGGCTGGGCGCTCCAGCTACGCCTCTGTCGCCGTGATCTTTGACGGCAACCCGGTCATTGGTTCAGGTGACATTCGGCTGGACTTCACGACCGAGGCGCTGGACAGCTACCAGAAGGTGGTGACTCTGGCGCTTGCCTCGCACAATGGTGTGGAGTTGTCTGAGCGCGGGAGGTTGCCCGCTGGCGACCAGGCCCGCCTGTTCATCCGCGACCTGGTTCACGGCTCCATGGGCTTCATCCTTGAAGAGCTGCCGCCCCAGCAACAGGAGATGCTGCCTTCGCACCTCAAGGAGGCTGTCGAGGACACGACCCAGCTCATCAGCAACCTCAGCGCGGGGTCTGATGCGGAGTTTGAGGCCACCTTGGAGGTGACCCAGCCGCGCCTAGTTGCTGCGGTGCAGAAGTTCGCCAAGGTCCTGTTTGACGCGGGCGCAAGCACCCGCATTGTTGGTGACGAGCGGCGGCTGGCCCTTTCCATTGATGATGTGGGGCGGCTGTCCCGTCGCCTAGGCGAGGTGGAGGTGACAGAGGAAGTGGTCCCGGTGGACGGGGTGCTCCTGGGCGTCTTACCTGAGGCGCGCAAATTTGAGCTCCGCCTGCCCGATGGCACGATGGAGGGTGCGGTGTCCGAGGACCTAGCCCTCAAATACACATCGGACACGGCATTCAAAGAGCGGCTGCTGCTTCAACCTGTCCGGGCACAGGTGAAGTTTGTCCGCACGAAGCGGAACGGGCGGCTGGTAAAGGAGCGGCGCGTGCTTGAAGCGCTGGAGCCCACGCCTGAGTGATTAGGGCACAGCTCTCGGCTGGTCGGGTCGGAGCATGCGAACATAGGGCATTGTCCGCAAACTGCGCGTTTCTGCCGTTTGGATGCAGATGCCGAATTTCCGTGCTGGACGGTTTCTGCATATGAAATGCCGCGAGCTCACGGGCCCATTTCCGCCCTTCATGTCGGTGATGCCGTAACCGCGAATTGTTTTGCCCACGTGCAAAGAACACCAGCACCGTCCGCATTATTGCCCTTCGTCGTCATCGACGCCGCCTGACGCACGGCAAGTTCGTGTCAGACTGGAACCACTAGGACTGCTGGCAGCCTTTGTCCGGCCTTGAATGTGTCTGTTGGTCAGGTGCGCATGCTGCGCATTATCGTTTCAACTGTTGATTGCCACTGAGATTTGACCCGGCGTTGTCACCGAGAACTGACCCACCCATTGGTTATGTTCTGCGTGTTATGATGGCGT